>JAZOCT010000055.1:0-20123 GCA_045596685.1 Tidjanibacter sp. | reverse complement strand
GGAGGCTTGACAGACCTCACCCGCCTTCGGCACCCTCTCCTAACTTATGAGAGGGAATAATTTTGAATTTTGAATTTTGAATTCTCAATTGACAGACCTCACCCGCCTTCGGCACCCTCTCCTAACTTATGAGAGGGTTTTTCCCTACAAAATTAGAGGTCTGTCGCGCCAATAACAATAGTTGGCACAAAAAAAGAGTGGCGTACTATATACGCCACTCTTTTTTATTCACAATGCGTCTTGAATTTTTACCATCCATCCTCGCCGGCAGGGGCGAAGAGTGAGCGCCCACAAGGGGCTAACAATACATCTCTTCTCTCTCTACTCTTTCCAGCCGATGATGATGCCCACATAGCCACCCGTAGCGTCGCTACGAAGGTAGCAAAGGTCATTCTCAATCTTATCGACCCTCAAATTCTTATACGAGGTGCTCGACGAAAGACCAAGACCATAACTCTTCGCCTCGACATCCAAAGACTCACCCACAACGGGTGCCTTCGAAAGCACCAATTGGAGATACTTCGAGCCGTCGTCATTGAGGATGGCGAAGGTGAGTTTTGAGGTGTTGATGTAGCATTGGTTTTTGCTCTGGTCATAGGCGAACTCCGCAACGCTCTCACGGTAGATACCGGGAACATTCTGGGCGCTCATAAAGTTGTCCATCTCCTCCATCTTGGGGTCGCCACCTAAACACGAAGTCAGAGTAGTGATGGCGAGAAGTGCAAAAATATAAAGTATACGTTTCATAATTCTGTCGTTTGGTGGTGCTTATTTTACGGTGATGTAGCGGTAGAGGTAACTTGTGTTGCCCTGCTCGTCGGTGATGACTGCACAAATGTGGTGCTGTCCTGCGGGGAGGGAGAACATCAGGTCGGTGACCTTGTTGCGATTGACATACCACTCGATGTTGGCGGGTGTGCCGTCGAGGTTCTTGACACTCAAACGGATATCGTCACTCCTCTTGTACTCCGAGGCGAGCATCAATGCAGGACGAGGGGTAATGCCACTGCTCTGGGTGTGAATCTCGGCCTCATAGAGGGGCTCATCGGTGTTGGAAATCTTGAAGATTTGTGCGTGGTAGCGGGTGTCGCACTTCAAGGGGGTGAGTACCGCATACTTATTGGAGGTCTCGATGGTCTTCACCTCGTCGCTATCCTTCTCTGTGAACTTCACAATCCAAGTAGCCGAGGTCTCTGCCGAAGCCCTCCAATCCAACAATACGTCATATTGGCGTGCATCCATCTCAAAGTCCTTCGAAACAGCCTCAAAGGTCACAACATCGTTGAATATTGCGATGTTTTTGAGTTCGAGTTTCATACGCTCGCCATTCCAATTCTTAAATTGGGGCGAAGCATCGTAGGAGAGTGTGGAGATGTTCCTCGAACCGGGGAAGAACCAACCTTTACTGTTCTTCTCGGTAGCACCGGGATTGGAGCGGAAGATGTAGGCGCAGGCGTGCGAAGGCTCGGTGTTAATGGTGTGCCTTACCCACCTGTCGTAGTAACTACCTGTCCAATCGACGTGATAGACGAGCATACCCTCGCCACCCTCATAATTGACACTGCTGTCACCCCTATTGAGGTAGTAGTCCCAAACGAAATTGGCACCTTTGGGGCGCGCCTCAAAGAGGAAACACTCGGTCTGTTTCTCGTTTGCCCACATAATGTAGGTGTCGTTTTTGCTGACGTGCTGCAACTCATAACTACCTGCGGCATTGAGTTCTTTGGGGAGGGTCCAGCCGAGCAACCAGCGCTCCAAAGCGTTGTGGGTTGGGGGAGTGGCACCCTCGTTGAGGTAACTACCCGAGTTCATAATCGAGGCATAGCCCATACCCCAAGTGCCACCATAGTCCACATCGTACCAGTCGGGCAGACCGAGGGCGTGACCAAACTCGTGGCAGAAAGTACCGATGTTGGTCATATTGGTGCCTGCATAGCCACGAAGTTCCGAGGTACAAGCATACTCTACGAGTTTCTTGCCGTCGAATCGGGGATAGTCATTCTCGGTGATGTTGTATCCGGGGTAGATTTCCCATTTGTGGGGCCACACTGCATCGGCAGGACCACCCTCTGCGGGGTTGTGACCTGCATAGAGCACAAATACGAGGTCGATGTTGCCATCGTTGTTGGCATCATATTTCGAGAAATCCACGTCGCCATCTGCCAACTTACAAGCCTCCATAGCCTGCACAGCGGGCGCTTTGTCGTCACCACCCACATTTCCACCATAGTCGGAGCGTTTGCCCGAGAGAGTGTAGGGGCCTACAACATCGAATGTGGGGATAAATTTATTGCTTGACGAGGCCTTGAAGTAGTCTTTGGCGCTACCTGTGGAGTTGTTCTCCGAGTAACCCTCTTGGTTGAGAAGGTTGGTGAAGCGCTGCTGTACGTTGTCGATTTTGAACTTAACATCGCTATACTGCACAAGGATTACCAAGAGATTGCGGTTGCCCTTAACCTCGCCACCCCAGCCACCAATTTCGAGAGCCTCTTCGTGGGGTGCGGCTGCTGTGGCTTTCATTCTCTCGGCAGCCCTCATAAGTGTTGCCTCGGGTGAATTCTGCTCACGGTTGAAGAGGGGGGTGATTCGGGTCTTGCGTACACCGATACTCTGCTGTGCAATCTCCTTCTCGCGCACCGAAAGACGGCTTGCGGGGCGTACTTTCACTCCCGAACTAACAATCCCGCCATCTTTGGCCAGTGCATAGCAGAAGTCGCCACTTGCGTCCTGAACGATGGTGTAGATGCCGTCGGCAAGGGTGTAGTTGTTGTACTCGTCGCCGAAAACCTCGTAGGAGATTACGGTGCCATCGCTCTGACGGTGAGTAAATACTCCCTGTTTTGCGGGGATGGCCATAGCCGAAGCGATGGCGAAGGTTGCAATTGAGATTAATAGAGTTATTCTTTTCATAAAAGGTTGAAATTAGTTTTCTCAAAAATTAGCCTTGCAAGATAGCGATAATTTTTCATAATGACAAGGATTATACAAAATATTATTCGCACGCAAAAAATGTGCGCGTGCGCGTGCGCGTATGTCAAATAAAATTCCTATCTTTGATGGTTATGTGTGCTGTGCTTGTTGGGTGTGGCGCGCGGAGCAGAGAAAATTATTCGATTTACTAACAAACATAAACTACTTTTTACAGATGAAAAGACTTATTGAGTGTGTTCCCAATTTCAGTGAGGGACGCGATATGGAGGTTATCCGACAGATTACCGATTCGATTGAGAGTGTTGAGGGCGTGAAACTCCTCGATGTAGACCCTGGTAAGGCTACCAACCGTACAGTTGTTACCTTTGTGGGTGAGCCCGAGGCGGTAGTGGAGGCTGCATTCAGGGGCGTGAAGAGGGCTTCGGAACTCATTGATATGCGCTACCATCACGGTGAACACCCCCGTATTGGTGCAACCGATGTGTTGCCTTTGGTGCCCGTTGCAGGCGTGACTTTGGAGGAGTGTGCCGAGATGGCTCGCGCACTTGCAGAGCGCATCGCTACCGAGTTGAAGGTTCCCACCTATTGCTACGAGAGTGCGGCATTGCGTCCCGAGCGTAAGAACTTGGCAGTGGTTCGTAGGGGCGAGTATGAGGCTTTGCAGCAGCGCATCACCCAGCCCGATGAGATGCCCGATTTCGGTGGTGGCGAGTGGACCGAGCAGGCGGCTCGCAGTGGCGCAACCGTTGTGGGTGCAAGGGACTTCCTTATTGCTGTGAATTTCAACCTGAATACCACCTCTACTCGTCGTGCCAACGCTATTGCATTTGACGTGAGGGAGAAGGGTCGCCCTATGAGGGAGAAACCCATCGTGGGTAAGATTGTCCGCGACGAGAACGGTAAACCTGTGATGATTCCCGGCACGCTGAAAGGTTGCAAGGCTATCGGCTGGTTTATCGAAGAGTATGGTATCGCACAGGTGTCTATGAATATTACCGACATTGCAGCGACTCCTCTCCATATCGCCTTCGAGGAGGTTTGCCGTGCAGCAGCCGCTCGTGGTGTGAGGGTTACGGGTACGGAGATTGTGGGCCTTGTTCCCCGCTCGGCACTCTTGGAGGCAGGTAAATATTTCCTGCGCAAACAGCAGCGCTCGCTCGGTATTACCGACCAGGAAATCTTGGATATTGCAGTCAGGTCAATGGGCCTTTCGGAACTCACTCCATTTAAGCCCGAGGAGAAAATCGTTGAGAGCCTCATAGAGAAAGATAACGTCAAAAAAGGCCTTGTAGATTTGACCTGCACGGGGTTTGCAGAGGAGACCTCGCGCGAGTCGCCTGCCCCCGGTGGTGGCTCGATTTCGGCCTATATGGGCGCGTTGGGTGCAGCTCTGGGTACAATGGTTGCCAATCTTTCGGCTCACAAACCCGGTTGGGATGAGCAGTGGGAGTTCTTCTCCGATTGGGCCGAGAAGGGCAAACGAGTTATGAATGAACTTTTGGCTTTGGTGGATGAGGATACCGAGGCGTTCAATTGTATTATGGCAGTATTCGGTATGCCCAAAGGTACAGATGAGGAGAAGGCTGCAAGGGCCGAGGCTATGGAGAAGGCTACGCTCTATGCCACCGAGGTGCCCCTGAAAACTATGAAGGCTTCGTTCCGCGCATTTGAGGTTGCCGGTGAGATGGCCGAGAAGGGCAATCCCAACTCTGTGAGCGATGCAGGTGTGGGTGCATTGGCTGCGAGGGCGGCTGTTCAGGGCGCATTCCTCAATGTGAAAATCAACGCAGCAGGTCTGAAAGACCGCGCAAAGGCCGAGGCTCTTGTTGCGGAGGCCCAGGAGATTGCGAAGGCTGCTGATGCAGAGGAGAGGAGGATTCTCGAAATCGTTAATGGTAAAATCAACTAATTTTAGCACTTGTAAATTATGACACTCGAACAGTTTCAGGCAGATATAAGGGCAGGTATCCCCGATGTGCTTCCCGCCCCCAAGCCCTATGATAAGACGGTCAATCACGCACCCAAACGTAAGGATATTCTCACTCGCGAGGAGAAGGTGCTGGCCATCAAGAATGCTCTGCGTTACTTCCCCGAGAAGCACCACGCAACCCTCGCTCCCGAGTTTGCCGAGGAGTTGGAGAAGTATGGCCGAATCTATATGTACCGCCTTCGTCCCGACTATGAGATGTATGCACGCCCCATTGAGGAGTACCCCGCAAAGAGCCGTCAGGCAGCCGCTATGATGCTCATGATACAGAACAACTTGGATAAGGCTGTGGCTCAACATCCTCACGAACTCATCACCTATGGTGGTAATGGCGCGGTGTTCCAGAATTGGGCACAGTATAGGCTTGCTATGAAATACCTCTCGGAGATGACCGACGAGCAGACGTTGGTGATGTACTCGGGCCACCCTATGGGTTTGTTTCCCTCGTCGCCCGACGCTCCCAGAGCGGTGATTACCAATGGTATGGTTATTCCTAACTACTCCAAACCCGACGATTGGGAGAGGATGAATGCGCTGGGCGTGTCGCAGTATGGCCAGATGACCGCAGGTAGTTGGATGTATATCGGTCCCCAGGGTATCGTGCACGGTACAACCATCACCGTACTGAATGCAGGTCGCCGCCGTATGAAGGAGGGTGCGAAGGATTTGGGCGGTATGTTGTTCGTATCGGCAGGTCTGGGTGGTATGTCTGGCGCACAGCCCAAAGCGGGTAATATTGCCGGTGTTGTGAGCATCGTTGCCGAGATTAACCCCGCAGCAGTTCAGAAACGCTACGAGCAGGGTTGGGTAGATGAGGTTCACACCTCGCTCGATGAGTTGCTCGCTCGTGTGGAGAGGGCAAGAGCCAATAAGGAGGTGGTGTCGCTGGCATATCAGGGCAACATTGTGGACCTCTGGGAGAGGTTGGCAGATGAGGGCATTGAGGTCGATTTGGGTAGCGACCAGACCTCGCTCCACAACCCCTGGGCAGGTGGTTACTATCCCGTTGGCTACTCCTATGAGGAGAGTAGGGTGATGATGGCCGAGGAGCCCGAGAGGTTCAAAGAGGCTGTGCAGGCTTCGCTTCGTCGCCACGCGGCGGCTGTCAATCGCCTGGCCGATAGGGGTATGTACTTCTTCGACTACGGCAACGCATTCCTTTTGGAGGCTTCGCGTGCAGGTGCCGACGTGCTGTTGCCCAATGGTAAGTTCCGCTATCCTTCCTATGTTCAGGATATTATGGGTCCCTTGTTCTTCGACTACGGCTTTGGTCCCTTCCGTTGGGTCTGCACCTCGGGTAAGGAGAGCGATTTGGATAAGAGCGACGAGATTGCAGCGCGCGTTTTGGAGGAGATTCGCGAGGGTGCTCCCGAGGAGATTCAGGGACAACTCGACGATAATATCCACTGGATTAAGGAGGCAAAACGCAATAGGCTTGTTGTGGGTTCGTCGGCTCGTATTCTCTATGCCGATAGCGAGGGCCGTATCAAGATTGCCAGCGCCTTCAATGAGGCTATTGCAAGGGGCGAGATTTCGGCTCCCATTGTGCTTGGTCGTGACCACCACGATGTTTCGGGTACCGACTCTCCCTATCGTGAGACGAGCAACATCTACGATGGCTCGGCTTATACGGCAGATATGGCTGTTCAGAATGTTGTGGGTGACGGATTCAGGGGTGCTACCTGGGTGTCGTTGCACAACGGTGGCGGCGTAGGCTGGGGCGAGGTTATCAATGGTGGCTTCGGTATGGTCATTGACGGCTCCGAGGAGTCGCAAAGGCATATTGAGAATATGCTCCTGTGGGATACCAACAATGGTATTGCTCGTCGTAGTTGGGCGCGCAATGCGGGTGCCATCAGTGCCATCCGCAGGGAGATGGAGCGCACCCCTGGGCTGAAAGTTACCCTTCCCAATATTGCCGACGAGAGCCTCATCGAGAAGGTGGTGAAATAGGAGTATCAATCAAGGTTAATGCTATGAAAATAAAAGGAATAATCACTCTTCTGCTTTCGGTCTTTGCCCTTGTGGGCTGCACCGAGAGTCCCAGTGGGGGAGGTGTTGAGGGTGGAAAACTCTCCGCACCCGCAGGTTTGAAGGTGGAGGAGGGCACCCTCTCGACTACCTCTGTGACCCTCATTTGGCAGGCTGTGGAGAACGCCTCGGGCTATGAGTATAACCTCACTTCGGATGGTGGTGCGGTGGAGAGAAAGAGCACGAGTGCTACGAGTGTGACACTGACGGGCTTGGAGCGTGGCAAGGAGTACAACGTGCAGGTGAAAGCGGTGGGTGAGCCCCCATTTGAGACCTCGCGTTGGAGTTCGGTATGTACCTTCACGACTCTTTTGCGTGACCCCTCGGAGGCGTTACGTCCCAATGTGGTGGTGGCGCAGGATGGCTCGGGTGACTACACTTTTGTGAAGCAGGCCCTTGCTACTATTCCTGCCAACAACACCGAGCCCTACATCATCTATATCAAAGAGGGTACCTACAACGAGAAACTCTCCATTGAGCAGGGTAGGGATAATGTTATCTTGATTGGTGATGGTGCCGAGAAAACCATTCTCTCGCACGATGGCTATCAGGGTAGTGGAGAGGAGGTTTATAGCACCCTCTACATTCGCGGCAAGCACGTCACCATTATGGATTTGACAATCCGCAACACCCACCAAAATGCAACGGGTTCGGGCGATCAGGCACAGGCTATCCACGTTCACTACGGTGACTACATATCCTTCTTCGACTGTAATATTTTGGGCTATCAGGACACCTTCTGGGGCCGTAGTTCGGAATCGAGGGTCTATGTGAAGGATTGTTTTGTGGAGGGTAACGTGGATTTCATCTATGGTGGTAGCGTGATGCTCTTCGACTCCTGCCAGATTAATGTCAATCGCGACAAGGCGGCAATCACCGCTCCTTCGACCCCTTCGGGAAACCCCTACGGTATTGTCTTTACGGGGTGTAAGGTGACAAACGACACAAAGGGCTTCGATGGTAAGGGCATTGCGACCATCTACCTCGGTAGGGCTTGGCACTATGCCTCCAAGAGTGTGTGGTTACGTTGCCAGATGCCCGCGACGCTCTCGCCCGAAGGCTGGATGAAGAATATGGAGAGCGACGTTGTGGAGCAGGAGAAAGTCTTTGCCGAATGGGGTTGTACCTACTCTTCGTCCGAGAGTGGCGATTTGTCCAAACGCACCAATGGTGGCAGAGCGCTGACCGACCAGGAGGCTGCCGAATACACCCTCGAAAACATCTTTGCAGGGGTGGAGAATTTGGAGAAAATGACCACCAAACCCTATGTTTTAGTGAACTAATTTTGAAGAAAAAACCTAAAATAAAACAGTTAAATGAGTATGAAACAGCATATTATTTCGCGCGCACACCTCTCACACGAGGATGTTATCCGTGCCGTTAGGGAGAACTACACTCTCGCTCTTTCGCAGGAGTCGAGGGAGGCTATTGCCAAATGTCGTGCCTATTTGGATAGGAAGGCCATCGAGAGCCCCACGCCCATCTATGGTGTGACTACGGGTTTCGGTTCGTTGTGTAACATCTCCATCGAGAAAGACGACCTGTCGGCTTTGCAGAAAAACCTCGTGATGAGCCACTCGTGTGGTACGGGCGATAGGGTACCTACGGAGATTGTACGCATTATGATTATGCTCAAAGTGCAATCTTTGTCCTACGGTCACTCGGGTGTTCAGGTGGCAACCGTCGAGAGGCTCATTGATATGTTCAACAATCACTACACACCTGTGGTCTATCAGCAGGGTTCGCTCGGTGCTTCGGGTGACTTGGCACCTTTGGCCCACCTTTCGCTCCCCATTTTGGGCTTGGGTGAGGTGGAGACACGCGAGGGTGAGATTATCTCGGGCGAGGAGATGAATCGCCGTGAGGGCTGGGAGCCCCTGACTCTCCAATCGAAGGAGGGCTTGGCGCTCCTCAATGGCACCCAATTTATGGCCTCCTATGGTGTGTGGTCGCTCGATAAGGCCGAGAGGCTTTCAGCACAGGCCGACTTGGTGGCTGCAATGTCGTTGGAGGCATTCGACGGCAGGATAGACCCCTTTGCCGACAATGTACATCAGGTGCGCCCCCATAATGGACAGATTACCACCGCAGCGCGTATGAGGGAACTCTTGGAGGGTAGCGAACTCATCGCCCAGCCCAAGAAACACGTTCAGGACCCCTATTCGTTCCGTTGTATCCCACAGGTGCACGGTGCTTCGAAGGACGCTATCGCCTATGTGGCAAGCGTTATCGAGACCGAGATTAACTCCGCTACCGACAACCCAACCGTATTCCCAGATGAGGATGTTGTGGTTTCGGCAGGAAACTTTCACGGTCAGCCTTTGGCGTTGGTTCTCGACTATTTGGCAATTGCTATGGCAGAGTTGGGCAATATCTCCGAGCGTAGGACCTATAAACTCATCTCGGCACAGAGGGGACTGCCAAGTTTCCTTGTTGCCAAACCCGGTCTTAATAGTGGCTTTATGATTCCTCAATATACGGCTGCCTCGATTGTGAGCCAGACCAAAGGTCTGTGTATGCCCGCTTCGGTGGATTCGATTCCCTCGTCGCAGGGACAGGAGGACCACGTTAGTATGGGCTCCAATGCCGCCACCAAGTCGGCGCGCGTGGCCGACAATGTGGAGAGGGTGTTGGCTATTGAACTTTTGAATGCTGCACAGGCGTTGGAGTTCCGCCGCCCCTTGAAGTCGAGCGCAACTATTGAAAGACTCTTTGCCGATTTCCGCTCGGTAGTGCCTTTTGTGGATACGGATATGATTATGTATCCCCTGATTGCCAAGTCGGTGGAGTTTTTGCAGAACCTCAAATAGGCTGGCTATGCGATTGCTAATCAAGAATATACGGACTCTTGCGGGAATACTCCCTTTGGATGTAAAGATTCTGCGAGGTGCCCAGATGAACTCTGCGGAGCAAATTCACAACGCCTTTCTGGTTGCCGAAGATGGCCTTATTGCGCGCTTTGGTAAGATGGAGGAGTTGGGCGAGGTGGAGGCCGATGAGGTGGTGGATGCTACGGGTTGCGTGGTGTTCCCTGCCTTCTGTGACTCCCATTCACATATTGTCTATGCGGGCTCGCGCGAGGGCGAATTCCGTGACAAGATTGCGGGTATGACCTACGAGGAGGTGGCTGCACGCGGTGGTGGTATTCTCAACTCTGCCGATAGGCTTGCCGAGGCGAGCGAGGAGGAACTCTACGAGGCGGCACTTGCAAGGGCGTGGAGGATGATTCGCACAGGCGCTGCGACGTTGGAGATAAAGAGTGGCTATGGCTTGACAACCGAGTCGGAACTCAAAATGTTGCGTGTGATTGGCCGCCTACAAAAGAGCCTTCCTGCAACCATCAAGGCGACCTTCCTCGGTGCCCACGCAGTAGGTAGGGCCTTCGCGGGTCGCCAGCAGGAGTATGTGGACCACGTTTGCAGGGAGATGATACCCGCAGTTGCCGAGCAGGGTATTGCCGAGTTTGTGGATGTATTTTGCGATAGGGGATTCTTTACCCCCGAGCAGACAGCGCAGATTTTGGAGTGTGGCAGGCGCTACGGCTTGCGCCCCAAAATTCACGCCAATGAACTCGCATCGAGCGGTGGCGTACAGGTGGGTATTGAGTATGGTGCCCTCTCGGTAGACCACCTCGAAGAGGCTAACGAGCAGGATGTTTTGGACTTGGCAGCCTCCAACACGATACCTACGGTACTTCCCGGTGCCTCCTTCTTCTCGAACCTCCCATTTGCTCCCGCAAGGGCTATGGTGGATGCGGGATTGGCGGTGGCCATTGCCAGCGACTGTAATCCCGGCTCGTCGCCTTCGGGCAATATGAAGATGCTCTGGTCGCTCGGCTGTATCAAGATGCGACTAACACCCGAGGAGGCTTTGAGTGCCTTGACCATCAATGGTGCGGCGGCACTCGGCCTCTCCGACGATAGGGGTGCAATCTCTGTGGGACGTAGGGCCGACCTTGTGGTGTCCAAACCGGTGCCATCGTTGGCCTACCTGCCTTATAGTTTTGGCGAAGAATTGGTTGAACACACCATTATTGGTGGGAAAATAGTGTAGTAGAGATGAAAAGATGGCTCTGTATTGCTGCCACACTCTTGGTGTGGCTCGCTGTTGGGTGTTCCGAGGCGTATGATGATTCACAACTGAAAAGCGAAATCGACGACCTGCGAGAGAGGTTGGAGGAGGTCGAAACTCTCCTCAATGCCTCTGCTGGCAACCTTTCGGTAACCTCTGTTGAGGAGAGTGCCGAGGGCTATGTCGTGACCTTCTCTGACGGCTCAACTATAACCGTAAGACACGGTAAGGATGGCTCGAAGGGCGACAAGGGCGAACAAGGCGAACAGGGCGAACAAGGCGAAAAAGGCGAACAGGGCGAGCAAGGCGAGCAAGGCGAGCAGGGCGAAAAAGGCGCGGATGGCGCGGATGGGAAAGATGGTGCTGATGGCGAAACTCTCATCGAGTCGATTGTCATTGGCGAGAGTGACGTGACCTTCATTCTCACAAGTGGCAAGACCGTAGTTATCCCTTTGGAGGGCTACTACGATACCTCCGAGGCCCCCATCAACTTCCTCGACAACACCACAAAGGTGCTTTGTGTGTTGGCGTGGGATAGCGATGGCGACCAACAACTCTCTTACAAGGAGGCCGCAGCAGTGACCTCCATAGGCGAAACCTTTAAGGGAGCAGACATTATGGCGTTCAGGGAGTTGAGGTTCTTCTCTTCGCTCACAGCCATAGAGAAAGGTGCCTTCTATGGGTGTGAAAAACTGATGGCAATCACTCTGCCCGAAACGATAGTTTCGATAGGCGAGGGGGCGTTTCGTAATTGCTCATCATTGAAGGAGTTGGAGATTCCCGAGGGCGCGAAGTCGCTGGGTGAAAGAATATTCCAGAATTGCGTGAGCCTCTCCCGTGTGTCGATTCCCTCTTCGGTGGAGGAGATTCCAACCTATTGCTTCTATCTGTGCGAAAAACTCACAGAGGTCGCCATTGCCGAGGGAGTGAAGGGTATAGGTAGTTATGCTTTCCAGAGTTGCTATGCGCTCTCGGAGGTGGTTATTCCTTCGAGTGTGAAGGAGATAGGTCGCAATGCCTTCTATTTTTGCGAGGGGTTGGAGAGTGTTACATTGCCCGCAGGGTTGAGTGTCATCAACAACGAAACATTCTATAACTGTGAGAGCCTCAAAAGTATCTCTCTGCCGAGCGAACTGACCACCATAGGTAATTACGCTTTCAGAAATTGCACCTCTTTGTCGGAGGTGGTGATGAACGATAAGGTGGAGAAAATAGGCGACTACGCATTCAAAAACTGCCCCTCATTGGTGGAAATCGAGATTCCCGCAAGTGTCACATCCATAGGTGCTTGGTCGTTTGAGGACTGCTCGAAACTTATGGTGGTGAATTGCCACCCCACAGAGCCACCATTTCTCGGCAAATATGCCTTCAATAACAATGGCTCGGGACGCACTATCCGTGTTCCCGACGATAGCGTGGAGGCTTATAGGGGGGCAGAGGAATGGAGCAAATATGCGTCGAGTATTGTGGCACAAACTGTGGAATAATCACTCAAAAACAAGAGAATAAAGAGTATGAATAACTTTGTCTTTCAGAACCCTACGAAACTTATTTTCGGTAAAGGGCAGATTGCACGCTTGGCAAAAGAGTTGCCTCGCGAAAAGAAGATACTTGTAACTTTCGGTGGCGGTAGCGTCAAGCACAATGGTGTCTATCAGCAGGTTGTGGAGGCGCTCGAAGGCTTCGACTACCTCGAATTTTGGGGTATAGAGCCCAATCCGAAGGTGGAAACTCTGCGTAAGGCTGTTGAGGTGTGCAAAAAAGAGGGGGTGGAATTTCTGCTCGCAGTGGGTGGTGGCAGTACCCTCGATGGTACAAAACTAATTGCTGCGGCTGCGAAGATTCAAGAGGACGCTTGGGAGTTGGTGCGCAATCCCGCACTCTATGGCGGCACCCTTCCCTTTGCGAGCGTTATGACCCTGCCTGCGACGGGTAGTGAGATGAACCGAGGCGCGGTGATTTCGAACCTTGCAACGGGTGAAAAGTATTCCTTCTACAATACTTTCCCCATATTCTCCATCCTCGACCCCGAGGCGACCTTCACGCTCCCACGCTTCCAAGTGGCTTGTGGTCTGGCAGATACCTTTGTACACGTTATGGAACAGTACCTCACCATCACCGACTGCTCGCCCCTGATGGATAGGTGGGCAGAGGGCGTGGTGCAGACCGTTGTAGAGGTGGCACCGAGGGCACTTGCGGAGAGTAAAGACTACGATACGATGGCCTCATTTATGCTCTCGGCAACGATGGGTCTGAATGGTTTTGTGGCTATGGGCGTGCCCCAGGATTGGGCAACGCATATGATTGGTCACGAGATTACCGCCCTGACGGGCACTACTCACGGCCAAACCCTCGTGATGGTTCTGCCAGGTGTGATGAATGTTATGAGGGAGCAGAAGGGGGCAAAGATTGTGCAGTTTGGCGAGCGCGTGTGGGGCATCAAGGAGGGCACCACCGATGAGCGTATAGACCGCACTATTGAGGCTACCGAGTGCTTCTTCCGCTCGTTGGGCTTGGCGACGAGGCTTTCGGAACTCTCTATTGGTGAGGATGTTGTGGAAGAAATTGTGCGTCGCTTTAAGGAGCGTGGCACCCTCTTGGGCGAGGATAAAAACATTGACTATCGTTTGGTGGAGCAGATTCTCCGCCAGCGATTATAAACATTGGGTGGGTTTTGTGGAACCCGCGTAAAGAATTGCCAATACACATTTCGGGGCGCACAATTTTCTGTGCGCCCCGAAATGTTTCAATGATTAGCACCTGTTGATTGTAGTTATAGAGTGTCGTCTATGGTGCTTACCTCGGAGACATTCGTGGGGATGACTCTGAAGACTACCTCCAACTCCGCGACGGTGAGCTCGTCGAGCGGGCGACCAAACAACTCTCGGGCAAGTTCATCGCGCAACTCATTGTAGGCGCGATAGATGCTATTGATACTCTTCTTGTGGATGGAGAAGTCGGCCTTGCCGTTAGTGTTCACCACGATAATGCCGAGGCTCTCCTCGAATTGACGGCTCTCGCCATCAGGCAGTGTGAGCGTGACGCTCTTTTTGGCTGGGAGGTTTTCGGAGTTGTTGGCGTTCTTCACAAAGGTTTTCACGCCATAGAGAATCTTGTTGGTGTCGTACTCCAGCTTCCACTTCTCGCCACCAAACTCCACACAAAGCGAGTTGTCCTCCTCAATGGTGATTTTCATAAGGTTTCGCTCGGGGATGAGCATAAAAGGAACCCCCTCCAGAACCTCCACCTTGTCGCTGTGGCTTTCGGTGGGGGGCAAAATACGGGCAGTGAACTTGTCGTAGGTAATGCGCAGGTAGCCACTCTCACGCAATACATCCTTGACAGCAGTCACGAGTTCGGTCTTCACATCCTCCTCGGAGGTGATGTCAACTACCGACTGGGGCGATGCACCGCTCTGCAACAAGGCCTCGGCAAGCCCTTCGAGGCTCACCCGTTGGTCGTTGAGAAAAATTTCCTCGCCTCTCAATGTGATTGTGGGTGTTTGCTTTTCCGGAATGTTTTGGGTAACTTTGTCGTCGAACTGAACGATGGTTTCAGTCTCGGCAAATGCGGTGAGCGAAAGGCACACCAGCGGCAAGAGGTAGAGTGCCCTCATACGACTCGCGCGTGAAGATTTTTTTTGTAACATCATAGTAATACGGTTTTTAAGTGTACTGTGATTGAGGCTGTTGGCAATGGAGTAGGATTTGTTGCCGACAGCCTTCTTTATTAGTAATAGTTGGTATTCTTTTGCACTCACACCCGAGAGCAATACTCGCTCATCGGCCTCATACTCGTGTATCTCGCGAAGGTCACGACGCAGAAGCCACATTGCAGGATTGAACCATTGGAGGGCGCAACAGAGATTCACAAGGAGTATGTCTGCCGAGTGACGAAGGGCTATGTGGGCCCTCTCGTGGGTGACGATTATCTCACCGCTCTCCTCCCAATCGCGCTCCGAAAGCACTATGTTGCCAAACCAACTAAAAGGGGTGACCTTCTCTTTGCATACTATCACTCTGCCCTCGGGAAGGCGCTCAACCTCTTTGCAAGTGCCCATAAGACGATGAATGGAGAGGATGGAGTAGATGCTCCACACCACAACTGACATTGCTCCGAGCAGAAGCACCACAAACGCAATACT
The DNA here is from genome assembly GCA_045596685.1 of Tidjanibacter sp. Taxonomy (GTDB): domain Bacteria; phylum Bacteroidota; class Bacteroidia; order Bacteroidales; family Rikenellaceae; genus Tidjanibacter. Next base: position 4,959 of record JAZOCT010000055.1, on the reverse strand, counting down.
CCACCAGTCGATGCTGGCGCTCTGTTCTGCCATCTGTTCAACGAGGTAAGCGGTTTGGAGTTCGGTCTTGACGGTTGTTTCAAACTGCTCGATGGTTACGGGGCGGTAGATGGTAATGACGCATAGTGGCAACACAAACGATAGAATAGCCGTCGCCAACAACACCACACGATTGAGGCGATGATAGGTCTCGCGAGAGAGCAAAATCTTGAAAAACAGGTAGAAGATGGCAAGAATAACCGCAACCTTAACCCAATATGTTACAAACTCTTGCATAAGAAGTTACGACGGGGATTGTTAGGAGGTGTAAGGCCCGATTATCTGCTTTTTTCGATGCGGGCTATGAGTTCGCGGAGTTCGTCGAGCGAGATTTTCTCCTCCTCCACAAGTGCCGATACGGCAGTGAGGTAGGAGTTCTCGAAGTAGCGACTTACGGCACCCTTGATTGTTGAACGCCCATACTCCTCTTCGGTGATTGTGGGGTAGTAACGGTAGGTGTTGCCATAGTTTTCGTGGGCAATGCACCCCTTTGCTTCGAGCGAGCGCACCACCGTCGAGAGTGTGTTGAAATGTGGCTTGGGGTCGGGATAGAGCTCCACGAGTTCGCGCACAAACATTGCACCCTTCTGCCAGAAGTGCCTCATTACCTCTTCCTCTTTTTTGGTCAATTGTTTCATACTCTCAAATGTTTTTTTTGTTGCGGTATGTTGGTATATTGGTATGTTGGTATGTTGGTATGTTGGTATGTTGCCACCCCCTTTTGACCACAAAGGTAACTAAAAAAAATAGTTTTGCAACTAAAAAATATAGTTTAATAACGAAAATAAATAGTTAATCCCTATGGGATTAAAAAAATGTGGCGGGGTGGGGGTGCCCGAAGGGCGGGCGTGTGTTTTACGGACCTCACCCGCCTTCGGCACTGCTCGATGGGGACACCGAGCACAATTACGACCACCCCTCCAAACCTCCCCTATCGTAGGGGAGGCTTGACAGACCTCGTCCCCGCTACGCAGACCCTCTCCTAACTTATGAGAGGGAATAATTTTGAATTTTGAATTTTGAATTCTCAATTGACAGACCTCACCCGCCCTTCGGGCACCCTCTCCTAACTTATGAGAGGTTTTTTTCCCTTTTTTGTTCACGGGTGTCTTTTTTAATACCCGTACATAGTTCTTCCATTGCCACGCTCTGGCCATTCCATTGCCGCGCCTAACCGCGTCGGTAGAGCAGAAAAAACACTACGCCAGCCTAATTTTTTCGCCAACTCTATTTGCTATTTCAAAAAATTTGCTTAATTTTGAATTAAAATTAATTTGAAATGATTACAATACAAATTTACACAATAAAAACACGAGAGTTATGAGAACTAATAATTTTATTTATGCCTTGCTGGCGATGGTTATTGTTGGCGTGGCAACGAGTTGTCGGATAAACGACGAGCACGAAACGCCCACAAATTCTGTGGAGCCCGATGTGACAATTGTGCAGAATGAGGTGGAGGGTAAGCCTGCCAATGTTGTGAGTTTCACCATCACGACCACGAATGCTGTTGAAGGCTATTGGTACATTGGTGACGCAATCACCGGTGTGGACTATGTCTTGGAGAATGGTACGAAGTTCACCGAAGAGTCGATAGAGGTGGAGTATACAATGCCCTGGAACGATACCAAATGTATATGGGTGGTGGTAATCTCGAAGGATGGCAAGAGGGTTATTGAATTCGAAGATATATTTGTCGGAGAGGATCCCAATGCTGAGCCCGAGCCCGAGCCCGAAAAGGCAACTATTACAGGGGTGTATGGCTATTATGGCAAAACTATCGACTCACACTTTGATGTCTATTTCAAGGTGGAGGGTAAAGACTTTGTGGAGGTGAGGTTTACCTTTGGTCCTTGTGTAGGCTCGAATGTTATTCCCGAGGGAACATATTTCTATGACGAGAGCGAGAGCGCCGAGCAGGCAATAACTATTCATTCGGGATTTGTCTATATCAATGATATTGGTAGATACGTCAAAAATTTTAGGGAAGCCTCTCTTGAAGTGAAGCATATTGGTAATGAATATCAAATTGTTGCCTCTGCCGAGGGATCTCAAGATGGCGAAGTCTTTGAGTGTGAGTGGACGGGGCGGATAGAATCGGGCGACTATTTCCTCGTTGGTAACCCCGGCGAGGAGCCCAATAATGGACTGACGTTTAGGGAGGACCCCGCCCCCACCGGATATTTCTACGCACCAATTGATAGTTACTATTTAGACTTTTCCTTTTATAAGAACGACACGGTTTTGCGTAGAATTGTTATATATCTCTATGTGGAGCCCGGAAGTGATGGCGTGATTCCCGAGGGACGCTACGTCTATGGTGGCGATACTCTGCCATATATATCTGAGGATTCCAAAATCGTTGATGCGGTCGCAAATACGGTTGCGAATATTGAGAGTCTCACCCTCGATGTGGAGCACGTTGGCAATAAGTACCACGTGGTTATCTCCGCTGAAGATACATTAGGGTATATTTATGATGCGGACTGGGAAGGACAATTCCTAAATTGTTGGTTCGATTGGCCCATCTACAACCCCGGTGAGGCACCAACCGAGTAGTCGAAGGGTGAGGATTGCCCCTTACCTTCAAAAAAACGCCCCGAGCAAAGTGATGCTTGGGGCGTTTTGTCCGTCATTCTAATCGCTACTTTTTCCTCTGGGCAAGGAAGTCGCACATCGCTTCGAGGGCGGTGCGATAGGGTGATTCGGGGTAGTGGGAGAGTGCCTCCTTGGCGCGAGCAATGTAGTCGGCCATAATGGTCTCTGCGCGCTCTATACCATTGTATGTGAGTATCTTGGATTGAATCTCTCCGATGGCCTCATCGTCGCCTCGACCCACCAGAGTACGGGTGTAAGCCTCCTCCTCGGCACCCATTCCGACCATCGCCTCCAAGAGTGGAAGAGTGATTTTGTGCTCGCGCAAATCGGCACACATAGGTTTGCCCGTTTGGTCGGCAGCCGCATAGTCGAGTATGTCGTCTTTAATCTGAAAGGCCATACCAATATTCCTACCGAACTCATAGGCTGTATCGACCTCTTTTGCGGATGCTTTCACCGCCAAAGCACCCACGCCACAACTGATGGCAAGGAGTGAGGCGGTCTTTTTGTCGATGATGTCGTAGTAGCGCTCGTGGGTCATCCCGAGGGTCTTGGTCTGCTCATCCTGAATAACCTCGCCCTCGCAGAGCCACTTGATGGTGTGGGAAACGTAGGTGAGGATGTCGAACTCCAAACTCTCCATACCGAGTTCAAAAATGCGCGAGAGGATGAAATCGCCTGTGAGAATCGCGTTGCGCTTACCGAACTGCTCATTGACCGAAGATTTCCCGTGACGCATATCTGCGCGGTCAATCACGTCGTCGTGCACCAATGAGGCGGTGTGTATGAGTTCAATGAGCGATGCAGAGAGCAAAACCCTCTTGCCAAATGACTTGCCGTCCGAGAGCATCTTTGCCCAAAGCATCACGAGGGTGGGGCGCACCCCTTTGCCACGATTGTCGAAGATGTACTTCAAAATGTCGTCGAAGTAGCGACTCTCGGAGTGGAGAGCCTCGCGCAGAAAGTGCTCATAGGAGGCCATCTCCTCCGCCAGAGGAGCCTTTATATCTTCGAGTGATACGCTGCGTTTAGTGTCCATCTGTGTTGTTTTTATGGTTTTGTGAGAATTGTTACACAAAAGCGACACAAATGTAGCGATTTATTTCCGAATTTTATTATCTTTGAAGTGTTATTAACCCCTAAAAAAATTACTATGAAGAGAATTTGTCTTGTTCTTGCGTTTCTTGCCATTTCCACAGGTGCCTTTGCACAGAAAATGTGGGTGGGTGGCGCTCTTGCCGGTACAATCGAAAAGAGTAGGTCGTCGTTCTATGTGGCTCCCGAATTTGGATATTTCATAACCGATAACATCTCGATTGAGGGCGGAATCGGATTGGGACGCACCTCCGACCTCACAAACCTCCATTTCAATGCTACGGGGCGTTATTGGTTCTCCGTGACCGACGATATTAACTACAACCCAGGTGTTTGTCTGCAAATCAATCACGGCATTGCCGAGGTGCTGGGCGATAAGTACACCAATACGGGAGTGGATGTCTTGTTCCAGGTGGGTAGTTTCGACTATACCATTACGGACGATTGGTCGGTGCGCCTGACCTTCTGCCAATTGTCGCTCAATAGCCTATTCGATAACCCTAACGCAGAATTTTCCATCAAAATAGAGAGTGCGGTCACCGTGAAGTATTACTTCTAATAGACAGCCTGCCTCCATCAACCCCGAGTCTCTTTTTAGGATACTCGGGGTTTTGTGTGTTTTTGGGGCGGGGCTTATGAAAATTAATATAGGCCCTATAAATCCTATCAATTCTATTCGCTATAATCACTCCTCTCCCAACACCTATATTATATAATATGAAAAGGCAAATCGCTGCCAGAGTGCGCTGTGGGAGGGGCAATGTTAAGCCAATGTTAAATGTGATTTTTGCCAAAATCTCTAAACCTCGCAAAGTGAGGAATTTATAAAATTTCTTAAAAAATACCTCGAAAATTTTTGGGTGAAACGCTTGCAGGATTCAAAAAAGTCGCTACCTTTGCATCCGCTTTCAAGAAATAACGAAAGCACACGAGTTCTGATAAATATTTGAAAAGAAAATTTTTTCGAAAAAGTTTCGAGAAAATTTGGAAGTTCAAAAAAAGTCCTTACCTTTGCAGTCCGCTTTGAAAGATAGGCGGCGTGAGCGACGGAAGGTCTAATCACGAACAATATGTTCTTTGAAGTAATGAAGCAGCTAAATACGTTCAAAAATATTCAAGGTTTTTGAATTCAATGCCTTTGAGAAACAAGCCAAGATATTAAAACTTTTTTTTACAATGGAGAGTTTGATCCTGGCTCAGGATGAACGCTAGCGGCAGGCCTAACAC
>JAZOCT010000054.1:0-21602 GCA_045596685.1 Tidjanibacter sp. | reverse complement strand
GGTAGATGCCAACTTACTCATCTGCGCCTCACCTCCGCCCCCTTTTGTTCTCGGGTATCTTTTTTAATACCCACGTCCCAAACGGACCTCACCCGCCTTCGGCACCCTCTCCTAACTTATGAGAGGGTTTCCCCCTTGTTCGCGGGTATCTTTTTTAATACCCGTGACCAAAAAGGCTCTCTCCTTTACGAACATACGGGAAGGTATGTGGGGACGGACGGGTTATTTCACAAACGTCAGGCGCTCCCAAAGGGGGCGAGGAATAAGGCTCCAACCTGCCACCAACAGTCTAAAACGCCAATCAATAGTGCAGATGCGGCGGCGGTGATTGATGGCCTCAATAGCCTTGCGGGCAACCTTCTCGGGTGTGAGCACCATAGGGTATTTCTTGCCCGGGGTGAGGATATCTGTTTGGGCATAGCCCGGGCGTATGTCGGTGATATACAACTCCACACCATCCATACGAGCGTGCTGTGCAAGGGCGCTCAAATAGGTGGTTTGCAGCCTCTTGGTAGCCGAGTAGGCCGGAGCCAGGCCCATACCTTTGGTCCCGGCAATGGAGGTTACGGCAGCAATGTGTCCCCTGCCACCGTGTGTGCGGAACCAATGGTAGGCGTGGTCTATGATGGTTACAAAACCCACCGAATTGACCTCGGTGATGTGTCGCTCCTTACCCTCCTCCAATGAGGGATTCTCAAAGCCGGCACCCGCAACGTGGAGAAGAACGTCCATACCTCCCATACGCCCAATGAGTTCATCGAGCGAAGATGTGGCACTCGGAGAGGTCACATCCACAACCTGCTGTTCTATGGGCTCGGCAGCCACACCCTTATACTCCTCCACAAAGGAGTTCAAAAGTTCGCCCCTACGGCCAGCAATGCCCACCTTGTGGCCTGCAAGAACAAGTTGGGCTGCCATCTCACGTCCCAATCCCGACGTTGCACCTATTACAATAAATCTCTTTGCCATAAGAATATTTGTTTTATCTACTCGGAAAGAAGGTCGGCCACCACAAACGTACTACCACCAACAAAGATGAAATCGTCGTTGGGGTCGGCAAGTTCTATCGCTCTGCGGTAGGCGCTATGAACATTGGGGGCAACCTCACCTTCGAAACCCTCGGCAAGGAACTTTTCTGCAAGGTCCTCGGCAGGCAACGAGCGCACCACCGATGCGGAGGTGAAGATGTAGTAGGCATCGCGGGGCATCAAGGGGATGACCGCCTCGAAATCCTTGTCGCTAACCATACCCACAACCATATAGAGTTTGCGGTACTTTTGTGCCTGAATCTGCGCCACAACCTCGCGCAACCCGTGAGCGTTGTGTCCCGTATCGCAATAGACCCTCGGACTATCGCCCAACTTATGCCACCTACCCATCAGGCCCGTACTCCCAACCACCGAGCGCACTCCCTCAACAAGAGCGCGAGTGGAGATATTTATGGGGGTGTGGTGACGCAGGAGGCTCACCGCAGTGCGGACTGTGAGGATATTTTTGCGCTGATAGGCACCCATTAGGTCGAGGTCGAGAATCTGTGTTCTGCCATCGCGAGGACGCTGAATATGATAGCGCATCCACTCACCCGATGGTTCGCTATCCACAACCTCCCACTCCCTATCGGCGTGGAACAAGAGGGAGCCTCGCTCATCAGCAACGCGCTCAAAGACCTCGTCACTCTCGGGAGCACTCTCTCCAACCACAACGGGGATGTTGGGTTTGATGATGCCTGCCTTCTCGAAGGCTATTTCGCCTATGGTGGAGCCCAGAAGGGCTGTGTGTTCCAGCCCTATGTTGGTAATGACCGAGAGGATGGGGGTAATGATATTGGTCGAGTCGAGCCTGCCTCCAAGTCCCGTTTCGATGACCGCCACCTCCACATCGCACTCCGAGAAGTGGTGAAAAGCCATCGCAGTGGTCATCTCGAAGAAGGACAAACCGAGGGCCACCATCTCATCCTTGTGCTCCTTCACAAAATTAACCACCTGACGCTCGCTGATGGGCTCACCATTCACGCGAATGCGCTCGCGAAAATCAACCAAGTGGGGTGAGGTGAAAAGGCCCACACAATAGCCGGCTTGTTGCAACACCGAGGCGAGGATGTGCGATACGGAGCCCTTACCATTGGTCCCCGCAACGTGTATGGTGAAGTAGTTGCGCTGGGGGTTATCCAGGCGACGGCACATCTCGGTAATATTCTGCAAGCCCTCCTTGTAGGCACCCACGCCCACATTCTGGTAGGAGGGAAAGGAGTTGAAGAGAAATTGGGTAGTCTGGGAGTAGTTCATATTGTATGTCTGTCTATGTTTCTTACTTACACAAGGTGGTTGCGGCGACGGAAACGATAACTCACATAGTAGAGCAACGAGAGGATAAAAAGGTAGGTGCCAATCCTGCCGAGATAGTCACCCGCTTTGGCATAGAAGGTAATCTCACGCGAGGGTGTCACCTCGGCGGTGAGCACTCCACGCTTATCCCATCCGAGGGTTTCGTGCACCCTGCCATCGGGCGAAATGAAGCCGCTGATACCCGTATTGGCCGCGCGACACACCCAGCGACGGCTCTCGATAGCCCTCAATCGTGAGAAGGAGAAGTGCTGACGGTAGCCCTCCGTATCGTGCCACCATCCATCGTTGGTGATGACCATCATCAACTCTGCACCATCGGCTGTGAAGGCTCCAAAGTGCTCGCCGTAGACCGACTCATAGCAGATGGGGGCCGCAACCGAGATACCGTAGGGGAAGTTGCTGTTGCGCAGATGGAGAAGGCGACGATACTTGTCGGTGCCGAGCCTGCCCGTTGTGCCACCCAAATCAACAATAAGTTTTTCGAGCGGTTTGAGCACATCCATAAAGGGCATCTTCTCCACCCCAACCACAAGGCGCGACTTGTGGCTAACTTTGAGTGTCGAATCACCATCGAGCGCCAGAGCCGTATTGTAGCGGTCATACCACAGCGAGCCCCTATGACGCGCTGTTTCGGAGGCCTCCTTTTCGTTCTTATAGCGGTGGTAGGTCATCGCTCCGGTGATTAGTTGTGCCTCGGGGTAGTGGTCGGCACGCAAGGCCTCCAACGACCTCACCGAGTAACTCGCCAAGTGGTCGCTCTCCCAAATGGGGTCCCCGGCATCACCAATGACCGTCTCGGGCAGGACAATGTAGTCCACCCCCTCGGGGGCCTGCGAAATGAGCGACGAGAGCACCGCCATCTGTTCGCCAACGGGCATTGTGTACTTCTCCTCATAGGGGTCGAAGTTGGGTTGTACGAGTGTGACTGTGGCCTTTGGCGCATCGGCCCTCTCCTCGTAGAGAGCCCCTATGACGAGTGAGGCCACAATGGGAAGCAGGGCAACAACAAGTGTTGCGACACCCACGCCCCTCCTCTCGCGGTGCAAAATCCACTCAAAAAGTAACACATTGGTGAGCAAAACCCACAATGAACCACCCAGCACCCCCGTTAGTTCGTACCACTGCACTGCCCACACATCTCCTGCAAAGCCATTACCGAGCAGGAGCCAGGGGAACGACACCTCGCCATTCAGATAGAGGTGCTCGGCCCAAAGCCAACCTGCAATGAGGGTTGTGTAGGCGAGTGCGGGGCGAGAGTGCTTGGAGAATGAGTGGTAGACCATAAAAACTCCGCCAAAGAGCCCAATCTGCACAATGGTGGCCGCCACAATGCCCACAGCCGCAGCGTAGTATATCCACCAGCAGGTGACCACACACCACAGCCCCATAACCAGAGCCACCCAACCCGCCATACGCCACCACTCTTTGCGCCCGGCATCGTAGGAGGCAGAGATGAGTAGTAGGGGAACAAACGCCACAAGAAGCACCACGCCACTGATGCGCAACCACCCAACAGAGAGCAACACAACAGAGAGTAGCGCCAAAAGGGCGCGCTGATAGCCTTTGAGCGAAATTTTCATAACGAGGTCCTTTATTTTTTACAAAAATAACCTTTTTGGTAAGACTTTGCACCCCGAGAGCGATATTTTTTCTCCGAGGCACACATTTTCTCCCTTCAAAGGGATTGGGGCTCGCTAAAAATAACTATCTTTGTAGTTGGTGAAATTTGCCCAAAACAGAAGAGAAACAAACACGACAAAAGTATGTGGTTAATGACATTCATTGGAGGAATTATGGTGGGGTGTATGGCCTCTATGCCCCCGGGGCCTACCGCCATCCTCTGCCTACAACGCAATTTGAGCAAGGGTATACGCTCGGGTGTAACAACCGGATTCGGTATCGCCACAAGTGACACACTCTACGCCTCCATCGCCTTCTTCTCGCTCTCGTTTGTGACGGGATTTATCGAGGGCAATATGCTCTTAATCAAGTGTATTGCCGGCGTGTTTATAACCGCCTTTGGCGTGAATATTTTTCTCAAAAAACCCGACGTGCAGATTCGACGCAACCTGACGGGCAAAGACAAGGCCGATTGGAGAGACTACATCTCGGGCTTCTTTTTGAGTTTCGCCAACCCCGCCTACATTTTGGTGCACGTTGCCCTCATTGCAACAGTCAAGTCAATGGGGTTCTACGACACCGATGGCAACGCCTTCTCGAATGCGTCAATGATTTTGGGCATCTTTGTGGGGTGTTCGGGATGGTGGCTCATACTCGCCTCGATTATGAAACTCGTCCGCAAGCACTTCCGCCCACACCATATGCTGTGGATAAACCGCATCTCGGGCATCGTCATCACCCTCATCGGCATTTCGTTGCTCATCTCTATGATTTCAGACCTACAAATAGATATTCAATTCAATGAACTCTTCAAAGCAAAAGCAAAATAAGAAAATCGTCATAGCCGTCGATGGCTTCTCCTCGTGTGGCAAGAGCACCTTCGCCAAGATGGTCGCTGCCCACCTCGGCTACATCTTCATTGACACAGGTGCAATGTATCGTGCCGTAACGCTCTGGGCAATAGAGAACGGCTGTGTCGAGAACGGAATCCTCAACGAGGAACGCCTCGTTGCCCACCTCGACAACATCCACATCGACTTCCGCTTCAACCCCGACAGAGGAGCGAGCGATATTTATGTCGATGGCCAATGGGTGGAGGGCAAGATTCGCACCATCACTGTGAGCAACTTGGTGAGTGCCGTGAGCGCCATTGCGGAGGTTAGGGCGCGCCTTGTGGCGATGCAGCAAGAGATGGGACGCGACAAAGGTGTGGTTATGGATGGCAGGGATATTGGCACGGTTGTATTCCCCAATGCCGAACTGAAAATCTTTATGACTGCCGACCCCGAAGTGAGGGCCGAAAGGCGCTACCAAGAACTGCTTGCCAAAGGTGAGGAGGTGAGTCGCGAGGAGATTATCGAGAACATCCGCCAGAGGGACCACCTCGACCAGACACGCGCTGTGAGCCCCTTGCGCAAAGCCGACGACGCAATAGTCCTCGACAATGGCGGTATGACCCTCGAAGAGGAGATGGCGTGGTTTGATGAGGTTTTCAAAAGAGTGTGAGGGGGGGGGTAAATCCGCCCAAGAAGAAGATATTATGAAGGTTACAATCGACGATAAATCGGGTTTCTGCTATGGTGTGGTGAGTGCCATTTCGAAGGCAGAAGAGTTGGTGGCGGAGGGCGCAAAGGTCTATTCGCTGGGAGATATTGTACACAACGACCTCGAAGTGGCACGCTTGGAGGGATTGGGAGTGAGGACCATATCGCACGCCGACCTCGAAACCATCGCCCCCACGCCGGAGAGTAAAATCCTTATCCGCGCACACGGCGAGCCCAAGAGCACATACCGCATCCTCGAAGCCTCCTCGCTCGGTTATGCCGATGCGACCTGCCCTGTGGTGGCCAAACTCCAAAGGCTCACCATTGAGGCTGACCGCCAGATGCGCGAGGTGGGTGGTACGGTACTCATCCTCGGCAAGAAGGGACACGCAGAAGTTGTGGGGCTCAATGGGCAGATTGATGACCGAGCAGTAGTGGTCGAAAAGTGTGCCGATTTGGATGGCGTGGACTTCTCCAAACCCATCTTTCTACTCTCGCAAACCACCCAAAGTTTAGCCCTCTTTGCCGAGATTCGTGACGAGGTTCTCGCTCGCTCCTCAAACCCCGAAAGAGTCATCGTGCGCGACACCATTTGTCGTCAGGTAGCGGGCAGAGAGGAGCACCTACGAGCATTTGCCCGAGAGTGTAATATGGTTGTATTTGTTTGTGGGGCAAAGAGTTCCAATGGCAAGGTGCTCTTTGAGGCGTGTCACAGCGCCAATCCGCACAGCATCAAAATAGAGTCGCCCGCAGAACTCACCCGAGAGATGTTCGAGGGGGTTGAGAATGTGGGTGTATGTGGAGCGACCTCCACTCCTCATTGGCTTATGGAGCAGGTGAGGGATACGATTTTGAGTTTTCGGTAGACGATTTTAGAGGTAATTATGAAGAATAATTTTAAGACTTTTTGGAGTAGGGCTGCGAGGCATTTTTTGAAACTCACACTGCTTATGGCAGTGATTTTTGGCGTGATGGTTGCCACCAATACTTTGGCGGTAGGGCCTCGACAACTGCTCGGTTATAGGGGTGTAATCCTCTTGGCGGCTATGGTCGCCATCTCATTGGCTTACCCCTCCTATGGCTATATGACCGTCGGGTTGCAGGCCTCGCTTGTCACCAACCGCCAGCAGATTCTCTCCGCAATGGCACGCAATGGCTACACACTGCACAGCGAGGAACAGGGAGTTATGGTCTTTCGCGCCTCGGGTGCGTGGAAACGCCTCGTGAATATGGGCGATGAGGCGTTGTGTTTGCGGCAGATGGACGCTACGACTGCGGAGTTGAGCGGGGTGAGAAAAGAGGTCGAAAATGCCCGCTTCCGCATTGTTGGAGAGATTAACAGAGGAGTGTAGTAGTATGAAAAAGTGGATGAAATATACTCTTGTGGGAGTGGCACTTGCCGGTTGCTTGCTATTGGGGGCAGCAGCCAAGAGCAACGCCTACAAACTTGGCAAAAACATCGACCTGCTGATAAATATGTTGCGCTATGTCGAACTCTTCTATGTGGACGACGTGGACGGTGACAAAGTTTTGGAGGCCGCAGCCGAAGGTATGACCAAAATCCTCGACCCCTACACCGAGTATATCCCCTCGGAGCGTATGGGCGATTTCAAGGTGATGACTACGGGTAAGTATGGCGGCGTAGGCTCACTCATACGCCAAAGGGGTGACTATGTGGAGTTCTCGGCACCCTACAAGGGTTCGCCTGCCGACAAAGCAGGCATACGCCCCGGGGACCGCATTGTGGAGATTGAGGGCAAGAGCGCCAAAGGATACACCACACAACAGGTGAGCGACAAACTCAAAGGCGATGCCGGCAGTTCGATAAAAATCACCATCGAGAAGTTCCCCACAGGCGAACTCGTACCCCTGAAAATCCAACGCGAGAGAATCGCCATCCCCGGAGTGCCCTACTACGGAATGGTGGCCGAGGGCATCGGCTACATTGCCCACAGCGAATTTACCGAGGGTTGCTCTGCCGACCTGCTGAAAGCCTATGAGGCGCTCTCCGCGCAAGGTATGAAGGCCCTTGTGTTGGACTATCGCGACAATACGGGTGGCATTCTCCAAGAGGCGGTCAAAATACTCTCACTCTTTCTTCCTGTTGGTAGCGAGGTGGTTAGCACACGCTCGCCCAAGTCGCCCAACGAAAATAGAGTGTTCAAGACCGAGAATCCTCCCGTGAGCACCGACCTTCCCATTGTGGTCCTCACCGACAACTCCTCGGCCTCGGCTACGGAGATTGTGGCAGGAGCCTTGCAGGACTACGATAGGGCTGTAATTATGGGTCAGCGCACCTTTGGTAAGGGTTTGGTGCAGAGCACCTACCCTCTCGGGTATGACGCTTATGTGAAGATGACAACCTCGAAATACCACCTCCCAAGTGGCAGGTGTGTGCAAGCAAAGGACTACTCCGCCCACAATGAGGATGGTAGCGTTGCCTCGGTGCCCGACTCGCTCATCAGCGAGTTCCACACCCGTGCAGGACGCAAGGTCTACGATGGTGGCGGTGTGATGCCCGACGTGAAATTGGAGCCCGAGTATGTGAGCACCTTTGCAGTAATGGTCTATGCGCAAGGGTTTGTGGATGACTTCCTTACGGACTACTGCGCCCGTCACTACGACGAGTTGGAGGGGAGAGTTGTCCCCACCCAATACCACTTCACCGACGAGGCTTATGGCGAGTTTGTGGAGTTTATGAAGGACAAGACGGTTGCTTGGGAGAGTTACGCCACACATCTTTGGAAGGAGTTTAAGAAGGCTGCCGAAAAGGAGCGTTGGGAGGAGAATATGAGTGAGCAGATGGCACAAATTGAGGCCAACATCACCAATGACACCCAAGACAACCTATGGCTCTACAAACAAGAGTTGCAACGCATCATTGAGAACCAAATTGTTGCCCGCTACTGCTACTCCGAGGGCGCAACGGCACACAACCTCCCCAATGATACGGAGTTGAAGAGCGCTGTGGAGTTGTTGCAGAATGCAGAGCGCTACACAGCAATCGTAACCACACAAGATACCGAGCGAAAATAGGAGGAAAGGGGCCCATAGGGGCGGATAGATAAGAGTAAGATTGGGATTATGCGAGAATTTCACGAAAGCCTGTGGCAAGCAATCAAAAAAGCGCCCTACAAAAAGAGGGTGTTGATTATCTCTATTGCTGTGGTGATAGGCTCCCTTTCGCTCATCTTCTCGACCCACCTCACCCGTCGCCTCCGCCACAAGGAGATGAACGAAATGGCGCTTTGGTCATACGCAATGGAGCGTATGGGCGAGAGCACCCACAACGACCCACTTATCTTCCAAGTGGTTCATAACCAAAACATTCCCTATCTGCTTTTGAATGAGAATGGCAGGGTTGAGAAGTACCACCTGCTGCCCGAGAGCATTGTGAATCATCCCGACAAAAGGATGAAACTCATTATGAAACTCTCGAGGCAGAATACCCCGATTGAAATCACCACACCACGAGGTTATCGTTACATACTCTTCTATGGCAACTCGGCACTCCTCGATTGGCTTATCCTCTTCCCATATGTGCAGTTGTCTGTGGTGGCAATATTCGTGTTTTTTGCCTTTGTTACCTTCCGCACATCGAAGCAAGATGAGCAGAATCGCGTGTGGATAGGCCTGGCAAAAGAGACCGCCCACCAACTCGGCACCCCCATATCGTCACTTATGGGGTGGATGGAGTACCTCCGCTCACAGAATATCGACCCCGCCGCCATCGACGAGATGAGCAAAGACCTCACAAGGCTCGTGAAGGTGGCAGACCGCTTTGGCAAAATTGGCTCCGAAACAGCCCTCACAAAAACCAATCTCGGAGAGGTTGTGGGCGACTGTGTGCTCTATTTCCGCACCCGCATTCCCAAACGAGTGAGCCTCGACTACAACGGCTTGGCAATGGCCCCTGTGATGGTGATGATGAATGCGGCACTCTTCGAGTGGGTGGTCGAAAACCTGCTCAAAAATGCCCTCGATGCGCTACAAGGCGTGGGCGACATATCGGTGGTTATCAGCGAGAACGACGAATGGGCACACATCGATGTGAAGGACACCGGTAAGGGTATCGCCAAGAACTCGTGGAAGAAGATTTTTGAGCCCGGATTTACGACCAAAACTCGCGGTTGGGGATTGGGACTTTCCCTCTCCAAACGCATAATTGAGGAGTATCACGGAGGACACATTGCAGTGATTGAGAGCGAGCCGGGCAAAGGCACAACAATCCGCATCTCGGTGCGCAAGAGCGAAGATTAACCCCCAACACAAACCAAGCGAAAAGTGATGACTACACCCATAGAAACCCTCACCCCCCTGCTCCCTACGGACTCGCTCGACAACCACCTTGTGGCACTCTTTGGCGAGAGGGCAAAACTCGTGGAGCAACCCGCAATCACCGACGGAGCACTCTCGCTGACCGACAATGCGGTGGTGTGGCTCTTGGTGGTAACAATGTTCGTCTATTACCTCTTTGTGGTATTTGCCTATGGCGGACACATTGGACAAATGTGGAAAATTGTCGTGGGCGACAACATTGGCATAAGAGTTGCGGATGAATTGAGTTACCTCTTTATGAGGGCAGTGCGCAACTCGGTGATACTCGGCATCATAACTTGGGCTTTGGTGGGTGTCGGATGGCTCGACGCTCTGGGCATCGACTCCCTCGGCGCCATCCCCCCCTTGTGGCTTGTTCCTATCGGGATTGTGGTTTTCGTGGGAGTGGGGGCCGTGCAGAGGATTCTCACCATCGGCATCTGCACGCTGACTCGTCGTGGAGAGGTGGCGCAAGGTCTTAATATCCTGGCGGATACGCTTATGGCGCTTGCCTCGCTTGTGGCAACCCCCATTGCGCTGCTCTTCGTCATCAATACCGGCTCCTCGGCAGAGGTGTTGGGAATGATTACAGTTGGTGTGGCATCTGTGGCGTTGGCAACATTTGTCACAAAAAGTTTAATTTTCTTTCTTGAACAAAAAGTTTCTATTTTACTTTGGATTTTGTACCTTTGCGCCGTCATTTTGATTCCCATCGGCATTGTTGCCACCCTCGCGGTGAGAAATGGTGCCATTTAATGTCGAACCAAATAAACACAAAGCGTTGAAAATTAAGAACATACTCATCTCGCAGCCCCAACCTGCGATTATCGAAAAGTCACCCTTCTATCAGGTGGCACACGAGAACAACCTCGCACTCACCTTCAAGCCTTTTATGCGCATTGAGGGCGTTTCGCTTAAAGAATTCCGTAGCCAGAGGACTGAAATTTTGGACTATTCGGCGGTGATTTTCACCAGCCGAACCACCATCGACAACTTCTTCCGCATTGCAGAAGAGGCCAGGGTGAACATCCCCGAGACGATGAAATATTTTTGTATCAATGAGGCCGTTGCACTCTACCTGCAAAAGTATATCATCTACCGCAAGCGCAAAATCTTCTTCGCCGACGGCAAGTTCGACAGTTTTATGGAGATGATTCTCAAACACAAGGACGAGCGCTTCATCCTCGCCCTTGCCGAGCCTCATAACCCCGAGATTCCCCAGACTCTCGAAAAATTGCACCTCAATTTCCGTAGCCTCATCTTCGCCCACACCGTGAGCGCAGACCTCTCGGATGTGAATATTGGCGACTACGACTTGTTGGTCTTTTACAGCCCCAACGAGATTGCCTCGCTGGTGGCACAATTTGGCACCGAAAACATCCCAATGATTGTTGTTTTGGGCGAGAATACCGCCAAAGCAGCAGTGGAGGCGGGGTTGAAAATCTACTCCAAAGCCCCCGCACCCGGCATCCCCAACATCGCAAAGGCTGTGGAATTGCTGGTGGCTGATGCCAAAGCGGGTAAGACGCTCGAACCCATCGAGTTCAGCCACAGCCACAAGGCAGAGAATTTCATCAAGGCACAGGAGGCTAAACCCGTTAAGCGCTCACGCGCAAAACGCAAACCCGCCGAGGAGAATAACGCCGAGAAGAAAACATCGAAATAAGGATAGGTTTGCGGGGCATTACAACAACGCCCCGCGCTTATTTTCAACAAGTTAGACAACACACAAGTGGCACAAGTTGCAAAATATGGTCTTTCGAAAGCCGAGCGCCTTCACGGTGGTGCGGTTGATGCCCTGTTTGTGCGCAACAAAGGGGGGTATCTGCACCCCTATCGCTACATCTACAAAGTGCGCAAGATGACCGAAGAGGACCAAGCACAGGTGTCGGTGCTGTTTGTTGTTCCCAAGCGTAATGTGAAGAGGGCTGTGGGCAGGAATCTATTGAAGCGTCGCACCCGCGAGGCCTACCGCACCCAGAAACCTGCCATCGTAGAGCGCGCCACACAAAAGGGACTCCACGTTGATGTGGGACTCATCTACAACACAAAAGAGATTCTCGATTTCAATATTATAAAGGATGCAGTCGGAGGGATTTTGGAAAAGATTGTGGAGAGGTTGTAGGTGGGTGGCCAGCGCCCCCTTTGTGGCGCTTGTTCGCTTCTACCAAATCTGCATCTCGCCCCTCAAACCCCACCCGACGTGCAGGTTCACCCCGACGTGCTCGCAGTATGCGTTGGAGGCTCTGCGAAAATATGGGGTTTTCAAGGGTGGATGGCTTGCCCTACGGCGCATCTTGCGTTGTCATCCCTGGGGTGGTAGTGGCTACGACCCCGTTCCATAAAGCAACGTAAGAGGCAGACCGATGGTCTGCCTCTTACGTTGAAAAATAAGGTACGTTTTATGGTACGTTTGTACCATATTTTTTCCTTGTCAAATCCTCACAACTCACTCTTTTTGAATCGCTTGCCAAACTTTCCCAAGAGCCAGACTACAAAACTGCCCACAAGCGCACCAAGCACCCATCCAAAGAGCACCTGCGAAAGGAAATGCACCCCCAAATAGATGCGCGAGTAGCCAACAAGTAGCACCCATAGCGACATCCACCACCAATAGGACCTACTATGCCTCATAGCCCCACAGCCAACGATCAAAAAGATGGACATTGTGGTGGCTGCGTGGGCCGAAATGGTACCATAGCGCCCAAAAATGCAGTATTGTTCGCGGATGGGGTGCCATACAAGGTGGAGGTACTCCTTAACCCCCTCTACCCTATTGGGACGTAGTATTTGGTAGGTCTCTTTGAAGTAGTTGCAGATTTGGTCCGACAGCGCTACACCAAGCACCACCGCCAGCAGAATCACAACCATATATCTCCACCCCCACTTGCGCCAAGTGAGCCACAAAAGTGCGAGGTAGAGTGGTGCCCAGGTGAGTTTCTCCGAGGCGAGCCACATAAGTCTATCCACAATCAGGCCACCATCGAAATTGAGCGCGAGGGTGGCCGCGTGGTCAAATGCTGTAATGTTCATCTACTTGTTTGGGGTTAGTTTCCTTGTCAAAATTAGTCGTTATCGCGAGCAAAGCCGAGGTAGTAGAGGAGCGTTGCTATGGCACTCAACGCAGCCACAAGGTAGGTGCGGGCCGCCCAACGGAGCGACACCGTAGCGCCACGCATCTGCTCCGCAGAGAGCACCCTGCTCCCTTCGAGCCACGCAAGCGCGCGCGAAGAGGCGTTGTACTCCACAGGGAGAGTCACAACCGAAAAGAGTGCCGAGGCCGCGATGGTCGCGATTCCCACCCAGAAGATTGCAGGGAAGGTGTTTATCAGGAGTATGCCTATGATAATCACCCAAGTAGAGATACTCGACGAGAACTGAATAATGGGCACCAAAGCCGAGCGCAGGCGTAAGGGGGCATAGCCTTGTGCGTGTTGCACCGCGTGGCCACACTCGTGGGCCGCCACCGCTGCTGCGGCAATCGAGGCGCTACCATAGACACTCTCGCTCAAATTCACCGTGCGGGTTGCGGGATTGTAGTGGTCCGTAAGGTGACCGCGCGTGGAGACAACCTTCACGTCGTAGATTCCGTTGTCGCGTAGCATCCTCTCCGCCACATCCTTACCCGTAAAGCCACCCGGAAAGGGCTCGCGCGAGTACCTTTTAAAGACCGATTGGAGTCGCGCCTGCACAACCATACCCACAATGGCGATGAGGATTATCAGAAAATAAGATACATTCATTTTTGCCTATCATTTTAATTGGTTTCCTAACCATTAGAACGCTCTTTGGGGGCACTCTATTGCTCTACAAACTTATAATAAGAGTCCGCCTGTGCGGTGGGGGTTAAGATTATCTCGCTCACATTGACGTGTGATGGTTGCTCCACTGCCCACACAATGGCTCCCGCAATATCCTCTCCCGTAAGGGGTTGCAATCCTCTATAAACGCCATCGGCACGTCCCTTATCACCGTGAAAGCGCACAACGGAGAACTCCGTCTCGACCATACCCGGGCGCACCTCCGTAACCTTGATGCGATGACGCAAGAAGTCGATACGCATACCGTGTGAGAGTGCGTGTACGGCGTGTTTTGTGGCACAATATACGTTACCATTCTCATAAACCTGCGTACCTGCGGTGGAGCCGAGATTGACAATATGTCCCCCCTCGCCACGCTCAATCATACGATTTGCCACAGCGCGGGTGATATACAACAAGCCCTTCACATTGGTATCTATCATCGCGTTCCAATCCTCGTCGGAGCCCTCATTGAGGTGTTCCAAACCCGAAGCCAAGCCCGCATTATTGACCAAGATGTCAATCTGCGCGAACTCCTCGGGGAGCGCCACAAGGGCCGACTCACACTCACCCCTATCCCTCACATCGAAGTTTGCAACCCACACCTTCGCATCCAACCTCTCTTCGAGTTCGGCTTTGAGCGCTTCGAGCCTCTCGGCACGACGGCCTGTGATGATAAGTTTATAACCCTTTTCGGCAAATGCGCGTGCTGTAGCCTCGCCGATTCCCGAGGTGGCACCTGTTACTAAAACTGTTCTACTCATTGCTACAATCTTTTTTGTTCGTTTTCTGATGGTAAATATACCGAATTTTTCGTACTTTTGAGCCGACACAAGCGAAAAAAGATGGCAAAAGAGAGAGTAGAACTGTTTTTGGCTCGCAGAATATCCTCACAGAAGGGTGAGCGCAGTGGTGCTATGATGGGCATTGCTCGCGCATCTGTGGCTATTTCTATGGCGGTTATGCTTGTATCGCTCTCGGTCATTGGCGGATTCAAAGAGGCTCTGCACGAGAAACTTACGGGTATGGATGCCCACATCTCCGTTGAACCCTCGGGCTCCTACTATGCACTCGATACCAAAGCCCTCACACGCAACGAGGCTTTCGAACAAACAGTGAGCGAATTGGACAACTTCGGCTCCATCACCCCCTTCGCCTCACGCTCGGGTATAATCAAAAAAGGGGGAGCAATGCAGGGGGCTCTTCTGCGCGGTGTGACCACAGGCTACGATTCGCTCTTCTTCGCCTCCAACCTTGTGGCGGGAACCCTCCCCCGCATAGGTGGTCAGGAGCGCAAGAAGGATGTTTTGGTATCGCAAACCCTCGCCAATCTATTGGAGGTGGGCGTGGGTGACAAGGTGGAGTTCATCTTCTCCTCCGAGGGCACCCCAATGCGTCGTGATAGTTACAAAATTTCGGGCATCTACTCTACGGGGGCCTCCGCAATGGAGCAACTGCTCACCCTGACCGACATACGCAACGTGCAGAGAATCAATGGCTGGGAGGAAAACAAACTGTCGGGCTATATGATTATGGCAGAGGATTTTGAGGCTATGGAACCTCTCACCTCCGAGGTGAGGGCCGAGGCCTACCTTGCGGGTGACGAAGAGTTGTGGCGCACCACAAACCTCGCGAATAACTACCCTCAAATCTTCGATTGGCTCGCCACACACGACATCAACGGTGCGGTGATAATCATCATTATGATTGCCGTAGCACTCCTGAATATGATTACCGCCCTACTGATTATCATCTTTGAGCGTATCCGTATGATTGGCACCCTCAAAGCGCTCGGTATGCGCAACAAGAGTGTCCAACACCTCTTCCTCTGGTGCGCCTTGAAGGTTATCCTGACGGGTATGGCTTGGGGTAATCTTGTCGCAGGTGCGCTTCTCGCCCTACAACACTACACCGGAATCATAGCCCTCGATCCCGAAGCCTATATGCTCTCTTCGGTACCCGTATCGTTCAGTTGGCTGTGGTGGCTCGGAATAAACATCGGCCTACCGCTGATTTTGGTGGCGCTACTATCCATACCCGTTGCCATCACCTCCCGCGTGCGCCCCGACCAAACACTTAAATACCAGTAAGAGGATGAAAAAACTACTCCCACTTATCGGCAAACTCTCAATGGCACTCCTCCTGATGCTCTCCCTCGCAGGATGTAGCCTCATATCGCTCGATAGTTTTGTGCTCAAAGATGCCCACCTACTCTCCTTCGACCTCTCAAAAGGGGCAAAGGTGGAAATGACCATCGAAAACAAATCGGCCTTCAAGGTTACGGTGGTGGGAGGCGAACTTGTGGCCGACCTGAAAGGTGAACCCATCGGTGAGGTCTATATGAAGGCCCCTGTGGTGCTACCCCGCAAATCCACCACAACAGTGACGGTTGATGTCGGAATGAGGTTCTCTTCGGCCCTCGCCGCCCTGCGAGCACTCGGCACCCTCAAATCCTCACCCAACGACCTGACCATCTCGGGCTATGGGGAGGGGAAAATATGGTGCTTCCGCAAGCGCTATGAACGTAGGGATGTCCCCATTTCGAAATTTATCAGTATCTTTGGCGAACCATCCAAATATCTTAACGAACAATAGAGAGCAATGAAGAGAACCTTTACCATATTTATATTGTCACTCGTGGGCTTTGTTGCGAGCGCCTCGGCACAAGAGGTCGCCGACTCACTCACCCTGCACCCCTCCACATCGTTTGCCGAGCGCCTTGCCGAGCCCGATGGTGAGAGCGGCGCACGCGCACAAGTGGTCATCCACCAAAGCGCCCAGGAGGCTATGGATAAATACAACGCCCAAACCTCGCCCAAAGAGAGTTATCAGGGCTACCGCATCCGCATCTTTGCAAGCCACACCCAATCGGCACGCACCGATGCAGAGGCAGCCATAGCACTCTTCCAAGAGCACTACAATGTCCCCGTCTATTTTGCCTACGAAAACCCATATTTTCTGGTCACTTGTGGCAACTGCCTAACTCACGATGAGGCTATTATGCTTCTCTCGAAGGTGAGGATTCATTTCCCCAAAGCCTTCATCGTGACGTGCGAAATCCCCGCCTCGGCACTCACCACACCCCCCGCCCCCAAGCCCACAGAAGAGGAGAGTGTGGAGGAGGAGGCGGAGGAACCTATGGTGACGGATAGCCTCGCGATAGAGTAGATTTCGACCACCACACACCACATAATGCCCTAAAATTCACAAAGTAGTTGAAATTTTTAGGGCTATTTTTTGAGGGTTAAACCACACAACAACAACACTTTAACTATTTGGAAGTTGTGTTTTTTGAGAAAATTTTGAATTTTGAATTTTGAATTTTGAATTTTGTCCGTATCTTTGCGGTCCGGTAGAGGAATCTCTTATGAGAACGCAGGAGTCCGTAATATTCCCTACCTTAACAATTTAATCGATTAAAAAAAGATGGACAACTTAATCAAAATCGCAGAAGAGGCTATGTGGGCTCCCAAAGAGATTCCCGCATTCAAAGCCGGCGACACCATCACCGTTAGTTACAAAATCATCGAGGGTAACAAAGAGCGTATCCAGAGTTTTCGCGGTGTGGTAATCCAAATCAAAGGTCGTGGTGTGACCAAAATGTTCACCATCCGTAAAATTTCCAACGGTGTTGGCGTAGAGCGTATCTTCCCACTCTACTCGCCCCACATCGAGTCGATTGAGGTTAACAAAGTTGGTGTTGTACGCCGTGCACGCATCTACTACCTCCGTAACCTCACCGGTAAGAAAGCGCGTATCAAAGAGAAACGCTACGTTGCAAAGGAGAAATAGTCCTTCGCTGCCGGAAGACGGAACAGAGAAAAAGGAGAAGTTCAGACGTGAACTTCTCCTTTTTTTGTTTGCGGGTATCGGAAAAGATACCCAAGAGGATGGTGGGCGAGGCTAGGAGGACTGGGAGGTCTAGGAGAACTAGGACTACTAGGAAGCCTCAACTCCCTAAATACCCTAACCTCCCTAATGAGTTTTCGGGCTCACGAAGTGCGAGGCTCCGCAGTTTGCTAAATGCAAATGAGGAAGCCACTTGTCGCAGTGCAACAACCTAATCGCCCACAGGATAAATCCCCCAAAATGCGGATGCGATATGTGAGGCGAGTAGTAGGCGCACAAGAAAGTGGCTCCGCAGTTTACACGTTGTAAATGAGGAAGCCACTTGTCGCAGTGCAACGACCTAATCGCCCACAGATCGCATCCGCACCCTATTTGACGATAATCGCCCTTATTATCTCCTCGCCAAGAATAGTGTTCATCTCGTGGCGAAAATTTTCGCGATTGATGAATATCTCGTGCTTCAACACCGAGGCCCCCACCTGAACGTAGAGGTTGCCACGCACAAAATTGACCTTTGTGGCATCGGCAATACCATCACCCGCAACCCTACGCCATACATCGGGCACCGAGCCCTCGGCTATAAGGCGCGAGATGGTGGGGTGCTCGCTCTTGAAACCACTCCAAAGGTCGCCAATACGGGTGGGATAGCAACGCCTCATAAGCCTACACCTCCTCCTTTTTGATCTCTCCGCCCTCAACCGAGAAGAGGCGGAACGAAAGACCACAATTTTTCAGCACCGAGATAATCCTCTCGCGGTTACAGTCAGTCATAAAAACCTGGCCAAACTCCTCACCCGAGATGAGGGTTGTCAGTCGCCCAAGCCTCTCTTCGTCAAGTTTGTCGAAGATGTCGTCGAGCAACAAGAGGGGCTTTTCGCCCACCCTCTCGTGGAGGAAGTGGTATTGTGCAAGTTTGAGCGCCAAGAGGAAGGATTTTTGCTGACCTTGCGAGCCATATTTGCGCAACGGATAGCCACCAATAGTCATAACCACATCGTCACGATGGACACCCTGGGTGGTGAAGCCCATCACCAAATCCTTACTCCTATTTTCGCGCAGTATCTCTATCATTGGTCGGGAGTTACACTCCGAGCGATAGGAGAGTTCCACGCTCTCCCTCTGGCCCGCAATCTCCCCATAGAGCCTCTCCACCATAGGGGCAAGCCTTTCGAGCACCTCGGCACGCGCCACAGCAACCCTGTCGCCCATCTCCGCAAGCCTCTCATCAAAGACATCAAGTAGTTCGGGAGGTAGCGCCTCACCCTGTTTGAGCACCGAGTTGCGCTCGGCCAGCAAGCGATTGTAGCGCATAGTGGCATCGAGCGCTGCGTGGTCGAGTTGAGAGATGAAGGCGTTGAGCCAACGACGACGCTCCTCGGCAGAGTCGCTCACCAGATTACCATCCGCAGGCGACACCATAACCACCGGCACAACACCTATGTGGTCCGCCAACCTATCGTACTCCTTGCCACAGAATTTCAGCGTCTTACCCTTATTCTTCTCATAGCCACACGTCACCGTTATGCCCATATCGCCATCTGTGGAGTAGTCACCGGCGAGCACGAAAAATGGCTCACCGTGACGCACACACTGACCATCGGTCATCACCAACGACGACTTGCTCATCGAAAGATAGTGGATGGCATCGACCACATTGGTCTTGCCCGCGCCATTGGAGCCCACAATGCAGTTGATGCCCTCAATGGGGAGCAACTCGCAATCGGCAATGTTCTTGAAGTTTAGGAGCGAAAGTTTTTCGAGCCTCATTTTCTCTCTGTTTTCCTTATGTTTGACCTCTCAAAGATAGTGATTTTGCCTAAAAGAAGAAAAAAATCTGCACCCCACCGCTGTTTTTCCACAAAAAGATGTACTTTTGTGTTTCGAACCCGAAATAGGAGAAGTAATAAATTAAAAAAAACAGAATAGAACTATGGCAAACAACAAAAAACAGGAGAACATCTACGAAGAGGTTGTGACCGAGACCGTCAGCAAAACCGAAGCATTCTTTGAGAAGAATCAGAAACTTGTAACTTGGGTATTGGTAGCAATCTTCGTTATCATTGGTGGCTATTTCGCAAACAAATACCTCATCGCCCAGCCTCGCGCAGAGAAGGCTTCGGCAGAGATGTTTGCAGCAATCCAGAACTTCAACGCCGAGGAGTGGCAGGTGGCTTTGGATGGCGATGGCAACTATGCAGGTTTCCTCGAAGTTATCGACAACTACGGCAGCACTCCCCAGGCATCCCTGGCGGCTCACTACGCAGGTATCTGCTACCTCAAACTCGGTGACAAAGAGAGCGCTTTGGAGTACCTCGCAAAATATGACGCAGCAAGTGGTGCCCCCGCAGAGATTGTCAATGCCCAGAACCTCGGTTTGCAGGCAGACATCGTGGCTGATGGTGGCGATTTGAAGAGGGCCGCAACCCTCTATCGCAAGGCTGTGGAGGCAAGTAAGAATAGCCTCACCGCCCCCTACTACCTGAAAAAACTCGGCCAAATTGAGGAGGCCCTCGGCAACAATGCAGCGGCCCTTGCAGCCTACCAGCGCGTACTCGACGAGTACAACACCTCGCTCGAAGCACGCGACATCGACACTTTCATTGGTCGTCTGAAATAGGTCATCATCCGTTGGCAGACCGCCGTTACACTTGTTCGCGGGTAGCGTTTTCGCCGCCCGCGAACTTTTTTGTTTTTCCTTCTCATTAATTTTCGACTCAAAAGCACTATATTTGTGTAGAAAAACCATACAAATCGTAATAGGACTATGGGGGCGCTGAAATTTGGATTTATCGTAGTGGAGGGGTGTGGCGAACAGACAATGATTGCCGAGAGGACGTTGCACCAGATGGTAGAGGTTGAGGGCGAGGTGGAGTTCCGCCTTGTTCCTGGCAGTGCCGAGACGGTGCTTGCGGCCAAGTGCTTTGCCGAACTCACGAGTGTGGATGCCGTGCTTGTTTTTATGCCCGAGGATGAACACCCTTTGGTACTTTCTGCCGCCTTGAATGGCCTGACCGATGTGGTGCTGGATTGGAATATGCCGATTGTTACGACCACCTCCTACCCCGACGGCACCTCGTTGGCTCGCGCTGCTGTTGCGATGGTTGGGTTGCAGATGGAGATGGAGGCTCGTGCGGAACGTACCCAGGCCGACACCTCGGTGAATTAGCCCGTTTGGGGGCGGGGTGTTGGTGCCTTTTGAAGAGGTGAAAACACTGTTGTGCGGATTGTTAGGAGTATGGTTTTCGGAAAAAATGCAGAATTTTTGCATTTTGGATTTTGCATTTTGAATTTTATATGTATCTTTGTGCGCTCATATGAGCAAAAGGGGGCCCAGATGGCGGAATCGGTAGACGCGTTGGTCTCAAACACCAATAGGTTCACCCCTGTGCCGGTTCGACCCCGGCTCTGGGTACTGTGGCGGGGAAAGTTGAAAAACTTTCCCCGTTTTCTTTTTTAGGATTTCGTAACTCATTGGTTTGCTGATATATTAGACCAAGCACACTGTTGAGGTTTTTAGTTCGAAAATTTTTTCCGTCAAATTCTATTTTTTCAGAAAAAATCGAACTCAATGCCCTGATTTTGGCATCTGCGGGGGCATACTTAAAGAACTTATCTATATTGTCTATCAGACTCATAGAGTACTTCAACTGCGGTTCGATTTTGCCACGGTTCGGGGTTTCGAGGAATTCCCTTCTGTCCTTCAACTTATCTAATTGCGCTTTCTGCCTGTTAATCATACGGTTATACTCCTCCTTGGTGATTTCATTATCGAGATACCTATCTTCAATCGAATTCATTCGCTCGTTAATAACCTGTATCTCTCCGTCTAACTTATCAATCAGGGTGCGAACATCACGGGCATTCTCTTTGCGTAAGTCATTCAACACCTCGTTGTAGAGCTCCATTATAGCGTTGTTGGGGCGCAGTCCAGATACGAAATCAACAAACGCCTCATTAACCTTGTCGGCAGGCATACGAAGGTGTTTGCCCGTAGTGGGGCAGAAATAGTACGAATAGGTTGAACCACTACCGCCCCTGCTGGGGGCACCTGTAATTGCCCTACCGCAATGAGGGCATACGAGGAATTTGCGCAGATAGTATTCTGGTTTGATGGGTTTGGTTAGTTT
>JAZOCT010000053.1:0-14956 GCA_045596685.1 Tidjanibacter sp. | reverse complement strand
CTCGGTATGAACGACCAAGCCGTTGAGGCTGTGGCCGCTCGCTCGGGCAACGACCGCTTCGCTTGGGACTCCTACCGCCGTTTCGTACAGATGTACGGCGATGTTGTGTTGGAGATGAAACCCGCATCGAAGCAGGACATCGACCCCTTTGAGGCTATCATTGAGGAGGTTAAGGAGGAGAAAGGCGTTAAGAACGATGCCGACCTGACCGCCGAGGACTTCAAGGAGTTGGTTGTACGTTTCAAGAAGGCTGTGAAAGAGCAGACCGGCAAGGACTTCCCCGTAGACCCTTGGGAGCAGCTTTGGGGTGCTATCTGCGCTGTGTTCCGCAGCTGGATGAACGAGAGGGCTATCCTCTACCGCAAACTCAACAACATTCCTCAGGAGTGGGGTACCGCAGTTAGCGTTATGGCAATGGTGTTCGGTAATATGGGCGACAACTCGGCTACCGGCGTTTGCTTCTCGCGTGATGCTGCTACCGGTGAGAACATCTTCAACGGTGAGTACCTCGTGAACGCACAGGGTGAGGACGTTGTTGCAGGTATCCGCACTCCCCAGCAGATTACCCTTGAGGGCGCGCGCCGCGGGGCAAAAGCTCAGAACAGGGACGAGGCGACCCGGGCCGCACAGTTCCCCTCGTTGGAGGAGGTTATGCCCGAGGTTTACAAGGAGCTCTGCGACATCAAGGAGCACTTGGAGAACTACTTTACCGATATGCAGGATATGGAGTTCACCATTCAGGACGGCAAACTCTGGATGCTCCAGACTCGTAACGGTAAGCGTACCGGTGCCGCTATGGTGAAAATCGCAATGGATATGTTGGAGGAGGGCCTCATTGACGAGCAGACCGCTGTTCTCCGTCAGGAGCCCGAGAAACTCGATGAGCTGTTGCACCCCGTATTTGACAAGCAGGCTATCAAGAGCGCCAAGGTTATCACCAAGGGTCTGCCCGCCAGCCCCGGTGCTGCTACCGGTCCTGTTGTATTCTTCGCAGAGGATGCAGAGAAATATTTCCAAGAGCACGGCATCAAGGCAGTGTTGGTACGTATTGAGACCTCGCCTGAGGACTTGAAGGGTATGTTGGATGCTGCTGGTATCCTCACCGCAAGGGGTGGTATGACCTCGCACGCTGCTGTTGTTGCTCGTGGTATGGGTAAGTGCTGCGTTTCGGGTGCAGGCGAACTCAAAATTGACTACAAGACCCGCACCATTGAGATTGACGGTCTGGTAATCAACGAGCACGATTGGATTTCGCTCAACGGTTCGACCGGTGAGGTTTACCTCGGTCAGGTTGCGTCCAAAGAGGCTGAGCTCAGTGGCGACTTCGCAAAACTGATGGACCTCACCACCAAATATGCACGTCTGAAAGAGCACACCGACTCCGACTCGCCTCGCGATGCAAGGCAGGCCGTAAGTTTTGGCGCACAGGGTATTGGTCTGTGCCGTACCGAGCATATGTTCTTCGAGGGCGACCGTATCTTGGCTGTTAGGGAGATGATTTTGGCTGATAATGAGGCCGGCCGTAGGGTTGCTTTGGCAAAACTGTTGCCTATGCAGCGTGAGGACTTCGAGGGTATCTTCGAGGCTATGCAGGGTCTGCCCGTGACTGTTCGTCTTTTGGACCCCCCATTGCACGAGTTCGCACCCCACACCGAGAAAGAGCAGCAGGAGTTGGCTGAGGTTATCGGCGTGAGCGTTGAGAAGATTGCTGCCAAGGTGGAGGCTTTGGCCGAGGTTAACCCAATGTTGGGCCACCGTGGTTGCCGTCTGGGTAACACCTATCCCGAGATTACCGAGATGCAGACAAGGGCTATCTTGGAGGCTGCAATGAACGTAAGGGAGAAAGGCGTGCCCGTTAAGGTTGAGATTATGGTTCCCCTTGTTGGTAACCACAAGGAGTTGCGCTACCAGAAGAACATCATTGACCGCGTGGCCGGTGAGATTTTCGCAGAGCGTAACGACAAGATTGAGTATATGGTAGGTACTATGATTGAGATTCCTCGTGCTGCTGTAACTGCTGACCAGATTGCAGAGGTTGCCGAGTTCTTCTCGTTTGGTACCAACGACCTCACCCAGATGACTCTTGGCTTCTCGCGTGACGACATCGGTAAGTTCTTGCCCATCTACTTGGAGAAGAACATCTTAAAAGCAGACCCCTTCAAGATTCTTGACCGCAACGGTGTAGGTCGCCTTGTACGCGAGGGCGTTACCAAAGGTCGCACAACCCGCAACAACCTCAAATGTGGTATCTGTGGTGAGCACGGTGGTGAGCCTTCGAGCGTTGAGTTCTGCCACTCGGCAGGTCTTGACTATGTGAGCTGCTCGCCCTTCCGCGTGCCCATCGCACGCTTGGCTGCTGCACAGGCTGCTCTCAAACAGGAGTAATCAAGACTGTTCTATAATCCAGAAGGCTCGGCATACCGCCGAGCCTTCCGCTTTTTTGGGGTAGGGCATTGAGGGTTACGATGTTAGACGTTGGATTGTGTCTTTGGGGTCGGAAGTGAATTTTTAGGGCATACCTATTATCTATTGAAGATAATTTGTTATCTTTGGGGGTTGATAAGTACGTTTTTTGGATTGTAAGTAGTAAATTCAACAAACATAAATAACCTAATCCACATTATTATGAGTAAATTCTACAAATTAGTAGCGCTGCTTTTTGCATCTGCTGTGATGGTGCTTTCGGGCTGTGATGACCCCGTAGAGCCCACACCCGCAAACCCCTTTGAGAAGGCGACGCTCACATTGAACCTTGTGGGTGCCGACACCGACGCTGCATCCATCTCGGTTTCGGCGGAGGTTCTGAAAGTCTTGGGTTACGTCGTAGAGCCCACCGCCGAGAAGGGCACATATACAGCCGACGAACTCTTCGAAAAGGGCACACTATTGACTGTTGAGGCCGAGGGAACAACGAAGATAGACCTCAAAAACCTTACTCCCGACACCTCCTACACCATACAGGTTGCTGGCCGTATTTCGAGTGATAAGGTTTGGAGCGAGGTGAAGAGTTTTGAGTTTAAGACCTCTGCCGAGCCCATCATTCCTCTTTTGGAGGCGAGTGTTACTTCTGTTGCTTCCACAAGTGTCGAACTGAATGTCTACACCGAGAACATCTCTCGTGTGGCCTACCTGACAATTCCTGCGGCAGAGGCCGACAAGACTCCCAGCATCCAGAGGATTTTTGCAATGGGCTACGTCCACAACGTAGTCAATGGCGACAACGCCATTCAGGTGCACACCCTCTCGCCCAATAGGGAGTATGTTATCTATGTTGCAGGCGAGGTTGCAGTGATTGAGGAGTTTTATGAGGATATTGTGATTCTCGATGGCGTTAAGACCTCCGACTTTGAGAATGATGTTAATGTTCACGACATCAACTATCGTGGTTTCCAGGTGGATGTGAGAGTGGATCCCAGCGTGAGGGAGCAAGACCACGCCATCAAGTGGGCGACTACAAGTCTCTACACCTATCGTTCTAATGGTGGCGGCAATGGTATAGACGCACAGTCGATGAATACCCACGACACCGCTTGGCAGGGTATCAACATCTTCAAAGAGAGTAAAACCCTCTATATTGACGAAAAACATAGTTATATCTATACAGAGAGTGGCGAGGTTTTGGATTGGTACTTTGAGGCTCCTGTTCCTGGCCAGCCCCAGATTGTGATTATGGGTGAGTTTGAGGTTGGTAAGCACAACCTCGGTTGGGGTGTTGGCTACTACAAGCCTCTCTTCAATGAATACCAATACAATTCTGACCGTCGCGCGGGTGTTGCCCAAGAGGAGGCTGCCTATTGGACCGGCTTCTATCAGAACCTCTTTGTTCAGGTACAGAAACCCGAGCCCCTCTCGGAGGATCTCATTGATGTTGAGATTGAGACTTTCCCCGATGACGCTATTGTGAAAGT
The DNA here is from genome assembly GCA_045596685.1 of Tidjanibacter sp. Taxonomy (GTDB): domain Bacteria; phylum Bacteroidota; class Bacteroidia; order Bacteroidales; family Rikenellaceae; genus Tidjanibacter. The sequence goes on along the minus strand of JAZOCT010000053.1, from coordinate 11,048 downwards.
TACTGCCGATGAGTCTATTGACCGTGTGGCAATTATGATTACGAGTGAGTACGAGCAGGGCATTGTAGATAGCGCTCTGGAACGTGAGTATATGCAGTGGTTTGCAACTTCGTTGGAGGCTATGATGGGTGGTTTGACGATGGTTGTAGACCCCTACAATGCAGAGTATGGCTTCAATGGCACCATCCAGACCGCACTGTCCGAGTATTTCTACACCGTACCTCGTGGTTCGAAATTCTGGGTTAATGTTGTCGGTCTGCGTGGCGATTGGGACGGTGATGGGTTTATTGATGGCTACGAGCAACTCTACAAATCCTTTGAGTTCTACCTGCCCCAGCCCACCAAACCTGCACCCGAACTCGTTGTTACCCCCATTGAACCCACTTCGCCATTCTCGGTTGGATTCAATGTGAAATGCCCCACCAAAGATGCCGATAGGGGTAAATATATCGCAAACTACGAGAAAGAGTGGTTGATGGCAAAGATGACCCCCGAGGTGGTTCTCGAAAACTATGGTGTAGAGTTCAATGGCCCCGCCATTCTGGCCATCAACTCCGACAAAGGTCTTGATATGTTCATCCCCTCTCGTCCCAATGAGAAGACCTATATGGCAGCAATGATTGCCAACGACGAGGGTACCGAGACCTACTCGGATACCGTCATCGCTTGGTCGGGTGCAGAGCCCGCAGCCGAGGAGGTAGATAGCGACCTCTTTGAGACTCTTCAAGGTGAATGGACAGCAACGGCCACCGTTACTTACCAACTCTACAACTCTGACACCGACGGCTATGATACCATCACCGAGGCTAACACCTGCAATGTGACCATAGGCGATGTGGTCTATCCCGAAACACTCTCCGAGGAGGACTATGCAACATTCCAGAGGCACGGCGTGGATCGCGAGGAGGCAACGCAGTTCTACGGAGAGTTTAAGGCTGCTGCCAAGACTTTCAATGAGAATACCCGCGCACAAAATCGTATCCTTATGAATGGCTTCGACTTCACGGGTGGCTACCAGCCCTACTTTGAGTATTCGGATCCTTACAGCCTCTTTGTGTCGGATACCTACAATGGCTACACCAGCGAGATGCCTATCTATGACTTCGGTCCCAAGTGGTACTTGGAGGTTGCTGCCGATGGCTCGGTGAGCAGTCCTTTCAATACCAATTACTTCACCCCAATGTCGAGTTGGTATGCGATAAAGAACACTCTCTACGAGTCGCACTACCTCGCCTACGACCCCAATTCGCAAACACCGGTTGGTTATAGGCTTGATGCGGAGGGTAAGGTTGTCAATGGCCACTTCCCCGTAGAGGTTTCGGAGGATGGCAATACCATTACCATCAAACCGTTGGAGTATAACGGTGTCAATTTCTATCCCAATGCTGCACTCTACTATGGTAGTGGTCGCTATGTGATAGGTGTGGTTGTTATTTCGGATATTGTCCTCACACGCAACACCTCCGCTACGCCTGCACAGGTTGCCAAGAGGTTGAGGGGTGAGCCCGTAGAGAAGAGCATCTACACCGACCAAGATATCAAGGCTCCTGCACGTCCCGCAAGCCGTACGGCTATCGGTGAGTGTGTTGAGTTTAAGACCTTCAAGGGTCCCAAACACTTCACCACCGAGCAGGAGAGACTGAACTATTGGAGAGAGGTTCATCGTGAGTAATCGGTGTTTTGCCCCCGCTATTCGGTGGGGGCAAAACCCTTATCGAGAGAAAGAGAAGACCTCCGATGTGGCGTATGCTACATCGGAGGTCTTCTCTTTAACGTGAGTTTCGCGAAAATGGCGCATCGCCAACTTGCTGTTAATAACGTGCTTACTATTGCACCATTTCCGCAAACCTCACGTTCTTTACGGATAGGGCCCGAAGTTCGGCATACTTTGCGATAGTCGGCTACTCCATTGGCGCGATGAGAACCTCTATCTCCTCGTCTTTGAGCAGTTGAGGGATGCGAGAGATTTCCTGCTGTGGGGTGCCGATGGTGTGGAAGGGGTAGAATACCTTTGGACGGATTGTGCGCGCAGCCTCCACCGCCATCTCCACCGTCATCGTGTAGGGGAGATTTACGGGTAGGAAGAGGTAGTCTATCTCCTCTACGGCGACCATCTCGGGGGTTAGTTCCGTATCGCCTGCAACGTAGGTGCGCTTGCCGGCCAACTCAATGATGTAGCCATTGTCGCCTCTTTCGCGTGGATGGTACTGTGTGCGCTCGATGTTGTAGGCGGGTACGGCCTCCACCGTGAGCCACGAATTGACAAATGTGCGGTCACCTTCACCCAGGATTTCGGCCCCCTCGATTTGTGCGCCCACTACCGAGTTGGTGATAATCACCGTGTCGTTTTTGCGCAGAATTTCCACCGCTTTCGGGTCGAAGTGGTCGTCGTGGTGGTGGGTTATGAGTATGGCGTCTGCTTTTGGGAGGTGCTCCAAATCGGCCTCCTCACAGCAGGGGTCGAGATAGACGTGCTTGCCGTCCCACTCCAATCCTATGGAGGCGTGACCAAAGAGGGCAAAAATTATATCGCCCCTGCCGTCGCCTGCTCTTCTATCCTGAACAAAATTCTTTTTCATACCACTCGATATTTAGTCCATTGTCGTTAGACATTAGACGTTGGACGTTAGACATTAGACATTAGACATTAGACGTATCTCAAATAGTGGTCCACTATTTGAGATACTTATTGAGCCACCCGAAGAACTCGCGGTTCCAAACGAGCGAGTTCTGGGGTTGGAATACCTGATGTGCCTCGTTCTCGAAGGCTACCAGGCGTGCGGGTACACCCTGCAATTTTGCTGCCGTAAATGCCTCCAAACTCTGGGTGAAGGGGATGCGGAAATCCTGCTCACCGGTGAAGATGAGGATGGGGGTGTCCCATTTAGCCACAGCCTTGTGTGGCGAGTTGCGATAACTGCGCTGTGCTGTGCGGTTTTTGGTGTCCCAATAGGCACCACCGTAGTCGTTGTTCACAAACCACATCTCCTCGGTGTGCCCATACATACTCTCGAAGTTGAAGATTCCGCAGTGGGAGATGAGGGCCTTGAAGCGTCCCTCGTGGTGACCTGCGAGGTAGTACACCGAGTAGCCGCCATAACTTGCGCCCACAGCACCCAAGCGCTCCTCGTCACTCCACGACTCGGCGGCCACGTTGTCGATGGCGGCAAGGTAGTCGCGGATGTTTTGTCCGCTGTAATCTCCCGAGATTTGGTCGAGCCACTCCTGACCGAAGGAGGGAAGACCTCGACGGTTGGGAGCCACAACAACATAGCCCTCCGAGGCCATCAGTTGGAAGTTCCAACGGTAACTCCAAAATTGGCTCACAACGCTCTGGGGACCGCCCTGACAGTAGAGCAGGGTGGGGTACTTCTTGGTAGCGTCGAAGTCGGGGGGAAGGATTACCCACACGAGCATCTGCTTGCCATCGGTGGTCTTGACCCAACGCTTGGTACACTCACCCATAGGGATGTTGTCATAGATTTGCTGATTGATGAAGGTCACCTGACGGAGTGCCCAATTCTCATCGAGGGTGTAGAGTTCAGGGGCCTTCATAATGGTGTTCATATGTACGAGGAACCTCTCGCCAACCTTGCTAAAAGTGTTGATGTCGTGGTCGCCCGAGGTGAGAACCTCCACCTTGCCGCTGCCCAAACCCACGCGACAGATTTGGTGAGTGGCGGTGATGGGAGCGATGAAGTAGAGGGTGTTATTGCCCTCCCACACCACGTTGGTGGCATTGTAGTCAAACGAAGCGGTCTGGTCCTTCATAGAGCCATCCTCGCTGTTCCATACGAAGAGCCTCTCCTTGTCGCTCTCATTGCCTGCACGACGCATACTGCGGAAGGCAATCATCTTGTCGTTGGGGCTCCATACGGGGTATTTGTCGTAGCCCGGCATCTCGCCCCACTCCTTGCAGATGTTGCGTGTGGTCTTTGTTGCCACGTCGTAGATGAAGATATCCGAGTCGGTAGAGACAGCATAGGCGGCACCTGTGAGGTGTTTGCAGGTGTAGGCAAGGGCCGTACCTGCATTGTTCCAAGCAATCTCCTCGCTGTCGAAATAGGGGGCAAGGGGAGCATCCCAGGGCTCACCCTCCATAATATCCTCACCTTCCGTCACAATGCCACCATCGAGGCGGGCTACGAAGATGTGGGAGTAGTCGCCCTCATCCCAATAGTCCCAATGGCGCACCATCAGGTCGTCGTAGATGCGTGCTTTCGATTTGTCGGCCTCGGCATACACATCGGAACCCTTGATGTTCACAACGTGCACCTTCTTGGTGTAGTACATAATGTTGTCGGTGGGGGCGATGCCGAAACTCTCCAACCCCTCAATGTCGGTCACTTGTGTTTTGTCGCAACCGTCGGTGCCAATCTTCCACACCTGACCGCCATCCATATAGTATATGTGGCGACTATCGCTGCTCCACGCGGGCGACGAGCCACTCTCTGTGAGGCGTTGGATGGGGCCATTGCCATCGGCGGGCATCAGGTAGAGCCCCGTTTTGCCCTTGTTTTCGGCCATATTGTAGTAGGTGATGGAGAATACCGCAAGGTTGCCGTCGGGGGAGATTTTTTGTCCTCCCACGCGGCCCATTTTCCACATTACTTCGGGGGTGAATTTGCCCGCAGCAATCTCTTCGGGGGTAAGATTGTTCGTGAATTCCATAACTTCCAAGTTGGCATTTTGGCACCCAACTAATAGGAGTGCCACTGCCATTGATTTTAATAAATTTGCAAATTTCATATCAGGTTAGTAAATTAATTTAATAATATCTCGATATTCTTGGTTCTTGCACTTATGTCTGCGGCTGCTTAATTAAAATAGTTTAATAATAAAATAAGTAATTTAATTATTAACCTTGAATTTCAAAAATTCTTCAAAAACTTCCTTGATGGTCGAATAACTCTCCTCGACTGCCTGCCAAAGCCTGCGAGCGCGCAACCACTCGGCAGCAGTAATACTTTCGCCCTCCTCGGGGGTGAGTGCAGGTTCCTCTCCGGGTGCGTGCATCAGGTACCACTCTGTCTGCTTGACTTCCCAGCGACCATAGGCGCGGTGGAAATGGCGGGTGGTACACAGGGGGGCGACAATGTCCACCTCCTGCAAGCCCGTCTCCTCCTGAACCTCACGAATGGCGGCCTCCTCGGGGCTTTCGCCAGCGTCAATGTGCCCTTTGGGCAGGTCGCGCCACCCCTTGCGTGTAATCATCAGCACATCTCCTGCGTCACTCTCAACCAAGCCACCGGCAGCCCTCACAACGGGCATCTGTGCCACAAAGCGCACAAGGCACTCCTCGGCATCGGGGGCTACGATGGTGAGGCTGTGGTGAGAGCCGATGCTCTCCAACAACTCCTCGGGAGAGGGTGTTGCCCCCGCCTCGATGTGCAACATCGGGGCGGTTTCCTCCCCGCAGTCCGACGGGCTAACTGCCCTATAATCAGCCTCGGAGAGAAAAAAGAAAAATTTATTTTCAAAAAATATTCGCATAACTCTACAAAATAACTAATTTTATGGCAGTTTTACAAATTTAAGCAATGGAAAAATACGAAAGCAAGCAACAACAAATACGCCGCTCGGCAGAACAAATCTACTCCGCATTGGCCTCCTTCAACAACCTCACCCCTGTGGTACAAGACAAGGTGGAGGAGTGGAGTGCCGATGACGACGTGTGCTCCTTCAAGGTCAAGGGTATGCCTGCGCGTTTGCGTATGGTGGAGCGTGAGCCCAACAAGTTGATAAAGATTCAGGGTGACGAGGGGACCCCCATCGACTTCACCTTCTGGCTTCAACTCAAAGAGGTGGCCCCTTATGATACCCGTATGAGGATTGTGGTGCACGCCGAACTGAATATGATGATGCGTATGATGATTGGCAAAAAACTGCAAGGTGCCGTAGACCAAATGGCAGAGGCTATCGCTAACGCTCTGAATTGAAATTTTGGAAAAGATTAACCTAAAATAAACCTTAAATCATTATGTTAGAACAATTTGTAAACCGTCACATTGGACCTTCCGAGAAGGATTTTCAGCAGATGCTCAAAGTTATTGGTGTGGAGAGTGTTGAGGAACTCCTCTCGCAGGTTATGCCCCAGAGTATCCGCTTGCGCAAGCCTCTGGCGCTGGATGAGCCTATGACCGAGGCGCAGTTCGCCTCCCACATCCGCTCACTCGCCGAGAGGAACCAGACGCTCCGTTCCTTCATCGGTATGGGCTACTATCCCAACTCGATGCCTGCGGCTATTATGCGCAACGTCTTTGAGAACCCCGCGTGGTACACCTCCTATACCCCCTATCAGGCAGAGATTTCGCAGGGTAGGTTGGAGGCTTTGCTCAACTTCCAGACGATGATTATCTCGCTGACGGGTATGGAGATTGCCAACTGTTCGCTTCTCGACGAGGCTACCGCCACTGCCGAGGCTATGCTTATGATGTATGCTCTGCGTAGCCGTGACCAGCAGAAGAATGGGGTGAATGTCCTCTTTGTGGATAGCAACATCTACCCCCAGACTCTCGATGTGCTCCTGACGCGCAGTGAGCCCTTCGGCATCGAAATCCTTATTGACGACTATGCAACCTACGAGTTCTCGGGCAGGGAGTTTGGTGCCATTGTGCAGTATCCCGCTGCCGCAGGTGAGGTGAGGGACTATGCGGCCTTCACCGAGAGGGCCCACGCCGCAGGCGCAAAGGTGGCTGCCGATTGTGACCTTATGAGCCTCGTGTTGCTCCAAGCACCCGCAGAGTGGGGTGCCGATATTGCTGTGGGCTCCTCGCAGAGGTTCGGTCTGCCTATGGGCTTTGGTGGCCCCAGCGCAGGCTATATGGCAACCAAAGATGCCTACAAACGTAATATGCCTGGTCGTATTATTGGTGTGTCGGTAGATAGGCTTGGTAATCGCGCACTCCGTATGGCGCTCCAAACGCGCGAACAGCACATCAAACGCGAGAAGGCAACCTCGAATATCTGTACTGCATCGGCTCTGATGGCTTCGATGTCGGGCCTCTATGGAGTCTACAATGGCCCCGAGGGTCTCTCTCGCATCGCCTCCCACATCCACTCCCGCACCGTAGCCGTAGCCGAGGCTTTGAAGGCTTTGGGCTATGTGTTGCGCACCGAGGAGTATTTCGACACTTTGGAGGTGGAGGCAGAGGCCGCTGTCGTTTCGGATATTGCACTCTCGCGCGGTATCAACTTCTTCTATCCTGCCGAGGATAGGGTGAGAATGAGTTTCGATGAGGTGACCACCGATGAGGAGGTTTTGGAGGTTGTAGCCATCTTCGCCGAGGCTGCGGGCAAGAAGGCACCCAAGAGTGTGAAGATTGATGAGAGGGCCAACGTACTCCCCGCAGGGTTGCGTCGCCAGAGCGCCATCCTCACCGAGCCCGTATTCCAGAAATACCACTCCGAGACCGAACTGATGCGCTATATCAAACGCCTCGAACACCGCGATATATCCCTGGCAGACAGTATGATATCGCTCGGCTCGTGTACAATGAAACTCAACCCCGCAGTGACTATGATGCCACTCTCGATTGCGGGCTTCGCCAACATACACCCCTTTGCCCCCACTGCACAGGCGGAGGGCTATATGGCACTGATTGCCGACTTGGAGAAGGACCTTGCAACAATCACAGGCTTTGCAGGTTGCACGCTCCAACCCAACTCGGGTGCTGCGGGTGAATATACGGGCCTGATGATTATCCGCGCTTGGCACCAGAGCCGCTCGCAGGGCTACCGCAATATCATCCTCATTCCCGCTTCGGCACACGGCACCAACCCCGCTTCGGCAGCAATGGCCGGTATGCGTATCGTGACGGTTGCTTGTGATGATAAGGGCAATATTGATGTTGAGGACTTGAAAGCAAAGGCCGAGCAGTATGAGGGCGAGTTGGCTGGCCTGATGGTTACCTATCCCTCGACTCACGGTGTATTCGAGAGCCGCATTAGGGAGATTGTCGATACCGTACACGAATTTGGCGGTCAGGTCTATATGGATGGTGCAAATATGAACGCACAGGTGGGACTTACCAACCCCGGATTTATCGGTGCCGATGTCTGCCACCTGAATCTCCACAAGACCTTCGCAATGCCTCACGGAGGCGGTGGCCCAGGTGTTGGCCCCGTATGCGTTGCCGAGCACTTGGTAGAGTTCCTGCCCTCTCACTCGGTAGTGAGCGTGGGTGGTGCCGATGGTATCACCGCAGTGTCGAGTTCGCCCTGGGGTAGCGCCCTGCTGTTGCCCATCACCTATGGCTACATTAAGATGCTGGGTGCCGAGGGCTTGCGTAAGGTGACCGAGGCGGCTATTGTCAATGCCAACTATATGTCGTGCAAACTGCGCGAGGCCTATCGCACCTTCTACTCGGGTGAGAGCGGACGTGTGGGCCACGAGATGATTCTCGACCTCACAAACTTCCGCAAGGACTACGGTGTGGAGGTGGGCGATGTGGCACACCGACTTATGGATTACGGTTTCCACGCTCCAACCCTCTCATTCCCCGTTCACGACACGCTTATGGTGGAGCCCACCGAGAGTGAGTCGAAGGAGGAGATGGATAGGTTCTGTGACGCTCTTGTGAAGATTCTCCACGAGGCGCAGACCTGCCCACAGATTGTTGTTAATGCACCCTACACCGCTGCCGAAGTTGCAGGTGAGTGGTCGCACGACTTCTCACGCGAGGATGCAGTGTTCCCATTGGAGTGGGTGAGGGTACAGAAATTCTTCCCCTATGTAACCAAGATTGACAATGGCTATGGTGACAGGAATTTGGTGGCCGTGAATACACTTTGATAGGTCTAACGTCCAACGTCTAACGTCGCGGGGGCTCCAAGATTGGAGCCCCCGAGTCATTATTAAGGGAGATTAAGGAGATTAAGGAGATTAAGGAGAGTTCCCTACACTCACCTGCCGAGCCCGCGACGGTCGACGTTAGACAACAAAAAATAGTTGAGAATTGGTTTCTCAACTATTTTTTGTATATTTGTCGGTTAAATTAGGCATAAAGTGTGCATCAAGGTATGAAAGTGAGCAAGATTTGCATATTTGTATTGGCGGTGGTGGCAATGATTGCCGCCTGCACCACCTATGACGAGGCAGCACCCAATCAGCGCAAGCAAATCGAAAACTATTTGACATCCAATGAGTTGTCCTATGTCATCACGAATGACAGCGCCTACATCCATCTGGCTGGCAACAAGTACGGCCTCACCGACGAGGGGAGCCGTCCTGCGGGTGCCAAAAAGGGCGAAAAGGTGACCTTCAATGTGGAAGCATACGAATTTACCTCCACCCCTTCGAGCACACCCTACTACACCAACAAGCGCTACCTCGCAGAGGTTATCTCTCCCGATTTGGATATTTCGTTCTGGAATTTCGACCCTATCGAGATTACCATCGGCAGGGGAGAGATACTAAAACCACTTGAAGATGCGTTAGATGGTAGCCTCGGTGGCGACTCTCTCGCGGTATTTCTCACCTCCTCTCTCGCCTATGGTCAGGAGGGTATGGGGATGGTGAAACCCAATACCGCAGTGATGTTTGTGCTCACTGTGGAGCAAGTAGAAGAAGATAAGAAGTAACAATTAAGATATGAAGAGTCTGAAAAAGATACTACAACACAGCCTACTCCTCGCTTTTGTAGCCTTTGGGGTGGGGTGTGCAACCGAAACATCCATAGAGTTCGAGAAGTTCGAGAACGAGTCGTTGGAGGCGTGGATGGACGAAAATCACAAAGGTTGGAGAAACGACCCCAACTGGAAGCGCACCGATAGCGGTGTCTACATCTATTGGATGCGTCACTCTTCGCTCGAAGGCAAGGCCGATACGCTCATTAAGGGTGGTAATTGGGTGAGGGTTAATTATACGGGTAAGACCCTCGATGGCAACATCTTCTACACCCGCAATGCCGAGGTTGCGAAGATTCAGGGTACCTACAATCGTCGCACCCACTATGTGGACAACTTCCTCTACCTCTACGACGAGAACGCCTCACTGCCCAAAGGTATGTATGAGGCGATGACCAATATGAAGGTGGGCGATATGACAAAAGTCATCCTCCCTTCGGGTATGTACAAGGGCTCCAATGGCTACAATGAGACCAATGTGGGCTACAATGGTCAGTGGGGTGTGGATGGTAACAAACCCGTGATTATCGACTCGCTCGAAATCGTGGAGGTGTCGGAAGACCCCATCATCCTCGAAAACAGACAGGTGAACTCCTACGTCGCCTCGCGTTGGAACCTCTCGGAGGCCGACACGCTCGCAAAGGGCCTCTATGTCCAACTGATGACCCCCTTCCCAATGAAACGCGACTCGGTAATCAAGGCCGAGAAGAGCGATTCAACACTCACCTGCTACTATAAGGCCTACTTCCTCGATGGTTTTGTCTTTGACACCAACATCGACTCGGTGCAGATGCGCGCTTGGGGCGAGGTGGTCAATGAGGGCCCTATGGAGTGGGATATGAAGAAGACACAGATGATTGAAGGCTTCAAGGAGGCGTGCTGTCAGGCGTGCTATGGCGACCACATCCGCACCATCTTTACCTCTGCCTACGGCTATGGTATATCGGGTAGTGCGGCGCAGGCAATCACCGAGTCCTCGTCGAGCGATTCGAGCGACCTGATGGACTACTACAACTACCTGAACTATTACAGTTATATGAATAGTATGTATGGTGGTGGCTATGGTGGTTATGGTGGCTACGGAAATTACTACAACAACTATTATAGCAACTACTACAACCCCTATTACTACAACTATTACAACTCCAACAGTAGTTCCTCGTCAAGTTCTTCGGTTGAGGACGAAGAGGAGGAGGCGAAGGTGACTATCACCACCGAGATTCTTCCATTCACACCTTTGGTCTTTGAGATATGGGTGTGTGATGAGGCTGTGGGGGATTTGGAGCACAATCCACTATAAAAATAGGGCGAGTATCAAACTCGCCCTATTTTTAACGTGAGTTTTGCGAAAATGGCGCATCGCCAACTTGCTGTTAATAACGTGCTTACTATTGCACCATTTCCGCAAACCTCACGTTAGG
>JAZOCT010000052.1:0-37151 GCA_045596685.1 Tidjanibacter sp. | reverse complement strand
GTGGTAGATGCCAACTTACTCATCTGCGCCCCACCTCCGCCCCCTTTTGTTCTCGGGTATCTTTTTTAATACCCGTGCCCCAAACGGACCTCACCTGCCCTTCGGGCACCCTCTCCTAACCCAGGAGAGGGAATAGAGTGGGAAGAAAAAGCCTCCCCTATCATAGGGGAGGCTTGACAGAACTCATTATGAGAGGGTTTTTCTCTACTTGGTGACCCTCACCCAATCGACATCTATCCAGCCACCATCGTTGGTCTTGCCGTTGGTCACAGCAAAGAGGCCGAATTTTGCGCCTATCCATTTACCCTCTTTGGCTTTGAAGGGCCTACCGATGGGGGAGAAATTTTTGCCACTCTCTGCCCACAAAAATTGGCACATAGCATTCTCGCCAATCTCTACACGCAGAAGTAGTTGCTCACCCTCGTTACACACAATCTTCTCAACGACAACCTCTTCGGCTCCTTTCTCGGCACCGTAACATTCGGTCTGTTGGAGATAGATTGTTGTGCCATCGTAGTAGAGTGAGAGAGAGGCCACATCTCTGCCGTGAATTATGAGTCCTGCGCGGTCACCCGCAACTCCACCTCTGAAACTCACCTTTGCGGTTATAACCTCTTGTGGGGCAGTGAGTTTTTGTGCGAGGATGTTTTGGGCTGTCCAAATATTCTCGTAGGGTTGGCAGTAGAGTCTTATGTACCCCTCGGGCGAGTGCATAATCCAGTCCCTCTGGGGGATACCATACCACTGCCATTGCAGGCCGAGCGAGTGGTCGTCGAATTCGTCACCCTCGGAGGGTGTTACGATGGGTGAGGGGGTGTTGCTGTATGGTTTGCGGTAGGAGGCTACGGGCTCACCTATGCCATCACCGTTGGTATCGACACCCATCTGGCACCAGCCATCGGCCCCCCACACCATAGGTTGGAGGTGCACTACGCGCCCATAGGCATAGCGGTCCTCGAAGTGGAGAAACCAACTATCGCCTGCTGTGTCGGTCACCCAACCGCCCTGATGGGGCCCGTGAATGGTGCTGTCGCCCTGATGGAGCACCTTGCGCCATTCATACTTACCGAGGGGTTCGCGTGAGCGCAAGACGAGTTGCCATCCCTCCTTCACGCCACCTGCGGGTGCGAAGATGTAGTACCAACCATCGCGTTTGTAGAATTTGGGGCCCTCGATGGTAGGGTTGTCGCTGTGCCCATCGTAGATGAGCACCTCTTCACCGATAAGACGCTTGCCATCGGGTGACATACGGCTTGCCGAGAGGATGCTCTTGAAGCCTGCACGCGACCCGGCCCAAGCGTGCACGAGGTAGGCGTTGCCATCCTCGTCCCATAGAGGACAAGGGTCAATCATACCCACGCCCGCCTCCACCAAATGGGGCTCGCTCCACTCTCCTCGGGGGTCGTCGGCTGTGACCATAAAGATGCCCACATCGGGGTCGCCCCAGAAGATGTAGTAGGTGCCGTTGTGGTGGCGTATGGAGGGTGCCCACACACCGTTGCCGTGCTGCGCCTGCACCTCATTGGGGTGGTAGGAGCGCACCGCGCCTGCCAATTCCCAATTCACCAAATCGGTGGAGTGGAGTATCTGCAAGGCGGGCAGGCAGTCGAATGACGAGGAGGTCATCCAATAATCCTCACCCACGCGGATAACATCGGGGTCGGAGTAGTCGGCGTGGAGCACAGGGTTACGATAGGTGCCGTCACCCTGGTCTGCCACCCATACACTACTAACACCCTGCGCCGAGAGAGCCTCGGTGCAGAGCAGTGTAGCGATGCAAAGGGTAATAATTTTGAATCTTGAATTTTGCATTTTGAATCTACAAGGTTACACCTGTTTTGAAAATAGCGACCTCCTTGAATCCCGTTTGCTCGTGTTTGAGGAGTTCGCCATTGGCGGTGGCGAGCACCTTCTCCACAAAGCGTGAGAGGAGTGCTTCGGGCTCTTCGTCCTCCACGAGAGTGCCGGCATTGAAGTCTATCCAACTGTTCTTGAACTCATAGAGGCGGGTGTTGGTCGAAATCTTCATTGTGGGCACAAAACTGCCGAAGGGGGTACCTCTACCTGTGGTGAAGAGCACCATCTGGCAGCCACTCAACGCCAATGCCGAGGAGGCTACAAGGTCGTTACCGGGTGCTTGGAGGAGGTTCAGACCACGCCTAACAACGGGGTCGGTGTAGGAGAGAACATCCACAACGGTGCCCGCTCCACCCTTCTGCACACAGCCGAGCGACTTCTCTTCGAGGGTGGTGATGCCACCTTTCTTGTTACCTGGCGAGGGGTTTTCGTATATTGGCTGGTTGTAACTCTTGAAGTAGCCTTTGAAGTCGTTGATGAGGCACACTGTCTGGTCGAAGATAGCCCTGTTTTCGGCCCTATCCATCAGAATGGTTTCGGCACCGAACATCTCGGGCACCTCCGTAAGGATGGTTGTGCCTCCCTGCGAGATGAGCCAGTCGGAGAACAAGCCCACAAGGGGGTTGGCTGTGATGCCCGAAAAACCATCGCTACCACCACATTTCAGACCTATTTTGAGTTTCGCAAGGGGTTGTGGGGTGCGCTTGTCGTTGCGGGTGATAGCCACCAATTCGCGGCATACCTTCACACCCTCTTCGACCTCATCTTCCACCTCTTGGGCAACGATGAATCTCACGCGCTCTTCGTCCCAACTCCCAATCTCCCTCTTGAACTCTGCCACCTGGTTGTTTTCACAGCCCAAGCCGAGCACCAAGATAGCACCTGCGTTGGGGTGATGCACCATAGCAGCCAGAGCCTTACGGGTGTTGCTGTGGTCGTCACCGAGTTGCGAACAGCCGTAGGGGTGGGTGTAGACCCTCACATCATCGAGATGTGAGCAATCCTCCTCTTTGCGTATGCGCTCGGCGATAGCCTCCGCTTGACCATTCACACAGCCCACAGTGGGTATTATCCACAACTCGTTGCGAATACCCATATCGCCATTCTTCCTCGCATAACCCATCACTTGACGGCTATCTATCGGGTACTCTTTGGGGGCAATCTTGGGGGTGTAGGTATACTCAATCTCGTCCGAGAGGTTGGTTTTGATGTTGTGTGAGTGAATCCACTCGCCCTCCTTGATGGGGCGTGTGGCGTGACCAATCGGGTAGCCATACTTAATCACATTCTCACCCTCGGCAATCTCGTGCAGGGCTACTTTGTGACCTTTGGCAATATCCTCCACGAGGGTGATGCACCTGCCACCAACCTCCACAACCTCACCTGCGGCAAGGTCGTCAAGAGCGATGGCAACATCATCGGCCTCGTTTATTCTCAAATATCGTTTCATAGACACATCTGGCTTACAACTACAACATTTTCTTCAAGGCGGCAGCCATACCCTCCGCAAGAATACTCTTCACATAGCCCGCAGCCCTCTCCACAAAGGGGGTAACTTCGGTGAAATCTACGGTCCAGATGTTGCGATTCTCCACGATAGCCTTCACCGTAGCGTCGATGTCGTTGTTGTTCCACACCTTGCGGATGAACTCAACGTGCTCGGGGGTGTCGTCGGGTTCGAACTCAAAGGTGCCACTATAAAGCGTCAGGAGGGCAGCAAAGGTAAACATCTCCTTCTCGGCAACCTTGCCCGCCTTCTTCCAATTATCCAGCACGGTGGGGAAGTTGCGGGTCTCCCATTTGGAGAGCGAGTTGAGCGAGATGGTTTTCAACAAGTGGCGGATGTAGGGGTTGTAGAAACGCTCCAAGATGCCCGCAGCGAACTCTTTGAGTTCTGCCTGGTCCTCCTCAATCATAGGAATAACCTCCTCCTCGACCATTGTATTGATGAAACGCTCCAAATCGGGAGTGTTGAATGCGTCCATTACGGTCTCGCAACCCATCTGCAAACCGATGGGCACCATACCTGTGTGGGAGCCGTTGAGGATGCGTACCTTCTTGTCCCTAAACTGCTTGATGGTGGGCATAAAGATGACGTGCAAGCCCGCTTTGTCGAGGGGCAAACGACGCTGCACCTCCTTGTAGCCGGGGCCGCCAATGGCCCAGAGGTGGTAGAACTCCGCCTTAACCACGAGGTTGTCATCGAAGCCAATCTCCTCCTTAATCTCATTGATGTTTTCGCGGGGGAAGCCCGGAACGATACGGTCTACGAGGGTGTCGCAGAAGTGGCAGTGGTTCTCCACCCACGCAATGAAATCCTCACCCAATTTATTGTACTCCGCGTGACGCAAAACATACTCCCTCAAAGTCGAGCCATTGTTCTCGATAAGTTCGCAGCAGATGATGCACAGACCTTTGGTGGGGTCGCCTGCGAAGTGTTTGAACCTCTTATACAAAAGGGCGGTCATCTTTGCGGGATAACTCTTGGGGGGCAGTGCCCACAAATCGTCACCCTCCTCATAGCGGATACCAGCCTCGGTGGTGTTCGAAACTGTTGCCTCCAACTCGGGAGATAGGAAAATCTGCTCATAGGCGGCGTAGTCCTCATAGGGGTTGATGGCACACTGTACGCTCTTGACCAGGCGAATGTCCTTTACGGGTTGTTTGTCCTTCACGCCCTCCAAATAGACGTGGTAGAGGCAGTCCTGCCCTTCGAGCATACCTGCCATACCCTTGTCGATGGGCTGTACGATGGCCACACCGTGATTCATAACCCCCGCCTCGTTTGCCTTGTCGATTTGCCAATCGACGAATGCGCGCAGGAAGTTGCCCTCGCCAAACTGCAAAATCTTAATAGGAAGTGTGGGTTTCTCTACCGTCTGTTTATTTAATGCCTTGATTGCCATAGTTGTAAAAGGTTTATGAGGTTAGAATTTGAAGTAATTTTTTGCATTGTTGTAACTGATATCTTCGACCATCTTGCCGAGGAAGTCAATCTCGCTTGCGGGCAACAAACCCTGCTCTACATCGTTGCCGATGAGGTTGCACAGTGTCCTGCGGAAGTACTCGTGACGGGGGTAGGAGAGGAAACTGCGGCTATCGGTGAGCATACCGACAAACCTGCTCAAAAGGCCCAAAACCGAGAGCGAGTTCATCTGCTTCTCCATACCATCCTTCTGGTCGAGGAACCACCAACCGCTACCAAACTGAATCTTGCCGGGGCCATACCTGCCGTCTTGGAAGTTGCCGAGCATTGTGGCAATGAGTTCATTGTCGCGGGGGTTGAGGTTGTAGATGATGGTCTTGGTGAGTTTATCATTCTTGTCGAGCATATCGAGGAATTTGGACATATTTTTTGCCACCGTGAAGTCGCCAATCGAGTCGAAACCCGTATCGGGGCCGAGCGAGGAGAACATACGGGAGTTGTTGTTGCGGATTGCGCCATAGTGGAACTGCTGTGTCCAGCCACTGCGGTGGTCCATAACGGCAAACTCAACCATCATCGCGGTCTTATATTTGCGAATCTCCTCGGGCGAAAGTGTGCTACCCCCGTAGATTTTCTGGAAGAGGGCCTCCACCTCTGCGTGGGTGTAGTCCTCGGCGTAGAACTCCTCGATGCCGTGATCCGAAAGGCGGCAACCTACGCTCTCGAAGAAGTCGTGACGCACCTGCAAGGCCTCAATAACATCATCGAAGCACTTGATTTCCACACCGCTCACCTCCGAGAGGCGGTCAATGTAGGCGCGGAAGTCGGCGGGAACCTCCACAGCCATAGCCTTGTCGGGTCGCCAAGTGGGGAGCATTCTCACTCCGAAGTTATCTTGTGCTGTTTTGATGTGGTGTTCGAGCGAATCCACAGGGTCATCGGTGGTGCAAACCACCTCCACATTGTAGTGCAACATAAGGCCGCGTGCGGTTCTCTCGGGGGTCTGCAACATTGCGGTACAGTGGTCATAGATTTCGCGTGCGGTGGAGGGTCCCAGGAGTTTATCCACCCCGAAAGCAGTTTTGAGTTCCAGGTGTGTCCAATGGTAGAGGGGGTTGCGCATAGTGTAGGGCACTGTTTCGGCCCACTTCTCGAACTTCTCCCAATCGGTGGTATCCTTGCCTGTGCAGTAGCGCTCATCGACACCGTTTGTGCGCATAGCCCTCCACTTGTAGTGGTCACCTTCGAGCCAGATGCGCGAGAGGTTCTCGAAACGGTGGTCGCTGGCCACATACTCGGGGATGAGGTGGCAGTGGTAGTCGATGATAGGCATTTTTGCCGCGTGCTCGTGGTAGAGTCTTTGTGCGGTTTCCGTCTGCAAAAGGAAATTCTCGTCGTTAAATGCTTTCATAGTGTAGGTGTGTTTTTATGTTAGTATTCATTGTTGCAAAGTTTCGCATCGTAAAATTACGAAAAATCATTCGTATTACAATGTGATTTTTTGCCACTTTGGTGGTAAATTCTGCCAAAAAAGGGAGTAAACAAAAAGGGTTGCAACTTTCGTTGCAACCCTTTGGGTTGAAATCACCTTTTAGGGGCGATTCTTCGGGGAGTTATTAGTACCACCTGGGGTCACCAACCTGTTTGGCTTTGAGTTCCTCGTTGGTGATGGTGAAGTCGTTGTTCTCGGCATCTGCCACAACGCTCTGGATTGCACCCTCGGCATCGGTGATGGTAGCCAATACGCCACCACCATTATTGGTCATAACCTCCTCGGCATTCGAAGCGGTAAACGAATCGGTAGGACGGGTTGCGCCCATAGGATTCCAGCACCTTGCACCAACACCATTACTCATTGCCAGAGCGTAGGTGAGGGTGTAGTCGCCATTTGCAGCGTCCTTAACGGGATCTACGGTGAGAACTACGCCACCGTTGGCAGTTGCCATTTCGGCAGTGAGGTTGTCGCACCAGATGGTGTGAGTCTCTACGGTGGGGTCAGTCTCGTCGTATTGAACAACATTGTAGAAGTAGTTGTTTGCCATCTCGGGAACTATGCAACCGCTGGGAGCGAGTTGGTCATAGTGGAGGTTCATAAAGAGGTTGTTAGCAACAACGTAGTCCTCCAAAGCCCTGCGAACATAGAGGAAACCTTTGTTGGCCTTGCTCATAACGTTGTTGAAGGTGTTGTTCACAACGCGGAGCGAGGAGGTAACGCCGGCCTTGTTGTCGAGGCGGAGGAAGTCACGACCACCGTTCTCGAAGGTCGACTGCTCAATGAGGATAGTGCCGTAGTTGGTGGGGATATCCGAACCGTCGCGGATGTCGAAGATACCCTGACCATTACCCATATCGCTCACCTTGATGTTGCTGAATACGAGTGCGGTTACGTTGTTGATTTGCTTACCGGGCTCGTAGAATACGCTCTTGGTGTAGCCATAAATCTCGCAATTACGAACCTGGATGGAGTTGGCAGTCAGAGGCTCGGTCTGGCTTACGTTGAAGAGTACGCCGTGTGCGCTCTCTGTGTTCTCCTCGAAGCGGATGTTGCTGAACAGAACGCTACCGAGGTCACCTGCGAGGTTGAACTGACCAACCACAACGGGTTTGGTGCCTGCCTCACCCGAGATTTGGAGGTCTTTCACAACGTTAATCGAACCGATAACGTAGGGCGAACCTGCGGCTGCGAGGGTGATGTTGGTCTTACCGGCATCCAGAGCAGCCTTGAACTCGTCTGCA
Source organism: Tidjanibacter sp. (assembly GCA_045596685.1). Classification (GTDB taxonomy): domain Bacteria; phylum Bacteroidota; class Bacteroidia; order Bacteroidales; family Rikenellaceae; genus Tidjanibacter. The sequence goes on along the minus strand of JAZOCT010000052.1, from coordinate 29,632 downwards.
TTATTCACGGTGAAGGTGTCACCCTCGGCCCTGTCGAATGCGGGGTTCCACATAGGAGCACCCACCTTGCAAGCCATAGCCACAGCGTTGGTCAGCGTGAAGTCGCCGGCGGCAGCATCCTTAACGGGGCTTGCGGTGAGCAATACACCACCATTGGCAGTTGCCTGCTCGGCGGTAACATCGCCGCTCCAGATATTGGTGTTGGGAGCCTCGGCGGTCTCCTCCACATAGAAGAAGTTGTTCTTGAACTCTGCACCATAACCTGCGGTGGTCGAGCGCGAGAACTTACCTGCGTAGTCTGCGGGGAAGAGGAAGAGGTTGTCGGTAACCTTCCAATCCTCGATTTCAGCCCTCACGTAGAGTATAGCCTTGCCACTTGCGTTGGTGACATTGTAGAAGGTGTTGCGCCTGATTTGGAGCGACTGGCAGATAACACTGCCGCTTGCCAAGTCGATGCGGAACGCCTCGCGGAAGGAGTTAGCAACCGAGTTGCCAATGAACCTGATGTTGCAGAAGGTACCCCAACGGATATCGAAGCCGTCCTGACCACCCTTGATGTTCTCAATCTTGTTGTTGAGCACGTTCACATACTCAATGTGGATTTGGTCGGCGGTGAGGCTATCCTGTTTGCTGCAATAGAACAAGCCTTTTGCGTAGTCGTGGATGTAGCAATCCTTGATGGTGAGTTTCTCGGCGCTTACGGGACCGACAATCTCAACGGGAAGACCTACGGTGCCGTCGCCATTGAATTCCAGACCCTCGAAGGTTACATCGCCGGCAATCTCGCCGCTTAACTTGAAGCCACCTTTGATGACTGCGCCACTCTCACCTGTGAGGGTTACGGGAGCGGTGAGGGTTACAACGCCCGAGGTGCCAACGCTCTCAACTGCGGTGAGGTCGTAGAGACCCTCTGCCAGAGTGATGGCATCCTTACCTGCACCCAGAGCAGCCAACAACTCATCGGCACTCTTAACTACGGTACCTGCATTACCACCCTCCTCTTGTGCGGGTTTGCTAATGGTGAGCACAGCCTTACCAGCGCTCGAAGCCGAGTAGTAGATGTCATCCTCGGCAGGGTTGGCAACAACCAATACGGGATAGTTGCCTGCCGAGAGGAAGCCAACGGTCTGACCGCTGATGGTGAAGGTGGTCTCCTCCACAGTGGTGGTCTTGCCGCTGAAAGTTACGGAGTAACTACCTGCATTATTCACAGCCTCCCACGAAACAACAACGTCGGTGGCGGTGCCCTCTACTACGTTCTCAATCTCCAATACGGGGTCGGGAGCACCCAACGAGTTCTCAATGGGGTCGGTGTCGAGAGCCCACTGCAACGAGCGCATACCAACAGCACCGGAACCATAGACGCTAACTACCGACTCTTCGGTGATGTCGGCCAAGAGAATCTTGACGGGAGTCTCGGCAGCAGCCGCAGGAGCAGCACCACCCTTAACTACACCATTGACAGCCACAACAATGTGTTTGCCATTGTTGGCCTCGGTCTCAACGGGAAGTACATAGACCGAACCGGGAGTCGAAACCTTGAACTGCAATGCACCATCGACGGGCTGATTCTTCGCGTCGAGCGAAGCAGCGCCACTGAAACCAAGAATGCCATCGGCAAAGTTCATTGTGGAACCGTTGGCAACGAAGAGCAGGTTGTCGATAGCCTGGGTCTTCTGAACGGTGCCGTTCCAAATCTTCGAATCACCGAAGTTCCAGAGTTTGCCACCCTCCAATACGGTAATCTCGGTGTTGAGTTCGGGCTCAACGTAGGCTACCCACCAAGCGGGAGCACCAATCTGTGCTTTCAGCAGGTTGGCATTCACGAGGTTGTAGATACCCGAGAGAGAGTTGAAACAGGGGTCTGCATCGAGCACGCCACCTTGTGCGGTAGCGGTAGCCTCGTCACATACATCATTGAACCAACCCTCGGCTGTACAGTTATAGAAGTAGTTGCCTACGATGGTTGTAGGAAGGGTTGCGGTAGTACCCACGAGTTTGCTCTGTGCGGCGGTCTCGTGGAGGAAGAGGTTGTTTTTGAGTACGAAGTCGCCTGTGGGAACAGCCTTCACACCGAGGATACCCTGGTTGTTGGTATTGTCGAAGTTGGCAATGTTGTTGAAGGTGTTGTTCTCAACGTAGATATTCTCCACAACGATGGCAGCGTCGATACGCAAGAAGGTACGCATACCCTCCACGAGGGTGTTGTTCTTAACGGTCAGTTTGCCAATGGTGGTACCGCTTGTACGGAAGTCGATACAGTCACCACCATTACCTGCGATGTTGTTGATGGAGCAGTTCTCCCAAGCAATCTCACCGATGGCGAGAGTGTGGCCCCACTCATACATCAGACCTTTCGAGTAGCCCTGAATGGTACAGTTGTTGAACTTCACGCTGGTGAGGTTCAAGGCACCTGTGCCACCATTTTTGGCTTGCAGAACGAAGCCTTTGGCGTGGTTGTTACCGTCGAAGTCGATACCCTCGGCGTAGAACGAACCGTCGAAGCCATCGGCGAAGTTCATCTCACCGATAATCTTGGGCTGTGTGCCGTCGGCTGCGCCCATACCATAGAGTTCAACGGAGGAGATGATTTCGAGGCTCGAAACGCCCATAGTCACAAAGTCATAAGCAGCAGGGTCGGTGTTGGTCAGAACAATCTTTGCAGCACCATCTTTGAGAGCCTGTTGCAGAGCCGCGCCATCGGCAACTTCGGTTGCACCCTCCACCAAAGGTTTGGTGTAGACCGAAACTTCGCCACGATTGGCACTCTTGAAGTAGACACCAACAACGTAGTTGGTCGAGGGAGTGAGGTCGGTGATGGTAAATTCACCGGCAGCCACGCCAGCCTCATCAACATTGGTCTTTACGGCCTCCTCTGCCGAGGTGCCCAAGATGTAGTGTGCAACGTGAGTTACCTCCACATCGGGGGTCCAAGCCAGAGTGATAGTGTTGGCTGTGCGGTCCTTAACATAGGGGTTGAGCGTGCTCTTTACGGCATAGGTCTTAACCGAGCCCTCCAAAACGGTCCATTTGGACTCGTTCTTCGAGCCGTCGCTCATCTGCGCTTTCACGCGAGCGTAGTAGGTCATATCGGCCTCTGCGTGAACAGTGTAGGGGTTTTGGTCTGCGGTGAGTTCACCGTCGAACTTCATATTTTTCTCGAAGTTCTCATCGGTGGTCACTTGCAGATAGTATTGGTCGGCACCTTTGGTAGCGTCCCACGAGAATACGATGTACTCTCCGTTCTGAATCTTTGCTTCGAAGTTCATTGGCGAAAGACAACGGTTGAGCTCGATAGAGTCCACGATATCATCGGGCTCTGTCGCACAAGAGGTCACACCCATTGCCAACCAAAGCAAAGAGAAAATTGCTATCTTGTTGATTAACTTTTTCATATTCTTCAATATAAAGTTATAGATTCGTTAGAAACGTAGGTTGACAATGGCTATTCGTAACCGTAGTCGTTTACAAGAGAACCCTGCGAGTTGGTGATGGTATTCTGGAAGATGGGCCAGAATTGGCGGCTGTCGGCATTGACGCTGCTGCTCACGAGGCTCTCAATCTTTTCGGGTTTGAGTTTGCCCTCACCGATGTAGCCCTTCTCCAAAATCCAGTCGTCACCCTCGGGTGCGTTGCTCTCGCCATCGTTCAGACCCCAAATCTCGGCACCGTTCTCGGTCTCGCGATAGTATATGTCGCCTGTGAGGTTGTTGTAGGGGGCCTCGCTACGCGCTGCGAGTTTGGTCATCTTATCTTTGGTTTCCACGAGGTTCTTGTTGAGCCTATTCCAGCGAATCAAATCGCCTTTGCGGAGGAACTCGCCCACAAATTCGAGTTTGCGTTCCTCGACGATTTTCTCAAACATATCCTCGCTATTTGCGATACCATTTACATAAGCGGTAGCCTCGGCCTCATTGCCTGCGAAGGCGCGTTTGCGTACCTCCAAGAGGTAGCCTTTGGCCTCGGCAAGAGTGCCCTCGGTCTCGTCGGCATTTGCCAACTCGGCAGCCATCAAAAGAATGTCGGCATAGCGCATAACAACGGGTTTCACACCATCGTCATTGAAGCCGTTAGTGAGGGTTGCGCCCTCCATCCACTCGAAGCGGAACTTACCGAAGTACCACCTGTTGATGCCGGCGGGTTTTGCAATGTGACCTTTGGTCCAATACCAGTTTACGCAACTAATATCACGACGGGTGTCGCCCACTTCGTAGTCGAAGTAGAGGCTGGGAACGGGACCTACATCACCGCCACGTCCGAGGTCTTCATCTTTGATAGCGTTGGTGAAGTTCCAACGGCCACGACCATTGCTGAAAGGAATCACATAGAGAACCTCTTTGCCTGCCTGCAAGTCGTAATTGTTCTGGTCGCGCCAGAGTTGCTCGAAGTTGCCATAGAGCGATGCGCCACTGTTGAGAATCACATCTTTAACTGCTGCGTATGCTTTGGGATAGAGCACGCTCTTCTGCAATTCGGGGTCTTTCGAGAGGTCTACGCTACCGATAGCACCGGTACCAACCTCACCCTCGGCGGGACGCTGTGCGTAGCCCGAAGCAGCCAACGCGATGCGTGCGTAAAGACCCTTTGCAAAGGCTTTGTTCACGCGGTCTGTGGTCATAGTCTGGGGAGTGGTTGCGGGCCAGGGAAGGTAGTTGAATGCCTCCTCCAAGTCGGCCAAAATCTGTTTGAAGATAACATCTCGGCTCGATTTGGGAATGTAGATAGTCTCCGAAGTGATGGGCTCAAAACGTGCGGGAACATCGCCCCAAGCCTTCACCAAGTCGTAGTAAATCATAGCCCTCATTGTCAGAGCCTCACCCAAAAGATAGGCCATCTCTTTGTCGTTCTCGATATTGCCATAGGTGCGCAAACCACTGATACACAAGTTTGCACGCTCAATGCCGGCATACATCTCATTGTAGGGGCCGTTGTCGAGGTTGAGTTGAGAGTTGTTAGGCAGGATTTCATACTTACCAATGGAGGCTTTGTCGCTGGTGTTGGTACCATCGTTGAACCACTCCACGTCGGTATTGATACCATACCAGGGGAGGAACCTACCGCGATAGCAGTTCTGGTGGCAGAACGTCTCCGCGATAGAGAAGATATTATACTCGGCGAGAGTATAGTTGGAGAATACCACCGACGCATCGAACTCCGACTTGTTTTCGGTATCCAGTATGCTGTCCATAGTGCTACACGAGAAAAGCGTTGTAGCCGACAGGCAAATAGTCAAAATATATGCTAATTTTTTCATTGCTTTCATCGTTTACGGAGATTAGAAAGTGAGATTCAGACCGAAAACAACGCCGCGACTCTTGGGGTAGGCCGAATAGTCCACACCAGGAGTAAGCGGAGTCTTGCGACGAGTATCAACCTCGGGGTCGTAGCCCGAATAGTTGGTCAGGAGCCAGAGATTGGTGCCCGAAACATAGAAACGCAAAGTCTCAATACCGAAGCGGTTGGTAATCTGCGAGGGGATGGTGTAACCGATGGTTGCACTCGACAGACGTACAAACGAACCATCCTCCACAGCGTCATCGCTGAATACTGCGTTCTGGATGAAGGGCGAACCTGCGGTCTTACCCTCATTGGCAGCAGCCAAAGCATCGGGGTCGGTGATGAGTTCACCGGTGTTCCAATCTACGTTGGTCCAACGCTGGTCGGTAGACATCGCAGCCAAGAGGTTGCGGTTGTGGTATTTACGCAACGAGGTGAACTCAATCTTGTTGGCATTGTAAATCTGGTTGCCAAATACGGCATTGAAGTTTGCCGAGAAGTCGAGGTTGCCAATGTAGCCCGAGATAACCAAACCACCGGTCCAATCTGCCATAGCATTACCAATGATGGTCTTATCGGCAACGGTGAGTTTGCCATCACCTACATAGGTCACATTACCATCCTCATCGACAACCTCTACGGTAGGCTGGTCTTTGTACTTGCGAGCACCGGGGCGCAAGAAGGTGTTACCCACAACACCCGAAGCATCAACAACGCCCTCTTTGAGTACCCATTTGCCATCCACATAGTTGAAGTCCTCAACGGTGTAGAAGCCGTCGCTCTGGTAGCCGTACATATTGCCCAGAGGCTGGCCCTCTTGTACAAGGTAGTCGGTACCAATCTCTGTCGAAGCCCACGAAGTCTCGCTCTCAATCGACGAAAGACCACCGAGGGTTACAACCCTATTGCGGTTGTAGGATGCGTTAGCCGAGATGGTAAGACCTGCATTCTTGGTCTGGAAGATGGTGAGGTTCAAAGTAGCCTCCAAACCTTTGTTCTCGGTCTCACCCATATTGCGGTATTGGTTCTTGTAGCCGCTACCCGAGGTGGGGAACTGAATCAGAAGGTCTTTGGTGTTGTTCTTGTAGACCTCCACCGAACCGCTCACCTTGCCTCCGTAGAACGAGAAGTCCAAACCGAGGTTGTGCGAGTAGGTGGTTTCCCATTTCAGGTCGGGGTTGGGCATAGTGTCGCCAGCCGACCAATAGGTGTTACCATAGGAGAGCCAAGTGGAAGAGTTGGCCTTGAAGGTCTGTGCGGTCTGTCCCGAGGGGATATTGTTGTTACCCGCAGTACCATAACTGTAACGGAGTTTGAGGTTGTCGAGGGTCTCTACATCCTGCAAAGCGCCAATCTCCGACAGACGGAGTGCCACCGCAGCCGAGGGGAAGTAGCCCCAACGGTTCTTGCCCAAGAACTTCGACGAACCATCGGCACGCATTGTTGCCGAAGCCGAAAGGATACCGTTCCAATCGTAGTTCACACGCGAGAAGAACGAGAGGAGTTTGTCGTCCTGGTTGAAGAAGATGTTGGAGGAGTTGGCAACGCCCGATGCCATAAAGTTCCAAGCCATATCGGCGTTGAAGAATACGGGCAGGCCATCCACCCAAGCGGTCAGTTGCTGCGATTGTGCATAGAGGAACTCCTGACCCACAAGAACGTCGAGTTTGCTATCCTCCCAATCGAGCGCCTCACCCACATTGTAGTGGATAGTGTTGGTGTTGCGCAATTTGGTGCGGTCATAGTCTTTGTACTGTGTTGCGGGCTGGTTCTTAACCGTAGCGTTTTGTGCAACGTAGTAGGTGGTAAGACCATAGAAGCGGTCATCGGTCTGCGAGTAGGTGTCCAAGCCACCCTCTACCTTCAAGGTCAAGCCCTTGATGGGTTTGAGGCTGATGGCACCGTTCACGTTCCAATTCTGGCGGTGACGACGGCTGTCGTTGTCGGCAACAGACTGCATAGGAGGAGCGTTGTCGCCATAATCCTCTTCGAGGTCGCTACCCATAATAGCACTCTCCAATGGAATGGGGGTGTAGGAGATAGCGTGTTTCAGACGACCATTACCCGAAGTCGAACCCGTATCGTTCACCGAGTTGGAGCCACTACCGCGTACTTGGGTATCCGAATAGCGGACGTGGAAGTCGAATGAGAGTTTGTTGTTGGGTTTGAATTTGGTCTTCAAGTTGAGGTTGTCACGAGTGTACGACGAGCCTTTCATAATGGCATTGTCGCCCATATGTGAGTAACTTGCTGTCCAGTTGAAGTCCTTGCTACCACCCGAGATGGAGACGTTGTGGTTGTTGTTGGTGCCCTGATTGCCAAACACTTGTGCAACGTAGTCGTTGCCTACAACATCCTGATAGAGGTCGAGGTCACCGAACACGCCGAAGTAGGGTTCGTAGTTATCGCTCACGTTGTCGCGCAAGAGTGCGGCCTCATACTGCAACTTCACGAACTCATAGGGGTCGAGAGTGGTGATGGCATCTTTGTTGGCGATAGTCTTCATACCCATATAGGCATTGTAGTTTACGGTGATGCGTCCCTCTTTACCGCTCTTGGTAGTCACGATGATTACACCGTTTGCACCACGCGAACCGTAGATGGCTGTTGAGAAGGCATCTTTCAGCACGTCGATAGATTGGATGTCGCTCGAAGGGATGTCGTTGATGCTCTCAACGGGGAAACCATCGACGATGTAGAGGGGCGACGAATCCTGTGTGATAGAGCCACCGCCACGCACACGGATTTTGATGTCGGCATCGGGATCGCCCTCGGTAGTTGTAACCTGCACACCGGCCATCTTACCCGAGAGGGCTTCCGACACGCTGGTTACGGGCTGCGAAACGAGGGTTTCGGAGTCCACCGACGAAACCGAACCAATCAGGTCCTTGCGTTGTACGGTAGCATAACCTACGACTACCACATCATCCATCACTTCGGCATCGCTTTCGAGAACAATGTCAAAGTGTGTGCGGTTGCCGATGGCTACCGTTTGGTCTTTCATACCGAGGTACGAGAACACCAATTTCTGTCGCGATGCGTTAGGAACGTCGAGGCTCCACTCGCCGGTAACACCCGTAGATGTACCATTGGTGGTTCCTTCGACAACTACCGATGCTCCCACGATGGGTTCACCGGCAGAGTCCTTAACAGTACCGCTAACCTTTTGAGCCTCTGCAATAAAGGCAAGACTCAACCCTAAAATCAATAGGGTAAACTTTCGTGTAAAGTTTCTCATGGTCTTTTTGGTTAATGTTAATGTTTATGGTTTATATATGTGTTTGGTTTCTAAAATTTCCGTATTTGTCACCGATTCTTTGGGTTGTTGTGGGGCAAAATCATTATCTTGCTTTCCTACGGCAACCCTGCGTGACCCCCGAGGGAGCCTACCGCATTGCCCAACTTACCATCTGGCATTGTGAGTTTCTCGCCATCCTCGGGCACTGCCAAGCCACTCTCCTCTCTACCTCGCGGGCACTGCGACCACGCAAGATAGCAATAATTCACCTTCTTACCTTCATCAGTGAGCTCAAATTGCACTTCGGTTTTGAGTCGTGTTTCGATCTCTCTAAACACCTCTATGGGTATGTTCTTGTATCCGCCCGTTGCCCAACACTTGAAATAGACATCGGTGATAGAGCCATCCGAAGAGGATATGTTCAAAACAATCGAAAACTTCTGCTCATCCAATTGCTCCACCTGCGCCTTCGTGAAAGCATTGTCAACAATTGCATGAGTACGATCATGAATCTCATCGCTAATGATGACATGCTTTACTTGGTCCGCAAGCACCTCTTCAAGATTGAGAGGTTCTCCTGTTTTATAACGAACCTCTCCACGTCCAGGGTGATTCTCTGCGTTGTATAAGTGAACTCCAATATTCATTAAAGTATCGCAGATATAGGTATAACCATCCATTTGCAATGTGTCGCTCTTAATCTCCAATCCCTCGGTATTTGCGGGACGTTGTGAATACGCTACATTTACAAATGCTATTTGTAAAAACAAGAACAAAACATAGTATCTCATATTCTTCACATTCTTCACATTCAAGACTTAAACCAATAATTAAGTTTTAGATTGTCATCCATTCCTCGGGCACTGCCAAGCCACTATCCACTCTACCACAAGGGCTCTGCGACCATATAATATCGCAGTGGTTTAATGTTTTACCAATCTCTGTAATAGAGAAGCAAAATTCACCCATAATTTGCATTTCAATGTTCTGCCACACCTCCATAGGGGTGGTTTCGTAACCACTGTTATTGTAGTATGTAAACGTCACTCCTGTCGGAATACCCGTTGCAGTAGATACATTTATGTGTATAATAACTTCATTGTCTTCTAATATCTCAACTTGTTCTTTGTTAAACGAGTTGTCAATGATATTATGTAGCCTTCGTGCTTGTGTTTCTGTAATGTTAACAGGTTGTCTTTGTCTCGTTATATGCCCATTTGGAGGAATTGTTCCATCGAGTAGAAGAATATCAGAGTGTAAAAATTCATCCTTAATATTTCCTACAACGGTAAATAGGTCTATGTAGTTATGTGTTCTATATGTTTCACCATTAAGCTCAATAGTATTGCACTCCTTTTGTAGATCTTTATATAATTGAGCATTAGCACAATCAACCCAAATTGTGTGTAGCAAAAAAAGTATAATTGAAAACAAGAGTCTCATAGTTTCAACAGTTGTTACTTAATGCCTTGATATTGCTGTAATCCATAATTAGAGATTCATCATAATTAAAACCTAATTTATTTTCTAAAAAGGTTGCAACATATTCGTATAATTCTTGATACTTCTCTGTTGTACAATTTGCTTAACGCAAATTTACGATTTCTTACGATACTTTGGTGGTAAAAATTGACCGTTTATGTGGATTTTTTATCACTCCACACACTCTCTCCAAGAGTGCCAATTGGTAATTTCTATCACCCCCTATGGGCGTTCATATTCGAGCGAGGCCCAAATGAAGGGACCCACTCCCTTGCAGTCGTTCTCAATGATGGGCTCCGAAAGGTAGTAGGCAAAATCACCCATACGGTTCTGTTTGCCACCCAAGCCCCCAACAGCACAACAATCTATCATTGAGATTGTTCCATCCTCATTCTCGCGCATAAAACGCTCCACGAACTGTTCGTAGAGTTTGCGCCCTTTGGGGCCGTATTCCTCATCGACAACGCCCAATCGTGCAGCCTTCATCATAGCATAGGTGAGCATTATCGACCCCGTCGATTCTTCATAGTTGCCCTCTCTTTCGGGGCAGTCCATCACCTGATACCACATTCCGCTCCGAGGGTCGGCATATCGGGGAATGGTGGTGAAGATGTGGTTGAGGATTTTCACCAAGTGGTCACGGCCCTCCACCTCGGCAGGCATAATATCCAGCACCTCCACAATCGCCACCGTGTACCATCCCATAGCGCGGAGCCAAGCGTGCTGACTCTGCCCCGTATTTTTGTCACACCAGAACATCTCCTTCGAGGAGTCCCAAGCGTGACGGAAGAGCCCTGTTGCGGGGTCGTAGGTCTTCTCTGCCACAAGGGTGAATTGGCGGATAATATCCTCCCAGCCGTGTGCGGCATCCACACCCTCGGTGCCATCATAGCGCACAAGGTACTCGCTCTTGTAGGGCTCTGCCATATAGAGGCCGTCGAGCCACATCTGATTGGGGTATGCCTTCTTATGCCAATAGCCACCCTCGGGGGTGCGGGGCTGCCCTTGCAGTTGCTTCCAAAGGAGGCGTTGGGCTTCACGATAGCGCTGCTGACCTGTTGCATCCCACGCGCGATAGAGAAGCCTACCCGGACAGATGTGGTCGAGGTTGTAGTTGGTGAGTTTGTAGGTGACAATCGAGCGGCCATCCTCGCCCACCATCCTATCGAGCCACGAGAGAGCGTAGGTGGCGAAATCCTCGCGCTCATACCTCTCTCCCGCATCCATAATGGCGAGGAGTTCGAGGCCTGTGGTGTAGTTCCATTTGGGCTTTGCCACGCCATCCATTGTGATGGCATCGGGTATGCGTGTCATCTCGCTCTCCACCATTCTCACCGAGAGGGGGGTGGTGCTATCAAGTAGCGAGGTCTTGGTTGTGCAACTGCTCGCCACCGCAAGCATTACAGCACAAAGGGTCAATACTCTTTTCATATTATCTTGTTTTAACCTCTGTATTCTGGTTCTGTGTTCTTTACTCTGCGTTATTCGCCTTTGTCGCCTCTCAACCTTTTCATATACTCCACTGGCGAGGCTCCATACTGCTCCTTGAAGCAACGGCTGAAATAGCCCGGGTCGGAGAAGCCCACCTTATAGGCTACCTCCGAAACGGAGAATTGCCCCGTGCGCAGGAGCATCTCACTCTTGGTGAGGCGATACTCCTTGATGAGTTCTATGGGTGAGAGTCCTGTGAGCGACTTGATTTTGTTGTACATTGTTGTCCTGCCCAAGCGCAGATGGGAGGCGAGGTTGTCGATGGTGAGTTCCGAGTTCTCGATGTTCTCTTCGAGCCACTCCATAAGGTTGGAGAGGAACTCTTCGTCGCGGTTTGTGACCACCACATCGCGTGGAGCGACCCTTTCGGTTGTGTGGTGTCCGAGCGAGCGCTCCGAGAGGGTCTCGAATATACGCTTGCGCTGGGTCAGCAGGTTGTCTATCTGCACCAAGAGGAGTTCCATACTGAATGGTTTGGTGATGTAACCATCGGCTCCGTATTTCATAGCCAAGATTCTATCTTCGGGTGTCTGCTTGGCGGTGAGCATAATCACAGGTATGTGGCTAATCTCGAAGTCGCCACGAATCTTGTCCGTCAGTTCGATACCGTCCATACGGGGCATCATAAGGTCCGTAATGACCATATCGGGATGGTGTTCTCTCACCTTTGCGAGAGCATCTTCGCCATTCTCCGCCTCGATAATCTCGTAGAGGTCTGCGAGGTTGTTGCGGATGAATCCCCTCATCTCGCCATTATCCTCTGCGAGGACAATTTTGCGCGCTCCTTCGGGGGCCTTATGCGTGTGTGGGGTGGTGTGTTGCTCGGTGTTCTCTTCGGTGACGGGTTGTTTTTCGAAGATTAACTCCTGCATCGTAAAGTGCTGGTTGCCACAACGTAGGCGGGTGGTGAAGGTGGTGCCCACACCCACTTTGCTCTCCACCTCGATGGTGCCGTGATGGAGTTCTACAATCTCCTTGCAGAGCGACAGACCGATACCACTGCCTCTCACCTCGCCCCTAACAGCCGAGGCGTAGGAGGAGAAGCGGTCAAAGATGCTCTCCAAGCGCTCTTTGGGGATGCCGATACCCGTGTCGCTCACCGATATAGCCACTTGTTCTTCGCCTTCGCGGCGGCTGACCGAGAGTGTTATGCGTCCTTTGTCGCGCGTGAACTTCATAGCATTGGAGAGCAGATTGTAGAGTAGGCTCTCGATGCGCTCGGGGTCGCACCACACCATAAGGTTGCTGTGCGAGAAGGAGAAGATGAGTTCCATACGTTTCTCGGCGGCGCTGTCGCGGAAGTTGTCGAGGACCTCTTTGGCCAGAGCGACAATATCGACCCTGCGTACTCGCAACTCCATCTTGTTTTTCACCACCTTACGGAAGTCGAGGAGTTGGTTTATGAGGGTGAGCATACGTTTGGCATTTTTGTGTGAGAGTTCGAGGCTTCCGGAGGCTCTTTCGGAGAGTTTTTCGTGACGTTTGACCTCTTCGATACCTCCGAGGATGAGTGTCAGGGGGGTGCGCAATTCGTGCGAGATGTTGGTGAAGAATTTGAGTTTCATCTCCACCACATCCTGCTCCATACGCGCCTCGGTGCGTATCTTTGTTGCTCTCAACCACAGTTGGGCAACCGCCAAAATGATACCCACAGCCACCAAAGTGTAGCCACACCAAGCCCACCACGAAGCCCAGGGTGGGGTGGTGATGTGGATGGGGAGGGTGATTTCGGGGCTGGCATTTTGGGGCGAATCTATGTAGGCCTTCACGCGGAAGGTGTATTTGCCGTGAGGTACTTTGGAGTAGTAGACGTTGTTGAATCCCATTGCGGTGTTCCACTCCTCGTCGTAGCCATCCAGACGGTACATATAGGTTACGCGGTCTTGGATGCGGAAGTTGAGAGCAGCAAAACCTATGCGGAAGAGGCGGTAGTCGTATCCGACGGTGAGGCTTTCACCCGAGGCGACAATGTGGTCGAGGGTGATGCCGTTGTTGTTGCTCTCGTCGCTATTTTGCACATTGAATGAGGTCAGGTGCAACTTGTAGTCGTAGGTGTTGGATATCTCCTCCTCGGGATTGACAATGTGTATGGAGTTGCCCGCGCATCCCATCACCACGCGACCTTGCGAGTCGGTGACTATGGAGGCCTCGTTGTAGACTACGGGTTTGGTGTTGTCGTAGCGGGTGTGGGTGGTGAATGTTTCGCTCTCGGGGTGGAATCTCACGACACCCTTTTCGGTGGTGAGCCAGAGGGTGCCATCGGCGGTGGCGGTGGTTCCCATCACGATGTTGCTTGCCAACCCTTCGCGGGTGGTATAGGTCTTAAATTGGGGCACACCCTTCTTGTCGTAGCCCACAATGCGGCTCAAACCTCCGCCATAGGTCGAGAGCCAAATCTCCCCCGCGCCATCCTCAAAGATGTGGATAACGTCATTGGCTTGGAGTGACTCTTCGCTACCTATTTCTCGTTGTGCGATTGTGAAGCGCATCTCTTCGGGTCTCTCCTCGGGGTTGCACACGAGCAGACCTTCGGAGGTGGCTATGAGCATTCTATTCTCTGCCTCAATGTGTATGTATCGTGCTCTTTCGCCCGGCTCTGTGGGGTAGTGGGGAAAGTTGTTGAGGGTGTTTACAAACTGCTCCGAGTCACAACTCGGAAGCATATTGATAGCCCCACCGTAGGTTGCAATCCACATCTTACCCCTCTTATCCTCTGCGATGGAGTAGATTTGGTCGTTGGAGAGCGAGCGGGGGTTGTGTTCCTCGTGGTGGAGGTGCTTGAAGGTGAAACCTCCCTTCTGATTGGGGGTCAGGCGGTAGGCACCGTCACCCTTTGTGCCCACCCAGAGGTTGTGGTGGCTATCCTCCTTGATGGTGTAGATGGGACCCAGAGGTCTTCCCGAGGGTAGGTGTGTGATGTGGTGGAGTGGTTCCCACGCGGGGGAGTAGCAGTAGAGGTGTCCCTCTTTGGTTCCCACCCAGATGTTGTCGTTGTGGTCCACTTCGAGTGCGCGGGCCTCGTCGAGGAAGGCGTTGTGTGAGGAGTTGCCACTACCGAGCCAGAAGAGGTTTTGCTCCTGATTTTGCAACACCACCTTCACCAAACCGCGCTCATAGTAGTTCGAAATCCACAGCACATTTTTGTCGTCGATGGCGAATATGGCCACACCATTGGACATCCTGCAATCCGGACGCGAGGGGTCGTTGTAGAATGGCTCCACGCAATCCCTTTCGCGGTCATAGTAACCAAATCCGACGTGGCTCATCTTAATCCACACAATGCCTTCACGCTCAATGATTAACGAGTTGGTGCCGGTGTAGAATTGTACGGTGTTTTGTTTCTGCTCGAAGTGCTTGTAGTCGCCTTTGCTTATATCGAGGCGGGTGATACCGTGACGGCTGTCTGCAATCCACACCGTGCCGTAGGAGTCCACAAATAGCGACCTAATCTTCTTGGGCACCTCCCCACGCGCATAGTGACGCAGCGAGCCATCGGCGGTAGGTGAGAGGGTATAGATGCCTTGCGCAAGAGTACCTATATATATTAAGGTACCATCGCTATTGGTGGCAAGGGCTGTTATGGAGCCCGTCGAGAAGCGATGGTGGGTGGTCTGTGTGAGGGAGTCGATGCTGTATGCCCACACCTCCTTTGGGGTGGCAAAGGCGACTGTGTGACCTGCATCAACCATCGCCACAACCGACATCGCGAGGGGCATAATCTCCTTCACATCTCCTTCGACGGTGATGATGCCCACGCGCCTATCGTCGGCAAACCATAGGTTGCCATCCTCATCGACCACCATTTGCGATATGTTGTTACCGATGGAGGGGTGGTTGATATAGTTGTGGAACGTGAGGTTGTTCTCCTCGTCGGAGGAGAACTCCACCAATCCGAAGCCTTCATACTCCACCCACACACTACGGCTCTCGGGCGAGCAGATGAAGCCCCCTACGCGATAGTCCCTCTCGTGAAGTTCGGCAATGTTGTGACACAAATCCTCAAACTCTTCGCTTTGGCGGTTGAAACGGTAGATGTGGTCGTCGTAGGTACGGAACCAAAGGTTGCCCACAGCGTCCTCCTCCACACCGCGAAAACGATTGTGCCTTACGGACATACTCTTTGGGTCGGTGCAGTAGTTGCGGAATGTGTGGCCATCGAATCGGCTCACGCCACTCCAAGTGCAGAGCCATACATAACCCTGCGAGTCGGTGTAGATGTCGTGGATGTTGTTGTGCGCCATACCATCGGCCACGTCATACTCGGTGAATGTGCCGCGCAACGGCTCTGCTGCAACCCCATAGAGGGAGGCAGAGAGGATGACCGAGAGCCAAAGGAGTAGTCTTGTGCCGATTCTTCTCATAGTGGCGAGCGGATTAGTGTACGGGAGGGTTGATGGCGTATCCGGGTGCACCGGTTTGGCTCACCATTTCGCGCACTCTCTTCTCCGAGAGTCTTTTGGCCCACCGAACCCTCTCTTGGGTATTTGCCCCCTCACCTTTGGACCCCCACTCTCCGTAGCGTGCGGTCTTTTCTGCCTCGGTTTTTTTCCAATTGTGCCAACCCTCGGGGCGAATGTGGGAACCCAATTCGCAATCAATGAAATAGGTCTGTGCATAGATGCGCCAGGGTCGTCCGAGGTAGCACTTGGTGACACCCTCGTCGGCTGTGAGTTTGCAACGGAGGAAGGTAAAACCTCTCTCCTGCCCTTTGCAAGTCGAGGCGGCGGTGATGTAGGAGTCTTTCTTGGAGTGGATGGTGCAATCCACAAAGTCGGCTCTGCCCGAGCCGAAGATGAAGTCGGTGGTGCCCTCAATGTAGCACTTCTCGAAGAAGCAGTTGATGTTCTCCGTGATGGTCTCGCCATCGCGGTTGCCCACACCATAGATATAGAGGGTGTCCTGATTGCCCAACAATCGGCAGAAATAGTAGGTTTGGGTGCCTGTGCCGATGGTTTGTAGTGCCACAGCCTGTCCAACCTCACCTGCCGAGTTTTCGATGGTCAGATTCACCATTGTGATGTTCCTTCCGCAGTTGTAGAGGGTGGCCGTACCCGAGGTGCCGAGTTCAACACCTGTCACCGTCAGGTCGCGGGCTCCGTCGCCCCAGGTGATTACCACCTCGCCTTCACCTATGAAAGTCACACTCTGTTTGGTGTAGGGGATAACGACCTTCTCCTCATAGCGACCCTCGCGGATGAGTACGAGGATGGGGAACCCTGTGCCCTTGTAGAAGTCGGGTAGTGCATCAATGGCCTCGCCTATGGTGAAGAAGTCGCCACTACCATCCTTTGCAACCACATAGTCCCAATAGTGGATATATTTACCGAGTTCGGGAATGACCTTTTCAATCTCCTTGCAAATCATCTTTGCTACGATTCTCGCGCCCGGAACGGTGAAGTGGGTGTTGTCCACCTTACCCTCGGGGTGGCTGGGATATTTGCCGGCGGGGAGGTTCATAAAGTATTTTTTGGAGCCCTCATCGCCCAGCGGGGTGAGCCACTCTCGTGTAAGACGCTCGGCATCAATGAAGAGCACACCGCTCTCTTTGGCTACGCGGTGGCACTCTTTGAGGTACTCACCGTGAGAGTCGGCAAGCACGCCCTCTTTCCACCAACGACGGCACACCTGGGTGAGAAGTACGGGAATGGCCCCTTTGCTCCTTACGATTTCGATGTAGCGCAACAGGTTCTTACCATACTGCTCGGGGGTGGTGAAGCGTGTGGTATCGCTCTCTTTGGTATCGTTGTGACCAAACTCAATAAAAACGTAATCTCCTGCCCTCATACTCTCCTCCACCTTTTGCCAATGGCCCAGGGTGACGAATGATTTTGTGCTGCGACCATTCACCGCGTGGTTTTCGACAATCACCTCGCTGGGGTCGAAGAAGGGTTGCAGAACGTGACCCCATCCCCTTTCGGGTGAGCCTTTGGAGATGTCTTTGGTGGCAGCCGTAGAGTCGCCACAGACAAATATTCTGATTTGGGCACTCGTCGAGAGCACCATCAGGAGGGCAAAGAGTGTTGTTAGTAGTCGTTTCATATTCATTCCGATTTGTGTGGTTAGTTTAGAGTTGTGTAGGAGCCTTTTTGCACCTGATTATTGGTGATATTCTCCACCAATGAGGCGAGATAGACCTCCAAGTTGGTGTAGCCCTCCGAGGAGGTGTCCAGATTTGTGGCATTGCCATCGCCCGCATCGTTGGGGTTGAGTCCGTTGGCGCTCTCCCACTCGTCGGGCATACCGTCGCCATCGCTATCCCTAACTGCTGCAATCTGGCTCGCTGTGGCGGAGAGTGTAATCCATCCTTCGGCCTCGGTGTGGGAGTCAATAATACCTTTTTGTCCGCTTTTGGAGCCTGTGTAGGTGTGTGTGCCACCGCGCACCTCACCTGCAATACGGCTGTCGATAGCGTCCCTCGAAAGAGAACAACCGCCCCAAGAGAGCACCTGTTCATAGGCATCGGCTGCCGAATGGGTGGTGACGTAGCATTGCTGGGTGTCGTCTTTGAGAATGGTCAGAGGCCCACTCAACTTCCACGAGGAGGCGTTGCTCACACCCGACCCCTGATGGAGGTAGATGCCACTCCAATTGTCGTCGTTAATCTCCTCGGCGTAACTTCCCGCGTGGTAGTTGCCCTCCACCCACATCTCGGCATAGCCCGTATCCTTACCGTTGTAGGTGCCGTAGGCATCCACAAAATATTTCTTCTTCGAAGATGCGGGGCCGGGCTTGTAGTAGTTGCCAACGATGTTGAACCAACCGCCTTCTCCTCCGTAGGTGGAGTTGCCTCCCCAATTGTAGATGACGTTGTTGCGGTAGTCCACGTTGCCACGATGGGTCGAGAGGTAGGTGTCGTAGATGTTGGGATGGTCGATTCGTGCGTTGCGTGAGTCGTTGTGTGCCAGGAGGTTGTGGTGGAACGAGGCGTTCTTGCCACCCCAGATGCCACCATAGCCGTGAGCACCCTTCGAGTGTCCCGCATTTTTGAGGGCCTCGGTGATGAAGCACCACTGCATCGTGAAGTTCTGATTGGCGTAGAAGGAGGCGCACTCGTCTATCGACCAACTCATCGTACAGTGGTCGAGGATGATGTTTTTGTGATAGCGGCCCCAGATGGCATCCTCCTGCGAGGTGTCCTCGTTGCCGAGGCGGAAGCGTACATAGCGGATGATTACGTTGTCGCAGTCGATGTTGGTGGTCTTGCCTGCAATGCAAATGCCATCGCCGGGGGCACTCTGACCGGCAATCGTCAGGTCGCCATTCTTGATGCGCAGGGTGCTGCGGAGTTTGATGGTTCCCGCCACGTCAAAGACAATGGTACGCTTGCCACTCTTGTTGATGGCATCGCGCAGGGAGCCCTCGCCACTGTCGTTGAGGTTGGTGACGTGATAGACCACGCCACCCCTGCCACCTGTGGTGTACATACCGCCACCCTCGGCACCCGGGAAGGCCGGAAGAGCGTTGTCACTCGGGGGTACAACATCGCCACCATCGTCATTGTTGTCGTTGTTGTCGTCGTTGTTGTCGTTGTTATTGTCATTGTTATTGTCGTTGTTATTGTCGCCCTGCTGGTCGGTTGCGGGGGTGTGGGCTGTGAGCCATTCGGTGTAGTCGCTCTTCGCCTCGCCCTTGTTTGCCCTAACGGCAACCAGATAGTCGGTATCTTTCGACAACTCCCTGATGGTCACCGAGGTGGTGGTGCAATCTTCGGTAACGTAGAGCGACCCATCGGTGTTTTTGTATTTGTAGGTGTAGGAGTCGGCTCCCTCCACTGCGCTCCATTTGATGGCGAGGGTGGAGGTGGTAGCCTTTGTGACCTCCAATCCTGTGGGGGTGGCTATGCTCTCGGGCTCGACTGTGGGCTCCTCGGGAGTGCATCCTACCGCACCACAGAGCGCCCATAATAGAACAAATATTTTGGTTATTCTACCCATATTTCTCTCTCAAAAAACTGTTTACTGAAAACTGACTACTGAACACTAATATTGCTGTTGCGTGAGCCGGTGATAACGTAGGGCTCACAACCCTCGGGATAGGAGAACTCCTTGACTAATATGTTCTTCACGTTGTTGATTTTGAGTGCCGCGCCCTTGCGGGGGGTGACTCTCACGCCTTCGAGCAACACGTTGGTCGATTCGTTTATCTCGGCACCAATCTCCGCCTCAAACGAAGAGTTCCTCACCACGACATTCTCTACATTCATCTCGGGCAGACCGTTGAAGAGCATAGCCCTGCGTGCATCACGACAAATGACCCTCTCCACAAAGATGTTGCGGAATTGGGGAGTGGTTTCATCCACAGGTTTGGCGGGCATATCGGTGGAGGCGTTACCGTCGCCATCTTCGAGCGCCTCGGTTGCAGACTTGCCACCGTAGAAGAGGTCAAAGAGGAGTGCCTCGGTTGCGATGTCGTTCATCACAATATCCTCGATGTAGATGTTCTCCACAACGCCGCCTCTGCCTCGGGTGCTCTTGAATCGCAAGCCCACGTCGGTACCCGCAAAGCGGCAGTTCTTCACATAGACATTCTTCACACCACCCGACATCTCGCTGCCAACCACGAAACCTCCGTGTCCGTGATAGCAGATGCAGTCCTTCACTATGACATTCTCCGAGGGGATGCCGCGCTTGCGACCATCTGCATCCTTTCCGCTCTTGATGCAGATTGCGTCGTCGCCCGCGTCGATCCAACAGTTGGTCATAACCACATTTTTGCACGACTCGATGTCGATGCCGTCGCCATTCTGTGCATACCAGGGACAACGTATGGCAATATCATTCACCGTCAGGTCGGTGCATATTGCGGTGTGGATATTCCAGCAGGGAGAGTTTTGGAACACAGGACCCTCCAATAGCACCCTTTGGCAATCCTTGAAATTGACCATCACAGGGCGCAGGAAGTCTCGGATGCTCTCGAAATCCTCTTTGGTCACTGCCCAACGCGCAATGTTCTGGTCGGCATCGCCTGCTCCCTTCTTGAAGTTTTCGGTGGGATACCAGGTCTGCTTGTCGTTGCTCAACACACCTCCGCTCCTAACGATTTTGTTCCATTCACTCGGGGCGATTTTGCTCTTCTTTACGGCACGCCAGGGGTCGCCATTGCCGTCGATGATACCCTTGCCCGTCACCGCCACGTCGTGCTTACCGAATGCGGAGAGTAGGGGCTGACAACGGTAGGTGTCCCTGCCCTCAAAGATGGTTGCTACAACGGGGTAGAGGTCCCTGTCGGCACTGAATACGATAATGGCATCCTCCGATAGATGCAACTCTGTGTGGTTTTCCAAGACGATGGGACCCGTGAGCCAAACGCCCGCAGGCACCTCCACACGTCCACCCCCCTTTTCGGCAAGATAGGAGAATGCTTTGGCAAATGCCTCCGTATTGAGGGCCACACCATCGCCCACGCCTCCGAACTCCTCCACCGAAACTACTCGGGAGGGGATGTCGGGACGCGCCACGCGCGACATTTCGAATGGGATGTTGTCGTAGAGGTCGTCACCGCAGTTGCAGTTGCACCCGATGGCGAGAGAGCCCAAAAAGGCAATCAGGAGTGTGCGGAAAAGGTTTTTCATAGTTTTTGTGTGAAGTTTTAGTGTACATAGTTTTCCTATTGTTGCAAATATACGACTTATCTCCAAAGGAGATATGGATTTTTTGACATTTTTTGCCGACAATTTATCCACATACTCGCTGGGGGGTCTAACCTCCAACGTTTAAACGTCCAACGTCGCGGGCTCGCCATTCTGCGAGCCCGAAAGGGACAGTTACAGGAGTTACAAGAGTCGCAGGAAACACGGGAATCTCTTGTCGCTCTTGTCACTCTTATCACTCTTGTCGCTCTTGTCACTCTTGTTTTTTAGGGCTTAATGCCTTATGGCCCCTATGGGGTGTGACAAGAGGGTGAAAATGGTGGGTATTTGACAAAAAAATCCCGAATCTCCCCCTAATAAATTTGGGCTTTTAATTTATAGTTGTACCTTTGTAGTTTCTGGAAATTTGAACATCGAAGAAGGGTATGAAACGCATTGTGGTATTTACGGGTGCGGGGGTGAGTGCCGATAGCGGCATAGCCACCTTCCGCGACAGCGACGGGTTGTGGGCAAACTACCGAATAGAGGATGTGTGCACCCCCGAGGCGCTTGTGCGCAATAGAGCACAGGTGGTGGAGTTCTACAATATGCGTCGTCGCGAGGTGTTGAGCAAGGAGCCCAACGCAGGGCACTATGCCATCGCAGCCCTCGAAAAGCACTTCAATGTGACGGTCATAACCCAGAATATCGACAACCTCCACGAAAGGGCCGGTTCGACAGATGTGTTGCACCTGCACGGGGAGGTTACGAAGTTGCGCAGTGAACGCAATGCCGACCTTGTTGTTCCCATCGAGGGGTGGGAGCAGAAGTTGGACGCTGTGGCACCCGATGGTGCCCTTTTGCGCCCCCACATTGTCTTTTTTGGCGAGTCGGTTCCCAATTTCGACAAGGCGACAAGGATTGCGAGTGAGGCGGATGTGATGGTCGTTGTGGGCTCGTCGTTGGCGGTCTATCCTGCGGCATCGCTCGTGAGGTATGTGCGTCCCGAGGTGCCTGTCTATCTTGTGGACCCCCACCTCCCTGCCGGACACGGCATCAGAAACCTGGCGGAATATATCCCCCTTCGCTCGGCGGAGGGCACGCCACTATTGGTAGAAAAATTAATCGAAAAATATACCTAAAACCACTAAATTGAACTATGGAAAAACTTGTTGTTATAGCTTTTGGCGGAAACGCGCTCTTGCGTAAAGGCGGAGGCGTGGATTACGCGGCACAGAAAGAGAACGTGGCACAGATATGCGCGACCCTCGAAGGTATGGCGCGTGAGGGTGCTCGTATGATTATAGGTCACGGCAATGGACCCCAGGTGGGCAATGTGCTGTTGCAACACGAGGCGGGTAGGAAACTCTCGGGGGTGGAGGCTATGCCTTTGGACTTCTGCGTGGCCGAGACCCAGGGCTCGCTTGGTTATATGATAGAGTGCGGTATGCGCAATATGATGGCGGAGAGGGGTATTGAGCGTGGCGTTGTGACGCTACTCTCACAGGTGGTTGTCGATGAGAACGACAAGGCTTTTGCCAACCCCACCAAACCCATTGGTCCCTACTTCACCGAGGAGGAGGCAAAGGCTCTTGCGGAGGCGAAGGGCGAAACCTACCACCGCGACCCCAAAGGTCGTGGTTGGCGTAAAGTTGTGGCCTCACCCACACCTCTGGCTATCCACAATGTGGAGATGGTGAAGATGCTTGCCGATGCCGGTAATGTGGTCATTGCTGTTGGCGGTGGCGGTGTTGCTGTGGTCAATAGGGATGGCAAATGGGTAGGTTTGGAGGCTGTCATTGATAAGGACTTGGCGTTGGCAACAACGGCTGTGGCAGTGGGTGCCGACGAGTTCTACATCCTCACCGACATCGAGAAGGTGTGCCTGCATTTCAACACTCCCGAGGAGCGTAGGCTCGATAGGATTACCGTTGCGGAGGCCAAACAATATCTCGCCGAGGGACACTTTGCCGAGGGTTCGATGGCTCCCAAGATTCGTGCGGCTGTCCACTTTGTGGAGAGTTGCGGTGGCGAGTGTATCATTACCGATGCTGCGTGCTTGGGCGACCCCGCGTGTGGCACACGAATCGTGAAGTAGAATTTCTTACACCACCAGACAACAATAACTAACACCAAATGGCAAAGGAAAAAACCAAATTCAGCAAAGCCTTCTGGGTGGCCAATATGGCAGAGATGTTCGAGAGGGCGGCCTACTATGGCGTTTTTGTGGTCATCACGCTCTATTTGAGCAACATTCTCGGCTTCTCGGATATTGAGGCGGGCATCATCAGTGGCCTCTACGCTTCGTTGCTCTACTTCCTGCCTCCATTTACGGGTGCCTATGCAGACCGTATAGGTTTTCGTAAGGCTATGCTGTTGGCATTCACGCTCTTGACGGTGGGCTATGCTGGTTTGGCACTCTTGCCTACGGGCTTGGAGGCTGCGGGTTTGGTGGAGTATGGCGAGAGGACCCTCTTTATGGGCCTTGCTACGAGTGGCTACCGCTTCCTGATAGTCCCCATTTTGGTGATTCTTGTTGTGGGTGGCTCGTTTATTAAAGGTATTATTAGTGGTAGTGTTGCCAAAGAGACCGATGAGAAGAATAGGGCGCAAGGCTTTGCGATTTTCTACGCAATGATTAACATTGGCTCCTTCTCGGGTAAGTTTATTGTGGACCCTCTGCGTCGCTCGATGGGCGATAGTGGCCTGATTTACCTCAATTGGTTCTCGGTGGTGATGACTCTTTTGGCGCTGGTGGCAATCTACATTTTCTACCGTAGTGGCAATGCACAGCCCGATAAGAGTAAGACGATGAGGGGTATTTTCCGCTCCTTTGGTAAGTTGTGTTGCAATGGTCGCTTGGTGGCTTTGATTCTGATTGTCAGCGGTTTCTGGACCGTCTACTACCAACTCTATGCCACTATGCCCAAGTATGTTATCCGCCTTGCGGGTGAGGCGAGCACGATTGGTTGGTACACGATGCTCAACCCCCTGATTGTGATATTGACGGTGAATGGGCTTACGCGCCTTTTGAGCCGTCGTACGGCACTCTTCTCGATGATGTGTGGTATGTGCATCATCCCTATTTCGGCGCTCATTATGTCGTCGGGTCACCTCTTTTCGGCACCCGTCTTGGGGCTCCATCCTGTGGTCTTTATGATGCTGTGCGGCATCTGCGTTCAGGCCCTTGCGGAGGCTCTCATCTCGCCCCGCTATTTGGAGTATTTTTCGCTACAAGCACCCAAAGGAGAGGAGGGTATGTATCTGGGCTTTGCGCAGTTGGAGTCGTTTGTTTCGACTCTTGTGGGCTTTGCAATGTCGGGTTGGTTGCTGGACAAGTATTGCCCCGACCCTGCGAAGTTCGCCACCCACGAAGAGTGGCTTGCGGCCTCGGCCAATGCCCACTACATTTGGTACTACTTTGCAGCCATCGCAGCCGTTGCCGCTGTTGCATTGGTGATATACCAAAGGGTTGTGAAAAAACTCGATGAAAAGAAAATTCAAAATCATCAATAAAGAGAACAACAGATGTTTTCCTTCCTACTTACCCTATCATCCCTGATGACCTTGTGGTCGTCGCCTGCGATTACGACAAACCATTTGTCGGAGCCCATCGCAGAACCTCAAATTCAAATCTATACGAAGAGCCTCAATTGGGCGGAGATTGCAACCCCGATAGTGCAGGATGCAACTACCAAGATGGAACAGGCAGAGGCCCTCTACGATTGGATGTGTCAGAATATTGACTACGATACCAATCACGAAATACACAATGCCACAGATTGTTACACATTTCGCCGAGGAGTGTGTCAGGGCTATTGTGACCTTTTTTGCCAACTCGCCAACTCGGTTGCATTGGAGAGCGTGATGGTGTCTGGCATAACGAAAAACGAGAAGGGAAACATAGATAAGAGCCACTCTTGGGTGCTCTGCAATGTGGGTGAGAGGTGGATTATGATAGACCCCACTTGGGGTGCTGGCTCCGTTATCGACGGGCAGTATGTCCGCAAGGTGAATGACCGCTCGTGGTTCGATGTTCCTCCCCAGCAGATGATTCTTACCCACCTGCCCGAGGAGGCAAAATACCAACTCCTCTCGGAGCCCATCTCGGAGGAGCACTTTTTCTCGCTCTATGCCCTCAAACCATTTGTGGCACAATATGGTAGATGGGGTAGGGAGATGTTGCGTGAGGCGCTCGGTGGCCCCAATCTCAAATTCCCTGCTGTCTTTGAGGAGGATAGGGGAAATATCATAATTGACCAGGCCCCAATGACCAAGAGTTTGAGGGTGGGACAAACCTATATCTTCCGCATAAAAAAACTCGTGGATTCGGAGGTTGCACTGATTAATAACCGCGAATTTGCAATGGAGGAGCAGTGGAGTGTCGATGTAGAGGGATACCTCAATATCCGCTATATGCCTTGTGAGGGTGGTGAGTTGATGTTGGGAGTGAGGACTTCGGGTGCGGGCTTCCGCTCGGTTGTGACCTACGAGGTGGCCCAACCTACGGTGCAGGATTTGGTCAATGTGGAGAAGAGCAACCCACTTCTGGCAGCGGAGATTCGTAGGGTGGAGAACTTCAATTCGAATGCCGTAAAGATGTTTGGCATCGACTCTCGCCGCCTGCTTGCCGAGGCGAAGAGTGGCAGGTTGAAATCAATGCCCACTTTCTTCCTCCAAACCGACTATCAGGTCAAGTGTATAGAGATACCCCTTGAAAGGTGTTTGAAGGTGGGCGAGGTCTATACCTTCATCCTCCAACCTACCTATGGTAAATGGACGGCAATCAACATAGGTGACGATGGTACCAATGAGTTCTATGGCGATTGGGTGTCGTGTGGTCCCGATGGGGAGATATGTATCAGTTTTGCTCCCGAAAAGAGGGGCCGATTGCTGATTTCGGTCTGCCCCGATGATAGCAATAAATACTACTCGGTCATAAAATACGAAGTTGTCGATTGATGAATTACCCGCAAACGTGTGTGGGGCGGCTTGTTGGATGTTAAGAGTTTGATGATGAAGAAATTGACACAAGAAGAGATGGGGCGCATCTCGATTGAGGAGTTCAAGGCAATGGAGAAGGTGCCCGTTGTGGCGGTGCTCGACAATGTGCGCTCGGCAGGCAATGTTGGGGCCTTTTTCCGCACCGCAGATGCCTTTGGCATTGGCGAATTGGCACTCTGTGGCATCACCGCCCGTCCGCCTCAAAAAGAGATACACAAAACAGCACTCGGTGCCGAATTGACGGTTGCTTGGCGAGGCTTCGAGAGCACCTTGCAGGCTGTTGAGTGCTTGCGCTCGGAGGGTTATAGGATTGTCGCTGTGGAGCAGGTCGCAGGGTCGGTTATGCTGGGCGATTTTCGGCCTCAAAGAGGAGAGAAATATGCCCTCGTGTTTGGCAACGAGGTGGAGGGTGTGGCACAAGAGGTTGTGGATGTGTGCGATATGGCGCTCGAAATTCCACAAGTGGGCACCAAGCACTCTTTGAACGTAGCCGTGACGGGTGGCGTGGTGCTGTGGCACTTTGCATCGAGTGGCGTATTTTGAATAATTCTCAACTCTCGATTTTCAATTCTCAAAACTCAATCGTATCTTTGTGGGTTGGTTAGGAAATAATTAGGATAATTAATATTGTACATTTATGAGTAATCTCAATCTCTCCGAACAGGAAATTCAGCGCAGGGCATCGTTGCAGGCTCTACGCGATTTGGGCATTGATCCCTATCCCGCAGCACGCTACGATGTGACTGCTACCGCAGGGCAGATTGCCGCAGAGTTTAAGCCCGAGGAGGGCAATTTTGCTGATATTACCATCGCCGGACGACTGATGAGCCGTCGTATTATGGGTAGTGCATCCTTCTTTGAGTTGCAGGACCACACGGGACGTATTCAGGTCTATATCCGTCGTGACGATGTGTGCCCCGAGGGTGACACTACACTCTATAATACCGTATTCAAAAAACTCCTCGATATTGGTGATATTATCGGTGTGCGCGGTTTTGCGTTCATTACCCAGACCGGCGAGTTGTCGGTACACTGCAAGGAGTTCACCATTCTCTCCAAGAGTATCCGCCCCCTGCCCATCGTTAAGGAGAAAGATGGTCAGGTTTTCGATGCCTTCACCGATCCCGAGCAGAGGTATCGTCAGAGGTATGTGGATCTCATTGTGAATCCCCACGTTAAGGATGTGTTCGTGAAGAGGGCAAAGATTATGAACACTATGAGGGAGTATTTCAATGAGGCAGGTTGCTTGGAGGTGGATACCCCCGTATTGCAGCCCATCCCCGGTGGTGCAGCGGCAAGACCCTTCATTACCCACCATAACTCACTCGATACGGACCTCTATCTGCGTATTGCCAACGAGTTGTACCTCAAAAGGCTTATCGTGGGTGGCTTCAATGGTGTCTATGAGTTCTCGCGCAACTTCCGCAACGAGGGTATGGACCGCACCCACAACCCCGAGTTCACCTGTATGGAAATCTACGTTCCCTACAAGGATTACTTCTGGATGATGGAGTTTACGGAGAAGATGCTCGAAAAAGTTTGCGTTGCCGTAAATGGTACCAATGAAGTTAATATTGCCGGCAACCAAATCTCCTTCAAAGCCCCCTTCCGCAGGCTTTCGATGACCGATGCCATCAGGGAGAAGACGGGTTACGACATTACCGGCCAGAGCGAGGAGCAACTCCGCGAGGCTTGCGTAAGGCTCAATGTGGAGATTGACGACACAATGGGTAAGGGCAAACTTATTGATGCTATCTTCGGCACCTACTGTGAGGAGCACCTCATTCAGCCCACATTTGTGACCGACTATCCCATCGAGATGTCGCCCCTGTGTAAGCGCCACCGCTCGAATCCCGATTTGACCGAGCGTTTCGAACTCTTTGTCAATGGCAAGGAACTCTGCAACGCCTACTCGGAACTTAATGACCCCATCGACCAGTATGAGCGCTTCCAGGAGCAGTTGAGGCTCTCGGAGAAGGGTGACGACGAGGCGATGTTTATCGATATGGATTTCGTGAGAGCGTTGGAGTACGGTATGCCTACCTGCTCGGGTATGGGTATCGGCATTGACCGCCTGACAATGTTTATGACCGGTCAGCAGACCATTCAGGATGTGCTTCTCTTCCCCCAGATGAAACCCGAGAAGGGCTCGCAGAAGGACTCGGATGAGAAATATATCGAGAAGGGCATTCCCGCAGAGTGGATTCCCGTATTGCAGAAGATGAGTTTTGTGAAGGTTGAGATGTTGCAGAAACTCTCTGCCGGCAAACTCTTCAACGACCTTTGTGGCTTCAACAAGAAGAACAAACTTGGCCTCAAAAATCCCACAATGGACGAGGTTAAGCAGTGGGTTAGTGAGTAATTCAAAATTCAGAATTCAAAATTCAAAATTGATAAAAAGTTATGAGGAAAAAAATTGTAGCGGGCAACTGGAAGATGAATACCACCCCCGCAGAAGGTTTGGAGTTGGTTAAGAATGTAATTGCACAGAGCGCAGAGGTTTGCGAGTGTGTAAACTTTATCGTGTGCCCTCCCTTCACTCACCTCTCGCAGGTAGCCGAGGCTGCCAAAGGTAGCCGTGTGGCAGTGGGTGCACAGAACTGTGCAGCCGAGGCAAAGGGTGCCTACACCGGTGAGGTGAGCGCCACGATGATTGCTTCGCTCGGCGTGGAGTACGTTATTCTCGGTCACAGCGAGCGCAGGGAGTACTACGGTGAGACCAGCGCCACTTTGAATAAGAAGATGGAGCAGGCTTATGCCAACAACCTCACCCCCATCTACTGTGTGGGTGAGCGCTTGGAGGAGCGTGAGGCCGAGCGCCACTTCGAGGTTGTGAAGGCACAGTTGGAGGAGGTGGTTTTCAACCTCACTCCCGAGCAGTTCTCGAAACTCGTCATTGCCTATGAGCCTGTTTGGGCTATCGGTACCGGCAAGACTGCCACTGCCGAGCAGGCAGAGGAGATTCACGCCTACATCCGTAAGGTTTTGGCAGAGAAGTTTGGTGCGGCTGCCGAGGAGACTGCAATTCTCTATGGTGGCTCGTGCAAACCTACCAATGCACAGGAGATTTTCGCCAAAGAGAATGTTGATGGTGGTTTGATTGGTGGTGCTGCCCTGAAAGCCGAGGACTTCATCGGTATTGGCAAAGGCTTTTAAGCAGAATTCGAGGGCATACGCCCTACTATGGAGCGCGAGTATCAGGTAGATACTCGCGCTTTTTTCGCCTTGCCCCAACTGCCGCGAGGTCACGGGTATTAGAAAATATACCCGAGAGGAAAGGGGGAAACCCTCTCATAAGTTAGGAGAGGGTGCCCGAAGGGCGGGTGAGGTCTGTCAAGCCTCCCCTACGATAGGGGAGGTTTGGAGGGGTGGTCGTAATTGCGCTCGGTGTCCTCACCGAGCAGTGCCGAAGGCGGGTGAGGTCTGTAAAGTCCGTCTTGCCACGACTCATTGCAGATGAGTCGGTTGGCATCTACCGCGCTTTATTGCGGGCAACCGAGTTGCCCGCTTTTCTTTGCCACTTTTGGTGGCAAAAGTGGCGCAAAAGCCACGCACGACATCTCTGGCGGGAG
>JAZOCT010000051.1:0-10050 GCA_045596685.1 Tidjanibacter sp. | reverse complement strand
ATGAGGTGCCGTAACGGCACTTTTGTGCTGGTGGGGCTAAAACAACACAGCACTTATCCCCACCAGCGAGTAGAATATCGCGGAGCAGATGCAAGGCATACGAGAAAGCGGAGTCCGCAGTTTACTGAACGTAAATGAGGTGCCGTAACGGCACTTTTGTGCTGGTGGGGCTAAAACAACACAGCACTTATCCCCACCAGCGAGTAGAATATCGCGGAGCAGATGCAAGGCATACGAGAAAGCGGAGTCCGCAGTTTACTGAACGTAAATGAGGAACTCCGCTTATCGAAGTATAACGCAGCAGATGCCCGCGAGATTCGCTCCTTTTTAGAAGTTGTCCTTCAAAGGCTCGAAATAAGCCTGGGGATGCAGACAGGCAGGACACGCTTTGGGAGCCTCCTTGCCAACATAGATGAAACCACAGTTGCGGCACTGCCAGGTAATCTCGTCCTTACGGAGGAATACCTCGCCATCGGCAACACGAGCATAGAGCGCACGGTAGCGTTTCTCGTGGTAGGCCTCAACTTTGGCAACATTGCGAAAAGCAGCAGCCACAGCAGGGAATCCCTCCTCGTCGGCTACGGCTGCAAACTCGGGATAGAGGTCTGCCCACTCCTCGTGCTCACCAGCGGCAGCGGCTTCGAGGTTGGCTGCGGTGTCACCAATAACACCTGCGGGATAGGAGGCAACAATCTCCACCATACCACCTTCGAGGAACTTGAAAAACCTCTTGGCGTGCTCTTTCTCCTGTTCGGCAGTCTCCATAAAAATTGCCGCAATCTGTTCGAAGCCCTCCTTCTTTGCCTGCGACGCAAAGAATGTGTAACGGCTCCTTGCCTGGCTCTCACCAGCAAATGCTTTGAGCAAATTCTGCTCTGTAAGTGTTCCTTTAATACTTGCCATATTAACTCCAAATTTTGAATTTTGAATTTTGAATTATCTTCTATCCTCTCATACCGCCACAGCAGGCAATCGTCTGACCTGTGACGTAGCCCGCAAGGTCACTACCCAAGAATAGTGCCACACCTGCCACATCCTCGGGCGTTCCTGCCCTACGCAGGGAGATGTTCTCCACAAAGGAGGCACGGATGTCGTCCGAAAGTACGGCGGTCATATCGGTCTGGATGAAACCAGGGGCTATGCAATTTGCCCTCACACCCCTCGCACCCAACTCCTTTGCCACCGATTTGGAAAGGGCTATAAGGCCCGCCTTCGAGGCTGCATAGTTGGCCTGTCCGGCATTGCCACCAATGCCTACCACCGAACTCATATAGATAATCGACCCACCCCTCTGGCGCGCCATAATGGGGGCTACAGCGTGGGTGATATTGAAAGCCGATTTGAGGTTGGTGTCGATGACCGCATCCCACATCTCCTCACTCATACGCATCAGGAGCGTATCGCGGGTGATGCCCGCATTATGAACAAGGATGTCTATCCTGCCAAACTCCTTCTGCACCTCGGTGGCGAGGGTGTGTGCCTCCTCATAGGAGGACGCGTCGGAGCGGTAGCCCGCAGCCCTGACTCCCAGAGCCTCCATCTCCTTCACGAGTTCTTCGGCAGCCGACTGCGAAGAGAGATAGGTGAAGGCTACATTTGCCCCCTCGGAGGCATATTTGAGTGCTATGGCCCTGCCGATTCCGCGTGTTGCGCCCGTCACAAGAGCCACTTTTCCTGCCAAAAGTCCCATATTGCAAACTATTATTCTGATTAAAACTTTCTCAAAGGTACAAAATTATTTGGGGAAATGTAACGATGAACAGAAAAAATGTGTAATTTTGTCAATCCCCAAAGCGGAACAAACTAAACTAAAACTATAAACACAACTAAACTATGAAACACGACAATGAAATTTTTGAGTTGATTGGCCAGGAGCGCGCACGCCAAACCAACGGTCTCGAACTTATCGCCTCGGAGAACTACGTCAGCGACCAGGTGATGCAGGCTATGGGCTCGATTCTCACCAATAAGTATGCCGAAGGCTACCCCGCAGCACGCTACTATGGCGGTTGTGAGGTTGTCGATAAGGTGGAACTCCTCGCACAAGAGAGGCTCAAAAAACTCTATGGCGCAGAGTATGCCAACGTGCAACCCCACAGTGGCGCACAAGCCAATATGGCTGTTTTCTTCGCTTGCCTGAAAGTGGGCGACACCTTTATGGGCTTGGACTTGGCACACGGTGGTCACCTCTCGCACGGTTCGCCTGTGAATATGTCGGGCGTGAACTACAAGGCTGTGGGCTACCAACTCAACCCCGAGACCGGCACCGTAGATTACGACCAGATGGAGGCGTTGGCATTGGAGCACAAACCCAAACTCATCATCGGTGGCGCTTCGGCCTACTCGCGTGAGTGGGACTACAAACGTATGCGCGAGATTGCCGACAAGGTGGGCGCTATCCTCCTCGTGGATATGGCCCATACCGCTGGTCTCATTGCCGCAGGCCTGCTGGACAACCCCGTGAAATATGCACACATCGTAACCTCCACCACCCACAAAACCCTGCGTGGTCCTCGTGGCGGTATCATCCTGATGGGACAAGACTTCGACAACCCCTGGGGACTCACCACTCCCAAAGGCGTAGTGAAGAAGATGTCCGCAGTGCTCAACTCGGCAGTGTTCCCCGGCATTCAGGGCGGTCCTCTGGAACACGTCATCGCAGCCAAAGCCGTTGCCTTCGGTGAGGCCCTCGACCCCTCCTATAAAGAGTACCAATTGCAGGTGCAGAAAAATGCCGCCGCAATGGCAGAGGCCTTCACAAAGAGAGGCTACAAGGTCGTATCGGGCAAGACCGAAAACCACCTTATGCTCATCGACCTCCGCACCAAGTTCCCCGAACTGACCGGTAAGGTTGCAGAGAAAGTCCTGGTGGCTGCCGACATCACCACCAACAAAAATATGGTACCCTTCGATAGCCGCTCGCCCTTCCAGACCTCGGGCTTGCGCTTCGGTACCCCCGCCATTACCACTCGCGGTTTGAAGGAGGACAAAATGGACTACATCGTAGAACTCATCGACAGGGTTCTCTCCGACCACGAGAATGAGGAGAACATTGCAGCAGTACGTCGCGATGTGAATGCTTTGATGGCGGATTATCCTCTCTTCGCCTGGTAAAAAACACAGATAAGCGGCGTCTTTGGCGTTGCACTGCGATAAATCCCCTCCTCATTTGCGCGAGCAAACTACGGAGGGGATTTTCTTGTGCGCCTAAAATTCGCTCGCTTATCTGCGTTTTTAACTTTCAGGAGAACCACCATTCACAAAAGTGCCGTTACGGCACCGCCTAAAATCCGCTCGCTTATCTGTGTTTTTTATTGACCGTCGACTGTCGCAGGCTCGCCGATGCTACCCCGAAAACATTACAGGAGAAACAAGAGTTACAAGAATTACAGAAAGAACAAGAGAGTTCTTGTCTTTCTTGTTTTTCCAGACTGGGAGTTCTATGAGTTCTGGGATTCCTAGTAGTCCTAGCTCTCCTAGTTCTCCTAGCAGTTCCACCCCTCCCAAAAATTCGCGGGTATCTTTTTTAATACCCATCAACAAGACCATCGCCAAAAACTTTCAATTCTCGCAAATGCGAGCAAGCGAGAGCAGAGGGCACTTGTGCACTATGCCGAGCGGGAGCATTTTAGACAAAAAAAATCTTTTTTTTGTCAATTCTCAATTTTAATAGGTATCTTTGTGCCAAATGCGCAAAAATTAAAATAAACACATACCATAATGGCAGACGAAAAGATTATCTTCTCAATGGTGGGAGTGAGTAAAGTGCTCACCAACAACCGTAAAATCCTCAACAACATCTACCTCTCTTTCTTCTATGGTGCCAAAATCGGCATCGTAGGTCTGAACGGCTCGGGTAAATCGACACTGATGAAAATCATCGCCGGTATCGACAAGAGTTTTCAGGGCGAGGTGGTATTCTCGCCCGGATATTCGGTGGGATACTTGGAGCAGGAGCCACAACTCGACGACACCAAAACCGTATGCGAAATCGTGGAGGAGGGGTGCGCTCACACTGTGGCACTGCTGAAAGAGTATGAGGAGATAAATCTGAAATTCTGCGAGCCTATGAGCGACGAGGAGATGGCAAAACTCATCGAGCGTCAGGGCGAACTCACCGAGGCCATCGACCACGTCAATGGTTGGGAGATTGACAGCACATTGGAGAGGGCAATGGATGCTCTGCGTTGTCCCGAGTCGGACAGGCTTGTGAGCACCCTTTCGGGTGGTGAGCGCAGAAGGGTTGCCTTGTGTCGTCTGCTGTTGCAGGAGCCCGATGTGCTCCTCTTGGACGAGCCCACCAACCACCTCGATGCCGAAAGTATCGACTGGCTCGAACAGCACCTGAATCAATACAAGGGTACAGTTATTGCCGTAACCCACGACCGATACTTCCTCGACAATGTGGCGGGTTGGATTCTCGAACTCGACAGGGGTGAGGGTATTCCCTGGAAGGGTAACTATTCGAGTTGGCTCGACCAGAAAACTACCCGTCTGGCTATGGAGGAGAAGCAGGAGAGCAAACGTCGCAAGGCTCTGGAAAGAGAGTTGGAGTGGGTGCGTATGAGCCCCAAAGCACGCCACGCCAAGAGCAAGGCGCGTCTGGGTGCCTACGACAAGATGCTCAACGAGGACACAAAGCAGAAGGAGGAAAAACTCGAAATCTACATCCCCAATGGTCCCCGTTTGGGCAATGTGGTCATCGAGGCACACGACGTATCGAAAACCTTTGGCGACAGGGTTCTGTATGAGGGTTTGAACTTCGTATTGCCCCCCGCAGGCATTGTGGGTGTGATTGGCCCCAATGGTACGGGTAAGACCACCCTCTTCCGTATGATTATGGGGTTGGAGCAGCCCACCAGCGGCTCGTTCAAGATTGGTGAGACCGTAAAACTCGCCTATGTGGACCAACAGCACAAGAGCATCGACCCCGAAAAGACCGTCTTTGAGGTCATCTCGCAAAATAGCGAACTCATCACTCTCGGCAACCGCCAAATCAATGCGCGTGCCTACGTCGGCAGGTTCAATTTCAGTGGTGCCGACCAGGAGAAGAAGTGCGGTATCCTTTCGGGTGGTGAGCGCAACCGCCTCCACTTGGCGCTGGCGCTCAAAGAGGAGGGCAACGTGTTGCTTCTCGATGAGCCCACCAACGATATCGACGTGAATACCCTGCGTGCATTGGAGGAGGGTTTGGAGAACTTTGCGGGCTGTGCGGTGGTTATCTCCCACGACAGGTGGTTCCTCGATAGGGTTGCCACCCACATTCTCTCCTTCGAGGATGAGGGCAAGGTGGTCTACTTTGAGGGCACCTACTCCGAGTACGAGGAGCACAAGAAGGCACAAGGTATCGACACCACGCCCCACCGCGTGAAGTACAGAAAATTGATAGAAAACTAATTCAAAACGTAAATTTCAAAATTTAGATATGGCTCAAAAACCTTCAATTCCAAAGGGAACAAGGGACTTTTCGCCTGTGGAGATGACAAGGCGAAACTATATGTTCGACACCATCAAGAGTGTCTTCCGCACCTACGGATACGCACCCCTCGAAACCCCCGCAATGGAGAATCTCTCGACACTGATGGGTAAATATGGCGAGGAGGGCGACAAACTCCTCTTCAAGATTCTCAACTCGGGTGACTTTATGGATAAGGTAACTCCCGAACAACTCGCAGGCTCCTCGGCGGCTCTCGCTACCAAAATATGCGAAAAAGGACTTCGTTACGACCTCACAGTCCCCTTCGCAAGGTTTGTGGTACAACACCAAGCCGAGATTGCATTCCCCTTCAAGCGCTATCAGGTGCAGCCCGTATGGAGGGCAGACCGCCCACAAAAGGGACGCTATCGCGAGTTCTATCAGTGTGACGTGGATGCCATCGGCAGTCGCTCGTTGCTCTACGAGGCGGAGTTGGTGCAGATTGTCGAGAGCGTATTTGGCAAATTGGGCATCAATGTGGTGCTCAAACTCAACAACCGCAAAATACTCTTTGGTATTGCCGAGGCTATCGGCCACGCCGACAAGATGATAGACATCACGGTGGCGATTGACAAACTCGACAAAATAGGGTTGGAGAACGTCGAAAAAGAACTCCTCGAAAGGGGTATCGACCAAGAGGCCATCGAGCGCCTGAAACCCATCCTCTTGTTGGAGGGCACAACCGCAGAGAAACTCGCCACACTCCGCACAACCCTCGCCGAGAGCCCCACAGGTCTGAAAGGCGTGGAGGAAATGGAGGAACTCTTTGGGCTGATTGCCGAGAACCAAACCAACCTCGAAGTGGAACTCGACCTCTCGCTCGCTCGCGGTCTGAACTACTATACGGGTGCAATCTTTGAGGTGAAGGCAAAGGATTATCAGATTGGTAGCATTTGCGGTGGCGGTAGGTATGATGACTTGACAGGCATCTTCGGTCTGCCCGACACGAGTGGTGTGGGCATATCCTTTGGTGCTGACCGCATCTATGATGTGATGTTGGGCCTCGGATTGTTCCCCGAGGAGGCGCAGATGACAACCAAAGCACTCTTCATCAACTTCGGTGGCGAGGAGCGCGCCTCGTCGCTCCGCCTCTTGAAGGCCCTCCGCGTGGCAGGCATCCCCAGCGACATCTACCCCGATAGCGCAAAGATGAAAAAACAGATGGAGTATGCCAATAAACGCGCCATTCCCTACGTTATTATCGTAGGCGAGAGCGAAAGGTTGGAGGGTGTGGCCACCGTCAAGAATATGACAGAGGGTACACAAGAGAAGGTCCCCTTCGAAAGACTCGCCGAGTATTTGAAATAATGAGAAAAGTTTTGGTTGCGATAGTTGTTCTGCTCTGGGGCGCAAGTTCCGTAGCAGGGCAAGGTTTTCAGAACGAGTTGGAGAAATTCGGCTCGTTCTATTACTATCTCAACTCACTCTATGTCGAAGAGCCCGACAACAAAGCCCTTGTGGGTGAGGCTATTAGCGCTGTGCTCGAAAGCCTCGACCCCCACTCTGCCTACGTCAGCCCCGAACAATTCCGCAAGGAGATGGAGATGAATGAGGGCTCCTTTGGGGGTATCGGTGTGGAGTTTAGCATTGTGCGCGACACTGTGAGGGTCATCTCCACAATGGAGGGTTCCCCCGCGCGCAAGGCAGGTTTGGAGGTGGGCGATGCCATACTCTCGGTGGGCGACACCACAGCCGTAGGTATAGACCACAGCCAAATAAGCAGGCTCATCAGGGGTGAGGTGGGCGAAGAATTGACCCTCGAAGTGCAAAAAGAGGGCGACACATCCACCACACACCTCGCACTCAAACGCGCAGCCATACCCATCAAAACCGTCGATGTGGCCTATACCTTATATAATATGGGCTACATACGCATAAACCGCTTTGCGGAACAGACAATGGAGGAGTTCCGCGAAGCATTCGCCTCCCTGGGCATCATCGAGGGACTCATCCTCGACCTGCGAGGCAATGGCGGAGGGCTGCTAACGGAGGCCATAAAGTTGGCGGGATTCTTCCTACCTCGCAACACACTCATCACAACCACCTCGGGACGCAAGGAGAAACCCTACAACCATTACTCCAAGTCGAAGGGCGAATATATCACAAAGCCACTTGTGGTGTTGGTGGATGAGGGTTCGGCCTCGGCAAGCGAACTCGTTAGCGGAGCCTTGCAGGACTACGACAGAGCAGTAATCATCGGCAGGCAAACTTTCGGCAAAGGATTGGTGCAGAAACAGATAGTCCTCGATGACGGGTCGGCAGTGAGAATCACCACCTCGCACTACTACACCCCAAGTGGTAGGTGCATACAGCGCCCCTACGAAAAGGGGAAAAGTAAGGAGTACTATTTCGACCACGCCGAGAGAATGCTCTCGCGCACCTATCGTGACTCACTCCTCGCAGTGGCCCCCAAATACAAAACACTCAACAATGGGCGCACTGTGGCAGGTGGCGGAGGTATAACACCCGATGTCTATATTGATATTGAGGAGGGTAAGGACTACACCTATGCCAATAAGGTTGCAATGTCGATGACCTTCAACGACTTTGTGAGCGAACTATTCCTCAATGAACGAGGGAACCTACTCGCCACATACCCCACCTTTGAGGCCTTCAATGAGAACTATACTACCCCACAAGAGGTGCTCGATAGGCTTATGGGGATTGTAGAAAAGAGAGAGGGTATAGCGCCCACCGAAAAGGGAATGACCGAGAGTGTCGAATCACTCGGTGTGGCAATTAAGGCCTCCCTTGCACGCAAACTCTGGGGCGAAGAGGCCTTCTATCGCGTAACCCACACCCACAACGACAAACCCTTCGCAGAGAGCCTCAATCTCCTACTCAATCCCACGCGCTATAATGCGATATTGAGAGTTGAGAATTAAGGTCGTTAATGAGTTTAAGACTCTTTCCCTAAATTCCTTAAACTCCCTAACCTCCCTAACCACTCCTCGGGCGATTCATCGCCCGCGACGTTAGACCAGACTGCGTCTGCTCTAAAATGCTCACGCTCGGCATAGTCTGCAAGCAGCCTCTGCCCTCGCTTACTCGCATTTGCCTCAATTCTCAATTCTCCTGCCTCCCTTCTTGGGTATTAAAAAAGATACCCGAGAGGAGTGGGGGGTGTTGTTAAGAGTGTAGGAGTGGAGAGTAGAGGCGTTAAAGGCGTTAGGGAGTTTAAGGAAATTTTGCATTATGAATTTTGAATTTTGAATTTTTTCCGTATCTTTGCACGCCCGAATTATACGGGTAATGGAATTACATAATTAACACACAAAGTATTAACCAATTAAAAGTACGAAGAAGTGGATTCTTTGAGTTACAAAACCATCTCGGCTAATGCAGCTACTGTAAACAAACAGTGGTACGTTATCGACGCAGAAGGCGAGGTGCTCGGACGACTTGCTTCCCAGGTTGCGAAAATCTTGCGAGGCAAAAACAAACCCGATTTCACTCCTCACGTTGATTGCGGTGACTACGTTATCGTTATCAATGCCGACAAAGTGAAACTCACGGGTAAGAAGATGACCGATAAGGTCTATGTACACCACACAGGTTACCCCGGTGGTCAGCGATTCAACACTCCCGCTGAACGCTTGGAGAACAAGCCTGAATTCCTTGTTCAGAACGCTGTTAAAGGTATGTTGCCCAAAACACGCCTCGGCGTTGCTATTCTTAAAAACTTGAAGGTTTATGCAGGTGCGGAGCACCCCCACGTTGCACAGAACCCCAAAGCAATCAAACTCAACGAGATTAAGTAAACACGAAAACTATGGAAGTTGTAAACACCGTAGGACGCAGGAAAGCAGCTGTTGCTCGCGTTTACGTTAAGCCCGGTAACGGTACTATTACCATCAACAAGAAACCCCTGGAAGTTTACTTCCCCCTCGACATTTTCCAGTTCGTTGTGAAACAGCCCCTGCTCGTTCTCAACCAAATGGAGAGCTATGACATCAACATCAACCTCGATGGTGGTGGCATTCACGGTCAGGCAGAAGCAGCTCGTATGGGTATCGCTCGCGCACTTTGCGAAATCGACGCAGAGAATCGTTCCGTATTGAAGAAGAACGGTTTCCTCACTCGTGACGCACGCGAGGTTGAGCGTAAGAAACCCGGTCAGCCCGGTGCTCGCCGTAAATTCCAGTTCAGCAAACGTTAATCTTTCCACAAAAGCGTTCGCACCAAAAAACTGCACGAAAGAGGTTTACAAATCCACCAGACCACCCCGAATGCTGCATAGTAACAGTGGCAGCCTGAAAAGTTGGGGAAGCCGAAAGCCTATGGCAGCATAGGGAGTGCTACTGGAAGATTGCCCTTTCGCGGAAAACCGAGAGGACCATCACAAGGTGATGCTACCGCGTCGGTTGAAAAAAAGAGTAAAAAAAAGAAAAATACACGATTAGAAATGCCACGTACAGATTTTAATCAATTATTGGAGGCTGGCGTACACTTTGGCCACCTCAAAAGAAAATGGAATCCCAAAATGGCTCCCTACATCTTTATGGAGAAAGGCGGGATTCATATCATCGACCTCCACAAAACTGTGGTAAAAATCGATGAGGCGGCAGCAGCTA
>JAZOCT010000050.1:0-8492 GCA_045596685.1 Tidjanibacter sp. | reverse complement strand
ACTCCCTACACTCCCTACACTCCCTACACTCCCTACACTCCCTACACTCCCTACACTCCCTACACTCCCTAAACTCCCTAAACTCCCTAAACTCCCTATTCTCCTCCCCTATCGCGGAGCGACGGAGGGTTCCGTCAATTCTCAATTTTTGAGTAGTTATCCCACTTGTCCAGCACGGCGCGGAAGTCCTCGGGGAGTTCCGAATCGAGATAGACCTCTTGTTTGGTTGTGGGGTGGATAAATCCGAGGCAACGCGCGTGTAGTGCGTGGCGGGGCATCAAATCAAAGCAGTTCTCCACAAATTGTTTATACTTGCTGAAAGTTGTACCCTTCAAAATCCTATCGCCACCATACCTCTCATCGTTGAAGAGTGGGTGACCGAGGTATTGCATATGTACGCGAATCTGGTGTGTACGTCCCGTTTCGAGTCTGCACTCAATCAGCGTAACGTAGCCGTAGCGACGTAGTACTTTATAGTGGGTTACGGCGTGTTTGCCATAACTACCATCGGGGTAGGCCGCCATATTCATAGGGTCGGTTTTGCTCCTACCAACGTGTGCCACAACGGTGCCTTCGTCCTCATCGAAATTGCCCCACACGAGAGCCAAGTAGCGACGTGTGATGGTGTGTTCGAAGAATTGGTGAGCCAAAAATGCGTGGGCATACTCGGTCTTGGCAACAACCAACAATCCCGAAGTATTCTTATCTATGCGGTGTACCAATCCCGCGCGGATGTCGCCACTGCCCTCCTGAAAGAGTTCCGTAGCGCGCAGGTGGTAGGCCAGAGCATTGACGAGCGTGCCATCCCAATTGCCGTGTCCGGGGTGTACGACCATACCCGCACGTTTATTGACAACCAGCAGTTGGTCGTCCTCATATACGATTTCGATGGGGATATTCTGCGGAATGAGCGTCGTATCGCGCTTGGGATAGGGCATAACTATCGAGATGCGCTCCAAAGGCTTGACCTTGTAACTCGACTTGACGGCCTTGCCATCCACCAAAATATTGCCGCAATCGGCTGCTGCCTGTATGCGACTGCGGGAGCAAGCCTCCATATGGGTTGCCAAGTAGCGGTCTATGCGCATCAGCGACTGCCCCTTGTCGACCACAATGGCGAAGTGTTCATAGAGTTCCTCGCCCTCCTCTCCATCCATTGGGAGGTTGTCGTCGAGTTCCACCGCAGAGAGTTTGTCGTATTCGCGTGATTTCATACCCCTCCTACTCCTCTTCCAATGCTTTGAGTCTTACGGAAATAGCACGACCTTGACGCGCCTCGGTTTCGGGCAGTGGCGATTGGAGGTAGACCCTCGCGGAGTTCTGACCGGCCATATCCAAGTTGCCCTCGAACTCCACACTGCCAACATTCAGACCCATATCCCAAAGGGTGCTTTTCACCTCACGCAAGGTCATCCCCGTAAGGTCGGGCACCTGTTCTGTGTGTGCGCGATTGCCACCCACCACGAGTGTCACCTTCGAACCTATGGGGGCCATAACGGTGCTGTCGGCTTTGAGTTCCACGCCGTGCAACTTCTGGGCGATGACGTAGTTGTTTGCCAAGTCCTCGACATATTCGAGCCTCTCGATTTCGAGTCCTGCGGTCATAAGGTTGCTCTTGGCCTGTCGGAGCGAGAAGCCCGCAACATAGGGCACCTCCACCGACCTCTGGCGCGAGGCGTTGATGGTGACGTAGATTTTACGGCCACTCTTCACCTTATCCCTACCTGCCGAGGGGCGCTGTTCGAGAATCACCCCACCTGGATAGAGGGGTACATATAGTGAGTCGTTGATTATCACCTCCAAGCCCCCCTTTTGGGCCATTGTGTGTGCATCCTCGACACTCACCCCCACAAAGTTGGGTACATCCTTGTTTTGTCCGTGACGTGTCACAATGCCCAGCAGCACATTCACCACCACCAGCACAATCACCAGCAGGCTCACAGCCAACACACCATTGCGCAACAACGCACGCACCACACCACCCTCTTCATTGGGGCGTTTAACACCTCTCTTTTGGGGTGCTTTCTTGGGGGAAGTAGTCTTTCTTTTCTCCATTTTTCGTTCTTGTTTAGCCATTCGCTATGTTCTGTGACTGAAAAATCAAAGTCTGCGCCTCTGGCACACCATAATTTTCCAGTTTCAACTCTCTATTTGTTCTCTAATGAGTCGGCACAATCTCTCCCTTGCGCGGTGTATCTGCGTCTTTACGGTGCCGATGGGCAGTCCCACCTGTTCGGCAATCTCCTCGTAGGAGAGTTCGCGCTGGAAGCGCATCTCTGCCATCTGGCGATACTTCTCGGGCAAGGCCGCCATACAGCGGTCAAGTTGCACCCCGTGTTGTTCGTTTATCAGTCGGCTATCGGGCTCCTCATCCGAGGTTGTCGCCACCGAGGGCGACACGATAGCATCAATGGAGAGGTTGTCCCTACGACGACGCACATAGTCTATGAATGTATTGCGGGCGATGGTGTAAATCCACTGCCCGAAGGTGTAGTGCGGGTCGTACTTGGCGAGGTTCACATAGACCTTCACGAAGGTCTCCTGCACCAAATCGTTAGCATCCTCCTTGTTGCCCCCCGTGCGCGAGATGCAGAGTGCATATATCTCCTCGCGGTAGCGTTTGAAGAGTGTTTCGAAAGCCACCGAGTCGCCATCCAGAGCCAACACCACAAGTTGTGCATCCGAAAGGATTATGTATTTTCCTATCTCCATTTGTATTTTGGTACAAACCTACGCCACAGCGCCAATGCGGCCTCCACAATGGGTGACACCACATCGTAGAGCCAATAGTGTGAGAGGAATCCTCGCTCGGAGAGCCTGCGCGAGATACGCTTTGCCTGCCACCACACGAGAATATATCGTAGCACCACAAGTGACCCCACCAAAATCTTGCCATAGAGGGGTAACACCACCGCCAGAAGGGTCGCACAGAGGAAAAATAGGGCCCTCGATAGCAACTCCATCACGGTTCCCCACCTAACCCTCGCGGGATAGAAACAGAAGGGATAGGAGAGCCTCATTCGTCGTGGCAACCACCACTCCAATCCTCCCCACGCCCTCCTATCGAGGGTTGCCGAACCACCCATAATAGCCACCGTATTGTCGCGGGTGGCGATTTTCTGAATGAAAAGGTCGTCCTCACCCATATTGATATTCAGATGGTTGAAGCCACGCGTAGCAAAATAGACTCTCTTGGTGAAACCCAAGTTTGCCAAATCGCCACGATGGGCGCGCCTTCTTACCGCAAAGGAGAGCCAACGAGTGGCCAGGGCTTGACTGGCACACCTTATGGTCTTATTCCACAGCCCTTTGCGTGGCATTATAGAGGTGTAGCCCAGCACTATCTCGTGCTCCACAAATCCTCGTGCCATAACCTCTGCCCACCTCTCTGTGCGTGGCGAGCAGTCGGGAAGTGTGAAGAGGATATTATCGTAGCGTGCGGCCTTGATACCCACATTGAGTGCCATCTTTGTGGAGATGGGTAGTAGCGGGTCGGCAGCCAAGCGGGTAGTCGTGAGCCTCTCGCCATACTTGATGCGCAACAGGGAGAGATTCTCGGCAACCTCCTGCTCGCCCGTAACATTCACAACCACTACCTCATAGTTTTTGTGCCTTTGTGCCAAAAAGAGTGGCAGTCGCTCGTTGAGAAACCCATTGTCGGCATCGTAGAGAGGGATGATTACCGAGAGGCCCAACTCTTGTGCCTCGGGGCTGGCTGCGGGGTTTTTATGGTGCGAAATGCGGCCATAGACAAGCAAATAGTAGGAGAGTTGCACCACAAACAACACACCCAACAGAGCCAACAGCAACAGGCTCCACTGCTCGGCACCCTCCGCCACAAAAAGGTTCAAAAAACTATCTTCTCTCATTAATCTGCAAATATAGATGACAAAGTTACTCATTTTTTTGGAAAATCCTTACCTTTGTGCCACTATGAAATTTACACTCCAACATACCGACACACAGAGCAAAGCCCGCGCGGGAGAAATCGAAACCGCTCACGGCACCATTCAGACCCCGATATTTATGCCCGTAGGCACCGCCGCCAGCGTCAAGGGCATCTTCCACCGCGACCTGAAAGAGGATGTGAAGGCGCAGATTATCCTCGCCAACACCTACCACCTCTACCTCCGCCCCGGAATGGAGATTATCGAGAAGGCAGGTGGTGTGCATCGTTTCAGCACTTGGGACCGCCCGATGCTCACCGATAGTGGTGGTTTTCAGGTTTTTTCACTTGCCGCAAGGAGAAAAATCACCGAGGAGGGTGTGAGGTTTTCGAGCCACATAGACGGCTCCAAACATATCTTCACCCCCGAAAATGTGATTGACACCGAGCGCACCATCGGAGCCGACATTATGATGGCCTTCGACGAGTGCCCCGATGGCAATAGCGACTACACCTACGCCAAACGCTCCCTCGAAATGACCCAACGATGGCTCGACAGATGCTTTACGCAGTATGAGCGTACGGCTCCTAAATACGGCTATCATCAGTCGCTCTTCCCCATCGTGCAGGGTTGCACCTACCCCGACTTGCGCGCCTCGGCAGCAGAGT
Source organism: Tidjanibacter sp. (assembly GCA_045596685.1). Taxonomy (GTDB): domain Bacteria; phylum Bacteroidota; class Bacteroidia; order Bacteroidales; family Rikenellaceae; genus Tidjanibacter. Next base: position 3,937 of record JAZOCT010000050.1, on the reverse strand, counting down.
TTGTGCAGCAATTCGATGCCGATGGCTATGCCATTGGAGGTCTGGCTGTTGGCGAGCCTGCACCCGTTATGTATGAGATGATTGAGGTGGTCAATGCCATCCTTCCCACAGACCGCCCGAGGTATCTTATGGGGGTGGGTACTCCCATCAATATTTTGGAGGGCATAGAGAGGGGTGTGGATATGTTCGATTGCGTGATGCCCACGCGCAATGGTCGCAACGGTATGCTCTTCACCTCGGAGGGTATCATCAATATCCGCAACGAGAAATGGAAGGATGATTTCTCGCCCATCGACCCCAATGGCGCAAGTTTTGTGGACACTTTGTACTCGAAGGCCTACCTTCGCCACCTCAACATTGCGGGTGAGATGATGGCGGCACAAATTGCTTCGCTCCACAATGTGGCCTTCTACCTATGGTTGGTAGGCGAGGCCCGCAAACACATCATTGCCGGCGACTTCAAGGCGTGGAAAGAGGAGATGGTCGTAAAACTGTCGAGAAGGTTGTAAAAAAAATAGAGCGAGATAGGGAGGGGGGCGCTGGCTTCCCTCTTTTTATTTTGCAACTCCTAACACCAAAAGCCCCTAATACCTATAAGGCCTATAAGATTTATAGGGCTTATAATTTAATTTTCAATTTTCAAATAATTTTCAACTTTCAACTTTCAACTTTCAACTTTAATAGGTATCTTTGTGGTTTATAAGCGCGCACATATGGCAGATTATAGACAAGAGGAGAAAAACCGTAGAAGTTGGTGGCCCGGATTCAAAATCCTGGACAGTTACATCACGCGCAAGTTCCTCGGCACATTTTTTCTTGCTATCGCGCTGATTATCATCATTGTCGTGGTGTTTGATGCCGTTGAGAAAATCGACGACTTCATAGAGATGAAGGCCCCCTTGCAGGCCATCATCTTCGGCTACTACATCAACTTCATCCCCTACTTCATCAACCTTTTCTGCGGACTTTTCACCTTCATTGCGGTAATATATTTCACCTCACAGATGGCCGGAAGAACCGAAATTACGGCCATTCAGGCCAGCGGTGTGAGTTTCCGCAGGCTCCTGTGGCCCTATTTCCTCTCGGCAATGCTCATTACGGGCATATCGCTATTTTTGAACTTGGAGGTCATTCCGAGTGCCAACGCCAAGAGGGTGGAATTTGAGAGCCAATACCTGCGCAAGAACAAGAGGGTGCAGTATGAGCCCAACATCTTCCGACAGATAGAGCCGGGCGTATTTGTCTATGTCCGCAACTACAATCCCGCGACCAACAAAGCCTCGTTTATGACCATCGAGAAGTTCGAGGAGAACCAGATTGTGGCCTCCCTCGAAGCGGGCGATGTACGCTACAACGACGAGAATGGCCATTGGGAGGCCCCCAAATATGTAACCCACCGTTTTGTGGGCGAGGACGATATCTTCGAGTTGCACGACGAGAAGTTGGACACCCTCATAAACCTTTCGGAGCAGGAGTTGGGCAAGGTTGAGAACCTGATAACGACAATGAAGATTGACGAACTCAACGAGTTTATCGAACAGCAGAAGGAGAAGGGGTCGGATATGATAGGCATCTTCGAGGTGGAGCGCCAAAAGAGGTTCTCCTACCCCATTTCGGTCTTCATCCTGACGGTGATTGGAGTGTCGCTTTCCTCGCGCAAGATGCGTAGTGGTACGGGTGTGAACATTGGTATCGGAGTGATACTCTGTTTTACCTACATTATGCTGGGCAGGGTATTTGAGGAGATAGCCAAAGGCAATGAAGGTGCTGTGGCTGTGGCACTTGTGTGGTTGCCGAATATGGTTTTTGCCATCATCGCCACCTACATCTACCGCAAGGCACCGAAGTAGAATTGAGGGGCTTTGCCCTATTGGCTAACAAACAAAACCTAATGAACACAAATTTTAAACATACGGCATTGCGAGGCGCGCTCTTGGGAGTTGTGCTGGGGCTCACTGCGTGTGTCAATAGCCTCGAACTTGCTACTCCCAATGGGCGCAATAGGAGCCAAGATAGGGAGCAGGCGATTCGTGAGGCTGTGGCCTATTTCGACAACCACCGCGCACTCCTCACCCGCTCGGCAGAGACAGAACCCTCCGAGGAGGCTCCATTTGTAGTGGGGGATATTGTGGTCGATTGGGAGAGTGCCGTGACGGTTTCCAACGAGGAAAAACGCTACACCGACTTTACGATGCGCAAGGATAACCGCTTTTACCTATTGTTGGAGCAAGAGGGTGAGCAGATGGAGGCGGTGGAAATTTACAGCCGCTTTGCATCGGTGGAGGACTTTGGGTTGGATACTATGAATCAATATGTGGCAACCTACATTCCCGATGTGGATTACTTGCAGACCTACCGCAATGTGGCACACGAGGAGGGCATCAACTGCGAGGAGTGGTATGACTTTTCGGGCGTGGTGATGTACACGATGCTCTCGGGCCACTACGTTGCAGCCTACCGCTACGATGGTGGCACCCTCACCGAGCGCGCATTCCTCTACGATAGGGAGCAGACCACCGAGGAGAACATCGCCGACTTTTGTTCCGTAATGGAGGGGCTCACACTTGGAGTTGCTGTCGAGCAAGAGGGAACGAGGGCAATTATCCCCGATATTATTTGGATTGATCCGAACAGCAATGTGATGTATGTCTATAAATATATAGGATCTTATTCACACCTTACGGAATATGATCCTCTTTCCCCCGAGGATTATGAGGTTGTTGAGCCCGAATGGGAAAACAGGGAAGGAGCAGGTGGTGGAGGTGGTGGCCCTGCCGAAGAGGAGGAAGATGAACTTGATGCAAAGAAATTTGCAAAAAGAATAGTAAAAAACTCGCTTTCCCCATCCGATTCTATACAATTGCATACAATGCTTGAAGAGATCATGAAGGATTGTATGGGAAATACTTTATTGCAGGAGATATATGATAAAGGGACACAAATATCCATTACTTTTAATTCAAGTGCAAATAATCCCCAATACACATTCACAGATAAAGTTGACACGATTACAAATGAAGTAACGCAAACATATAATCACTCCATTACCTTGACATCCAATCAAGATTTTGCGTTACTGCACGAACTTTTTCATTTCTATCAACATCAAGTGTTAGGATCTGCAAAATTCAAAAATGCAAAAGCAAATTATGAGGTTGAAGCGTACCTTGCGACTTATATGTATATGGATAGATTTGTTGGAGATTCTATGGATGAGTTCAAAAAGGCATTCAAGGAAGAATTTGAAATTGGAAGCCAAGTCATAAAACTACATTCAATGGTTTTAGACGACACATCGTTTATAGATTATAATGAGTGTGATTATTTCCATCTATTATTTCTTACCACAGCAAAACATTACAGCAATGCAAACAATAATGTGCCTTACGATGACACTCAAACATTAGAACAACATATGCAAAATTTGGAGCGTGTAACCATACATTGTAATTGATATGAAAAGAGTATATTTGCTAATAATCATATTGCATTGTGGCTTTTGCAACACATTTGCACAACGCGATGCACTCTTTGAGCCGAGCGACTACAAGAGTGATACTATAAGGATGGGGGACTATACCTATATTTGCGACACTTTGCTCAATCACGAGATTAGCCTCTATAATTTGACAAACCGTTCAAGTATGGAGCCTGTACGTTATAAGGATGGTAGCCCAAAACCGAAGGGTGTGGATGTGGTAAATTTTTCCACAAATACAAATAGATTACTGAATAGTATCATAGACGAAGGGTTTACGTTGGAACAAGTTGAGAAAATCGACGGGAAAAGGTTGATTGTCTTCATTGATATATCCTCGGATGATGGTAGTGTCACGGGTGTATGTTTTACATTTTTCAAAAACACCTACTATACACAACTGCCCATTGATGTATTCCGAGAGATGGAATTGAGATTCAAAAATGAGGTGCGATTTGA
>JAZOCT010000049.1:0-16539 GCA_045596685.1 Tidjanibacter sp. | reverse complement strand
GGGAATTTAGAGAGGTTAATGACTCCCTACACTCCCTACACTCCCTACACTCCCTACACTCCCTACACTCCCTACACTCCCTACACTCCCTACACTCCCTACACTCCCTACACTCCCTACACTCCCTACACTCCCTACACTTCATACCAACAAAAAATGGTAGGCGTTATCTCAACGGCTACCATTTCAAAACTACTAACCCAAACTTAAATGAAATATATTTGTGGCGGCTCTATGGAGCCGACAACCGCTTTCGAGCCGCGAGGCGAGTAGTAAGTCCTCCTTTTCAAAGGAGGATTTAGGAGGATTATAAAAGCGAAACGAAGTTTCTTCATTTATTTAAGTTTGCACCACGACAAAACAAAAATGGTAGGCGTTATCTCAACGGCTACCATTTCAAAACTACTAACCCAAACTTAAATAAATGAAGAAACCTTGTTGTAGTCTTGCGACTACGGTCTATATATTCGCAAAGTGCGTGCCAAAAGTGTGGCGGAGCGACTTTTTTTCTTTCCGATGCAACAAAGTGCAAGATTTGCACCCTTTTTGCACTCCTCGGAGAGTAAACTTTATGTTACTCTCTTAATCTTATAACTATGAAAAAAGGTATTTTATTGTGCCTCACAGCACTCTTTATGGCACTCTCGGTGAGCGCCGCCGAAACCACACTCAAACAACTGCCCCAGAAGGCACAGCAGTTCATCGGTGAGTATTTTGCCAAAGACCAAATTAGCAAGATACACACCCACCATCACCGTCACGGCAACACCTACAATGTGCTCTTCAAGGATGGCTCCAAGATTAACTTCAACAGCAATGGTCAGTGGACAAAAATCAAACTGCGCAACGACTCCATACCCGTAGAGATCATTCCCGAGTACATCACCACCTACGTCTGGGACGAATACCCCAACGTAATGATTATGAGTATCGAGCAGGAGGGCGAAGGCCACGAAGTGGAACTCTCCAACGGAATGGAACTCACCTTCAACCCCAAAACGGGAGTCGTGAAGATTGATTAACGGCTGACTACGCACAAAAAAACGACCTCGCTTCAAAAAGAGGTCGTTTTTTCTATTATTTCTGTTTCGTGCGATAGGCACAAGAGAACTTACCCTTCGCCATCGCATTGAGTTTATTGCGCAGTAGCGTCTTACGGATGGTCGAAAGGCGGTCCGTAAAGACGTAGCCATCCAAGTGGTCATACTCGTGTTGCACAACGCGCGCAGGCCAACCGGTGAGTTCCTCGTCGTGCTCCTCGAAGTTCTCGTCGAGGTAGTTAATCTTGATTCTCTCGGGGCGGTAGACATCCTCGTGGATGCCGGGAACCGAAAGGCAGCCCTCATTCATCAGCACCTCCTCCTCGCTCTCCTCGTAAATCTCGGGATTGATAAACACCTTCTTAAAGTCCTTTGCCGTCTGGTCATCCTCCTCAAAGGGAGTTGCGTCCACCACAAAAAGGCGAATATCCTTACCAATCTGGGGAGCCGCCAAGCCCACGCCTTCGGTGGCGTACATCGTGGCAAACATATCCTCAATCAACTTCGGAAGTTCGGGGTAGGTCTCGTCAATCTCCACGCACTCCTTGCGCAAAACGCCCGAACCGTAAATGTAAATAGGGTATATCATTTTTTTAGTTATCAGTTATCAGTTTTCAGTTTTCAGTTGTTTGTTATCAGTTGTTTGTAGGTGAGGGAGTCCATAAAACTTTGCAGGATGATTGTTGCGGAGATTTTGTCCACCACAGCCTTATCCCTACGCGCCATCTTCTTCATTCCTCCGTCTATCATCGCTCTGTGGGCCATCACCGAGGTGAAGCGTTCATCGTGTAATACCACGCGGCAGGCGGGATAGCGGGCTTCGAGGCGTTTGACGAAGGGCTCAATTGCCACCCACGACTGGCTGGGGGTGCCATTCATCTGCGTAGGCTTACCCACCACAATAATATCAACGTCGTTGGTCGCCATATATTGCGCCAACCACTGCTCCAATTGCGCGGTGGGAACCGTCTCCAAACCCCCTGCAATGATTCGCATCGGGTCACTCACGGCAACACCCGTGCGTTTCAAACCATAGTCAATAGCCAATATTCGTCCCATAATCGCCCGCAAAGATACGAAACTTCTTCCAAAAAAAGTAAATAAATCGCCCGCCGAAGAACACTTTAACAAATTATGCGCTATTTTTGCGGACGGAAATTCAGGGTAACTGCTCCTTGATGTAAAATGGGGAGCGTGGGAGGTTATGTGTACACCTCACCCCTTGACACACGAGGGGTAAAACACATTGGTTAGTAATAATAGGTAACAACTTTTAACACCAAAATTCTGTGTAAGAGATGAAAAATTACACATTTTTAAGTCTGTTCAAAAAGTACGCAACAGCAAGTTTTTGGCTCATTGCCGCCACCGTATTGGCACTCCTCTGCGCCAATACCCCCATCAAAGAGTGGTATTTCCGCCTCCTCGAAACCCCCGTTTCGATATCATTTGGCGATTTCAACATATTTTCGCATCACGGCGAGCCCTTCTCCTTCCAGGTGCTCATCAATGACTTCCTGATGGCAATTTTCTTCCTCTCGGTGGGCTTGGAGATTAAGCGCGAGATTCTCGTGGGCGAACTCTCCTCCATCAAGAAGGCCATTCTTCCCATCATTGGTGCCTGTGGTGGTATGCTCATTCCCGTGCTCATTTTTATGCTCTCGTGCCCCGATGGTGAGGGTATGATGCGCGGTGCAGCAATCCCAATGGCTACCGACATTGCCTTTTCGCTGGGTGTTCTTTCGATGTTTGGCAAGAGGGTGCCCATTGGTCTTAAAGTATTCCTCACCACCCTTGCCGTAGCCGACGACCTGGGAGGTATCATCGTCATTGCCATCTGCTACACCTCTTCCATTGAGTGGAGTTGGTTGTTTGTGGCTCTTGTCGGCATCGTTGCAATGCTCATTGCCAACCACTACAACGTCAAGAGCAAAACTTTCTACCTCCTCTTTGGCGCAATACTCTGGTACTCAATGCTCAACTCGGGCATCCACGCCACCATTTCGGGTGTGATTGCCGCGCTCTGCATCCCCGCAAGCATTGGCAAGGGCACACGCCACTACATCGAGCGTATCCGTAACAACATTAGCGAGTTCCCCATTGTGGAGGTTACAGACGTTCACCAAACCGTTGTGTTCAGCAACGACGAGATTCAGATGCTCAAAAGTGTGGAGTCGGCTGCCGACCATCTCATCAGCCCCCTGCAACACCTCGAAGACGACCTGCGCGAGTTTATCAACTACATCATTCTTCCCCTGTTTGCCTTTGCAAATGCGGGTGTAGATTTGAGTGGCGTACACTTTGCCGACATCTTCTCGGGCGTAAGTTTGGCTGTGATTCTTGGCTTGGTTGCAGGTAAGTTCTTGGGCGTATTCTCCTTCTCGTGGCTTGCCATCAAGACAAAAGTTGCCTCGATGCCCACAGGTGTTTCGTGGAAGTCTTTTGCCAGCGTATGTATGCTTTGCGGTATTGGCTTTACGGTGTCGATGTTCATTGCCGACCTCTCCTACTCGCCTCTGGGCACAGAGGGACGCGCGATGCTCGATATGGCAAAACTCGGTATTCTCTGTGGCACGATAATATCGGCGCTTGCGGGAGCCTTCCTGCTCAACAAGACACTGCCCAACAAGGAAAAATAGCCCACTGTTTTCAGGCGATAAGCAAATGGCCACAACCCCCGACTACATAGAGTTTGTGATTTCACAAATGGAGGCTGCCCGCACTGGGCTCGACCTGTGGTTTCGTCCGATGTTTGGCGAATATTGCGTCTATGCTGGCGAAAAACCTCTGCTGTTTGTGTGCGACAATACGGTCTTTGTCAAGCGCATAGAGTGTGTGGCCGAAGTGTTGGCCTCGGCTGACCAACGCCCACCCTTCCCGGGTGCAAAGGATTTTGTGATTCTCGACATTGAAGATACCGCCCTCACCCGCGAGGTGCTCCTTCTGCTGAATCGCTACAAACCTATGCCCAAACCCAAAAGACGCAAAAAAGCACCCCTATGATAACCATCACCACTCCACGCCTCCTTCTACGCCCCTGGCGCGAGGATGAGGCGGAGATAATGTATCGCTGGGCGAGTAACCCTGCGGTGGGCCCCATTGCCGGATGGCCCACGCACACCTCTGTGGAGGAGAGCCGCGAGATTATCCGCACAGTATTCTCCGCGCCCGAGACCTATGCCATAGTTCTCCGCGCCACCAATGAACCCATTGGCAGTGCGGCAATTAAGAGTGGTGAGGGCCTTACTCCTTCGCTCCGAGGGCTACCCGATGGCGAGTTGGGCTATTGGCTTGCCGAACCATTTTGGGGCAAGGGGTTGATGACGGAGGCTGTGAGGGCACTCATTGAGCGTGCCTTTGGTGAGTTGGGATATGAGCGGTTGTGGTGTGGCTACTACGAGGGCAATGAGCGCTCGCGTCGTGTGATGGTGAAGTGTGGCTTTCGCCCCCACCACACCGAGTACGATAAGCCCACACTGCTGGGTGATAGCCGCACCGAGCATTTTATGTTGCTGGAAAGAGCCGAACTGATAGGTTTGTGAAAAAAGTTTAGGATTTTAGAAATAAATCGCTATCTTTGCACCATCAATTCGGGGCGTAGCGCAGTCCGGTTAGCGCACCTGCTTTGGGAGCAGGGGGTCGAGTGTTCGAATCACTTCACCCCGACAGAGAATAAAAGGAAGACCACTCGCAATGTGCGAGTGGTCTTTTGTATTAGAGCGGGCTGTTGAATTTATTCAATAAAGCCCGCTCTAATACAAAAGAGAACCTGCTGTGCAGGTCTTCCTTTTATTCGCATCTGCGGGACAAAGTGATCACGGAGCAGAGAGCCACCTTGCGTGGCTCGTAGCGACGTAATCACAAACTACCACAACCTCCAATCAACACAAAAAAATCGCAGGTCTTCCTTTTATTCGCATCTGCGGGAAGAAGTAATCACAGAGCAAAGAACCCGACCTGTGACTGCACCTTCGGCACAACAGACCTCTCCCCCGCTACGCGGACCCTCCCCTAACTTATGGGAGGGTTTGTGTTTTTGGGCTCGCAAAATGGTGAGCCCGCGACATTGGACGTTGGACATAATCAAATATATACCTATATTAATATTTACACCTACACATCCACACGCACCAATACCACCCCCAAGAAAAAAATCGAAAAAAAATTGCGCCAACCCTTGCATATTCAAAAATTTGCCCTAACTTTGTAATATCATTTTGATATTATTTTGAATTGGACAAACAAATAACTTTAACAACCCTAACTAAACACAAAGCAACTATGGAAAAAAGAGAATTTAATTTCAAAGGTTTTCGAATGAACGGATTTGTAGCCCTTTTGGTAATCTTGGCCATCTTGGGTGCATCCATTTATGATTTTGCCACCATCGTGGGCGACGAGGCACCCGTTTTGGGTATCATCGGCACATTGGTGGTCTGCATCGCATTTGCCGGTTTCCGCACATTGGAGCCCAACAATGCGAAAGCGATGGTGTTCTTCGGCAAATACAAAGGCACCTTTACGGACGAGGGCTTCTGGTGGACCAACCCCTTCTACACCGCCAAGTCCATCTCCTTCCGTGCCCGCAACCTCAACCCCGAGGCCATCAAGGTGAACGACAAGAACGGCAACCCCATTATGATTGGCGTAGTGGTGGTTTGGAGAGTTAAAGACACCTATAAAGCCCTCTTTGAGATTGACTCGCAGACGATGGCATCGAGCGTAAAGATTGACAAGAAGGGCGAAATTGAGGGCGTTGGTGCTTTGGCTGGCCGTATGATGGCATTTGAGAGTTTTGTGGCTGTACAGTCCGACGCTGCTCTCCGTCAGGTGGCGGGTATGTATGCCTACGACGACAATAACAGCGACGGAACAGAGCCCACACTCCGCAGTGGTGCCGACGAGATAAACGAACTCTTGTGCAAGACCATCAATGAGAGGCTTGTAATTGCAGGTATTGAGGCTGTGGAGGCACGCATCAACTACCTCGCCTACGCTCCCGAGATTGCCGCAGTGATGTTGCGTCGTCAGCAGGCCGATGCCATCATCAGTGCAAGGGAGAAGATTGTTGAGGGTGCTGTTTCGATGGTACAGATGGCCCTCGACAAACTCAAATCGGAGGGTGTTGTGGAACTCGACGAGGAGAGGAAGGCCGCAATGGTCAGCAACCTCTTGGTAGTTCTCTGCGCCGACGAGAGCGCCCAGCCCGTAGTAAACACCGGGTCGCTCTATAATTAATAAATCAAAGTCAGACTACTATGGCGAAAGAAAACACTACAAAGAGTTTCGTGCTCCGCGTTGATGCTGCGACTATGGATGCCCTCGAAAAGTGGGCAGCCGATGAGTTCCGTAGCATCAACGGGCAGTTGCAGTGGATCATCGCCGAGGCGCTACGCAAGAGCGGACGCAAACCCAAAACGCCCAAAAATCCCAAACCCACCAACTTGGAATAATCACAACCCACCCAACACCTAAAAAAGTATGAAAAAAGCTCTCATCTACACCGCATCTGTACTTGGTATCAGTTGGATTGCCGCTCTCATTTTCCACCTCCAAACGGGCTTTACAGGCCCCGAGATGGGGGTGGAGGCGATGGGCAGTTACCAGAAATTTGCAATGTTCTATATGTTTCTGCCCGCCATTGTTGCCCTCATTTTGCAGGCCATCGGTGGTGAGTTGGGCATCTCCCGTCCCCACAGCACACGCATAAAAATTGTGCCCAAAGACAAGACCCTCTTCAAGTTCCGCCTCCGTTGGAGTTGGCTTGCAGCGGTTGGTACAACGCTGGTAATGGTGGCACTCTCGCTACTCTTCTCGCTGCCCTTTGCCGATTATGTAACAATGAAGGATAGCACCATCGAACTCATCATAGCCAATGGAATAGACAACACTCCTGCCGAGGTGATTGCCCAAGTGGAGAGGATGCCCGAGTGGGTAATGGTGCTCTCAACCGTGCTGTCGGGTATCTTGGCGGGCGTTACCATCAATGCTCTCTTTGCCTTTGGCGAGGAGTACGGTTGGAGGCTCTATATGGTTGATGCTCTGCGCGGTAAGAGGTTCTTCGTTGCGGCACTCGTGATTGGTGCCGTGTGGGGCATTTGGCACGCACCGCTGATTCTTATGGGCCACAACTACCCCGACGCGAGGATTTTGGGTGTGGGTATGATGGTACTCTTCTGCATTCTTGCCGGAATCATTGAGTTGTACTTTGTGTTGAAGAGCGGCACCGTTTGGCCTGCGGTATTCATTCACGGCACCATCAACGCTCTTGGTGGTATGGGTGTATTGTTGTTCCCCGCCGGCAGTAGGCTACTTACGGGTATGACGGGCGTGTCTGGTTTGCTGGCAATGGCGCTCATCATCGCCCTACTCTACCTCTACGACTGCAACATCTCCCGCGATGGAATCTTCCGTTCCACTCTCGGATACTCCCTCTCGCGCCACGAGGAAAAATAGAGAAAAAGTGCCCCTCAAAAGGCACTTTTTTTCGAAAAAAAGTTGTAAAAGTTTGCGATTATATATATATATATATATATATATTTGTTGCACAATTTACCCTTTAATGTAATATTTCGGACTTGCAACCGTCTATATTACACACAAACAAAACAAACACGATTATGAAAAAATTTTTCCTAACCATTTGCGCACTGCTCTCCACACTAATTGCAAGCGCACAGGCCCAAACCCTCCAACTTAAAGGTACAACCGTAAATGCGGCGGGCGAGGCAATCGCCTACACCTCCGTAGTACTCACCCCCAATGGCGAAGAGTACACACCCTCCACCCCCAACCACCACATAACATTCACTGATAAGCAGGGCTCCTTCCTCATCGAAGCCATCGAGGGTGAGTACACCCTCGCGCTATCGTGTGTGGGCTACGAAAACAAACGTATGGAGGTGGCTCTTACCACCAACACCGACCTCGGAGCCATCACACTCGCCGAAAGTGCCGAAGCAATTGAGGCCCTGACCATTACGGGCGAACTCATAAAGCGTGAGGCTGACCGTTTTGTGATGAACAACCTATCCGAAAGCCCCATTGCCAAAGGGCGCGATAGTTACGAACTGCTCCGACTTGCACCCGCAGTCTATGCCGACGAGAGCGGCTCCATCAGCATCAATGGTAAGTCGGGCGTGAAAATTCTACTCAACGAAAGGGAGGTGCGTATGACGGGTGAGCAACTTATGACATACCTGAAATCTATCCCCGCAGAGAACCTCCAAAAAATCGAAATCATCCCCGAGAGTGGTGCCGACTACGATGCCGACAGCGCAAGTGGCATCATCAAAATCACCCTCCGCAAACAACGTGAGAGTGGCACAAGTGGCTCGGTGGCCCTCGGTGGTCACTTCTCAACACAAGTCCCCAACTACACCATAGGACCCAATGGTAACATCAACCACAAGAGTGGCAAATGGAACCTCTACGGCAACCTTTCACTCTCGACCTACACCTACAATTCGGGTGAGAAGAGTATGCGTGAGAGCACCCAATACGCCAACGGAGCATCAATGACCTCCACCACAGCAATGGAGAATGGCGGTGAGTCGGGTGGCGGTATGGTGGGCGCAATCTACGACCTCGACGAGAAAAGTAGCCTCGGTGTGGAGTACAACCTTTGGATCTCTCCCGCAAGGCCCACTGCCAACATCAGCACCCTCACCTACTCGTTAGGCGACTACGAAGAGGTGCACGAGAGCCGCTACGAACAGTTGAACTCCTCGGTAAACCAATCTTTCACAGCCAACTACATTCGCACACTCGACGAGCGCGGCTCGACCTTCAAAATCATTGGCGACTGGGCCGGCAACCGCACGAGTGGCAACAATAACAACTTCGACACCTCGGTGGCGACAATTGGCGGAGTGATGGGCGCTCCCACAGACTCACTCTATCGCAACCGCTCACAAGCGCACTACTCCTACTACACGCTGACGGCTGCGGTGGAGAAGAAAATCTCCGACCTGACGACCATCTCCTACGGTGCTAAATACACCCTTACGGACACTTACAGCCGTACCGACTACGACTACAAGCGTGAGGATGAGTGGGTGGGCCTCGAAGAGTACAACCACCTGACCGACTACAACGAGCACATCGCAGCACTCTACGGCATCTACTCCACACGCTTCCTCTCGGGCGCATCGCTCTCGGCGGGCCTGCGTGCCGAATACACCTCCATACCCCAACTCTCGGAGCGTTATGTGAGCCTCTTCCCCCATCTGAACGCATCGGTACCACTGAACCCCTCGCAGACTGTAATCCTCTCGGGCTCCTACAAAAGGGCCATCGTGCGCCCCTCGTTCTGGACAATGAACCCCATTAGGACCCAACTCTCGGAGTACTCCTATCAGGTGGGCAACCCCGACCTCAAACCCGTCTATGCCAATAATTTCTCCCTGACGGGTATATTCTTCTACCGCTATTCGCTCACCTTCGGAGCCTCATTACAGGACAATATGATACAGCAACTCTCGATGGTGGATGATGCCGACCCCACAGGTCGCACACTCAAATATCTCCACGTCAATCTGAACAACGTCTACCAATACTACGCCCAACTCTCCATTCCCGCGCAAGTAACCCCCTGGTGGACCATAAATGCCAACCTCTTGGGTGTGATGATAGACCAACGTATTGTCAAGGAGCAGACCAATGATCGCACCTTCACCGCACAAGGTTATATGGCAAACTCATTTATTCTGCCCCAGGGATGGATGGTGGACCTTACGGGACAGTTTATGACCGATGCACATATTGGTAACCTCACCCAAAAGGGGGCGGGCAACCTTTCGCTCGCCATCAAAAAACAGTGCCTCGACAACAAATTGACGCTCACACTCGGACTCAACAACATACTCCCCACCTCCGACCAGAACGTACACTCCTCGGGAGAGGGCTTCACCCGCACGCTCTATTCGCCCAACTTATGGATGAGAAGTATCAATATTGGTATTCGCTACAACTTCCAGAGTGGCAAGATGTTCCGCGCACGAGAGGTGGAGAGCGGTGCCTCCGACGAACAGAACCGAATGGGTAGTGGTAAATAAGATTATTACATAAAATGAGCGCGAGCCAAATTGCTTGGCTCGCGCTCATTTTATATCTGTATTCTCTTTTAGAAAGAGAGCCTTACAATGAAGGAGTTTTTACCCTCCACCTTGCCCTCCACATAGTAGGTTGCGGTATCTGGCAGATGGTAGAGCGAGAGTTCCACCTCATCCTCGGGGCGCACCTCGGCATTGAAGTTTATCTCCAATTCGCGCAGTGCCCTCTCGGTATTGACCTCCAAACCCACAGCATCCATAGACCACACCACATACATCACATTATTGACGTGGCGGTTCATATCCAAGTCGGAGTAGGCAACCTTATGGGTGGTGGTGGAGAGCAGTTCTACGCCCTCGGGGATAGTCACCTTTGCGGCAGGCTCCTCAATGGCATCCTCGCGTATGCAACGCTCCTCGTCGGAGGCGAACTCCGCAAAAGCACCCCTGCGGGCCAGACGACGGGTATTCATATCAATCACCAACCACGAGGTGGTAGCCTTCACCAACGGTGCCCCTTCGCTATCGCTCATAACGAAGTCACGCAGGAACATAAAACCCGTAGCCCCTTTGTGCCAACTCTTCAAATTGACCCTCTCGCGCCACATCGGCAGCCTCTCGAAATGAACCTTCATACGCGACAGTACCCAGGCTTGGTGTGTGTCGCCCAGCGTGTCGTAGCCCACCCCGAGGTACTCTGCGTGGTTATTGGCGGCCTCCTGTGCCATATTCAAAAAGGCGGCAGGTTTGAGGCGCATCATCATATCGGTATCGTAGCAGGGAATGATGTAGTCTGCACTAAATTTTTCTACCATAATTTCTCCTCTTTACTCTTTTAGAATGGTCAAAGATAGGTATAATTTTGTAAAAACGCCACCCCCCTACGGCACTTTTAACCACTCGTCATCCCAAAGTGAACACTTCCGCTTTTTTCGCGACACAAGGTTGGCAATCTTCATAAAAATAGTTACTTTTGTGTTCGGTTTACTCACCCGGTGAGGTGAGAGTGTGATAGACCTATTTCGACAGATGAGAAAGAGTTATTGTGGTTTGTTTTGTGTATTGGTGATGCTCCTTGTGGCGCACTATCTGCTTCCCGTTCAGATGGATAGAGTGGAAAGTGGAGAGGTGTGCGCAACGCTGACCACCGCCGACCACGAGCGCGATTGGTTCAAGGAGCGTACTACCCACACTGCTCTTCTTCCCGAAATACACATCCACACTGCACCTATCTCGCGTACAACCATTGGGCGACAGCGCACTTTGGCGAAGCCTGCGCACCATTTGGTGGCACTCAAAGTTGTGACGGGATTGGGAATGGCACAGCCATTTGCCACCAAACCGCTCACTATGGGTAACTCTTCGCTCGCAAAGTATTACTACATCTATGCGTTGCGCCACATCATTATTTAGCGCACAGCGAATCCCTAAATTTCCACCTTTTTTTGATTATTTCCACAACTTTGGAGGTTGCCGAATACAACAAGGCACCCTTCTTCTACGTTCATAAACATATTAGCAAATTCGCAAGACTTTAATAATGAATAACATACTCAACAAAACAGACCTCTGCGCACAATATTCGCAGTTGGTCACTATGAAAGAGAAAAGTCGCATTATTCCCGCCATAATGACCCTTGTAGGTGTGGTACTTTTGGCTCTGGCGAACACCATCGTAGAGGCCGAAACATTGAGCATCACGCTCTTCACCGCAGGCGTTGTTGTGCTGATTGTAGGCATCGTGAAACTCATACGTCCCTCGCACGAAATCATCTATCTGAAAACGGGCGAGAAGGTTACACGTCGCTTTGAGGGCCACGAACAGGAGCACCGCGAGAAGGTTACGAATATTTTGAAGAGTGGCGATTTTAAGGCTCTGGCAAGTGTTGTTGCCAAAAATAGCAGCGCACCCATCGTGAGTGTAACCTACACTACTCCAAGCGATTCGCTACGCATCGGACAGATATTGCACTACGTTCCCTACGAATACGCGCCTCTCTCGGATGTCTTTATACACACAACTAAATAGTCGCACAAAACAAAATGTACATTCTGCAAATACTATTGGGAGCCGTACTGCTCTCCATTGGTGCAAATTTTCTGACAGATGGTGCCTCGGCAATCGCCAAAAGGCTCCACGTTTCGGAGTTTCTGATTGGCGTAACCATCGTTGCAGTGGGCACCTCGATGCCCGAGTTTGTTGTGAGCGTGATGAGCGCCATTGCTGGTCAGAGCGATGTCTCGATTGGCAATGTGGTGGGTTCCAACATCTTCAACATCTACGCCATACTTGGCATCACCACCATTGTTGCACCACTTGCACTCACACGAGTGAACATCCGACGCGACATTCCCATCTGCTTGGCAGTGTCGGTGCTGTTGTGCCCTCTCGCACTCGATGGGTCGCTTTGGGGTGGCGAGAGTAACGTTTTGAGCCGCGTGGATGGCATCATCCTTCTGCTACTCTACGGTTTGTTCCTTATGGTTATGATACGCTCGGGCAAAGAACAGCCCACCCAAAATACCCCCGAAGAGCCACAACCAACCGCCACAAAAGAGAAACCTCTTTGGTTGGCGATTGTTATGGTTGCGGCGGGTTTGGGTGGCCTTGTGTGGGGCTCCGACCTCTTCCTCGATGGCTCCATAACCCTCGCTCGCAAAGTGGGGTTGAGTGAGGCTGTGATTGGAATTGTTCTTGTGGCTGCCGGCACCTCTCTACCCGAGTTTTTCGCCTCGTTTGTGTCGGCTCTCAAAGGCAAAACCGACATTGCTCTGGGCAACATTCTCGGCTCAAACATCGCCAATATTTTGCTGATTTTGGGCACAAGCGCGACTATCACTCCCCTGCGTTTGGGCGGCATCACTTCCACCGACTTGCTGGTGATGCTTTCGGCTGTGGTAGCGGTGCTCCTTACCGCTTTCACCTTCAAGCGCAAACGTATTGACCGCATCGAAGGCATACTCTTCTTCGCCATCTATGTGGTCTACACCTTTTGGTTGCTAAACGCCTAACAGACAACCATATACACAAAGTGAGCGCACCCTTTATGGGGTGCGCTCACTCTCTATACAAGCCTTACATATAGGAATTGGGGGCGACGACCTCGGTAGTGGAATGCGTATCGCGTATGGCCTGCTCGTAACCCGCTCTGTATCCGGCATTTCTCCACAGGCTACCCATCCACATAACGGCCAACAATATGAGCAAAAATTTGTATAATCGCTGTCGTTTGGGAGGCATTACACGCCACGCATACGACACGCGCGAGAGAAGTGTGCGCCACCACTCTCCCACCCTCGCGACAAGCCCTCGGAGGGTGAATCGGGAGCGTGGGCGGTAGGTTTTTGCACGAATCGGTTTGATGTTTTTAACCTTGACAGACAACTCCCTACGCTCAATCTTTCCGCCCTGTGCAACTGCCAAACGGAGGGTGGTTTTACCCTTCGATTTGCCAATAAGCACCGAGCGTGAGCCACTGTCGGGGAGTTGTAGGCGTGATGTTTCGTAGCCGTTTTCGATGGTGAGGGTCACAGCATCGGGCGTTCCACACTCCCAAGCGACCATCACAGTTTCACCTTCGCGCGCATTTTTCTTGTCTATACTGAAATTGATTTTGCCACTCATCTCTCTGAATTTGGGTTGGTTACTGACACCTAAACATCAAATTTCATACCACACACCCACCTCTGCCATTTTGTCATACGGAAATAAAATCTTAACTTTGGGAACAAAACAGATACGACTATGAAGAGTTACCAAATTATTCTCCTATCTCTTGCCACCCTCCTGCTTACAGCGTGCTGTGGTGATAATTATGTGAGTTACACCGACACCTTCGATGCAGGCGACGTTAGGCTCTTCTACGCTGCGGAGGGTGCAGGCAAACCTGTCATCCTACTGCACGGTAACGGTGGCAGCCACAACGATATGGAGACCTCTACCCGCCAATTGGCACAAGCGGGCTACTTGGTCTATGCTCTCGACTCGCGCGGTCAGGGTGCCAATGAGCCTCTTGCCGAGTACCACTATCACGATATGGCCACCGACCTCCACGAATTCATCACCGCCAAAGGGCTCCACAAGCCGGCAGTTTTTGGTTTTAGCGACGGAGGTATCGTGGCACTGATGACGGAGGTGATGTATCCTGGCACGCTGGGAGCCATCGCTACGGGCGGTGCAAATATTTTCGTAAGGGGTGCTTTGGTGCCCGAATTTGAGGCGGCATTTTTCGCACAGGAGAACCCCAATCCGCTGAATGTTATGATGTTAAACGAGCCCACTATGACGGCGGAGGATATGCAGACCATTTCGTGCCCTGCGCTTATTCTCTCGGGAGATTCGGACCTCATACGCCCCGAGCACACGCAGCTCATTGGCGAGAGTATCCCCTCGGGCGAGTGGATGATAGTCCCCGATGCCGATCACGGCTCCTACATCTACCACTCCACCCGCATAGGCAACCTCCTCCTCGATTTCTTCAAAAGAATTGGATATTAAAGAAAATCTAAACGGGAACCAACATTGGTTCCCGTTTATTTTTAGAGGCTATTGGAATTGGTCGTTTTTGTTACAAAGCCAATAGCCTAAATGCCATCACAATAACAACTATCTATTCGATAGTCTACGACAAATATAGTGATTTTTTATCATAAAACTATGCAGAGTAATCATAATTTATCTATATTTGTGAGAATAATGTAAATTATCTGTCATATCAACTATGAACTTTACCGGAATCATTGTAGGTTTTGCAACGTTCCTCATAATCGGAGTGTTTCACCCCATTGTCATAAAAGCCGAATACTATCTTGGCACGAGGTGCTGGTGGATGTTTCTTATTGTTGGTCTTATATTTGGTGCGCTGTCAATCGTTGCCACCAACGTGACGCTTTCCACCATCCTGGGGGTTGTTGCATTTTCCTCATTTTGGAGCATTTTGGAGGTTGTACACCAGCAAAGACGTGTCGATAAAGGATGGTTTCCCAAAGGTCCTGGCCATAAATCCTCAAATTAGCCCCCAGCCTGCCCACATCCACAAACCCAACAAGCACACCCGATTAAGGGAACGTGCTATACTCCCTATACTCCCTATACTCCCTATACTCCCTATACTCCCTATACTCCCTATACTCCCTATACTCCCTATACTTCCTATACTCCCTATACTCCCTATACTCCCTATACTCCCTATACTCCCTATACTCCCTACACTCCCTATACATCCTTAATACCCCTAATGCCCTTAACACCCCTAACAAAAAATCTCGGGTATCTTTTTTAATACCTGCGCCCATTAGGGCGCACCTTGAACCCGCACTTTACATCGTCGGCGGAGAAGCGACCTCCTTGTGAGGTCGTGGCGAGGGCGGAGCACAAAGGCGTTAAAAAACAAAGACGGCAAATGCTTTGCCCGCGTAGCGTTTGTTTTAGGCTTTGCGCTCCGCACTCCCGCCAGAGATGTCGTGCGTGGCTTTTGCGCCACTTTTGCCACCAAAAGTGGCAAAGAAAAGCGGGCAACCACGTTGCCCGCAATAAAGCGCGGTAGATGCCAACCGCCTCACTTGCAATGAATCGTGGCAAAACGGATTTGACAGACCTCACCCCCGCTGCGCGGACCCTCTCCTAACTTATGAGAGGGTTTTTCCTTTTTTTTGTTCTCGGGTATCTTTTTTAATACCCGTGCCCCAAACGGACCTCACCCGCCCTTCGGGCACCCTCTCCTAACCCAGGAGAGGGAATAGAGTGGGAAGAAAAATCCTCCCCTACGAAAGGGGAGGTTTGGAGGGGTGCTCGTATAAATCGATGGCGGCAAACAGCCGCCTCTTTAAGGTCAAAGGGCGTAACACCAAACAAAGGCACAACATCAACTAACGTAGATACATAAAAAAAGGTCAACCCGTTTTGGATTGGCAAAAATAATAAGTCCCCCTCACAGGAGGGGGATTTAGGGGGTGGGTAACACAATCAATGGCGGCAAATAGCCGCCTCTTTAAGGTCAAAAGGACGTAACACCAAACAAAGGTAGAACATCAACTAACGTATATACACAAAAAAAGGTCAACCCATTTTGAATTGGCAAAAATAATAAGTCCCCCTCACAGGAGGGGGATTTAGGGGGTGGGTAACACAATCGATGGCGGCAAATAGCCGCCTCTTTAAGACCACTGCACGGCAGTGGATAGAGGCAAAGCAGTCCCGTCGTGTAAGCACAAAAAAAAGACCAACCCTTTCGGATTAGTCGTATGGAGCGAAGCGACAAGCCCTCCTTTTCAAAGGAGGGTTTGGGTGGATTGTATATATTCATTGGCGGCAAACAGCCGCCTCTTTAAGACCACTGCACGGCAGTGGATAGAGGCAAAGCAGTCCCGTCGTGTAAGCACAAAAAAAAGACCAACCCTTTCGGATTGGTCTTAAAGAGGCGGCTACCTACTCTCCCACAACTAAA
>JAZOCT010000048.1:0-38792 GCA_045596685.1 Tidjanibacter sp. | reverse complement strand
GGCTAAACACGAAATAAAAACACTCCCGGGGGAGAATTTGGTGGGTGAGTTTTTTGCGCGTTTTCCCGAACTCAATGTGCGACAAATTGCACAAGCGATGGGGGTCAATGAAACCCTTATGCAGCAGTATGTAAATGGCAAGAAATGCCCATCGTTTGAGCGCGTGTTGGAGATAGAAAATTTCATCCACCAACTCGGCAAGGAACTCTCGCAAACCCACATCATCCCCAAAGAATAGCCCTCAACGCTCTCGGGTATTCAAAAAGATACCCGAGAACAAAGTGGGGGGGCGCATTCCAAAGTCACGGGTATTGAAAAGATACCCAAGAACAAGTGGGGAGATGCAGACAAAGTCACGGGTATTGAAAAAGATACCCGAGAATAAAATTGAGAGTTGAGAATTGAGAATTGAGAATCAGGATGCTCCTCAATGGTCTCGGGTATGAAAAAAGATACTCGTGAATAAAGCGGAGGGGAAACAATCTCCCCTCTCCACAAAATAGCCTCCTCACCTTCACGGGTATGAAAAAAGATACCCAAGAACAAAAAGGGGCAGACTCCAAAGTCACGGGTATGAAAAAAGATACCCAAGAACAAAAAGGGGCAGACTCCAAAGTCACGGGTATGAAAAAAGATACCCGCGAACAAAGATGGGGCCATTATATGGATGATGGGGAATACTTTACCATCGCGGGTATGAAAAAAGATACCCAAGAACAAAGGGGGGCGCACATTCCAAAGTCGCGGGTATGAAAAAAGATACCCGAGAGGGATGCGGAAGGATTAGCAAACACAAAACCAAAAACACAAATTACTAACAACTAAAACTCAAAACTCAAATGGTGCGTAGGGTGATATTTCTCTTTTCGGTGGCGCTTATTGCGTCGCAGGTAGAGGCTCTGGCGCAGCAAATGAGTGACGACTATTATCGGGAAAACCCATCCTGGTTGGATGCACAAGTGTGGGCCAATGATGGCGAATATCAACTCCTGACTACAAAAGTAGAGGCCCCCTTTGAGCACTTCGCACTCTATGGATTCTCATTTGTGGAGTATGACTTCCGAGCAGAAAACAACAACTCTCTCACAACACGTTTGGGTGCAATAGACCTCGACAACCCCCTATCGCGTTATGCCGATTGGGGGTTGATTAATCTCCTACGCAGGGTACCAGCAGAGCGCACAATACAATGGAGCAATGCACCATTGCAATGGGGACCCGATGTGCGAAGCGAACTCTTCGATACCTCACCTCACAGACTACACAACTCACACAAAGCAGAACTACGCACAGCAACCCGCACCTATCGTTTAGGTGTGGGTTACTCAACTGTGGGGAGCATCAACGACTCTTGGCGCTACTCACTCGCAGCAGGCGGCAGGTGGGGGCGCGATGGTAACATCGAGGGGCTCTTCGACCAGGAAGAGTACCTATGGCTCTCGGGCGAAAGAGAGTGGGAGGCCCAAAACGGCTCCGACCAAAGACTACAACTCGCCCTTATGGTGGCACCCACTCTACGCTCACAGCGCAGTTGGAACACCGAAGAGGTATTCTCGCTTGCAGGCAACAAGTACTACAACTCCTACTGGGGCTATCAGGAAGGCAGGGTGCGCTCACAAAGAGTCCGCAGGGAGTGTGTGCCCACACTCTACGCCTCGTGGAACATCGACGACAGATACATACTCTCCAACCTGAACATCTCCACACTCCTACGAGCAGGACGGCGCAGTCGTTCAACCCTCGATTGGGGTGAGGCTCCCTCACCACTACCCGATTACAGAGGGTACCTACCAAGCGGATGTGGCAACTCCGAAGTGGCACTCCAAGCAGAAGAGGTGTGGAGAGAGGGTAACACGCGCTACACACAGATTGATTGGGAGGGGTTATACAGGGCCAACTCGCTCTCTTTGGACAATGCGCAATATGCGCTCCTCGACCAAAGAGAAGACCTCCTCTCGGGGGTGGTGAATATCTCGGCAGGGTTGCTCGGAGCAGAGGGTGGCCGTATGGGAGTGAAGTTAGCCACCCACACCACACACAACTACAACACCTCGCCACGCGACCTATTGGGTGCAGTGGCACTTGGCAAGGGTTTCGACCTCTACGACTACAACCTCACCCACTCCGAAGTGGGGCTCTATGGGTCGTGGCACCACATCTGGAACGACAGTTTCATCTCGCTGGCTGCCGAGGCGGGTGGTGAGAGAATCCACTATGCCGCAAAGCACAATAAACGCAAGGCTCACATCACAACCCCCTTCTTCCGCTCACGAGCAACTATGATGGGGCCCTTCTCGGAACACCGTACTCTGGGTGGCTCCCTGCGTTTCGACCTGACCCCTCCCTATTGGGGCGACAGGCTCGGCGCTCACGAAGGTGCCATTGTGGAAAACCCCTACGCCACAATCGTAAAGAGTGCCGAGGGAACACTCTGGACACGTTGGGACTTCGGAAGAGTAGACCTTCACCTATCATACTATCTGCGCTCCGAGGATGGGCTCTCCACTGTGGAGCACTTTTGGAACGACGTGAGTGGGCAATATTCCGCACTGCTGGCTGGTGAAATGTGGTACCTCACCTCGGGCGTGGAGGCATCTCTCTCGGTGCGACCAACAGAAACGCTCTCCATCACGGCCCACAGTTCCATCGTGGCAATGTACCCTTTGGAGTGTGGTAGGGCCGATATTGTTGCCGTTGATAGCGGCTCCACAACAGCCACCAACATCTTCCTGAATGTCGGCAATTTCTCCTCCTCTCCACGATTCACCTCGGCACTCGTGGTGCGCTACTCTACTCCTCGCGGGTGGCTCATAGGGGCCGAATGGGCTTACGTCGCGCTGCGCAACATTCCACACTCACTACTGCTCACCTCCGACTACATCCTCGCACGCAACCTCACCCCCGAAGAGAGAGAACTATGCACACAAACACACCAACTTGGCAGGGCTCACAACGTGGGGCTCTTCGCTTGGCGTAGGTTTGGGGCTGTAACCCTCTCGCTCTCGGTGCGAAACCTGCTGAACTTCACCAATGCCTACTCGGCTGGCTATCAGCCCTCACGCATCGCCATCACCGACAAAGAGTACGCTATGGGCCACACACCACACGCGCCAAAATACCAATACATCTATCCGCGTCACGCTTACCTAACCATCGCCTATGAGTTCTAAATCGCACATCCTTATGCTCGGGGCTCTCCTCGGGGTGGTACTATTGGGCGGATGTGGGTATGACCGTCACAAAACACCAACAGCACTCTACGACACTACCCTACCAAATGCACCCATCGAGGTCCTCTATGGCTATGCCGACGAGGGAGTGGAGATTGCCGAGCAGGTTATCTTTGCGGGTGAGGTGGTGGCCGATGATGCCTCGGGAAATTTCTATCGTGCCATTGTTGTGGAGGACAATTCGGGGGCTGTGGAGGTGCGTATGGGACTTTACGACCTCGCAGCACTCTACCCCATAGGGTGTCGAGTGGTGGTCGATGCACAAGGGCTTATGGTCACCCGCCAGAATGGTGTGCTCACTCTCGGAAGAGAGATATATGAGTGGAGTGGCGGGCGCGTAGAGGCCATAGAGCCACGCAGTGAGATTCTCCGCAGGGTGAGGGTTACAGCCAAAGGAACACCCACACAGCCCACCATCTGCTCCATCGGGGACCTCTCGGAGAGGATGTGTGGCAGGCTCACGAGGGTCGAAGGTATACGCCTTGTGGAGGGCGAGGAGAGGGCGTGGGGCACAACCGACTACGGCACCGAGGCCGAGCGGATGTTTGAAGATGGCAAAGGAGGTCGCATAATGGTGCGCACGAGTAGTTATGCCGATTTTGCAGCAAGCAACATCCCAACCCAAGAGGTAAGCATAACAGGGGTACTCTACACGGGACGTAGCGGAGGTGAGGATATCTATGTGTTGAAAATGAGAAATTTGAACGATGTGGAAAAGTAAAGCGGTAGGGCTAATTATGCTCCTATGGTGCATTGGATGTGGTGGCGTAGAGAGCGGAGAGGCGGAGGCAGAGGCAGAGGTGGTGTCGATTCGTCACCTCCAAACCCTCTATCGGGGCTATCCGCTCACACTCACCGACAATGTGGCCATTCAGGGAGAGGTTATCAGCACTGACCGCAGCGGAGAGTTCCACCAACGACTCATAATCCAAGACTCAACAGGTGGCATCTCCATAATGATTGCGCACAATAGGCTCTACTCCCTCCATTCGCGGGGCGATATTCTGCGCGTGGAGGCTCGCGGATTGACACTCGGAGGGTATGGTCGCTCCACAAGGCTCGGAGGTGAGGGTGAGAATGAACAAGTCGCTCCCCTCTCGCTCGGTGAGTGGAATGCCCATCACAAGAGGGTGGGTGTGAGCCCACAATTGAAAATAACACCCCTTACGATAGCCACCATCGGGGCAGAAAACATCGCCACACTCGCACTCTTCGAGGGAGTGAGATTTGTGGAGGCAGGAGAGGTGTGGGCAGAAGAGAAAAACGCTACCTCACGACACATAATCGACCTGAACAACCCCACCGATACTCTCCAAGTGAGGCTCTCGGGCTACTCCGATTTCCACACCCAAACCATCCCCGAGGGGCGTTGTTCGGTGGTCGGAGTGGTGGACTACTTCAATGACCACTACCAACTACTCATCGACTCACCCGATGCGGTTTTGCAAGAGCCGTAAAAATCGCTATCTTTGCCACCAGAAACAAGAGCAATAAATCTTAAAAACAACAGAAAGGTTCTCTATGTCGAACTTTGTAGACTATGTAAAGATATTCTGCCGCTCGGGAGCAGGTGGCTCGGGTAGCGCGCACTTCCGCAGAGAGAAATTTGTCGCCTACGGTGGCCCCGATGGTGGCGATGGCGGCTCGGGTGGCAGCGTCATACTCCGAGGTAACAGCCAATATTGGACTCTCATTCACCTCAAATATGCTCGTCACGTCTTTGCACAAAATGGCGAGGCAGGTGGCGGCTCGCGTATGTCGGGCAAGAGCGCTGCCGACCAGATTATCGAAGTGCCCCTCGGTACGGTAGCACGCGATGCCGAAACGGGGGAAATCGTGGGCGAAGTGACCGCTCACGGAGAAGAGGTCGTACTCCTCAAAGGTGGGCGCGGAGGTCTGGGTAATTGGCACTTCAAAACCGCCACAAACCAAGCACCACGATATGCACAACCCGGTGAAGAGGGACTCGAAGGTGCCTTCATCCTCGAACTCAAAGTTCTCGCCGATGTGGGTCTGGTGGGTTTCCCAAATGCCGGAAAATCTACACTCCTCTCGGTGGTATCCGCAGCCAAACCCAAAATCGCAAACTACGCCTTCACGACTCTCGAACCGAACCTCGGAATCGTGGCCGTCAGGGACAACCACTCGTTTGTAATGGCCGACATCCCGGGCATTATCGAGGGCGCGCACGAGGGCAAAGGTCTGGGTATGAGGTTCCTGCGACACATAGAGCGCAACTCGGTGTTGCTCTTTATGGTGCCTGCCGACTCCGACGACATCGCGCGTGAGTATGAAATTCTGCTGGGCGAGTTGCGCGAGTACAACCCCGAACTCTTGGACAAGGAGCGACTGCTGGCTATCACCAAGTGCGATATGGTCGATGAGGAGATTATCGACCACTTGAAAACCACACTCCCCGAAGGCATCCCCGCCTACTTCATCTCCTCGGTGGCAATGCAGGGAATTACCGAACTAAAAGATGCCCTTTGGGGTGTTTTGAACCGATAAATGATTCAAAACACGTCTAACGTCTAATGTCTAACGTCAAACGTCAAACGACAATATAGAAAAAAACCTCACGGGTATTAAAAAAGATACCTGTGAGGTTTTTTTCGCTAATGGCTAATGCGCTACTCCATATAGCCGAATCGTTTGAGGCCTCGGCTACTATTGCGCCACCCCTCATCGACCTTGACGTGGAGTTGCAAAAATATCTTCTTGCCCACAAACTTCTCCAACTCCAAGCGAGCAGCCGTGCCCACCTTCTTCAACATCGAACCCTTATGACCAATGATAATGCCCTTCTGGGAGTCGCGAGCAACGTAGATAACCGCACTGATGCGATCAATAGTAGGCTCCTCGTGGTACTCCTCAATCACTACCTCCACAGAGTAGGGTATCTCCTTATCGTAGTTGAGAAATATCTTCTCCCTGATAATCTCACTCGCAAAAAACCTCATAGGTCTATCCGTCAGCGTGCCCTCCTCGTAGTAGGGAGCACCCTCGGGCAAGAGTTCCATAATGTTATCAAACACGCCACTAACATTGAAGCCCTCCAACGCCGACACAGGGATGATGCGAGCCTCGGGAAGCCTCTCGTGCCACATCGACACAAGTGACTCCAAGCCGTCTTGATTCGAGAGATCTATCTTATTGATAACCACAATAGTGGGAATGGCACTCAACTTCACCTTCTCCAAAATCTCCTCGCTCGCCTCGTCACCCCTCTCAACCGTATCGGTGACGTAGAGTATCACATCCGCATCTTTGAGAGCACCCCTCACAAAGCCCATCATACTCTCCTGCAACTTATACGAAGGGCGCAAAATACCCGGAGTGTCCGAATAGACAATCTGGAAGTCCTCGCCACCCACAATGCCCATAATCCTATGGCGAGTGGTCTGCGCCTTGGCAGTAATAATCGCCAAACGCTCACCCACCAACGCATTCATCAGGGTCGATTTACCAACATTAGGGTTGCCAATAATATTCACAAACCCACTCTTAAATCCTTTTTTGTTCTCCATATCTTTTGCGACTTTTTACAAAAAGTCGCCCAAAAATTTTTATGCGATACTCCCTATCGCTATCTCTTTACTACGCCTTATTATGATTTTGAAGTGTCCATCAGCAGGTCGGTATCAAGGCCTTTGGTGGCAACAAGCATCAGCACAAAGCGCACAACTATGAACCCTATGAAGGCTATCCACAACGCCCTATTGCCCAGCGCCCATTCGAGTCCAAAGAAGAGCACGAAAAATGCCACAAGAGCAAAAAAAGTCGTATTACGCATCGTGCGCGTCTTGGTGGCTCCAATCAGAATACCATCTATCAAAAATGGAATGAAACCCACAAGGGGAACCATCACTATCCACCATATATACTCACCGGCACACGCCATAATCGTGGGGCTCGATGTGAAGATGCCCAAGATGGGCTCCCACCAAAAAACGTAGGCCACAATATAGAGCCCCGCAACGCCCGCACACCACAGCGACAAAAGCCTGATGCACTCCTTCAAACTACTACGATTGCGAGCACCAATAAACCTACCCGTAAGCGACTCGGCAGCGTAGCAAAAACCATCGAGCATATAACTAAACAGCATAAAAAGTTGCATCAGCAGTTCGTTGGTTGCCAAGATAGTGTCGCCAAAGCGGGCCGAAAAGGCCGTAAAGCAGGTGTAGACGGTGCAGACACACAGAGTGCGCAAAAAAGCGTCGGAGTTGATGCGGAAAAAGCGTACAAGAGGCTCCATCCGCAGGCTCTCCCTCAACGACACCTCGCGAACATAGTCGCCATAGCGCACAAGGATTATGACTAATGTGGCCACAAGCGACACATATTGGGCCACAACCGTACCCAATGCAATGCCCACAACGCCCATATCCATACCAAAGACAAACCACAATGATGCACCTATATTGACCAGATTGTTCACAATCGACACCACCATAGGGGAAGTGGTATCCTGCATACCCGTAAGCCAGCCGTGAAGAGAGAATATGCCAATGGCCGCAGGTGCCGCCCAGATGCGCACAAAAAAGTACTCACCAGCCATCGCCATAACCTTCGGAGAACCCTCCATAATCTTCATCGCCACACTCCCTATGGGGCGATTGAAGATGAGCAACAACAAGGCTATACCAAAGGCCGCAATCATTGAACGGCCCAAAATATTGGCCGTCTCACGCCTATCTCCCGCACCGTAGGCCTGCGCAGCCAGGCCACTCGTACCCATTCGAAGAAAGGCAAAGTTCCAATAGATGAAATTGAAAATTGCCGTACCTATCGCCAGGGCACCTATCGTCGCATCGTCACCAATACGTCCCGCAATGGCAATATCAATCATACCCAGCAAGGGTATGGTCACATTACTTACAATGCTCGGAATGGCAAGTCGCAGTATGGCTCTATTCATTTGGTGTCTAATGTCTAACAACTTTTTTATATGAAGCCCCATAAGGCTCACAGAAAAATCTTCAACTCTTTGGGGAGGAGTGAGTTAGTTCTCGCACCCACACGTTTGGTGAAGCCAACAGGCTCCCCCTGCCACAAAAGCAAATTGATACCCTCCTTCAACTCCCCTACCGCCGAGAGTTCCTCCTTGCGAAAGTAGCGGTGCACATCCTCCTCGGAGAGTTCATAGGTGGCAAAGGCCCCCTTATTTAATCGCGCAGCGAGTGCCAGCGAGTGGTCGGGGCGGAATTTTTTGCCAAAGACCTCGCCCACTTTCACGCCCGAAAACAAAACACTCATCTGTTCGCTCACGGTGCGCACATCGGCCCACACACTCGCAGGGTAGGCGTAGATGCTCTCGCCAACCATCGCAAAGTGCATCGTGGATCCATCCACAAAATAGCGCTCCATCTCACCCCTTACTCTCTTATCGACCTCCACAAAGGGACTCTTGCGTGCCTTCGGGCTCTTACGACGTGCTCCCGAGGCTCCCTTGCGCACAACAGCAGCAAACAAACCCTCGCCCACCGTGCGGTGGGGGTAGAAGTGGAAGCACTCCGCCTCGCCAGCCCGCGTGCGTACAATGCCCCACCCCTCGGGGCACTCCACATCGACGCTCTCGCACTCCATCTCCTCCGAAAGCCACAACATATTATCCTCATTCTCCGCCCTATTGAAGGTGCAGGTGGAGTAGATAAACAACCCTCCCTCGCGCAAACTCGCCCAAGCATCCGCCATAATGCGTCTTTGGCGTGCAGCACAAAGTTTCACATTGTCCAAACTCCACGACTCCCTCGCCTCCTCGCTCTTGCGAAACATACCCTCACCAGAGCAAGGAGCATCCACAGCCACAACATCGAACCACCCCTCCAACGAGGTGGCAAAGTGGGATGGGTCGTTACTCGTCACAACCATATTGCCCACACCCCAGCGCAGGGCGTTGTCAGCCAGCGTCAGAGCCCGCGACCTTATCACCTCATTGGCAACAACGACTCCCCGCTCGCCCACAAGCGTGCTATAAAGTGTCGATTTGCCTCCCGGCGCAGCGCACATATCCAAAAGTCGCAAGCCCTCGGGTATCACACCTCCCAATGCACGCTCCAACAAGTGACCCACAAACATCGACGAAGCCTCCTGAACATAGTAGCCCCCCCTCTGAAAGTGGCCATCGAGGGTGAATGATGGGCGCTCATCCAAATAGCAACCCAGCGGACACCACGCAACCCCACGCTCCGAAGGCAACCGATAGTCCTTCGCAGGATTTACCCGCACAGATGTGGGTTGAGGTGCACTCTCCAAAGCCTCACACAGCCTCGAAGCCTCCACCTCGCCCATCTCCGAGCGCATCAGTTCTATAAAGTCGTTATTCAGCATCTCTCGCCTTCAATACACAAACAGGTATGGGTTCCATCTTATGGCGATTGGCACGATTGCGGCGAACATATATCTCCATAACCTCCCTCTCGCGGCCCGTAAATTGGTCGGGACGTGCCCCCTTATTGGTCTGCTCCATAGCCCACTCCAACTCGGGATAGGTGGCACCTATCTGCTCCTCGTCGCTCCTGTCGTCACCAAAAAGACCATCGGTAGGCTTCGCTCTCAAAATCGAAGAGCACACACCCAAATGAGCACCCAACTCGAAAACCTCCGTCTTGGTCAAATCACCAATGGGGCTGATATCAACTCCTCCATCGCCCCACTTCGTATAGAAGC
This sequence comes from Tidjanibacter sp., assembly GCA_045596685.1. Taxonomy (GTDB): domain Bacteria; phylum Bacteroidota; class Bacteroidia; order Bacteroidales; family Rikenellaceae; genus Tidjanibacter. The sequence goes on along the minus strand of JAZOCT010000048.1, from coordinate 28,890 downwards.
CAATGCCGAAGTCCTCAATCTTATTGCCCGTTCCGGCAACCAATGCACCACGCAACCCCGCATAGAAGTAGAGTGTCGTCATACGCAAGCGCGCACGAGTATTGGCAGTGGTGAGTTCGAAATTGGCACCCTCTTTGGGAAGGACCGCGAGCAGGCTCTCGTAGGGTTCCGTAAGGGTCGCAGTTGCACACTCCACATTGGGGTAGCGAGCCATAAGGTCGCGGATGTGTTCCTCCGCACGGCTCACCTGCGAGGGGGCCTGATGAATAGGCAGGGTCACACACAAGGTGGGAAGTCCTGTGCGGGCACACAGGGCCGACACGACAGCCGAATCCACACCACCCGATATGCCCACAACAAAGCCCTTCGAGCCGCAACCGGCAGCATAGCCCGAAAGCCAACTAACAATATATCTCTCAACGTATTCTGCGTTCATATCTCTTCCGTATATGTATTCTACAATAGACAAAATTACGGATTTTTTATCTCATAATGAAAAGTTTTGCTAACTTTGCTACAACAAAAGTAATTTTGTCGGTACATACAAATTTATCATAGCGTTTTTGCTATTGTGCTTGATTCAGAAAACTGCCAATTTTCAACGCAACAAGAACAATAGACACGGAAACGCCTACGCTTGGCGTGGGTGGTGTTTATATGTTGCGTGGGTATGGCAGTACCTCTGAATCGTATAACCTACCCACGCTATTTTTTGTGGTTGTGAGGTAGGGTTGTTTGGAGATTCAACCTTATTGTATAACTAATAACAACAAACTTTATGAAGAGATTTTTACTAATTATCGGACTTGGTTTAATTCTTGCCATTGCGACAAGTGCATCACCTCAAACCCCAGTAAGATGTGGTAACTGCGGAGGTAGTGGTGGTGTTATAATTGGCTACAACTATTTTGGTCCCATCTATGGCCCTTGCGGAGCCTGCGGAGGAACAGGTGTTGTTTGGGTGTATTCCACCCCTACACCAGCACCTACACCTACACCAAATCCCAACCCCAATTCAAATACTTCTTTTGGTATGAACAAGTATAAAAGTGTAAGAAAGCCTTACCAAGACTGTGATGAATGTAAATGCACAGTATATGTTGGTTACAAAAATGTTCTTTCCACAAAATACGAAGGCAATTGTGCGAACTGCGGACACACACCCGAAGATCACGGACTAAACAAATAATGACAATGCCGACTTTTTGAGTCGGCATTATTAGTTCTGGCATAACTTGTGACTGCAAAAAAGGACCGAGTGGCGAGGAAGAATCAAACCATCAAGTCGCTAAACTAACGCGCGGAGCCCCAACTCCTACGGCAGTGTTCGCGAACATACTCCAAACGTCCGAAACGTACACGAGTATAAGCTCGGACGTGGACGGGCTTGTCAGCTCCACAATAGAGGTGACCGCCAATAAGTGCTACTTCGTTCATTTGAAAAATTATGTTATTAGAATTGTGTGTAGCGAAGTGCCTTTTGACGAAAACCGCTAACCACTCGGTTGATTTTTGAGAGTAAAAAGAAAAGCATCTACTTGGGGATAGATGCTCTCTTTTAAATGAACGAAGCGATGCTACATTCTAATAACGTCACAAAAGTAATACAACTTTTGCTATTTTCCAAATAATTCTATCTTTTTTAGAAAGTTAGAAGGTCATACTCACACCCATACGGGCACCGGCTCCGAGGGCACGGTAGGTGGCCCAATGGTAGATTTTCTCGTTCAAGAGGTTGTCGCCACGAAGCCACACATTAACACGCTCCGACCAGCGCCAAGAAGCCTCCACGCCCAAGTCGAAATAGGAGGGCATCTCCACCATTTGAGCACCCGAAGCTCCCAACTGCGTAACACCCATAGAACTCCTCCAAGCACCACGCAACACAAGCGACAATCGACGCAACGGCATCCACACAGCCTCTCCTTCGATGTTCCACCTCCTCGGACTAAACTCGGCTGTCGACTCCGTAGCCTTGCCCAAACTCCGGAAACCAAACCTACCATCGAGGCTGAATCTCTGCACAGGTCGCCACGAGAATTCCGCATCGGCATACCATACCCTCTGCGCCTTGCTCTTACCATAGCCCAGCAAAGGAGAACCCTCTACAATGACCTCAAACATATAGGCCGAAAACCAACGAGTGGCTCCCGAGAGTTTATAGGTCAGGCTTCCCAACTCACCCTTAACACCCAACTCGGCAAGAAATATCTTACGCGAATCGGGGTGAAGCATATGCATATAGGGGTTTGTCCACAGCGCCTCGCGGGTACACTTGGTCTGCACATCGTTGGCAACAGTAAGGTAGGGCATCGCAAAGGAGTATTTGTCAAACGACACACCTATGCTGGAAATAACTCCATCGAGGGTGTTCTTCGCACCCTTATATATCATATAGTCGTAGCCCGCCATAATCTCCACAGGAACCCATTTACCAATCCTGAACCCCCACTCGGGAACAAATGTCACAGAGGTGTCATAGTAGGGTTCGGCACAGGTGGATTCAACACCCGACCAATGGAGAGTAATCCTGCTTGGTAGCCAACTCTTCACCCTATTGAGTCCCAGCAGACCGTAGTTTACGTTGAATCGCCACACACTCTCATCGACATTATTGAAGGCATAGAGGCCCATAAGGTTGGCATCGTAGCCCAGAGGGGACTTCTCGCCAAAATCGCCCGTAAGATTGGCCGTTGCCTCCACATCGTGGACCGACACAAAGGGACGCGCTCCCGTAACACCCACACCACCGTAGGCGTTGCCAAGCGTTCCGCGATACTTCACACCCGTCGTCAAGTGGGTATTCCTACCCAGCAGAGCCGTATAGCGCACTCCCGCTTGATTACGCAGGGTAAGGGCCGCAACTCTCTCCTGGTCGTCGTTGGTAACTCTACCCTCGCTACCCTCGTGGTTGAGCCACAGCATAAGGTGGTTACGCTCCCCCTGCACAGGGCTCCAATAGACATCAACCTCGCTCTGCAAGGGCAAACCTGCACCCACATTCAGGTAGAGTCTGCGGGGCACCTCCCAGCGTGCTGTACTCAACGTCACAGGGCGCAATGCCGAGGTCGAAAAATTTGTCAGGTGGGCCGTAGGACGGATGCGATAGGTGAGTTCGGGGCGCACAATAACCGTATCCAAAAGAGCCACATCACTCTCTATGCGCTCCGCACCCCTCACAACAACCTCATACTCCTTCTGTACCTCAATCTGTTTGGTGAATCCCTCTTGTGCGCTCACCGAGCCACAAAACGCCACAAGCGCGAGGGTTAGTAGGCTATATGTCTTCATCTTCTTCATACTCTTCTTCTCTCTATCGTTTTACTCCTTGACGCTCTCACCTCCGAGGCTCGCTACCCTCTGGCGGGCAGCATCGACAATGCCATCCTCCTTATTGGAATAGCCATCCACCACACTCTGGTAGGTAGCCCTCGCCTGGAACAGGTCGCCTCGCGAAAGGTAGACATCGCCCAACAACAAGAACGATTTGGCAAGCCAATAGGCGTGGGGAGTGTTGCCATCGGCAAACTCATAAACAAGGCTCTCCGCCTTCTCGAAACTACCATACTTGAAGGCCGTCTCGATGATGCGGTAGGCACTCTCGGCACCCTCGGGGGTCGTTACATCGGACGAAAGGGCGCTATAAATGGCCACCGCAGGGTTGCGTTTGCCATCCCTTTCAAGCGCCTTCGCCTTCTCGAACTTCGCCCTGCGCACCATATCCTCCGAGGCCTCCGAGTGGGTGATTATCTGGTCGGCAGTCGCCACAATAGCGTCGTCGTCGCCCGAAGATACCATCGTCGAGAGCCACTTATCCAAAGCCTCACGTTTGGCAGAGGTTGTGGTCGCCATATCGGCCAACGCCTTATAGGCCTCCGCAGCAGCCTTCCAATCTGCACCCGCAGCCGAAAGTTGAGCCAAGCGTTCATAGCCCCTCTGGGTGTAGGGGTTATAGTAGAGCGAAGTGAGGGTTTTGAGCCTCTCCCTTGCCACCAGCGAGTCGCCAAGTGTCGTGTGGCAGTCTGCCGAGTAGTAGAGGGCAGCAGGAGAATAGACTCCCTCGGGGTTCTCCGAAATATACTTATCGAAGGCCGACGAGGCGGCACTCTTATCGCCCGCAATGTAGAGCCTCTGGGCTGCAACAAAACTCAACGAGTCGCGCTGCACAACACCCAAATCACCACTCACACCCACCTTATCGGCATACTTGAAGAAACTATCCACATCGTTGCGCTCGATGTAGATGTTGCGAATCTCGCCAAGTGCATTATGGGCCGCAAGGGAACCTTTGGTGGTCGAAACTATCTTCTTATAGGTCACAAGTGCCGCCTCGTCGTTGCCCGTATTGCGGTAGGCAAGGCCCAAGTCGGCAAGCGCCGAGGTGCTCTCCCGCGAAGAGGGGTAGCGCTCCACAAAGTCCGAAAGTACCTCCACAGCACGAGAGTAGTTGCCGGCCATAAGGAGCGTATTGCCCAACTCGTAGTGGGACCTGACAACATAGTTACCCTTACCCAACTCCACTATATCTTCCAGAGCCTCCACACGGGCTATCGTATTGCCGGCCATACCCTCCATTAGGGCCACACGATAGGCTCCATAGTATCTCTCGGGGGTGTCGCTGGCCGCACTCTTGCGGTAGAGGTTTGCGGAGTGTTTATACTCTTTGGTTGCCGCCTTTGCATCGCCCATACGGTTGTAGGCATCTGCCCAAAGGCTATCTTGGGTAGTATAGACCTCCACAAAGTCGCTGAAATCGTCGTAGGCAGCCGCAAATCGTGAGGAGTTGAAGTTGGCATAGCCCATATTGTAGAACGCCAGCGGGTACTCCCTCTGGTGGGTCATCTCCAAAGAGATATATTGGTCAAACATCGAAGCCGCCTCGCGGTAGCGACCCTGTTGGTAATCGACCTCACCCAAAAGGTAGAGCGAAAGGGCCGCAATGTTCTCATCATACTCCTTGTGGTCGAGGGCAAGGTTGAGGTACTCCTCCGCCTCCTGCCAACCACCGCGCGAGTAGCACTCCGCAGCGTAGTAATAGGCCACAGACTGCATAGCCTTCTTGATGGCTCCGCCCGAAGAGGAAAACTCCTCCAAAATGGCATAGGCTCCCTTCAAGTCGTTGGCAGCATAGCAAGCCGATATGAGGTAGCCCTCCACCTCGACACGGTGGGCCGAGTGGGGGTAGCGGTGGAGGAAGTTCTGCAACGAGCGGATCTCCTCATTGAAGTTGGAGCCTCCCAACTCCACCTGCAATTTGCAGTAGTTGTAGAGGGCATCCTCGCTAATAGGTTCGCCATCACCGCCCGTATAGGCCATCGAAAAACACTGCATAGCACCCCTCTTATCGCCCCAACGCAACATACAATCGGCCAAATGGTAGGCAGCATTGCGGGTGAGGCTATCCTCGGCACCGCACGCACGCCTCAAATACTCCGCAGCCTTCACCCATTCGCCCAAGCGGTAGAGAGCATAGCCCGCAATGTAGTTCTCCTCGCGCGAAAGACTCTCGCCCTCCTGATCACGAAGAGTGGCAATATGGCGCTCCGCCTCGCTCCACTCCTCCATTCGGAAGGTGCTCTGGGCAGCAATTCGCCTAATCTCGGCACGACGGCCACCCTCAATGCCCTCCAAAACCTTGTCGGCATTGCGAGCAACATAGAGGTCGTTACCCAAGCGGTGTTCGATATTTATCAGGTAGTAGGGAACAAGTGGTGCGTAGTCGCCGCTCTCCTCGGTGGCCTTGAAACAGTTGCGAGCCTCCACAAAGTTGCCATCGGCATACTCTATCACGCCCATCAAGTATTGCGAGTGGTAGTAGTAGGCACCCTCGCGCAGATTGCTACGCGAGAGCCAAGTACGCGCTGCTCCCAAGTCGCCCACACGGTAGAGGGCGTGGCCGCAACCAAAGCACAATGCATCCAATTGGGAGTCACTGATGCGCTTCTGATTGACACTCTCATAGGCCTCAACCGCCAGCAACCAGCGTTCCCACTCGTGCTCCTCCTCGCCCAGCAGCCACAGGGCATCGTCCCTATATTGCGACTTCGGGTGGGCAGAGAGAAAACTTCTCAACGATGGAGCACCATCGCCCAAACGTGCATCACACAGAGCATTGAGCCAGCCGACCTCCTCGACCATCGCAGGGCTCACAACACACAAAGCAGTAGCCGAAGCGTGAGCCTTGACCAACTCCGCCTTCGCCTCGCGGTAGAAGCCCGCATCGAAGAGTTCGCGCGAGCGGGTGAGGTAGTCCTCAATGGTGCGCTCCTGCGCCCAAGTCGCTACCGAAAGTGTGCAAAGCATAGCACACAAAACTATCTTCTGCAAGGTTCCTTTCATCATACCTTAATCGTTTTTTTCATCTAACGTCGCGGGCAACAAACTGCGCCCAAAAAGTTGGAATTAGGGTCTTTATTATATTGTAAATGGCTCCCCTTATTACATTATGGTGTCAAAGGCTCCCCCTTATTACAAAGGGCATCCCTCTCCCAAAAAATCTTTTACTCCACTTTTGCGGCACGGAGTGTGGTCTTATGGACAACTCGTCCTCGTTGGAGTGTCACAACACCCTCGGGAGCGCGTACCAACGCTCGCAAGGTCACAGCATCCATATTGCCAATCTCCAAGCCCAAAAACTCCTTACTAACATTCATCAATGGCGAAGCCGACACCACCACAACCTTATTGCCCAAGCGCATACAGTAGCCGGCAATACCGCGAATCTTCTCCTTCTCGCTCTCGGTAAGGTCCTCAACGCTCTCAACGCATATCAAGCGACAAATTGGGGCCGCAAGCACCTGGTCCGTAAAGTCGTAGTCGTCTATCGTAATGCGGAAGTCACGAGCCCTCACCTTGATGCTCTCCTCGGGGCTCTCAATGCGCACAAACTCCCACTTCTCCTCGTCCCACCACTCACTATCGTCGGGCGAAAAGCGCACCTGTTCACCTGTGGCTACACTGCGGCAGACAACAAAGGTCTCGCCCTCGCTCTCCGCCAACTCCCTCTCTATCGCCTCCGCAATATCGACACCCTCGCCAAAGGGAAATCTATCCACAACGGGCAACATCACAAGACCATAGAGGCAAAACAGCACAACAAGCAACATTGCACCCACTGCGCCTATAACCCTACCGCGACTCCTATTGCCCCCAGCACCACAAAGCGTCACAATCGAGAGCAACAGCAGTAACACATTCTTACCAAAGGTCTGCGCATTGGTCAGCACCACAACATCGCCAAAGCAACCACACTCGGCAACCGGATTCTCCACCGCCACCCACAAGGTGAAAAGTGTGAACACTGCCCCCACAACCACCGCTACACGCGAAGTCACCCTCGGGGCTGCACCCAAGAGCAACGCCACACCCAAGAGCATCTCAAAGCCTATGAGCACCACCGTCAGCGGGGTAGCCAATGCCCCCATCTGCCCCAACTCCATAGCGTGGAGGTACTCCTCAACTTTCAGCACCGTACCGTAGGGGTCTATCGCCTTCGTCAGCGATGAGAACAGGTAGGTAAGGCCCAGCAGCAAGCGAGCCGTAAGCCACAACCAGCGGTGTTCTTGAATATATCTCGTAGCACTACCCATCTCTACAAAAGTGGTCTGATGTGTTCCGCAACGCGGGCAAATATCTCCTCGGGAGAGGCCATCTGACCCTCACTCGTGGAGCAATCCACAACCTTGAAGTCAGCCTCCCTGCGGGCAGCCTCCAAATAGACCTCCCTCACCTTGCGCTGCAAGTCGAGCGACTTCTCGTGGATATCCTGCGCACCGCCCAAATACTCCCTATCTGCCCCCTCTCTCTGGGAGGTCAGTTTCGCCTCCGTGAAGCCAAAGGGCACATCCAAAAAGAGCGACAACGTGGGCCTCGGAATCCTAAACTCCTCATACTCCGTTCTCAAAATCCACTCTTTGAGCCTCTCTCGCTCCTCCACACTCTCCACTTTGGCACATTGGTAGCCCACATTGGAGTAGACATATCTATCGACAATCACGCACTTGCCCTCGGCTATCCAGCCGTTGATTTTCCGAGCCGCATCGGCCCTATCACCAGCATACAGCAACGCAACCAAATAGGGGTTCACCTGCTCCACAGAACCAAACTCACCCCTCAAAAAACGAGCAATCATATCGCCATAGACAGGAGCATCAAACCTCGGAAAATGCAAATACTCACACTCCCTGCCCGTAGCCTCAACCATCTGGCGAAGAAGTTTAATCTGCGTGGATTTACCGGCTCCATCCAACCCTTCCAATACTATAAACATAATTCAAAATGCAAAATTCAAAATTCAAAATTGACAGGTGGTTCCATCATCACCGAATTCATATCGCAGAGGGATTTTTGTACCCGCGAGATGGATTCTACTTTAACATTCTTATAGCCTTCTTCACTCCTGCGACGAGTGCATCGACCTCCTCCATCGTATTATACATCGCAAACGACGCACGAGCCATACCCTGCACACCATAGTGGGCCATAACAGGGTCGGCACAATGGGCACCCGTGCGAATGGCTACACCGCTCCTATCGAGCACCGAGCCGAGGTCGAAATTGTGAATACCATCTACATTGAAACTCACAATACTACATTTTCTCTCCGCCTCGCCATAGATGCGAAGCCCCTCAATTTTGAGCAACTCCTCGGTGGCGTAGTCCAGCAGTGCCCTCTCGTGGGAGAGCACATCCTCCCTATCGAGCCCTCGCAGAAACTTGATGGCCTCCGCCAAGCCAATAGCGTCAATATAGTTAGCCGTACCGGCCTCGAACTTCAAGGGCAGGTCGGCATAGGTGGTGCGCTCAAATGTCACCTTCCTGACCATATCGCCACCGCCCAAAAATGGGGGCATCTGCTCCAACAACGACCTCTTGCCATAGAGCACACCCACACCATTGGGGCCATACAACTTATGGCTCGAAAAGGCGTAGAAATCGCAATCCATTTCCCTCACATTCACCTCGCTATGGACAAAACCCTGGCAGCCATCCACCATCACCACAGCACCCACCGAGTGGGCACTCTCAATAATCGGTTTCAGGTCGGGCATAGTACCAAGTGTATTGCTCGCCTGCGTGACGGCCACAACCTTTGTCCTACCATCCAACAGCCCTTCGAGGCGCTCCACACACAAGTTGCCCTCGTCGTCGAAGGGAAGCACCCTCAACTCCGCACCCTTGCGCTCGCACATCATCTGCCAGGGCACAATGTTGCTATGGTGTTCCATCTCGCTCACCACCACATTGTCACCCTCGGCAAGAAATCGCTCGCAAAGGCTATAAGCCACCGTATTGATGGCCGCCGTAGCACCCGCCGTAAAGATAACCTCTCCCGTATCGGGCGTGCCCAACGCCTCGGCAACCACCTTGCGGGCATCCTCATAGAGCGCCGTACAACGCTCCGAAAGGTAGTGAACTCCTCGGTGAATGTTGGCATTCTCCGTGCGGTAGAGTTCCGCAACCCTCTCAATCACACACCTCGGCTTCTGGGCCGTAGCACCATTGTCGAGGTAGACCAAAGGTTTGCCATAGACCTTCTGTCCCAAAATGGGGAACTCCGCCCTTATCTTTTCTACTTCAAACATATTTTTTGTCTAACGACTTCTTTATTTGCACAGATTACAGGAAAATTCTCAAATCTCAACCTTCAATCCTCCCTCGAACTCGGCACGAAGGTCATCATCCTCAATCTTGTCGAGAATATCCTGCATAAAACCTCCGAGTTGCAAACGCCTCGCATCGACCTCCGACAGACCCCTCTGGCGCATATAGTAAATCTGCTCCTCGTTCATCTGGCCCACAGCGGCACCGTGAGAGCACTTCACATCGTCGGCATAAATCTCCAATTGGGGCAGGGTCTGAATCCTCGCCTCGGGCGACAACAGCACATTGCGGCTCTGTTGGTAGGCCTCGGTCTGCTGGGCATCGGGAGCAACATAAACCAACCCCTCAAACATACCATAGCCATCACCCGAAGCCACACCCCTAATCTGCTGGTCGCTATGGCAACCCAGAGCGTTGTGGCGCATATTGGTCCTCACCCGCGCCCTGCATCCCGCACCCGCCACCATCAGGCCATAGACCTCCGCACTCGCACCCTCCTCCGCAAGGTCGAAGTGGTAGTCGTACTCCACATCATCCTCCGAAGCGGCAACAAAGACAACCTTTGCAGTGGCTCCCGCCAAGAGTCTTACATCTACCCTATGGCTACCCTTACTGCACAGTTGGTAGAGCTCCAAGTGCTCGCCCGCAGCAACCTCCCAGCTACCTCCGCAGCCGGAGCAGTCGCCATCGCGCAAAACTATCTTCTTATTTTCCATCACGCTGTTCAAATTTCAATTTTGAATTCTGAATTGACCACGCTTCGCGTGCTCTAAAATGCTCCTGCTCGGCATAGTCTGCAAGCAGCCTCTGCCCTCGCTTACTCGCATTTGCCTAAATTTTGAATTACTCTTTGTAGTCTGCAATGAGCCAATCGTAGCCCTCCTTCTCCAACTTCAAGGCAAGGTCCTTTCTTCCTGAATAGATGATGCGACCCTTATAGAGAACGTGGACAAAGTCGGGAACGATGTAGTCCAGCAAGCGTTGGTAGTGGGTAATCAGCACCGTAGCGTTACTCTCCGAGCGCAAGCGATTGACACCCGTAGCCACAATCCTCAATGCGTCAATATCGAGGCCACTGTCGGTCTCGTCCAAAAACGACAAGCGAGGCTCCAAAAGCGCCATCTGGAAAATCTCGTTCCTCTTCTTCTCACCACCCGAGAAGCCTTCATTCACCGCCCTATTCATAAGTTTCGAGTCCAACTCCACAACCGCAGCCTTCTCCCTCATATATTTGAGCATCTGGCCCGCACTCAAAGGCTCCAAACCCTGCGCCTTCCTACGCTCGGCAACCGCCAACTTCATAAAATTGGCCATACTCACACCAGGAATCTCCACAGGGTACTGAAAGCCGAGAAACAACCCCTCACGAGCCCTCTCCTCAATGCTCATCGAGAGCAAATCCTTACCGTCATACTCCACCGTACCAGCCGTAACAGTGAACTTCTCATTGCCCGCCAACACCGAAGCAAACGTACTCTTGCCAGAGCCATTGGGACCCATTATGGCGTGCACCTCGCCCGCCTTGACCTCGAAGTCGATACCGCGCAATATCTCCTTGCCATCGACCTCTGCGTGTAAATTCTTAACCTTTAACATATCTCTTTTTTTGTCTAACGTCAATTGTCTGTTTTTTTCTCTGGGGGGCTTCTGGGTCCTCTGGGGCTTCTGGGCCCTCTGGGGCTTCTGGGTCTTCTAGGAATTTTTCCTAGTTGCCCTAGTCGCCCTAGTCGCCCTAGTCGCCCTAGCCACCCTAGCCACCCTAGCCACCCTGGCTGCCCTGACTATCCTACCGAGCCTTCAAGCGAAAGCGACAAGAGTTTCTGCGCCTCCACCGCAAACTCCATAGGCAATTTGGCCAAAACCTCCTTCGCGTAGCCATTCACAATAAGGCCCACAGCCTCCTCGGTGCCAATACCCCTCTGGTTGCAATAGAAGAGTTGGTCGTCGGAAATCTTGCTCGTGGTGGCCTCGTGTTCCACCACCGCCGAGGTGTTCTGGCAATCGATGTAGGGGAAGGTGTGAGCGCCACACTTATCGCCAATCAGAAGAGAGTCGCACTGCGAATAGTTCCTTGCACCCTCCGCTGCGGGCACAACCTTCACCAAACCACGATAACTATTCTCACTCCTGCCCGCCGAGATACCCTTCGACACAATCCTACTACGGGTATTCTTGCCAATGTGTATCATCTTCGTGCCCGTGTCGGCCTGTTGGTAGTTGTTGGTAAGCGCCACAGAGTAGAACTCACCCACCGAACCATCGCCTTTGAGAATACACGAGGGGTATTTCCAAGTGATGGCAGAGCCCGTCTCGACCTGCGTCCACGAAAGTCTGGAATTATCACCCCGACAGATGCCTCGCTTGGTCACAAAGTTGTAGATACCACCCTTGCCTTCTGCGTCACCGGGGTACCAATTCTGCACCGTCGAGTACTTAACCTCCGCATCCTTCTCCACGATAATCTCCACAACAGCCGCGTGCAATTGGTTCTCATCGCGCATAGGCGCAGTGCAGCCCTCCAAGTAACTCACATAGGAGCCCTCGTCGGCAACTATCAGCGTGCGCTCAAACTGTCCCGTACCCGCAGCATTGATGCGAAAGTAGGTCGAAAGTTCCATAGGACAGCGAACACCCTTCGGAATGTAGCAAAACGAACCATCCGAAAAAACAGCCGCATTGAGGGCCGAATAGAAGTTGTCGCCCACAGGTACCACCGTACCGAGGTAGCGCCTCACAAGGTCGGGGTACTCCTTCAAAGCCTCACTCATTGAGCAGAAAATAATACCCTTCTCCGCAAGGGTCTCGCGGAAGGTGGTCTTAACCGACACCGAGTCCATAACAGCATCCACCGCTACGCCCGCCAGAGCCATCTGCTCCTCCAAAGGAATGCCGAGTTTGTCGAAGGTCTCGCGCAACTTGGGGTCTACCTCGTCCATAGATTTCTTGTCGGGCTCCTTCTTGGGCGCGGCAAAGTAGATGATATCTTGAAAATCTATGGCGGGAATACGCAAATGTGCCCAATCGGGCAACGGCATAGTGAGCCACTTACGATAGGCCGCAAGGCGGTATTCGAGCATCCACTCGGGCTCGCCTTTAAGGGCCGAAATCTGGCGCACTATATCCTCATTCAACCCCTTGGGCAGAGTGTGCGTCTCGATGTCGGTCACAAAGCCATATTCGTACTCCTTACTTGTGACTTCACTCAATATCTTATCTTGTTCTGACATATCTTTATGCTTACAATTCTATTAATCTACAAAAATACAAAAAATAGTTGGATATATCCAACTATTTTTTGGTCTAACGTCCAACGTCAAAAGTCTAACGACCTTTTTATGTCTGAAAAAAAGCAATTATCCCACCAGAGAGCCGTGTAGCAGAAAATACAAGCCTACAAGCAAAACGCACAAAGCAAAAGCCTTTGAGCGGATGTTGCGCTCCTTGAAGAATATCGCACCCAATGAGAACGACACAATAACCGAGCCACGACGAATGAGCGAAATGACCGCAAGCAATGCCCCCTCCTGTGCCAAAGCGTTGAAATAGCAGAAGTCGGCAATGGAGAGGAAGAGCGAAATGAGAAGAATGCTCCATCGCCACTCAAATTTATCCTCCCTACGTTTGGGCCACCAAAGAATCAGGGTCAAAACACCATAGAGCAGTGCAACATACAACCCACACCACGCCTGAACCGAGGCAGGTTGGATGCCCTTCATCAGTATCTTATCGCAAAAAGCACTGCCTACACCCAAAAATACCGCCATCATAAGGTAGAAAATGCCCCTGTTTTTGGTGAATTTGATACCCTCCTTATGGCTTGAACGGTTCATCATATAGAAGGCTACAAAAGCCACCACAACGCCTATCCATTGGTAGAGGTTGAGCCTCTCGCCAAAAATGAGAATCGAACCCAACAAAACCAACACAGGACGCAGTGCATAAATGGGGGATACGATGGTCAAAGGAAGGTACTTAACTGCCAGATAACCAAACAACCACGTCGCAGCAACAATGACCGCTTTGAGCGCCACCAAAAGGTGCTGCCCCAAAGGCATAGGAGTGACACAAAACATCGTACCCTCCGCAAACCATCCCAATCCGAACTCCGAAGAGAGAATCACGGGAAGAAAAAAGAGTGCCGAAACAGAGGTCGCAATGGTCAGTACGGGAAGTACCGCATTGCCCTCCACCGAGCGCTTCTTGGCAACGTCATAGAAGCCAAGAAGTACCGACGAAATAAGTGCAAACCAAATCCACATAGTTGTTTTCCTCTACGTTTAGGGCGACAAAGGTGGGGAAAAGAATGGAAAATTCAAAATTCAAAATTCAAAATTATGCACCGTAGGCTCGGTAGAACGTCTACCGTCTACCGTCGCGGGGGCTCCAAGATTTGGAGCCCCCGAAAACGTATTAGGTAGGTTAGGGAATTTAGGGAGGTTAGAGAGATTAAGGAGAGAGCCCTACACTCCCTACACTCCCTACACTCCCTACACTCCCTACTCTCCCCCAAAAGTTGAAAATTGAAAATTAATTAAGTTTTCGGGCTCGCAAATGCGAGCCCGCAACGTTAGACGTTAGACGTTGGACAAAAAAATAGCGAGTGCAGATTGTGAGGCGAGGTGCCGTAACGGCACTTTTGTGCTGGTGGAGTTAAAATAGCACATCGCATAGCCCCACCGCGAGTAGAATATCGCGGAGCAGATGCAAGGCATACGAGAAAGCGGAGTCCGCAGTTTACTCGTCGTAAATGAGGAACTCCGCTTATCGAAGTATAACGCAGCAGATGCCCACGAGATTCGCTCGCTACGGATTACATCTCTTGCTCAACACTCCACACAAACGCGCGCAAACCCTGCAACTGGGTATCCTTGTCTATCTCGCGCAAAGCCTCCATCGCAGGAGGCACCTTCGAGTCCTCAACCATCGCAATAATCGTGGAGTTCATTGCCGGCCAAGTGTGGCTCGCCATATGGGGTTCGCCCGTATAGGAGCCCCTGCCGTGAGTGAGGGGAAATAGGGTGTAGCCCCTGATTCCCAACTCATCAAGCATTGCCTCTATACGCTCCGTCATCGCCTGATTATATGATATAAAAAGTGCTTTCATACTAAACTGATAACTGACAACTGATAACTGATAACTGTTTACTCTTTCTCTCTCTCCGCAACTGCCTCCAATTTGCGTCTTGCCTTCTGCTCCTTCTTCGCCTTGCGGCGTGCAAGGTAGCGCTCGCTCCTACCCATAATCACATAGTAGAGGATGGGAACAGCAACGAGAGTGAGGATGGTGGAGAAGGTCAGACCTCCCACAATGGTGATACCCATAGGTTGCCACAACTCGGCACCATTACCCATACCAAGTGCCATAGGCAGCATACCGAGGATGGTTGTGAGTGAGGTCATAAGCACGGGGCGCAAGCGGCTCTTACCCGCAGTAAGCACCGCATCGTACATACCCACACCCCTCTCGCGCAAGAGGTTGGTGTAGTCCACCATCACGATACCGTTCTTCACCACAATGCCCACAAGCATCACAATGGCAATCAACGCCATAAGGCTCAACGAAGTATTGGTCATCCACAAGGCGATAGCCGAGCCGGGAAGCGCGTAGATGATGGTAAACATAATAATGAAGGGCATCACAAAGGACTCAAACTGCGTGGCCATCACAATATAGACCAGCATAATGATGAGTATCAGCAGGGTACCCAGGTCGGCAAAGGACTCTTGTTGGTCCTCGAAGTCGCCACCAATGGTAGTATAGACCTCCTCGGGCATCGGGTAGTCGGCAAGCACGCCATTGACCCTTGCGACCATATCGCCAAGCGCCACATTATTACCCAGAGCAACAGTTACGGTCACAAGCCTCTGGCGGTTTTGGCGCTCGATGGTAGGGGGTGCATACACCTCCGTAACCTTACCCAAGTCGCGAACCCTAACACCCTGACCACGAGAATTATAAACCATAATGTTTTCTACATCGGTGAGGGAGGTGCGGTGCTCCTCGGCATAGCGCACCTTGATGTAGTACTCCTCGCCATCCTCGCGATAGATGGAGGCTGTCATACCATTGATGCGGTTACGGATGGCACTCGACACTGTGGAGGCATTCAGGCCATAGTAGGCAAGTTTATTACGGTCAAACTCAACGTTATACTCGGGTCGCATATCGTCCCTCGAAAGCCTCACATCCCTCGCACCCTCCAACTTGGAGAACTGCTCCACAAGGTCGCTGGCTATCTCGTTGGTAGTCTCAATGTCGTGGCCGAAAATCTGCACCTGAACGCTACTGCCACCGCCCATCATACCGCCCATACCGCCACCACTCGAAACGTGGGAGCGTTTAATCTCGGGAATGGTCGCCAAATCGGCACGGAAGGCATCGGCAATCTCAAATACGGTGCGCTCCCTATCCTGCGGGTCGGTAAGGCGGAAGGTGTAGTTGATAATGTTGCTACCCGTTGTGCTCATCGCCGCAAAAACATTGGAGGTGCTCGATGAACCCGCACTCGTGGAGAGCAGCATCACCTCGGGGTACTTGGCATAGACAATCGAATCTATCCTGCGGGCAACAGCTGTCGTATACTCCACACTCAAATTCTGGTCGAGAGTAACAGTGGCACTCATCGAATCGCCATCGCTCGCGGGCATAAAGTCGGTGGGAATCTTGGTAACAAGAAGCCAAACACCAAAGGCCAAAAGCACCATTGGAGCAAAGAAAACAATCTTCTTGTGTCCAAGAGCCCAATGCAACAAGCGGTCATAAGCCCCGTCCAGCCACACAAGGAACTTATCGATGGGTTTATAGATTGCACTCAAACCCTTATAGGTGTGTTGGTTGTTCTCCAAGCGCAACAACAGGGCCGAAAGCATCGGGGTGAGCGAAATGGCCGCCGCCGTAGAGGTGCAGACCACAAGCGACACAATCCAGCCCAACTGTTTGAACATCACGCCCGCCATACCATTAACCATCGTCAAAGGCAAAAATACGGCAACCACCACAAGGGTCGTGGCAATAACCGACAACCACACCTCATTGGTACCATAGATGGCCGCCTCGCGGGGCTTACTACCCCTCTCAATGTGGGTGGTGATATTCTCCAAAACCACAATCGCATCATCCACAACCATACCAATGGCTATCGAAAGCGACGAAAGAGAGATGATATTGAGGGTTCCTCCCGTCAGTTGTAGGTAGATGAACGACACAACAAGCGAAATGGGGATGGTGAGGCAGATGATGAGAGTCGCCCTCCATCGGCCCAAAAAGAACAACACCACCAATATCACAAACAAAAAGGCAAACATCACCGTATCCGTCAGAGTGCTGATGGAGTCCTTGATGTTCTTCGAAGAGTCGCCCAAAATGTGAACCTGAACATCCGAAGGAAGGTTCTTCTCAATCTCGGGCAACATCTTCTTGACCTTCTCGACAATCTTCACCGTATTGGCTCCCGACTGTTTCTGAATCATAACCCTCACGCCCAACTCGCCATTCATTCGCTCATCGAGCGTCTGCTTTTCGAGCGTATCGCGTATCTCGGCAATGTCACGCAAGTAGACCTCCTGACCATTCATATTGGAGATGAGGATGGTTTTCAGGTCGTCGGAAGAGTTGAACTCGCTATCGGCTTTGAGGTTATAGGTGTGGTTGCCAATATCGAGCGTACCGCCCGAAGTGTTGATATTCTCCTGGGCTATAATGCCTCCTATCTGCTCCACCGAAAGGCCATAGGCCTCCAACTTCACAGGGTCGACATTCACCTGTATCTCCCTCACAGGAGCACCCATAATGCTCACCGAACCAACACCATCAATACGGCTCAAACGGTTCACAAACTGCTCCTCCAAAATCTTATTCAGCGCAGGGTAACTCTCATCTGCCGTAATCGAAAAGGACATAATGGGCATCAACGAGGAGTTGAAACGGAACAAAATGGGCTCCTCGGCATCGTCGGGCATATACTCCGTAAGTCTTCCCAACGCATCGCGTATGTCGTTGGAGGCCTCGTCGAGGTTCGTTCCCCACTCAAATTCGAGCGACACAAGCGACACACCGTCACTCGACTTGGAGGTAATCTCTTTCAGGTTGCTAACCGTATTCAAACCATCCTCAATACGCCTCGTGATGTTGTTCTCCACATCCTCGGCATTGGCACCCGTATAGGTCGTGATGACCGATATGGCGGGTAGGTCCATCTCGGGCAACTGGTCAATGGCCAAATTGTTCAGCGAGAAAAGACCAAACACAATCACGGCAATGAATATCAGCGCCGTAGAGATTGGTTTCTTGACTGATGTTTCGTAAATTTTCATCGTTCTTCACAGAATCAATACAGAGGTACTACTCCACAACCTTCACAGTTGTGCCATTCTTAATCTTTGACAAGGCTGTCACCGCCACCATCTCGCCAGCCGAAACGCCCGAAAGTATCTCCACACGGGTGCCCACCTGACGACCCAGCGTCACAACCCTACGCTCGGCAACGCCATCCTTCACAACATAAACATAGCGGTCATTCACACCCATCTGTTTCTGAACAGCCACATCGGGAACCGTAAGGCTCATACGATTACCCATATTGAACTCCGTGCGAGCAAACATTCCGGGGCGCAAAATCTCCTTGCCATTGGGCACCACAACCTCCACATTGAAGGTGTGAGTCGCAGCATTAATCGAAGGATAGACAATCTCCACAGTGCCCTCAAACTCCCTATCGGGATAGACATCCGCTGTGACCTTAACCTTCATTCCCTTATAGACTTGGGGGTAGTATTTCTCCGAAAGTGCAACAACGGCTTTGAGCCTATCTATCTGCATCACCTGCAACACACCAATGCCACCATCGGCATTGCCCGCCATAGCAAACAAATCGCCAGGCTCATTGTAGCGACCCGTAATCACACCATCGAAGGGTGAACGGAGTTCGATGTTGCGCTCCAAGTTGGCTATCGTCTCGCGCATAACCGTAACCGAGGTTTCGAGTTCGTCAATCTGCGACTTGCTCACACCTCCCGCCTCGTAGACACTCCTCATTCGTGAGAGGTTCTGCTCGGCATTTTTCAGTTGAGCAGCCGTCTGGTTGTATTGGTTCTTATCGAGAGTGGCAACAACCTCCCCACCCTTAACGTGGTCACCCACCTGCACCCTAATCTCGTCGATGCGTAACGACATCTGGGGGGTGATAAAACTCTTCTTATAGGGGAGCAAAGTGGTGGTGAAATCGACACTCTCGGCCACCTCAACCCTCTCTACGGGCGACACCTTCGTGAGCACCTCACTCTGGGCTACGGGTGCATCTCCTGCGGGAGTTTTCGCACCACTGCCACCATTACAACTCGTGAGCGCAAAGGCAACCATCAGTGTCGCCATTGCAATGTTTTTGCTGATTTTCATCTCTCTATTATATCGTTTTTTTAGAATCTCTTGGAATTATTGATGGGTGGGCTCTTGGGGCTCCGCCACCTCCGCAGGAGCATCTATCTCGAAGCCCTCACCGATGATTTTCTCATAGTCGGCCCTGGCTGCAAGGTAGTCATATATGGCCTGCGAATAGTTGAGCCTTGCCTGCGTGAGGGAGAGTTCCGAGGAGTTGAGTTCGAGAATCGTACCCGTACCCGCATTGTACCTCACCTCGGCAATCTCATAGGCCTTCTGCGCCTGACGTACGGTAATCTCATTGCTGCTCATCTTTTCACGCGCAGTGAGGATGTTATTGAAGGCGCTCTCCACCTGCACATTCACACTCTGGCGCACATAGTCCCTCTGCTCGGAGAGTTGAGCAAGAGAGTTGCGAATCTCGTGGGCCTTATTGATATTCTTACCGCCCGAAAAAAGAGGGATACTAATCGATATGCCCGCCGAAAGGGGGTTCTGCCACCACCACTCCTTCTTCGTCTCGGCAGAACCACCACCCATAGGACCACCTATCATACTGCTGAAATCCATCGAGTTGTCGTTACCCGAGAAGATGAAGTTGGTGAAGGCTGCAACCGTCGGCAGACGAGAAGCATTGACCAAATGGAGTTGGTGTTCGAGCAATCGGGCTTGCAGGTCGAGGGCTCGAAGGTCGGCATTATTCGCCAAGTCAACCTCGTTGGTGGGCACTGTGGCCATCGCCACCTCCTCGGCAAAGTCGTCGAGAGTCCCCACAAGAGTGAAATCGGCACTCTCGGGCAAGCCGAGGTACATCTTGAAGAGCAACTTGGAGGTCTTGATGGAGTTCTCGGTCTGAATGATGTTGGGACGAAGATTGGAGAGTTGAACCTGCGCCGAAAGAAGGTCATACTCCGAAGCCAAGCCCTGTTTATACATCGCCTCCGTATTGCTCACCGTCTGGGCAATCGACGACTCACTCTCCTTCAATACCGCCAGCGACTGCTCCGCAAGAAGAATGTTGTAGTACCCCTTCTTCACCTCGTTGGCAAGGTTTATCTTCGATGAACGGGCACTCTCGACAGCCTGCTCCATCTGCGTGCGATTCATCTTCAAGGTCTCATAGACCGTTGGAGCATACAATGGCACCGAGAGCGAAGCCTGGGTGCTGATGGAGTTATCCGCACCAAACGACAAACCCTTTGCCATCTCCTGCTTGACAATACTGTAAGAATACTGACCCGATACCGAAAGGTTCGGCAACAAATTGCCCACACTCTGTTTGCGCACCCAATCCTGGCGCTCAATCTCCATATCGGCAACCTTAATCGTGGGGTTGTCCGAAAGAGCAATGTCCAATGCCTTGTCGAGTGTGAGAGAGAAGGTCTGACCGCAAAGACCTACCGATGAAAGTAGGCACAACAGCAGTGTGACCATTAAACGATTTCTAACCATATACCTATTTTTTATTTTATAGACCTCGCATTGATGGTGCAAAGGTACATCGAAACTTGAAAAATTAAACGCTTTGAATATATTTTTATTGTATCAAATAGCGGAAATTTTTAGCAATTAAATTAGGTATGACTGATTGAGGCCCCATTTGGCCCCCATTTGGCCCCTCTTTAACTATTCTTTGGCTCCTCTTTAACTCCTCTTTGGCTATTTTTTGGCTACTCTTTGGCTCCTCGATAGTGATTCTATCCCCACCAGCGAAAATGAAAAAAGGTTACGCTTTGAGATAAAAAGCGCAACCTTTTAATCAACAGGGGATAGAATCACTTCTAACCCTGCTTCTACTAACCTAAAACTACTAACCTAAATGAACCTTAAAACTTCGCTGCAAAGATAAGGGCATTTTCTGCAAACTTCCAAATTTATTAAAATATTTTAATAATAATTTAACGTTAATTTTACACTAAAACAGAGCGACCAGCGCCCCAAATGCCTGATTATCTGACCGTTTAATGGGTTGCAAAATAATAGTAAAAATTTTTAATAAATTTGCGTATTAAGTGGGTAATGTGCCCATAATGTCCCTTTTGTAAGTTGTGGGGAGCCCAACCGTCATCACAAATCTCCCTCTTGTTCACGGGTATCTTTTTTGATACCCGTGAAC
This sequence comes from Tidjanibacter sp., assembly GCA_045596685.1. Classification (GTDB taxonomy): domain Bacteria; phylum Bacteroidota; class Bacteroidia; order Bacteroidales; family Rikenellaceae; genus Tidjanibacter. Next base: position 7,795 of record JAZOCT010000048.1, on the reverse strand, counting down.
AAGTTGAAAGTTGAGAGTTGAAAGTTGAGAGTTGAATTATAAGACAAAAAACAGGAGAAACAAGAGAAACAAGAGGGCGACCTCCGCAGTTTACAAACGTAAATGAGGAAGGTCGCCACTCGAAGTGCGGTGCAAAAAGCACCCGTTATATGCGTTTTTTTACCAGAGGATGCGTTTATTATTCTCCATCAACTCTTTAAGGGGCTCGACAACTTTGGAGGATATTTGACCGTCACGAATCGCGCGGGTGTAGATGCGAGAGTGGACATCGCTACCCACAAAAGTGTAGCGACCCGACAAAAGCAACTCCTCACTGATGCGACGCACCTGCTCCCCGTGATAACCCGTGAGGGAGAGGAGGTTGAGTTGCAAGGAATATCCTTTGGTGGTGAGTTTGTTGAGTTCATCAATGTTGCGCTCTATTGAGAGAAAAGCGTACCTCTCGGGGTGGGCAATGATGACATTCTTACCCGCCAAAGCCACCTCAAAGAGGTCGTTGGCATAGGCTCCAACCCTATTCGTTCCCAGGCTGAACTCCACCAAAAGGTGGTCGCCCTGCATCGTCAGCATAGGCTCCTCGCTATGGAGGTGGTTGATGAAGTTCTCATCGAGGCAATACTCCGCAGCGAGTCTTACCTCCAAGCCCAAATTTTGGGGCATCTTGGTGAACTGCTCGCGCAGGCTCTTCTCGGTATTATTACCATAGAGGCCATAGATGATGTGGGGTGTGAGGTAGGCACCCTTAAACCCCAATTCGACAAGTTCGGCATCGAGGGAGGTGGTGTGTTCTGCATCTCTACATCCGTCATCCACACCCCACAAAAGGTGGGTGTGAATATCATAGAAGTCGCCCAAATAGTCGCGTAGCCAGATTTTTTTCTTGAAAATGCCAAACATAATCATCAAGGTTTTAATTATAATGGTTACTCTCTTAAAAAATTCATCTTTCCATCATCGGCAGGTCGAACAACTCGCGTTGGCACAGGTTTAGGACCCTCTTACCGCCACGCTCCGCCCTACGGAGAGTGTAGCGTGTGCCCCCTTCGGAGCCCTCATAGTAGGCCACCACAACATCGGCATTGTCGGCCAAGAAGTCGTTGCGACGGGTATAGCAGCCATAGTGGTAGCCCGCGCTCACGCACACCACCTCATCGGCGCGTGCCACAATATCGGCATAGAGTCCCCGCCACTCCGCGCGAAAGGAGCGCTCGAAATTGGGATAAGGCAGCGCCAACACCAACCTCACATTGGCCCCTATGCGTCCCTCTCCGCGCAGGCGCAAGACCTCATCTGCGGCCCACAGGTCCACACCCGGTGCCATACCGCTCAAAAAAGTGTCGGCACCCTCGGCCACAAGCCCCTCTATGGCCTCGGTAAGCGCCTTGCGAATGGCAACCTCCACCACACCTTTGGACTCCTTCCACCCCGCAATCTTATCGGGGCGATGACCTGTGAAACTAACCCTCATCAGCCCACAATTTTCTCCAACTCCTCCACCGAGGCGCGCTTCTCCAAATCACCACCCGAAGGACGTTGGAAAATGCGTATATCAAACACCGGGGCTATCGCCATAATATGCTCAAAGAGCGAGGCTTGGATGCGCTCATACTCCACCCATACGGTGGTCGAGGTGAAGGCATAGACCTGCAAAGGAACACCCGTATCGCTCGACTGCAACTGGCGAACCATATGGAGCATATCCCTATTGAGCCACGATTGAGCCTCCATATAGCGCTCAATGTAGACCCTCAACAATTCGAGATTGGTGGTCTGGATGCGAGGTTCGGGCAGCGAGGCCACATAGTCGCTCATCAGTTCCACCTTCGCCACGCGCTCCAAAAGTTCCTCGGTACAGAACTTCACCGTATTGATGTCTATCTCCACATAGCGGGCAATGCGTCGGCCACCCGAGGCAAACATTCCCTGCCAATTCTTGAAGGTACCCGATGTGAGAGTGTAGGGGCTCACATTGGAAATGGTGTTGTCCCACCCCTTGACCTTCACTGTATTGAGGGTCATATCGACCACCGTACCGTCGATTCCTGCCGAGGGCATCTCTATCCAATCGCCCACCTTGACCATCTTGTCGCTCGACAGCAAAATGCCCGACACAAGGTTGAGAATCGTATCCTTGAACACAAAACTCAACACAGCCAACGAAGCTCCCAAACCGGTGAAGAGTTTTGTGGGGGACTTATTTATGAGAATGCTCACAATGAGAATACCCGCAATTATCCACACCACAATCTGGATGACCTGCATAAAGCCCTTCAAGGGGGCATCCTTACTCTTGCGTTTGTGGTAGATGAGCATAAAGATGGTCTTGACCACCGAGTTGAAGGCGCTGGCAAACATCCACACCAACAACACATCCAACCCCTTACGGATGGCTACACCCAGCGCAGAGGTCGCATCGAAGGCCAACGGCATCATCATATAGAAGAGGATGACCGAGGCTGTGAGGGCTATCTTTTTGAGGTTCGCAACATCGAAGGCCACAGCCAAACGCTCATCGACCATCCTGCCGAGGCGGTGGGCTCGCAGGAGTATGTAGCGCAACAGGCGCCACACAATAACACAGCACACAAGCACCACAAGGGTGGCAAAAAGCGATTTATAGCCACCATCGGCAGAGTTGATACCCAGCAAGTTGAGCAGATCACTCATCCAACGCAACAGAAAGGTCTTATCTTCCATCTCTCCCTCTCCTCTATCTCTTTATGAATTGTTTGATACTATCCCACAGCACAATGTGTTCGCGGTGGCGAATCTCCGTCTGCGACACCTGCACCTCCTCCGAAATCAGGAGCAACTTATCACCCCTATGGAGCGTGGTATTGCCATTGGGAACAATATATTTATCCCCCCTGCGAATCATCATCACAAGGGTCTTTTCGGGCAAACGCACATCCCTCAACAGTGCACCATCACGAGCACCTCCCTCAATTATATCAACCTCCGTAAGCGCCGCCTTGACCTCATCGGGCAGATCAATATCAAAGCCCTTCTCGGGACTCTTCTCGGCCACACCCAAAAGGTTGGCAACACTACCCACCGTCGTACCCTGCACCACAAGCGAGAAGATGGTGATGAAGAATACAATGTTGAAGATGGTATTATTGGGGTCCAAACCCGCAAGTTTCGGATAGGTAGCAAACAAGATGGGTGCCGCACCGCGCAATCCCACCCACGAAATGTAGTGGCGAGCCTTGCCCGAAAGCCTCGAACCCAAAGGTAAGAGTGTGAGCCACACCGCCAAAGGACGGGTCAGGAAAATCATCGCCACGCCCACAAGTACTCCTATCCACACCACGTCGGTCAGTTCGTGGGGGTTCACAAGCAAACCCAACAACAAGAACATCACAATCTGCATCAGCCACGTCACACCATCGAGGAAGGTGGCAAGCGTGCGCTTATGGCTCAACTTGCGGTTGCCCATAACAATACCCGCAATGTAGACCGCCAAGTAGCCGTTACCCCCCAGCAGGTCGGTGAAGGAGGAGATGAAGAATACCAGCGAAAGCAACAGCACCGAGTAGAGCGACTTATTGCCCACATTGATGCGATTGACAACCTCCGCACCTCCCCTACCCAGCAGGTAGCCCGCCAAAGCACCTATGCCCATCTGTTTGAGGAAGGTGAGCACAATATCACCCACCGAACTCTCCACACCCAGATTAATCTGTATGAGCATAATGGTGAGAATGTATGCCATCGGGTCGTTACTACCACTCTCCAACTCCAACAACGGGCGCAAGTTCTCCTTCAAACCTATGCGCTTGGAACGCAAAATGGCAAAAACCGATGCCGAGTCGGTAGAGGACATAACCGCCGCAATCAGAAGCGACAAGGGAAAAGAGATTTGGGCCCCCAACCACCCCGAAAGGAAGTAGATCATAGCACCCGTAAAGAGCGCTGTAAGCATCACACCCACCGTCGCCAGCACCACGCCCTCCTTCAATACGGGACGTACATCGCTGAATGAGGTATCCATACCACCCGAAAAAAGAATGACACTCAACGCCACCATACCCACAAACTGTACGGTTGCAAAGTTGTCGAACTCGATACCTACACCATCGGTGCCAAAGGCCATACCTACCAGCAAAAAGAATAGCAGCATAGGGGCTCCAAAGCGACTACTCGCCTTGCCCGCCAAGATGCTCACAAAGAGGATTATAGAGCCCACTAATAATATGTTGCCTGTTGTTATGACCATATCCCTTTCAATTCAAAATTTCCTTTTTGACGCTTTTTTCTCCGCTTTTTGTAAAAAGCGGAACCAAAAACTTTTAGTGTAACCTATGCTCTACCCCATTAGGGAGGTTAGAGAGGTTAGGGAGGTTAGGGAGTTTAGGGAGTTTAGGGACATTCACTAAATTCCCTAAATTCCCTAAATTCCTTAACTTCCCGAATATTTCCTCGGGCGACCTCCCCCGCGAGTGCATATCGCAGCGAGTGGGTTTTGTGGAGAGGTTTTTGTGCCAATCCGAGCGAGCAAGTCCGCAGTTTACAAGGTGTAAATGAGGAACTTGCGAGCCGAAGGTTGGTGCAAAAAGCACCTGCAAGGCACACTCGCAGCGAGTGGGTTTTGTGGAGAGGTTTTTGTGCCAATCCGAGCAAGCAAGTCCGCAGTTTACATTGCGTAAATGAGGAACTTGCGAGCCGAAGGTTGGTGCAAAAAGCACCCACAAGGCACACTCGCTTACTGTGCGATAAACTGATACTCTATCGTACCTCGCTGCTTGGCAGGAGCCGACGGGTCGGCATTGAAGAGCGAAAGGGCCGCCTTCGAGAGCGCAGCATCCCTCAAACACTCATTCCTCTCCGAAAGCGCATCGTTCACCTTGCAATCAATCACCTCCCCCGAGGGATTGACCACAATGTCTACAACAACACCGCCTCCACCCTCACACATATAGGCCGGAACGGGCATCTTCACCGCATAGCGCACAGGCTCCGAGAGAGAGTACGACACCGTAACATTGCCCCTCACCTTGCGGTTCTCTATCTCGCCTTCGCCCTCGTAGCGCTCTTCGAGAATCTTTCGCTCCCCCTCCAAGCCGAGTGCGTAGGATGCCGCATTGTCGCGCACACGCTGTTGCACCTCATCGGCCTCGGAGTATATCTCGCGGGCATCGGTGCGGTGGTCATCCAGCGCATCGTTGAGGGCATTTTCGTTTGAGATACGGTTGCTTGTCGGGCTCTCCTCGTAGCGCTCATTGAGAATGCGATTCAACTCCTGCGCCCTCTGCAACTCCTCTTGCAAGGCCTCCAAATCGGTCAAGTCGAGCAAAATCTCCGTCTGGGACTCCTTCTTGCTCACCACCACATCGGCAGCCACAAACGCCACCCCAAAAAACACATAGGCAAGGACTACCGTCAGGATGGCCACACGATGGTCGTATGCCCACACGCCCAAATCTACCTTCTTGCGCGAAAAAGGAAGATTGAGCCTCGGGTGTGGCGCGCCCTTTGTATGTTGCTTTTCCTGCATCCTACCAGCCTACTAACGTGAAAAAAATCATAATTCACACAAAGGTAGCGTTTTTTATTGAAAATTTAACTATCTTTGTGGTTCAAAATTTTAGAATTAGGCAAAAAAGAATGTCCAAGCAGAGAACCATCCTAACGCCCATCACATTCAGTGGCAGGGGGCTTCACACAGGCGAGTTGGTGACAATGACCATCCTCCCTGCCGAGGCCGATAGGGGTATCGTTTTCAGGCGCACAGACCTTAAAGGTATGCCCGAGGTGGCCGCTCTCGCTCACAACGTCACCGACACCTCGCGTGGCACTACCATCAAGGACGGCAAAGCAAAGGTCTCGACAATCGAACACCTGATGGCCGCCCTCTGGACTATGGGCATCGACAATGCACTCGTGGAGATAGACGCTCCCGAAACACCCATTATGGATGGCTCGGCAAGGGAGTATGCGCAAGAAATTGAGCGCGTGGGCACAGTGGAACTCGATGCCGAAAGGCACTATCTGGACATCAAAGAGGAGATACTCTTCGAAATCCCCAAAAAGGGTGTCAAGATTCTCATCTCACCCGACGAGGAGTATGCAGTGGATGTGACCGTAGACTACAACTCCACAGTGGTGGGCATTCAGCACCATCGCTACGACGCATCGGTGAACTTCCGAGAGGAAATTGCACCCTGCCGAACATTCGTATTCCTCCACGAAATAGAACTACTCTTGAAGTTGGGACTCATCAAGGGAGGTAGCGTGGAGAGTGCAATGGTCGTGGTGGAAAAACCCATCTCGGAGAGCACCAAAAAGCGCATCTGCAAAACCTTCGGAAGAGAAGATATAGAGGTCGAAAGGGGCTACCTCAACCACGCGCCACTGCGTTTCGACAACGAAATAGCCCGACACAAACTCCTCGACATCCTCGGTGACCTCGCACTGCTCGGCAGACGCATCAAAGGACACGTCGTGGCACTGCGCCCCGGACACTTCGCCAACACACAGATGGCACAACAATTGGAAAGAAAGATAGATACATTACAATAACACCTCAAAAAAATACGAGTTGAAAGTATGATTAGTAATTTAGCATATATCCACCCCGACGCAAAGTTGGGAGAGAATGTAACTGTGGAGCCTTTCGCCTACATCGAGAGCGATGTTGTCATTGGTGATGGCAGTTGGATTGGCCCCCACGCAAGCGTTATGGCAGGTACCCGTATGGGCAAAAACTGCAAGGTGCACAGTGGCGCTGTCATCGGCGGTGTGCCCCAAGACCTGAAATTTCACGGCGAATACACCACCTGCGAGATTGGCGACAACAACACCTTCCGCGAATGCTGCACCGTAAACCGAGGCACCGATGCAAAGGGCAAGACCGTTATGGGTAACAACAACCTTGTGATGGCTTATGCCCACATCGCACACGACTGTGTGATTGGCAACAACTGCGTGATTGTCAACAATGTGTCGCTTGCAGGCGAGGTGGAACTTGGCAATTTCGTAGTCTTCGGTGGCCACTCGGGTGCTCACCAATTCAGCCGCATTGGTGACCACGCGATGATTGCCGCCAATACCTATGTTAATAAAGATGTGCCCCCCTATGTTAAGGCGGCACACAACCCCATCACCTACGTTGGTGCAAACTTCCTCGGCCTACGTCGCAGGGGCTTCTCCAATGAGGAGATTAAACAGATTCAGGACATCTTCCGCGTGCTCTTCCAGGATGGTCACACCTACACCGCCGCTTGCGAATTGGTGATGGCACAATTCCCCGAGAGCGAGATTCGCGACCAGGTTGTGGAGTTCATCCGCTCCTCCAAACGAGGAATCCTCAAACCTTATAACACCGCAGCCGTAGCCGCTGACGAGTAACCCACAAAGAGAGCCCCGCAGACGATGCGGGGCTTTTTTTTTATCAAAGGGGGAGGCTTTTACACACGCCCCGTCCTACGCACCACCCTCTCTAATGTTAGAGTAGGAATAATTTCCCGTTCCTCGCGGGTATTAAAAAAGATACCCGAGAACAAAAAGGGGAAAACCCTCTCATAAGTTAGGAGAGGGTGCCCGAAGGGCGGGTGAGGTCTGTTGTTTGACGCAGGTATTAAAAAAGATACCCGTGAACAAATTGGGGCGGAGGTGAGGTGCAGATGAGTAAGTTGGCATCTACCGCGCTTTGTTGCGGGCAATCGAGTTGCCCGCTTTTCTTTGCCACTTTTGGTGGCAAAAGTGGCGCAAAAGCCACGCACGACATCTCTGGCGGGAGGGCGGAGCGCAAAGCCTAAAACAAACGCTGTCGCGGGCAAAGCATTTGCCGTCT
>JAZOCT010000047.1:0-4824 GCA_045596685.1 Tidjanibacter sp. | reverse complement strand
CGCCACGACCTCACAAGGAGGTCGCTTCTCCGCCGACGATGTAAAGTGCGGGTCTATGGTGCGCCCCAACGGGCGCAGGTATTAAAAAAGATACCCGAGAAGAATTGAGAGTTGAGAATTGAGAGCAGTCTGCCCCACTCGTTTACGGGTATTAAAAAAGATACCCGAGAACAAATTGAGGCTAATGCGAGTAAGTGAGCGCATAACGTGCAAGCCCATTCTGTTCTCGCTCGACTCGCATTAAAAAAAGGCTCACGAACACTCGTGAGCCCTTCTGTTTTATTCCTCCACCAACTTGATTTTTAGGTCTACAAGTTGTGCGGGGTCGATGGTGGTGGGTGAGTCTACCATAACATCCCTGCCCTGGTTGTTCTTCGGGAAGGCGATGTAGTCGCGGATGGAGTCGGAGCCTCCGAAGAGCGAGCAGAACCTATCGAAACCGAAGGCGATGCCTGCGTGGGGAGGTGCTCCAAACTTAAAGGCATTCATCAGGAAGCCAAACTGTGCTTCGGCCTGTTCGGGGGTGAAGCCGAGGAGTTTGAACATCTTTTGTTGCAGTGCGCTGTCGAAGATACGCACCGAGCCACCGCCGACCTCTACACCGTTACATACGAAGTCGTAGGCATTGGCGCGAACTCTGCCGGGGTCGCTCTCCATATACTGTTCATCCTCGGGTTTGGGCGAGGTGAAGGGGTGGTGCATAGCGTAGAAGCGCTGTGTCTCCTCGTCCCACTCCAAGAGGGGGAAGTCCACAACCCACAGGGGGGCGAACTTCTTGGGGTCGCGCAGTCCGAGTCTGTCGCCCATCTCCAAGCGCAGAACATTGAGTGCCGCGAGAGTGTGTTTTCTCTCGCCTGCGAGTATAAGAATAAGGTCACCGCTCTTGGCACCACACTTGGTGGCGATGGCGGAGAGTTCTTCGGGGGTGTAGAACTTGTCGATGCTCGACTTGATGCCATTCTCGTCTATGCGAATCCACACGAGCCCTTTGGCACCCACTTGGGGACGTTTTACAAATTCGGTCAGGCTGTCAATCTGCTTGCGGGTGTATCCTGCGCAGCCCTCTGCCACGATGGCACCCACATACTCTGCCGAGTCGAACACCACGAAATCTTTGCCTTTCACATCGGCTGTGATGTTGTTGAACTCCATACCGAAGCGAATATCGGGTTTGTCGGAGCCATATTTTTCCATAGCCTCGTGCCACGACATACGGGGGAACGAGTAGTTGATTTCCACGCCCAGAACCTCCTTGAAGAGAGTTTTTGCGAATCTCTCAAAAATGCCCAATACATCTTCCTGCTCCACAAACGACATCTCACAGTCAATCTGTGTGAACTCGGGCTGGCGGTCTGCACGCAGGTCCTCATCGCGGAAGCAACGTACAATCTGGAAGTAGCGGTCATAGCCTGCCACCATCAGGAGTTGTTTGAATGTTTGGGGCGATTGGGGCAGAGCGTAGAACTTGCCGGGGTTGAGCCTCGAAGGTACAAGGAAGTCGCGTGCGCCCTCGGGGGTTGAGTTAATCATATAGGGGGTCTCAATCTCCATAAAGTTCTCGCCATCGAGGAAGTTGCGAGTGACTTGTGCCATACGGTGGCGGAGCATAAGGGCATTTTTCAGGGGGTTGCGCCTCAAATCGAGGTAGCGGTAGCGCATACGCAAGTCGTCACCGCCATCGGTGTTGTCCTCGATGGTGAATGGAGGGGTGTCGGCGGCATTGAGCACTTTCAGTTCGGCGATGGCTATCTCGATTTCGCCTGTGGGAATCTTTGTATTTTTGCTGGAACGCTCCAAGACGCGGCCTTTTGCCTGAATTACATATTCGCGTCCGAGGGATGTAGCCACCTCTTTGACCTCTGCCGAGCAGGAGTCATCAACGACGAGTTGGGTGATGCCGTAGCGGTCACGCAGGTCAATGAAAGTCATACCACCGAGGTTGCGTACTCTTTGTACCCAGCCGGCAAGTGTTACCTCCTCCGAGAGGTTCGAGAGGCGAAGTTCGCCACAAGTGTGTGTTCTGTACATAGTGTGTGTTTCGTATATTTTTATTACTTTTGTCAAGCGGAATAGAGTTGCTATACGCAAAAAATCCTTCAAAGGTACACAAAAAGATGGAAACAGAGTACACAATAGAGCATTTTTTTATGCAGAGCGCCCTTGTGGAGGCTCGTGCGGCTGCCGAGGAGGGGGAGGTCCCCATTGGTGCGGTGGTGGTTTGTGGAGGCCGAATTGTGGGTAAGGGGCACAATCGTGTGGAGGCTTTGGGCGATGCCACAGCCCACGCCGAGATGCAGGCACTCACTGCGGCAATGAACGCTCTGGGGAGCAAATACCTGCCCGAGTGTACACTCTACGTCACCGTTGAGCCTTGTGTGATGTGTGGTGGAGCGCTGGCGTGGAGCCAGATAGGGAAGATTGTCTATGGCGCAGCCGACCCCAAGAGGGGCTATTCGACCTACTCGTCGCGCATCCTACACCCCAAAACCGAGGTCGTTGCGGGCTTTATGGCGGAGGAGTGTGGGGCCATTATGGAGGAATTTTTCAAAAAACTACGCAGGTAAATTTGTTTTCCCCGAGGGAATTTATACTTTTGTGAGATTTTATCCGTTATATATAAGGAACAAACAACGAAACTAACACATAAACTGACAGAAACAATGAAAATCAAATCGCTCATCGTTGCCTTTGCAGCGCTTTTGGCAACTACCGCAACTTTTGCACAGGAGGATCCCGCAGTACTTTGGAACAAAGCCGCAGGTTTCTTGAACTCGAAGAATTATGCCGAGGCTGTCGTTGCTCTCGAAGCAACTGTTGAGGCTGCTTTCACCGCCGAGAACTACGAACTTGCAGAGAAGGCACAGAAGTATATCCCCAATTGCTACTTCCGTATGGGTTTGGCAAAGGTTAATGTAGATAACGACGCTGCTCTTGCAGACCTCTACAAAGCAGACGAGGTTGCTAAACTCTACAACAACGCAAAAGTTTCGCGTGATGCAAAGAGCGCAATCTCGAAAGTGTATAAAATGATGGGTGCCAAATCGTTCAACAGCAAAGACTATGCAGCCGCTGCCGAGGTGTTTGCAAAAGGTTACGAGGCTAACCCCCAGGATACCGAACTCGCTTTGCACCTTGCAATGAGTTACTGCGAGATGAAAGATTTTGAGAATGGTGTGAGGGTCTATACCGACATCATCGCTCTCGAAAGCCGTCACAGCAAATTTGCCGAGCCCGCAGCCAAAGCAAAGGCTGAACTCTCGAACTACCTTCTCGTGAAAGCACAAGAGGAGTTTGGCGCAGGCAACAAGGAGGCCGCTTATGCAACCCTCGAAACCCTTATCGGTGCCGATCCTATGAACGCTACCAACCAGATGTACCGCTTGCAGAAGGCTGCCGAGAATCAGGATTGGGACAATGTTTTGGCTTGGGGTGAGTTGGCTGGTGCAGTGATGACCACTCCCGAACAGCAGAGCGATGTTTACTATCTGGTGGCTGTGGCTTACGATAGCAAAAACGAGAACCAGGCAGCAGTGGACAACTACCGCCTCGTGACCGCTGGCGATAAACTCGAACCCGCAAAGGCTCGCGCCGCAGAACTCGAAGCATTCATCAAGGCCGAGAAAGAGGCTGCAAAATAGTCCTTCGGGCAGATAAAAACTCTGGGCACTCTCATTGTAGAGTGCCTTTTTAATTAAATTAAGGTATATGCGTATGATAGTGGTCAAGAAGATTGGAGTGTTGTTGCTCGCACTCGCACTCACCACCTCCTCCCTCTCGGCACAAGAGAGGGTCTATCCCAATGCGGTGAAACTAACATTCCTCTCGTGGGGGAGTGGTAGTACCAAAATCTCCTATGAGAGGGCGTTTGCCGAGTGGAAACAGAGTTCCGAGATTTGTGCAAGCCTCATAGGTGCAGGCTACGATAAGTACCACAATAACCCCATAGGCTTCACCCTGCGCTATGGACATAAGTTCTTCGTGGGCGAATATTCACCCTCGAAACCCCTCGATGGATTCTACCTGCGCCCCGAGGCTATCTTCTCTCACTACCACTATGATGGAGCGTCGGATGGTGCCCGCACTCTTGCCTCTATGGGTGCTCTGTTGGCTACGGTGGGCTACCAAAAGACCTTCGGACGATTCATTGCCGATGCGTGGGTGGGTGGTGGCTACGCCTTTGGTACCCCTGCCGAGACGGGCTACCATCACGGTTTTCAACTATTGGACTACTTCGGGTTGAAAAACGATAATATTGCCCTTTCGTTCAGTATCCGCTTGGGTTGGTGTTTCTAACGAGCGCCTCTCGTGGTCGAATAAGCGTCTAACATCCAACGTCGCGGGTTCGCCATTTGCGATAGGTCCTATAAGATTCTTGGGTATCTTTTTTAATACCCAAGAGGTTGGGGCTCCCGTTTTTTTTGATGGTTCACCTCCTTCTTCTCGGGTATCTTTTTTAATACCCGCGAGGAACGGAAGGTTATTCCCCCTCTAAATTAGAGGGTTTCCCCCCCCCTTTTTTATTCTCGGGTATCTTTTTTAATACCCAAGAGGTTGGGGGCTCCCGTTTTTTTTGATGGTTCACCTCCTTCTTCTCGGGTATCTTTTTTAATAACTGCGCCCATTAGGGCGCACCATAGACCCGCACTTTACATCGCCGGTGGAGAAGCGACCTCCTTGTGAGGCCGTGGCGAGGGCGGAGCGCAAAGGCGTTAAGAAACAAAGACGGCAAATGCTTTGCCCGCGACAGCGTTTGTTTTAGGCTTTGCGCTCCGCCCTCCCGCCAGAGATGTCGTGCGTGGCTTTTGCGCCACTTTTGCCACCAAA
>JAZOCT010000046.1:0-16599 GCA_045596685.1 Tidjanibacter sp. | reverse complement strand
ATTCCGAAACATCCGCTTTATCAAAGAGCCTTTTTGAGGCTCTTTGAGCAAGTCCCTCCTTTGTCAAAGGAGGGATTTAGGGAGGAATATAAGCATTAAGTAGCCCACGCAGTGGGCTATGGGGCTTGCGGAGCAGGCCCTAACGTGAGGTTTGCGGAAATGGTGCAATAGTAAGCACGTTATTAACAGTAAGTTGGCGATGCACCATTTCCGCAAAACTCACGTTAAAATAGGAGCGCCATCCACCGAATAGTGGATGGCGCTCCTGTGTGTTGGTTTATGATGGTTTAGAAGTATTTAACCTCTTTGCCGACAATCGCCGAAATAAGACCATTGGCGAGCGAACTTGCGCCAATGCGCCAGAGGGTGGGAGAGCACCACTCTTTGCCCAGAATCTCCTCCACGATGGTGTAGAAGAGCGCAGCCTCCTCGGCACTACGGATGCCACCTGCTGCTTTGAAGCCCACCTTGCGACCTGTTTTGAGGTGGTAGTCGCGGATGGCGGTACACATCACAACGGCTGCCTCGGGGGTTGCGGCAACGGGAATCTTGCCGGTGGAGGTCTTTACGAAATCGGCACCTGCGAACATTGCCAAAAGCGAAGCCTTGCGGATAAGTTCGGGGGTTTGGAGTGCACCGCTCTCGATAATTACCTTGAAAACGGTATCCTCGCCAGCCTCCTCGCGGAGCATAGCAATCTCGTTGGTCATTGGTTCGATGTCGCCTTCGAGCATCTGTCCCACATTGATTACCACGTCAATCTCATCGGCACCATTCTCCACAGCCATCGACACCTCCAACATCTTCACCTCCATAAAGGTTTGCGATGCGGGGAAGCCACCAGCCACGCTGGTCACACCAATGTCGGTACCCTCAACACCAAGACCTACAACATCCACAAACAAGGGGAATACGCAGATGGATGCCACATTGGGAATCTCGGGGTAGTGGTTTTGGAAATCCACAGCCTTTTTCACAAATTTACCCACCGACTGTACCGAGTCTTTCTCGGTGAGGGTGGTGAGGTCGATAGTGCTGTAACACAGTTTGTAGACCTCTGTATTCTGGTTGCGAACAGATTTCTCGCGGCAGTCGGCAACAACTTTTGCCACCTCTTCTGCGCTCATTGCAGGACCGTACTCGGCAAGTAATTTACTATACTCCATAGGGGGTGCTATTATTTTAGTTACTCAATTTTCTTTTCGATCAGGTTCTCAAAGATAATGATTTTTTTTGAACCGAGCGCAAAAGGGGTGCCCAAATCACCTTTTAGCCTCCGAAAAGGGGAGGGTGCGGACTATCAGTGTCGAGCGCGACCCTACGAGTCCAATGCCTCCTTCGATGTTGCTGTGGATTTGTACAGGCTCCGAGAGGAAGTTGTCGCTATTGGCCAACTCCATCGAGCGGAGGTATTTGTAGAGGTTGTCATCTATTTGCCAGCACTCCACACGGAAAGTTGGGTCGATGGCGCTATCCGCCAAGAATCCGTAGTTCATAGTCAGGGGATACTCCTCTTTGCCATCAATCAGCGAGTCGTCGAAGAAGACGTGTTTTTCCAAACCCGACGAGCCTCCAAGTAGGTCGTCGAAGAAGCCACCCGTATCTACGCCAGTAAATACAATGTCGTTCTCGAAACCAAAGCCATTTTCGTGGTAGTACTCATAGAACTCATTGGTTTCATTGTCGAGGTATATATATTTTGCCACCACACATCCGCGCAACCAATAGTAGTTGGCCACCCCAGCCTCGTTTGTGAGGGGACAATAGACGTTACCCTTGGTGTTGCTACTGCTATACTCATCATCTTCCGAGGGGGTAATGGTTGCCGAGAGCTCACCGAGAATGGGCTCTTGTGGAATTGTGGTTTTGCCACTCACCACTCCCTCAAAGTCTTTGTGGCGCACCCTAATCTCCACCTCATCGCCAGAGGAACAGGTGTGGGTGCTTTTGTAGTATTGATGACGGATGACATAGTTGTTCACATAGTCGCCATACTGTTCGGAGACTGTCTCTGTGTAGTCATACTCCGCAAGTCGCTCCACAAACTCGCCATTGATGTGGAGTTCCACTCTGGCCCACTTTTGTTTAGTGGGGTATGCTTCGTCGAGGATAAAGACGCTATTGCTCAAATGGACAATCACGGGCTCCTCGGGGCTCACAATTGAGTAGAGCACCAATTGGGACTCCATATATTCACCCTTGAACTCCACAGTTGTTTCGCATCCCATAAGTGCGAGGGTGGCGAGGAGGGAGAGGGCTATTTTGCGAAATATACTTTTCATAATCATTAGAATTTATAGGAGTAGGTTAGACTTGGAATGATGGGGAAGATGGTCACCTTCTTGAAGACCTTGACAGTCTCCACCCTGATGTTTCCATTGCCATCGTCGTGGAATATGACCTCCTCGCTGGGATACATCAGGAAGGGATTCATACTATTGTAGGCGTTATAGACGCTGATGTTCCAAGTTCTCGTGCCATACTTTTTCTTCTTGTGGAAGTTGATGCTCAAATCCATACGGTGGTAGGCATCGTAGCGGTAGTTGTTGCGCGAGGGGATGTAGCCCAAATCCCACTCCGTATAGTACGAGTTTTGGGACAGGAAATCTTTGGGCATCGAGGGGTAGGTTTGCAACGCGAGGGTTGCGCAGTTGCCCGAGTTGTAGACCCACGTTGCCGAGAGGTCTATTCTGTCGGAGAGTTGATGTGAGATGGTTATGCTCAAATCGTGTCGGCGGTCATACTTTGCGGGGAATGGGTGTCCGCCATTAATCTCCTGCCCGGGGCGGTCAAATTGGCGCATAGCCTTTGCCCAGGTGTAGCCAATCCAACCCGTAGTGCGTCCCACGCTCCTCTGCAAGAGCACCTCCACACCGTAGGCCCAACCTCGACCCATACACACCTTATCCTCCCATCCCGAGGTGGTGGTCATCAACGAGGCTCCATCCTTGTACTCCAAGAGGTTGTCCATTGTTTTGTAGTATCCCTCCACCGAGATGTCGAAGAGTCCGGGCAGGTCATAGAAAACACCTGCCGACACCTGCGAGGAGTTCATCGGTTTGATGCGCTCCGTGACAGGGACCCAGAGGTCGCTGGGGAGCGATATGGAGTTGTTCGAGAGCAGGTGAACATACTGCGTCATATAGGCATAGCCTGCCTTGACGGAGAGGTTCTGGGCAAGGAGCATACGGGCGCTAATACGGGGTTGGAGGGAGTGGTAGAACTCTCCGCCCACAGCAAATCCCGAGTAGTTGAGGCCCACGTTGGCGTGAATACGTTCCCCGAGCGAGAGTTCGTCCTCCACATAGAGAACCATCTCGTGTGCGCGAATCACCTTGTCGCCCAACATCTCATCGAAGGTTATGAGTGTATCGACCTGTTCACCTGTTTCGGGGTTAGTGATGTTGGCGCTCATCGAGGTGCGTGCAACCGTTACGTCGGGGTTGAATTGGTGATTGACGTAGGAGGCTCCAAAGCGCACGTTGTGTTCGGTTGAGGGTGTCCAACTCATATCCACTTTGGCCGTCACGTCGCTGATACCCGAGTTGGCACCCAGATAGACGCTTGCACTCTCCGATGAGTTTTGCTCCTTTACGGATATGTCCGTACCCGCTCCGAGATTGTTGCGATAGCGGGTGTAGGTCACCGAAGAGTCCATAAACAATCGGGGCGAGAGAACGTGGTTCCATCTTGCCGAGGCCACCATATTGCCCCATTTCCAATCCATTTTGAGCCTCGTCTCTTCGGTGTACTCGTCCCTATGCACATACTTCTCGCGCATATTGAGGTAGATGGCATCGTCGCCCGAGTAGAAACTCAAAAAGAGCCTGTCGTGGTCGGAGAATGTATGGGTGATTTTGGCATTCAGGTCGTAGAAGTAGTAGCCTCCATAGGCCCTGCCATCCTCCAAGAGGTCGCTGGTGAGCCCCATAATCACGGGGGTTGTTAGTAGGTCGCTGTATGTTCTGCGATAGGAGATGTTGAAGGCGGTTTTACCCTTCCAGAGAGGTCCCTCGATGTTTATCTTCGAAC
The DNA here is from genome assembly GCA_045596685.1 of Tidjanibacter sp. GTDB lineage: Bacteria > Bacteroidota > Bacteroidia > Bacteroidales > Rikenellaceae > Tidjanibacter. Next base: position 12,567 of record JAZOCT010000046.1, on the reverse strand, counting down.
TTATCGCGCCCACGCTCACGTTGCCGTGATAGGAGTAGAGGTCGCCGTCTTTGGTACGCACATCAATCACCGAGGAGAGTCGGCTGCTGAACCTCGCAGGGAAACTGCCCTTAAATAGGGTTACACTCTTTATGGCATCGGGGTTGAAGGCGGAGAAGAATCCCATCATATGATTGACATTGTAGATGGGCACACCGTCGAGCAACATAAGGTTCTCGTCCTGGCCACCTCCCCTCACATAGACACCTGCCGAGCCCTCGGAACCTGCCTGAACACCAGGTAGGAGTTGCAGCGATTTGAGCACATCTTGCTCACCAAAGAGGGTGGGGGCAGACTTGATTTGTGCAATGGGGACCTCGATGGCACCCATCTGGGCGCTCAAAGCACCGCTGTGTCGCCTGTCGCCATAGACCACCACTTGTTCGATGCCCACTGCGGGTTCGAGGTAGAAGTTGTGAGTCACATCCTCCGTCAGCACAATCTCTTTCACCAGCGGTGCATAGCCCACATAGGTCACCTCCAATCGCACCCTACCTTCGGGGAGGGTGAGCGAATAGAAGCCATACTCATTGGTGGCGGTACCGAGCGAGGAGCCCTCCTCGTAGATGGTTGCACCGAGGAGTGTTTCGTGGCTTACGGAGTCCCTAATGGAGCCACTGATTGTGTAGCGTTTTTGTGCCACAAGTGACGTTGAGCCCAGCAACGTCGCAAGGATAATCAGCAATTTTAGTAGTCGTTTCATCATCTCGTGCTATTATATATAATAGGTGTGTTTTTTGGGGTCTGCGAACTCAAAGAGATATCCGCGCGGTTTTTCAAAACACAAAGTTATTTTTTTTTCTTACCCACGCAAATATTGACAAATATTATTTCCATTTCGGGCTAAAACCACCACCCCATAGTGCAAAATGTTGTGCGACGGAGTGCGTGGGGTGCCCCCACATAGGTTGGAGTGAGTGCATAGCGGTTGGTCGCCTCAATCGAGAAGTCGCCAAATCTGCCACCCAGGCTCCACGAAACACCCCACTCGTGGCGTAGCGGCACAAGGTCGCCACCATCGGTGGAGGTGCGGTGGGACCAATAGCCACCCACCGTTGCAAAACCGCAACTCCTACCTGCGGTCTTAATCATCAGGTCGAGAGGAACCGTCACTCCTCCATCGGCATAGTGTAGGCCACTGCGGAGGGCTACGTTGCGTAGCGAATAGAGGAGGCTTATGCCTACCTCACGAGCCTTCATTTGACCACTCTCCTCACCGCTCTCGGGGTAGAGTAGGCGGGTGTTACCAAAGGCATATGTGAGGCCCACTTCGAGGCAGTTGATACCCGTGCGATGTTTCCTTGCGCGCTTTCCCGAGGATGCCATCTCCTCGCTTTGGTCGATGGTTTTGAGGAGGTCGGTGGCAAAGAGGGCTATTTTCTCCAAACCCTGATAGTCTATCTTTTGGGGCTCATCGTCGGGTTTATGGTAGGCTTTGTGGAGCCCAGTTGTGAGCGAGAGGGTCGGCACTCCGCGTTTGGCAAAGGCATCGGTATCGGTGGCAACCATAGGCATCCATTCAAACCTACGCCCCTCTACGGCAAGGTTGTGTTGCTCACCCAGTGTGGCGACCTTCTCCTCGGCTCCGAGTAGCGTTCCCACACCCTCCACTTGAAGTGTGCCATTGTTGCCTAACCACCCCACCATATCCATATTCACCATCGCCCTCACACTCCCCTTTGGGAATCTCTCGGCGAGGTCTTTGGAGCCATAGAGCCCAATCTCCTCGGCATCGAAGGCGGCAAAAATGAGGGTATGGGTAGGCCTGTAACCCGAAGTAGCAATCTGGCGCGCTACCTCCAAGAGAACTGCAACCCCCGAGGCGTTGTCGTCGGCCCCGGGAAAGACCTCCCCCTTGCGGTTCACCCCGAGGTGGTCGTAGTGGGCTCCAAGAACAATATAGGAGTTAGGCGTGGAGCCCTCAATGCGTGCCACGACATTGCGAAAAACTCCATCGTGGAGTGATACGGAGAAGGGGTGTAGGTAGTCCACACGCTCAAAGGGGAGCAGCCCCAGCGCGGCGAACTCCTCGCAAATGTAGTCGCCCGCAATGTAGCCCTCCACACTACCCGCCTTGCGCCCCGAAAGTTCCTCGCTGGCGAGGTATTCGACGTGGGATTTAAGGCGAGCGTAGAGCCCCTCGTCGGGAACTCCATATAATGACATTAGCGACACCCAAAGCGTCGCTAATGTGCATATATACCTCTTCATCCTACTCTGCAATGATGATGTAGTTGTTCTTCTTACCCTTCTGAACAAGAATATATTTGCCGGCAATAAGCCTCTCCGTATTAACCACCATATAGGGGTCCGTAACCTTCTCCTTATTCATCGAAACGCCACCACCCTGAATGAGTTTCCTCAACTCACCCTTCGAGGGGAATACGGGAGCCTTTTCTACGCACAGCGAGAGAAAATCTACACCCTCTACCAACTCCGCAGCCGAAAGTTTATATTGAGGTACGCCCTCAAACACCTGCAAAAAGGTCTGCTCATCTATGGTTTTCAGAGCCTCGCTCGCATTGGCACCAAAGAGAATGCCACTCGCAGCCACAGCCTTCTCGTACTCCTCGCGCGAGTGAATCATTACCGTAATCTCCTCTGCCAGACGCTTTTGGAGTTTGCGCTCGTGGGGAGCTTCTTCGTGCTCGGCAATGAGCGCGTCGATGGTCTGCTTGTCGAGGAAGGTGAAGATGCGGATGTAACTCTTGGCATCCTCATCGCTCACGTTGAGCCAGAATTGGTAGAACTTATAGGGCGAAGTGTAGCGAGCATCGAGCCAAATATTGCCACTCTCGGTCTTGCCAAATTTCGCGCCGTCGGCCTTCTTAATCAGAGGGCAGGTGAGCGCATAAGCATCGGTAGAACCCTTCTTCCTGCGGATGAGTTCCGTACCTGTGGTAATGTTGCCCCATTGGTCACTACCGCCAAGTTGGAGTTTGCAACCATAAGCCTCATAGAGATGATAGAAGTCGTAGCCCTGCACCAATTGGTAGGTGAACTCCGTAAAGGACATACCGTCACCCTCGCCATTGAAACGCTTCTTGACCGAATCCTTCGCCATCATATAGTTCACCGTGATGTGTTTGCCCACGTCCCTGATGAAATCGAGGAACGAAAACTCCTTCATCCAGTCGTAGTTGTTAACCAAAATCGCTGCGTTGGGTGCGTCGCTATCAAAGTCAATAAGACGCGCAAGTTGCGCCTTGATGGCCTCCTGATTGTGGCGCAAGGTGGCCTCATCCAAGAGGTTCCTCTCCTGCGACTTGCCCGAGGGGTCACCAATCATACCCGTAGCACCACCCACCAATGCAATGGGTTTATGGCCACACCTTTGGAGGTGTTTGAGTATCATCACGCCCACCAAGTGGCCAATGTGCAACGAGTCCGCTGTGGGGTCAATGCCGAGGTAGGCGGTTGTCATCTCCTTTGCGAGTTGCTCCTCGGTACCAGGCATCATATCCTGAATCATACCCCTCCATTTGAGTTCTTCTACAAAATTTGCCATTTCTTCCTTTTTTTATTCTTTATTAGTTTTCCTTTTTTCCTTTTTCTGTCGCTTTTTTGTAAAAAAGCGACGCAAAAAACTTTTAGTGTAGCCTTTGCTACGCCTTATATTAGAACCACTATCACAAAAGACGCTGTGCGTCCCGTTACGCCTCTACGTCCAACGCCAAGTCCTGAATCAAGGTGTTCAGTTCGGGGTTCTGTTCTGTGAGGAACCTCACCTTGTCGACGGTGCGATGTGGGAGGCTATCCTCCTTTGTCACCCCTATTGTAACATTCAGAACAATGCTGCCTTCCAGGTCGCAACACTCCTGCAAGAGGGTTGTAATCTCACCCTGGTTGCGCAATAGTTCGTCGCGAATAATCTCCGTATTGACCTCCACATTGAGGGTGTGACCATTGATTATGGTCTTTTTCAGTGCGTGGCCCATACGGGGATGCTCCGCCATCATACGCTCAATGAAGGCCTCCCACTTGCTGGTGAGTTTCTGCTGCGAATAGGGGTCGTAGTATATGGCCCTCTCCTCCTCTTCATCGCGCACCTTGCCACTCATTATGTCGCTTATCGAACCGCCAAATAGACCGCTTCGTTTCACCGTAGGCCTGGGCATTGCAGGCGCTGGTTGCGCGGGTGCCACTTGGGGTGCGGGTTGTTGTGGTGCAGGTTCCGCTATGGGTTTGGGTGTGGGTTGCTGTTGCGCAGGTGGGGGCGTTTGTTGTGTGCCAGCAGCCACCGAGATGGGTTTAACCAACTGTGTGACTGCCTGTTGTGGTGTGGGGGTGCTCTCCTCCTTTATGAGTTGCGGGAGGGTGGGGGTGGTGAGGTCAAGAGTTTTTTTTTGACCCTTCGATGCGAGTTTCATCAGCCCCAACTCGACGTGCAACCTCTGGTTTGTGGCGGTGCGGAAGCCACCATCAACCTCACCCAGCAGGGCAATAGCACTGAATAGGAAGCCCACATCGCAACGTGCACACTGCTCCTTGTAACGCTCCAAGAGCGAGCCGCCAATCTCCAAGAGGGGGAGTGTTTGGGGGTCTTTGCACATCAAAAGGTCCCTCAAATGGCTCGCGAGTCCCGAGGCGAAACTCTGACCCGAGAACCCCTTTTTGAGCACCTCATCGAAGGTCACAAGGGCGCTTTTATAGTCGCCCTCCAAGAGAGCATCGGTGATACCGAAATATGTGTCGTAGTCGAGAACATTGAGTGTTTCGGCCACTTTTTTATACTCCAAGTTGCCACCGCAGAACGACACAGCCTTGTCGAACATCGAGAGTGCGTCCCTCATACCGCCATCGGCTTTGCGGGCAATCAGGTGCAACGACTCGTCGTCGGCAACGACACCCTCACGCGAGGCTATGAGTTGGAGGTATCCCACCGTATCCTCAATCCTTATGCGCTGGAAATCATAGATTTGGCAACGTGAGAGAATTGTGGGTATGATTTTGTGTTTTTCGGTAGTTGCGAGAATGAAGATGGCGTGGTGTGGGGGCTCTTCGAGGGTTTTGAGGAAGGCGTTGAAGGCCGCCTGCGAGAGCATATGCACCTCGTCGATGATGTAGACGCTGTACTCGCCAATTTGAGGGGGAATCCTCACCTGGTCCGTAAGGTCGCGGATGTTGTCTACCGAGTTATTGGAGGCTGCGTCGAGTTCGTGAATCGAGAAACTCCTGCCCTCGTCGAAACTCCTGCACGACTCACACTCACCACAAGCGTCACCTTCGGCTGTGGGGTTCAGGCAGTTGATTGTCTTGGCGAAGATTCGCGCACAGGTAGTTTTGCCCACGCCACGCGGTCCGCAGAAGAGGTAGGCGTGAGCCAACTGCTTGCGTGCGATGGCGTTTTTGAGTGTTGTTGTGACGTGGCTTTGTCCCACTACCGACTCGAAGGTCTGTGGGCGGTATTTTCGTGCCGAAACAATAAAGTTATTCTCCATCTCTCTACTTTTGACCTCTTTTGTTGTGAGGTATAACCTCACAAAGATACCGATAAAAGTTGAAAGTTGAAAGTTGAAAGTTGAAAATCACCTCTCTTAATCGCAATTTTCACTTCGGCACCCGATTTTGATGTAAGTTTCGCGAATTTCACAACAACTTACATTGCGCAAATTTACGAAACTCACGTTAATTTTAAGCAAGCACCGTATGTTCGAGGAGGATTTTTAGACCTATGAGAATCAGGATGATACCTCCCGCAAGTTCGGCTCGGGATTTGTGGCGTGCGCCGAAGATATTTCCAATCTTAACGCCTCCAAACGAGAAGGCAAAGGTGGTGATACCTATGAGGGTTGCTGCGAGCCATATGTCCACCTGCAAGAAGGCAAATGACACCCCCACAGCGAGCGCATCAATGCTCGTAGCCACCGCCATAGGGAACATTTTGCGTGGCGAGAAAGCCTCCTCGTCGCACCTCTCCTTCTCTTCGCCATCCTCCTCTTTGCCGAGGGCCTCGCGGAGCATATTGATGCCGATGAGCGAGAGTAGGGCGAAGGCTATCCAATGGTCAAAACTCTCGATTGTGTCGCGGAAGTTCACCCCTGCGAAGTAGCCAACAATGGGCATAAGGGCCTGAAACCCACCGAACCATAGGCCCGCGATGGTACACTTGCCCACCGAGGCATTCCTCGTGGCGAGTCCCTTGCAAATGGCCACCGAAAATGCGTCCATCGACAGCCCCACAGCAATCAAAAACAGCGAGAAAATATCCATTCTTTCTTAACCGTTGCAGATGGATTATATGTACATGATGTAGCAGGCTACTTTCTTGACAAAACTTTCATAGTCATTGAATACTACTGCTGGGCCAAAATCCCCATAGTCGAATTGGGTAGTTGTGAAGTCTATTTCTTGTATATGTTTGGAGTAATAGTCGATATATTCTTGTTTCGTTGTGATTTGTTGCGTGGCATCTGGAATATGATAGGCAAAAACCAATGTTTTCGTGGGTGTATGCATAAATACTTCTGCATTGTCTTTTGACATCATCACATATTTTTCTGCGTGATGTTTTGAAAAGCCTTCCCATTTGGTGATTATATTTTCGGTGTTGTAGTAAGGTAATTTGTCTGGGATTGCAATTATCTGGAAATAAGGGATGTTGTTGCTGCGGATATTGGCAGTTTCTCCCATCATATTCTCAAAGTAATTGTTGGAGTTTTGGGCATAGTTTTGCATCACCATCTTAACCCCAAGTCCTGCAATTGCAATCTCTTTATCGCCTTCTTTTTTGAAAAAAGTTATATCTACTTTTTTGTCAAAATAACGACCTGCGAGCGTGGCTTCTTTGCCTTTTCCTACACCAAGAGATTTGACACAATAGTCGCCTCCCAACAACGATAGAATGTCGGTTGCGACCTTGTGGTGTAGAATTAGCAATTTCTGATTACTATGAGAACCGGTAGATAGAAATTTTGCAAAGGCATCTTTTAGTACAGACAAAAACTCGTTGTTATTCATTGTTTTGGAGTTTATAGTTTAGATAAAGTTCAACATCTTTTGCAGTGCAGGTGTAGTATCCTCCGCTCTTATAATTCTTCAATGTAGCAATGTATGAAACATATTCTTCGGAAGAAACCAACTCCTGAATTTTCTCAAAACTCACGGCAGAGAGCATATACAATCCGCCATATACCCCTTTGCCTTTGGGAACAAAGGAGAGTTTGATACTTCCTTTGTCCTTGATGACAGAGTTGATGGCGATTTTGTCTTTTGCCACATCATTTATTGCCTGTGTGCGACCAAATAGGTGCCACGAAGAACCTTGCTTATCTGCTGGATATTGCATCTCAAAGAGGTCCTGTTGTGGTGTGGATTCTGGAAGTTTAGAGCCCTTGCACAATATCCCCTTTTTGCTCATAAAGTATTCATAAACATCGGGGAACTGTTGCTGAATATCATCCAGAGGAATGGGTTTGGAGTTAGAGTAGGGAAATAGGCATTTACTCCATTTGCCCGTCGACGATTTTATAATATCAATTGTCATTCCGCTAAAATCCCAATCTCCAATAAAGACGTTATCCGCAAGTGTTGCAAAGCCGTTTTTGACCCTGACATTTTGCGGATGAGGCACCATTCTAATCTCTTTTAGTCGTTGCAGTGTTTGGGACTCTGCCAAGTAGAAAAGCCCACCAATGTTCATCTCATCAAGAGCGATGTGGCAACGATAACTCTTCCCAAGGATATTTTCGTCAAAGACATTGTATTCTATCTGTTCACAAGGTGTCTGCGAGAATCGCGAGATAAGGGAGTAGGTTGTTGCCTTAAATGCTTGGTGGTGTTCGAGGTCAATAACCCCATTTAGTTGTTTACTTCTTGTAAGGTGTGAGCGGAGGGTGTTTCCTGCCACGCTATTAAGCCAAGAATTTGGAGTGATGAGGCACATTTTGCCAGTGGGAGACATCATTCGGAAGCCAATCTCAAAGAAAACCACAAACAGGTCTGTCATACCACCTTGCGCAAATGTGTATTTTTTGACGTGTCGGTATGTGCTGTTTGAGAGGTTGTGTACTCTAACATAGGGAGGATTGCCCACTACATAGTCCATCTTGCCATTGTAGCGCGAGGTTGCGAGTGTGTCCTCGCAAATCACATCCCAGCAGATATTTGTTAGCCCAAAGATTTCGACTGCGTTATCGAGATTTTGCCTACACGCTTCACACTCTTGCGGATCTATCTCTATGCCGTGAATGTAGGTTGCTAGATTTTGTTTTAAGTCCTCTAAAAGTCCTCCTGCGGACAGGTGTGCGTTGCAGTATCGGCGAACTACTTCTACCAAAAAGGCACCGTCGCCACAACTATTATCGATGATGTGCTTACAAAGTATATTCTCAAAGTTCACATAGCCCACATAGTCAAGCATAAGTTTGACCAAGTATTGTGGAGTGTAGATTCGTCCGTATAACTTTGCAGCATTCATATATATTCGCAAGATTGTGCTACAAAATTAGCAAAAAACAGAATTTAACAAAAAGAAAAGAGAGCCTAAAATAGGCCCCCTTTTCTAATGCTCATATTGTAAGGGCTTTACAATACAATATTGATAATCTTACCGGGGACGATGATGACCTTCTTGGGGCTCTTGCCCTCGGTGTATTTTAGGGTCTGCTCGTCGGCCAAAATCAGCGACTGAATCTCCTCATTCGAAATACCCAGCGGCAACGATTTCTTGAACCTCATCTTGCCATTGAACGATACGGGGTACTCAAACGAGTTCTCCACAAGCAGGTCGGGGTCGTACTCGGGGTAGTGTGCGTCGCACACCGAACCCTCGTTACCCAGCAGGTGCCACAACTCCTCGCTAATGTGGGGTGTGAAGGGCGAAAGAAGCACTGCAAAGGGCTCCAAAATCGCGCGCTTATTGCACTGGCCCAACTCGTTGAGGCATATCATAAAGGCCGAGATGGAGGTGTTGAACGAGAAGTTCTCAATATCCTCCCTCACCTTCTTGATGGTCTTGTGGAGAGTCTTCAATTCGGCCTTCGTGGGCTCCTCATTGCTCACAGCAAAGTTGCCCTCCCTGTCGAAGAATTTGCTCCAAAAACGACGCAAGAACTTGTGCACACCGTCGATGCCATTGGTGTCCCAGGGCTTGCTCTGCTCCAAAGGTCCGAGGAACATTTCGTACATACGCAATGTGTCCGCGCCGTAATTATCAACGATATAGTCGGGATTCACCACGTTGAACATACTCTTACTCATCTTCTCAATAGCCCAGCCACAAACGTACTTGCCATCCTCCAAGATGAACTCTGCATCGGCGAACTCGGGCCTCCAAGCGCGGAAGGCGTCGAGGTCGAGAATGTCGTTTTTCACAATATTCACATCGACGTGAATCTCCTGTGTCTCGTACTCGCTACGCAGGCCAAGCGACACAAATTTATTGGTGCCCACCACGCGATATACGAAGTTAGAGCGTCCCTGAATCATACCTTGATTTACGAGTTTTTTGAAGGGCTCATCCTCGCAAATCATCCCCAGGTCGTAGAGGAATTTGTTCCAAAAACGCGAGTAGATAAGGTGACCCGTAGCGTGCTCAATACCACCAACATAGAGGTCTACGTTGCGCCAATATTCGTTGGCCTCGGTGCTTACGAGGGCCTCATTGTTGTGGGGGTCCATATAGCGCAGGTAGTATGCCGAAGAGCCTGCAAAGCCAGGCATTGTACTTGTTTCGTAGGGGTATCCATCGGCAGTGTGCCACCTCTCGGAGCGTGCCAATGGGGGCTCACCCTCGGCAGTGGGGGTGAATTTTTCAACCTCGGGCAATTCGAGGGGCAACTGCTCCAACGAAAGGGGGTATGCCACGTCGTCTTTATAGTAGATGGGGAAGGGCTCGCCCCAATAGCGCTGGCGGCTGAAAATGGCATCACGCAGGCGGTAATTCACCTTGCGTTTGCCCAATCCGCGTGCCTCAATCTCATCCCACATACGCTCAATGGCAACCTTCACATCCAGACCATTGATGAAGTCTGAATTGATGAGTTTTCCCTCTTTGGCATCGTAGGAAGCCTCCTCAACATTGCCTCCCTCAACAACGGGGATAATCTCCAAACCAAAATGTTTGGCAAAGGCCCAGTCGCGCGAGTCGTGGGCGGGAACAGCCATAATGGCCCCCGTTCCGTATCCTGCTAAAACATAGTCACTCACATAAATAGGAATGCGCTTGCCCGTGAAGGGGTTGATTGCATAGGAGCCTGTAAATACACCACTCACACGTTTCGTCTCGGCAATGCGCTCCCTCTCGGAACGCTTCTTGGTAGCCTCCAAGTAGGCCTCCACCTCGCTTTGGGCATCGGAGCGTGTGAGTTCTTTGACCCACTCGTGCTCGGGGGCGATAACCATAAATGTTACGCCAAAAATAGTGTCGGGGCGGGTGGTGAAAATCTCCAACTTTTTGTCGCTACCCTCAATGTCGAAAAATACCTGCGCACCGGTGCTCTTACCAATCCAGTTGCGCTGAATCTCTTTGAGCGATTCGCTCCACTCCAACTTATCCAAACCCTCCAACAAGCGGGGTGCATAGGCGGTCACGCGGAGCAACCATTGTTTCATTCTGCGCTGAACAACGGGGAAACCACCGCGAACCGAAAGGCCATCCTTCACCTCGTCATTGGCGAGCACGGTTCCCAACTCTGCACACCAGTTTACCATCGTATCGGCGCGGAATGCCAAGCGGTAGTTTTGGAGCACATCTTCCCTCTTGCGCTCATCCCACGAGTTCCACTCTTCGGCTGTGAATGTGAGCCTCTCCGAGCAGGCGGCATCCAAACCCTCGGTGCCACTTGTGGCAAACCTCTCCACGAGGGAGGAGATTTTCTCCGCCTTGTTCGAGGTGTTGTCGTAGTAGTGCGAGAACATTTCGAGGAAGGCCCACTGTGTCCATTTGTAATACTCGGGCTCGCAGGTGCGCACCTCACGCGACCAATCGTAGGAAAAGCCTATCTTGTCGAGTTGCGAGCGGTAGCGATTCACGTTTTGCTCGGTGGTTACGGCAGGGTGCTGGCCGGTCTGGATGGCATACTGCTCTGCGGGAAGTCCGAATGCGTCGTAACCCATAGGGTGGAGTACATTGAAACCGCACGAGCGTTTGTAGCGCGAGTAGATATCCGAAGCGATGTAGCCCAGAGGGTGACCAACGTGGAGTCCCGCCCCCGAGGGGTAGGGGAACATATCGAGAACGTAAAACTTTGGCTTCGAGCCGTCTACCTCCACGCGGTAGGTTTGCTCCTCTTGCCACTTTTGTTGCCACCTGGCTTCGAGTTCTTTGAAGTTGTATTCCATTGTGTGTATGTGTTTTTTTGAATTTTTCCGAAAAATTGGGTTTTTGTCAAACGCTTTAAGGCACAAAGATAAACATATTTGTGATGCAAATTGCAAACCTTCACAAAGTTTTTTGCAAAATGCAGATTTTCAGTGGTGTATGCGTTGATGTAATAAAAAGTGATAGGCAAAACAAATAATTCTACAAAAACGATAAGAAAAAAGAATCACCCAAAAGCCCAAAAGTGGGCTAAAATGCTGAAAAATCGGCCCGAAACGGGTGAAAATTTTGCCATATATATTGTAGAAACAAAAAAATGCCGTATCTTTGCACGCCCGAAAAAGGGGAAACGAGATGTTCCCTTCGGGAATACGAGAATTAATGTTTAACAAAACAAAGGACTAAAAAACAGTAAAATGCCAACTATTCAACAGTTAGTAAGAAAAGGCAGGGTTCAGTTGGAGATGAAAAGTAAATCTCCCGCCCTTGACGCTTGTCCCCAGAGGCGCGGTGTGTGTGTGCGTGTTTACACCACTACCCCCAAGAAGCCTAACTCGGCAATGCGTAAAGTTGCACGTGTGAAACTCACCAACCAGAAAGAGGTGAATGCCTACATCCCCGGTGAAGGTCACAACTTGCAGGAGCACTCTATCGTTTTGGTGCGCGGTGGTCGTGTAAAAGACCTCCCCGGTGTACGTTACCACTTGGTTCGTGGTGCATTGGACAGCGCAGGTGTAGATGGTCGTCGTCAGCGTCGTTCTAAATACGGTGCTAAACGTCCCAAAGCAGCCAAAAAGTAATCTCTCAACGAAGTAAAAGTTAAGAACACATTAAAAGATTTAAGAAAAAATGAGAAAAGCAAAGCCTAAAAAGCACATTCTACTTCCAGATCCCAAATTCGGTGACGTTATGGTTACCCGCTTTGTAAACAATTTGATGCTGGATGGTAAGAAGAGTATTGCATACACCATTTTCTACGATGCGTTGGATATGGTGGGCGAGAAGATGAAGGATGCAGACAAGGCTCCTCTGGAGGTATGGAAGCAGGCATTGGAGAACATCACTCCCCAGGTTGAGGTTAAATCTCGCCGTATCGGTGGTGCAACCTTCCAGGTACCTATGGAGGTTCGTCCTGAGCGCAAGATTTCGATTTCGATGAAAAATATGGTCCTTTATTCTCGTAAGCGCGCAGGTAAATCTATGGCAGAGAAACTCTGCGGTGAGATTATGGCTGCCTACAACAACGAGGGTGCTGCCTTCAAACG
>JAZOCT010000045.1:0-24410 GCA_045596685.1 Tidjanibacter sp. | reverse complement strand
CCATCCGCCATCCGCCACCCCTCGACAGCCACCCCTCGACAGCCACCCGAACAGCACCCCTCAACGACTCCCTCCTCTCGGGTATTAAAAAAGATACCCGAGAGGAGGGGGAGGAAGATTGTTGAGCGAAAGGCGGTAAAGAGCCGCCAAAATTGACCAAGAATTGATTTCTTGACTATTTTTAGTATATTTGTCTTTTCGAACAGTAACAGACAACTATGAAAAAAGCATACGTTTTCCCCGGACAGGGTAGTCAATTTAGCGGTATGGGCAAGGATTTATACGACTCCTCGGCCCTAGCACGCTCTCTATTCGAGCAGGCCGACAAGGTCCTCGGTTTTGAAATTTCGAAGATTATGTTCGAAGGCTCCGCCGAAGAGTTGAAGCAGACGAAAGTCACTCAACCTGCGGTCTTTATCCACTCCGTAGCCGCTGCTCTCTCGCTCGACAAGGAGTTCCAACCCGCAATGGTTGCAGGCCACTCTTTGGGTGAGTTCAGCGCCCTTGTTGCCTCGGGAGCACTCCCCTTCGAGAGCGCCCTGCGATTGGTCTATGCGCGTGCGCTGGCTATGCAGAGGGCGTGCGAGGAGAGGCCCTCCACAATGGCCGCCATACTCGCCCTTCCGGATGAGAAGGTCGAGGAGGTGTGCGCCACCATCGAGGGGGTCGTGGCCGCCAACTACAACTGCCCCGGGCAGGTGGTAATCTCGGGCACCAAAGAGGCCGTTGCGGAGGCTTGCATTGCGCTCAAAGAGGCGGGTGCAAAGCGCGCCTTACCCCTTGCTGTGAGTGGCGGTTTCCACTCACCCTGTATGGCCTCGGCTCGTGAAGAACTCGCCAAAGCCATCTCCGCCACCGAGTTCCACACACCCCGCTGCCCCATCTATCAAAATGTTGATGCACAGCCCCATACAGACCCCGAAGAGATTAAACAAAACCTCATTGCCCAACTCACCTCACCCGTAAAGTGGACACAAAGTGTGAGGGCTATGTTGGCCGATGGTGCCGAGGAGTTTGTGGAGTGTGGGCCCGGCAATGTCCTGCAAGGTCTGATTGCCAAAATCCGAGCATAATAGAAACCTAAAACCCTTCATAATTATGAGATTAATCCGTTATTTTATCCCATTAATTGCATTGACAATGACAACCATCTCTTGCAACAACACCCCAACGGTTGAACGCGAAAATCCACTCCTAATGGAGTGGAACACCCCCTATGGAATACCCCCATTTGAGGATATTCTGGTGGAGGACTATATGCCCGCATTTGAGGTGGCTATGCAGATGCACAAAGCCGAAATCCAGTCTATCGTCACCAACCCCGAAGAGCCCACTTTCGAGAATACCATCCTCGCACTCGACAATGCAGGTGCAAAACTCAACGATGTGGCAAACACCTTCTTCCTCATCGCCGCAGCCGATACCAACCCCGAAATGCAGAAGGTCGAAGCCGAGGTCAGCCCCCTGTTGGCTACCCACTCCGATGAGATTATGATGAACCCCGAACTCTTCCAGAGGGTGAAGAAAGTCTATCTGGGCCGCAAAAAAGCAAGGCTCGATGAGATGCAGTTGCGCCTTACGGAGCAGACTTACAAGGAGTTTGAGCGTAGTGGTGCCAACCTTTCGGAAGCAGAGCAGGCCGAACTCGCCGAGATAAACCGCGCACTCTCGGCAGCCACCGTGCAGTATGCCCAAAACCTGCTGGCTGCCACTGCCGATTACCAACTTCTGCTCACCACCGAGCAGTTGGGAGGTCTGCCCAACTCGGTGAGAAGTGCCGCAAAACAAGCTGCCAAAGATGCCGGACACAGCGGCAAATACCTCTTCACCCTGTCGAGCCCAAGCATCTTCCCCTTCCTCTCCTACTCCACCGAGAGAGAGTTGCGCAAGGAGATTTACACCGCCTACACCGAGCGATGCAACGGTGGCCAATGGGACAATACCGAGGTCATCCGCACCATAGTATCTCTACGCGCGCGTAGGGCACAACTATTGGGGTATGAGTCCCACGCACACTACGTTCTCGACGATGTGATGGCAAAGAGCCCCAAAGCGGTCTACGACCTGCTGGATGACCTCTGGGAACCCGCACTCCAAAGCGCACAAAAAGAGATGGCCGATATGAGAGTCATAAAGAAACGCGAAACCAAGAGCAGTGAGTTTGCCGCGTGGGATTGGTGGTACTTTGCCGAGCGTCTGCGCAAACAGCGCTACAATCTCGACGAGCAGGCTCTGCGCCCCTACTTCTCGCTCGACAATGTGCGTCAGGGTATCTTCGGGCTCTGCAATCGCCTCTATGGTATCACCTTCTCGCCCGTCAGCGTGGTGGCCTACAACAACGAGTGTTCGACCTACAAGGTGGAGGATATAGATGGTTCCCTGCTGGGTGTTGTAATCTTCGATTTCTTCCCCCGTCCGGGTAAGAGTGGTGGCGCTTGGTGTGGCGAGTACATCTCTATGAGTATGAAGGACGGCAAGAGGGTAACACCCGTAGTTACAGTTGTTTGCAACTTCTCGCGACCCAATGGTAAAACC
This sequence comes from Tidjanibacter sp., assembly GCA_045596685.1. GTDB lineage: Bacteria > Bacteroidota > Bacteroidia > Bacteroidales > Rikenellaceae > Tidjanibacter. The sequence continues at coordinate 21,875 of JAZOCT010000045.1, read as the reverse complement.
CCCTCGATGCTCACCATCGACGAGACCGAAACCTTCTTCCACGAGTTCGGTCACGCCCTCCACAACCTCTTTGCCGAGGTTCCCTACAAGGGGTTGGCAGGTGTGGAGAGGGACTTTGTGGAACTCCCCAGCCAGATTATGGAAAATTGGGCAATGGAGCCCGCAATGCTCAAAACCTACGCCATCCATCACCAAACAGGTGGCGTGATTCCCGACCACCTCATCGCCCGCATCCAAAAGAGCGCACTCTTCAACCAGGGCTTTATGACTACCGAACTCATTGCCGCCTCATTGAGCGACCTCGACATCCACACCCTCACCTCTGTGGAGGAGGATTTCGATGTGAACGCCTTTGAGAAGAGGGTGCTCACCGAGGAGCGTGGGCTCATTGAGCAGATAGCGCCTCGCTATCGTTACCCCTACTTCTCCCACATCTTCGATGGTGGCTACTCGTCGGGATATTACAGTTACCTCTGGGCAGAGGTGCTCGACAAGGATGCCTACCAAGCATTTGTGGAGAGTGGCGACCTATTTGACCGCGATACCGCCTCGCGCTTCCGCAAACTTCTGGCCGCAGGTGGCACCAAAGATGGTATGGACCTCTACCGCGAATTCCGAGGCTCCGAGCCCAAGCGTGAGCCCCTGATGTTGGCACGCGGCCTCATCACCCCCGAGGAGTTGGAGGCCCAGAAGGTCGAGAAGGAGGATGAGAAGGTCACCACCGAGGCAAATCAGAAGGTTAAGGGTGCGAAGATAGAGGGTAAACGCCATAGGGCCTTTCCCAAACAGCCCATCAAGAAATAGCCATTAACTATTGGCTACCACAAAACAATTGCGGGTAACGAAAGCGTTACCCGCAATTGTTTTTTCTGCAAGAGGTTCAAGACCTACCCAGCCGAGGCCGTCGGGTCGTAACCCGTGTCCTCCAAGAGTCTCTCGCTGTGCGCAGCAGCAACCGCCAACTCGTCACAACGGTTGTTCTCCACCGTCGAGGCGTGGCCCTTGACCCACACAAACCTCACCCGATGGCGACGATAGACCCTCAAAAAGCGCATCCACAAATCGGGGTTTTTCGCCTTCTGGAAGCCCTTTTTCTCCCAGCCAAAAAGCCACCCCTTCTCCACCGAATCGACAACATATCGACTATCGGAGTAGAGTGTTACCTCCGTGCCTTCAAATTTGAGCGCCTCCAATGCCACACACACCGCCAACAACTCCATACGGTTGTTGGTGGTCATACGATAGCCTGCGCTCAACTCCTTACGATAGGGTGGCGAGAGTAGTACAACTCCATATCCTCCCCTACCCGGGTTGCCGAGCGATGAGCCATCGGTGTATATGGTCACTGTGGGCAAAATCTACTTTCTTTTGAGCAGATGTCAGGCGAGCGTAGCCGTAGCGTACCTGCTACCGCCTCTTCTCTTTTGCCTCCACCGAGAGAGTTGCGTGAGGAACCACACGCAGGCGCTCTTTGGGGATGAGTTTACCCGTCTCGCGACAGATGCCGTAGGTTTTATTTTCGATGCGCACAAGTGCCGCTTCGAGGTGCTGGATGAATTTGAGTTGTCGTTGTGCCAATCGCCCCATCTCCTCTTTGGTGAGCGTTGCGGCACCCTCTTCGAGCACTTTGAAGGTGGGCGAGGTGTCTTCGGTGTCGTTGCTTGCGGAGTTGTTCACCGAGGAGCGCAACAGTTCGTAGTCATCCTTTGCTTTGCCGAGCATATCGAGGATTATCACCCTGAATTCGGCTAATTCCTCATCGGAATATCTGGTCTTTTCAACTTCCTGTGACATAGTTTAGTGTTTTTGGTTTGTTAAAGATAAGCAATCTTTGAAACATACGCAACTTTTCAGCCAAGAATTTTTGAAGCCCGCTTTTCGGGCGGGCTCCAAAAATCATCTATTTTCTCGCTCCCAACACCACAGGAGCGCGTTTAGACACAGTTACGCTTTGGTCACAGCAATTTTCAGAGGCTCCTCGTCAATGTCGCTATCCACCACAAAATCACCTGCGGGATGCTCCGACAAAACAACACTCAATGCCAAAGTCTGGGCCCCCACAAAATCTCCGTAGGACTCAATAGCACCCACCAACATATCCTTCTTCTCAATCTCCACCTTGATGCGGTCCGTAACCTCAAAACCACTATCCTTGCGGATGTTCTGGATACGATTGACAAGTTCCCTCGCCAAGCCCTCCTTACGCAACTCCTCGGTGACGGTAACATCCAAAGCCACCGTCAGTTTGCCCTCGCTCGCCACGAGCCAACCGGGCATATCCTCCGAAGTAATATCGAAGTCCGAAGGAGTTACAACAACCATCTCGCCCGCAACCTCCAATGTGGTTTGGTCGGCACTCTCGATGGCTGCAATCTGCTCCTGCGAGAAGGTCGCAACAAGTGCCGCCATAGGTTTCGCCAACTTCGCATAGCGTGCGCAGAAGTTCTTGAAATTGAGTTTTATACGCTTGGTAATAAGGCCTGTTGTATCGGTGATGAGTTCCACCTCCTTAACATTCACCTCGCCCATAACCAGAGCCTTGACAGCCTCCAATCTGCGGCCCATATCCGAGTCGAGAATGGGGATAATCACCTTCGTCAGAGGCTGACGAACCTTGATACCCACCTTTCTGCGGAGTGCCAATACCATAGAGGTACTCTTCTGTGCCAGAGCCATCATCTCCTCCAAGTCGGCATCGATGAGAGCCTCGTTGCACACAGGGAAGGCGTTGAGGTGTACGGAGCCCTCGTGACGACCACTCACCTGGTTCAAATCCGAGAAGAGCCTCTCGTGGAAGAAGGGTGCGAAGGGTGCCGAAAGCATAGCCACCGTCTCCAAGCAGGTGTAGAGGGTTTGGTAGGCTGCGAGTTTGTCTTTGGTCATACCACCGCCCCAGAAACGCTTACGGTTCAGACGCACATACCAATTGGACAGATTCTCGCCCACAAACTCCTGAATAGCCCTTGCTGCGGGGGTGAGGTCGTAGTCGTTGAGCCTTGCGCCAACCTCCTTCACGAGTGAGTTGAGCGTCGAGATAATCCAGCGGTCAATCTCGGGGCGCTCCTCAACGGGCACCTCCTCCTCTTGGCCCGTGAAACCATCCACATTGGCGTAGAGGGCAAAGAAGCCATAGGTGTTATACAGGGTGCCGAAGTGTTTGCGCCTTACCTCATCCACGCCATCAACGTCGAATTTGAGGTTATCCCAGGGCTGGGAGTTGCTCACCATATACCACCTTGTGGCATCGGCACCATATTTATCCATCACCTCGAAGGGATCCACAGCATTGCCCAAGCGCTTGGACATCTTATTACCGTTCTTATCCAGCACCAGGCCATTGGAAATGATGTTCTTGAATGCCACGCTATCGAACAGCATCGTTGCCAAAGCGTGCAAGGTATAGAACCATCCGCGAGTCTGGTCCACACCCTCGGCGATAAAGTCTGCGGGATATACCTCCTGGAATTGCTCTTTGGTCATCTCAAATGGGAAGTGAACCTGTGCGTAGGGCATAGCACCGCTATCGAACCACACGTCAATCAGGTCGCTCTCTCGGCGCATAGGCTCACCCTTGCTCGACACGAGCACGATGTTGTCCACATAGGGACGGTGGAGGTCAATTTTGTCGTAGTTCTCCTTCGAGAAGTCACCCACCACGAAATCCTTGTAGGGGTTCTCCTTCATAAAGCCTGCCTCGACAGCCTTCTCCACCTCGGCTTTGAGTTCCTCAACCGAGCCGATGCACTTCATCTCCGAGTAATCCTCCGTAGCCCATACGGGAAGAGGGGTACCCCAGAAGCGGCTCCTCGAAAGGTTCCAATCCACGAGTCCTTCGAGCCACTTACCAAAGCGGCCCGTACCCGTCGATTCGGGCTTCCAATAGATATTCTTATTGAGTTCGATGAGCCTATCTTTCACTGCGGTGGTGCGGATGAACCACGAATCCAAAGGATAGTACAAGACGGGCTTATCGGTACGCCAGCAGTGGGGATAGTTGTGGGTGTGTTTCTCAATTTTGAAGGCCTTGTTTTCGAGTTTCAGACCTACGGCAATATCCACGTCGATGGTTGCATCCTCCTCGGTGAGTCTTTCGTCGTAGGCGTTCTTTACGAACCTACCCTGCCACTCGGCATACTTCTCCACATTCACAAAGTTTTTCACATACTCGGGGTCCAAATCCTCCAAGAGGAACATCTTACCCTGCTTATCGACCATAGGCTGCTGTTTGCCGGCCTTGTCAATGAGCAGCAAAGGTGCAATGCCTGCCTGCTTTGCCACCCTGTCGTCATCGGCACCAAAGGTGGGAGCGATATGTACGATACCCGTACCATCCACCACGCTCACATAGTCACCCGTAATAACACGGAAAGCGTCGCCATCGGGCCTCATCCAATCCATCAACTGTTCATATCTCACACCTGCCAACTCGGCACCCTTCCAAGTGCGCTCCTCGACGGTGAAGGTACCCTCCATCTTCTTGGTGAAGTAGGCACCCACGAGTTCTTTTGCCATAATGACGGTTTGGCGAATACCTGTGTAGGGGTTGGCACACTTCACTCTCACATACTCAATCGAGGGACCTACTGCCAGAGCGGTATTAGAGGGCAGAGTCCAGGGGGTGGTGGTCCAAGCCAGGAAGTAGAGGTCGCCCTCGACATCCTCAAAGAGCATCTCGCTCTCGGCATTGCGCACAACCTTGAATTGTGCGGTACAAGTGGTATCCTTCACGTCGCGGTAGCAACCAGGCTGGTTCAACTCGTGGTTCGAAAGGCCCGTACCCGCTGCGGGCGAGTAGGGCTGAATGGTGAAGCCCTTGTAGAGGAGTCCCTTCTTGTAGAGTTCCGAGAGCATCCACCAAAGGGTCTCGATATACTTGTTGTCGTAGGTGATGTAGGGATCATCCATATTTACCCAATAACCCATCTGACGGGTGAGTTGCTCCCACTTACCGGTGAACTCCATCACCGACTCACGACAAATGCGGTTGTACTCCTCGATGGAGATATTCACACCCACATCCTCCTTGCGGATGCCGAGTTTCTTCTCCACACCCAACTCTACGGGCAGGCCGTGAGTATCCCAACCCGCTTTGCGGTGTACCATATAACCGCTCTGGGTCTTGAAACGGCAAACAACATCTTTGAGTGTTCGCGCCATAACGTGGTGAATACCGGGCAGACCGTTAGCCGAAGGGGGGCCCTCATAAAAGACGAAAGTTGGACATCCCTCACGCGAGGAGATACTTTTGTGGAAGGTGTCGTCGGTGTCCCATTTTTTCAGAACCTCCAATCCCACCTCGGGCAAATCAAGCCCTTTGTACTCGTTGAATTTCTTACCGCTCATAACTTATGTTTGATTTTTTGTGCAATTATCCAATTAACCCACAAAGATACAATTGAGATTTGAGAATTGAAAATTGAGAGTTGAAAATTATTGAATTTTACACTCAAAATTTAAGGGACTCAAACTCCTTAAAGTCGTTAAAGTCCCTCACCGCCCTACGGCTGCAAACAAAGTTCGTAGGCCAGACGCGAACTTTCATACTCCACAACGCCACAATAGCGATAGCCGAGCGAGGCCACAAGGTGTTGCATTGTAAGGTTGTCGGGGTGGGTATCCACGCGGATGCTCCCCACGCGCCCCACAGCCTCACGCTCGGCACTCTCCATAAAGGCCCTGCCATAGCCCCTACCCACCATCTCCTCGGCCACACACAAGCGGTGGATGGTGGCATAGGGAGCACCCGAGGTGAGCCACTCCCCACCGTGCAGATTGTCGTAGGCGGCCTCTCCATCGTAGGTCACAACACCATAGGCAACTCGCCCTCCACCAGCCACCAACACACGCCCTACACCCAACCTCACATCCTCTTCGATGCGTTCCCGATTGGGGTATCCGTTTTGCCATTGGTTAATACCCGCCCTGCGTAGGCGTTCCTGCGCCCCCCGCACCGCAACGAGTGCAAACTCCACATCCTGCGTGGTTGCAATTCTCAAACAAACCTCTTTCATAACAACAAAACTACCAATAATTTTCGAGTTATATTTCGAAACTATTTAATTTTATTCCAACTCAAACCAATAAAACAAAAAAATATGTCAAGAACAAACAAAACCACAGCCCAACGCGCCACCAAGCCCCATTTTGTGGAGTTTATGAAGGCGCAAATTGACACCCTCTACGCCACAGGTCGCACAGGGACCGCCATCAACTACCAGAAAACACTCAACAGTTTCTGCTCCTTTTTAGGGGAGTACAACCCCACCATCGGGTCCATAAACGAGGAACTCATCGGCGACTACAACGCCTACCTTGTGGCTCGCGGGTTGGTGCGCAACTCCATATCGTTCTATATGCGCATCCTGCGTGCGGTCTATAACAAAGCTGTGCGCCTGAAACTCACACGCCAGACCGACCCCTTCGTGGATGTCTATACGGGCGTAGACCAAACGCGCAAAAGAGCCGTCAGAGAGGATGTCATCGTAAGACTCCACCGCCTGTCACTCCCCGAGGGTTCCAATCTCGCACTCGCCCGCGACATCTTCCTATTCAGTTACTTCACTCGCGGTATGCCCTTCGTGGATGTGGTATTTCTGTGCAAGAGCAACCTGCAAGGGGGCTCCATCAGTTACATCAGGCGCAAGACCAAGCAACTGATGAGCGTGAAGATTGAGCCCTGCATTTGGCGTATCATCGAGCGCTACTCCTCCCCCGAAAGGTCCCACCTCTTCCCCATCATCACATCCTCCTCGCCACAAGAGGCATACCACCAATACCGCAAGGGGCTCAACATCTACAACAGGGCACTCCGCAGGCTCTCCGCGATGATTGACAGCGAGTTGTGCCTCACCTCCTACACTTCGCGCCACAGTTGGGCTACGGCTGCACGCAACCAAAACATCCCCCTCTCGGTCATCAGTGCCGCGATGGGCCACACCTCGGAGCAGACCACCCGCATCTACCTTGCGATGTTGGAAAACTCGGTAATCGACGATGCTAACCAGAGGCTCCTTGCCCACCTCGGGCGAGAGTTCTTTTGAAGAATCCTACACCGACAACCTCAACACACCACTCCTACCTATATTTATAATTAGCCCCAAACACTGCCCTCGCTCTACTCAATTTTGGCTCGAAGTGGCGGTTTTTCGTGAAAAATTATCTACTTTTGTGGGGTAATTTGCCCTATTGGGCGCATATATTTTTCAGACAACTAACAGAAGACAAGATATGAATGTAGCAATCGTGGGCGCAAGTGGCGCAGTAGGTCAGGAGTTCTTACGCATCCTCGACGAGAGAAATTTTCCCATCACAAACCTCTACCTCTTTGGTAGTGAGCGCAGTGCAGGGCGTGAGTATGAGTTTAGGGGCAAAAAATACAAGGTACAACTCTTGGCACACAACGACGACTTCAAGGGTATTGACGTGGCTTTCGTGTCGGCAGGAGGCAGCACCTCCAAAGAGTTCGAAAAGACCATCACCAAGCACGGCACCATTATGATTGACAATTCGAGCGCCTTCCGTATGGACCCCGATGTGCCCCTCGTGGTGCCCGAGGTGAACCCCGAAGATGCTCGCAATACGCCCCGCAACGTCATCGCCAACCCCAACTGCTCAACCATACAGATGGTGGTGGCTCTGGCAGCCCTCGAAAAAATTGCACACATTCGTCGCGTGCACGTTGCAACCTACCAGGCCGCAAGTGGCGCAGGCGCAATGGGTATTGCCGAACTCGAAAACCAATACCACGAGATTGCCGAGGGCAGACCCACAACCGTCGCAAAATTCGCCTACCAGATTGCAGGCAACGTCATCCCCCATATCGACGTTTTCGCCGAGGAGGACTACACCAAAGAGGAGTTGAAGATGTACCACGAAACCCGGAAAATTATGCACTCCGACATCGCAGTGAGTGCTACCTGTGTCCGCGTACCCGTAGCACGCGCACACTCGGAGGCTATCTGGGTGGAGTTCGACAGGCCCGTCTTGCCCGAGGAAGCACGCAAGGCTTTCGAGAGCGCCGAGGGCATTGTTGTGGAGGACACCCCGTCGGAAAAGAGGTACCCTATGCCCCTGTTTGTGGCCGAAACAACCCCCGTATTTGTGGGCCGTATCCGCAAAGATATCGCCAACCCCAATGGATTGACCTTCTGGTGTGTTGCCGACCAAATACGCAAAGGCGCGGCACTCAACGCTGTGCAGATTGCCGAAAAACTATTCCATCAGTAGGCAGTTATCAGTAGGCAACAATCAGCAAACAACCTCTCCATTATTCACGGGTATTAAAAAAGATACCTGTGAAAAAATTGAGCATTTAATTATAGACTCTTACTCTTAATGATTCGGGCTCGCAATTATGCGAGCCCGCGACATTAGACAAAAGAAAGAGGCTTCCGAATTTCGGAAGCCTTTCATCTTTTATTTACCCAACTCGGCAAGAATGCGAAGCGCGGCGTTGTAAATGGTGTCGTCATCGAAACTTACGGTTCCTCCATCGGGACCCTCCTCGAAGTGTACACCTGCGGTCGTTCCACCCTCAAAGTGGCGACCGCCAAAATAGTTCCTAACTTCATCTGCATCGCAGCCTACTTCATCTGCGATGCGTTGCATGCTTCCGCTGGGCAATTTGTCCTTGATGCGACGCAATTCATTAAAGGTTGTAATCATAGTAATATAAAGTATTAGTTTTTGAAATTCTGCGAAAACAATTTTTCAGCACCATAAAGTTACAACCCTTTTATGGAATAAAAAAATTTTGTCACACATTTTTTATTTTGTCCTTTTTTGGCCCCAATAAACTGACATTTTGTCAGCCTAATCAATCAACTTGTGGCAGAAGTTGGCAGTAATGGCACCTATTTTCTGCTTGGCACAGAGATTGAACATAGGAAAGGCAAAACGGGGTGAGCAGACCTCACCCACAAGTGCAGACAAAAAGTATAAAAAAATAAGTATAAACAACTACAAAACAGATTTAAGATTATGGCAAAGATTATTGGTATCGACCTCGGTACAACCAACTCGTGTGTAGCAGTTATGGAGGGCAATGAGCCCGTAGTTATCCCCAACAGCGAGGGACACCGCACAACCCCTTCGATTGTCGCCTTCACCGAAGGTGGCGAGCGCAAAGTGGGCGACCCCGCAAAGCGTCAGGCTATCACCAACCCCAAAAATACCGTATTCTCCATCAAACGCTTTATGGGCGAGAAGATGGCACAGGTGGCAAAAGATGCTACCCGCGTACCCTACAATGTAGTATCGGGTGCAAACGATGTTCCTATGGTGGAGATTGGCAATCGTAAATACACTCCCCAGGAGATTTCGGCAATCATTCTCCAAAAGATGAAAAAGACCGCCGAGGATTACCTCGGAACCACTGTTAGTGAGGCAGTTATCACCGTGCCCGCATATTTCAGCGACTCGCAGCGTCAGGCCACCAAAGAGGCTGGTGAGATTGCAGGTCTGAAAGTGCGTCGTATCATCAATGAGCCTACCGCTGCTGCTCTGGCCTACGGTCTTGACAAAGCGGGCAAGGATATGAAGATTGCTGTCTATGACCTCGGTGGTGGTACCTTCGATATTTCGATTCTCGAACTTGGCGATGGCGTATTTGAGGTTAAGTCTACCAACGGTGACACCCACCTCGGTGGCGACGACTTCGACCACGTTATTATCGACTGGATGGCTGCCGAGTTCCAGAGCAAACACGGCATCGACTTGCGTAAAGACCCTATGGCTATGCAGCGTCTGAAAGAGGCCGCAGAGAAGGCTAAAATCGAACTTTCGAGCAGCACCTCAACCGAAATTAACCTCCCCTACATTATGCCCGTAGATGGTATTCCCCAGCACCTCGTAATGACCCTCACAAGGGCTAAATTCGAGCAGTTGGCAGACAGCCTCATCCGCGCAACCATCGAGCCCTGCCGCAAGGCTTTGAGCGACGCAGGTCTCAGCGCAAATCAGATTGATGAGGTTATCCTTGTGGGTGGTTCGACCCGTATTCCTGCAATCCAGAAGGTTGTGGAGGATTTCTTCGGCAAGGCTCCCTCGAAGGGCGTGAACCCCGACGAGGTTGTGGCTATCGGTGCCGCAATTCAGGGTGGTGTCCTCACCGGTGAGGTTAAGGATGTGCTCCTGTTGGATGTTACCCCCTTGTCGCTCGGTATCGAGACCCTCGGTGGCGTATTCACCCGCCTGATTGATGCCAACACCACAATTCCCGTGCGCAAGAGCCAGGTATTCTCCACCGCACAGGACAACCAACCCGAGGTTGAGATTCACGTTTTGCAGGGCGAGCGCCAGATGGCACGCGACAACAAAACCATTGGTCGCTTCCACCTCGACGGCATCCCCGCAGCACCTCGTGGCGTACCCCAGATTGAGGTTTCGTTTGACATCGATGCCAACGGTATCCTCAACGTGTCGGCCAAAGACAAAGGCACGGGCAAGGAACAGAGCATCCGCATCGAGGCTTCGAGTGGCTTGACCGAGGCAGAGATTCAGCGTATGCGCGACGAGGCAAAAGCCAACGAAGCAAAAGATAAAGAGGAGCGCGAGAGGGTCGATAAAATCAACGGTGCAGATAGTATGATTTTCTCCACCGAGAAACAACTCAAAGAGTATGGCGACAAGATTCCTGCCGAGAAGAAACAGGCAATCGAGGGCGCACTCGCAGAACTCAAAACCGCACACTCGTCGCAGAACTTGGCAGGCATTGACGCTGCAAGCGAGAAACTCAACGCTGCTTGGCAGGCCGCCTCGCAGGACATCTACGCACAGGCTGGCGCACAACAACAGGGCGCACAGCAGGCAGAGCCCCAACAGCAGGGTGGTGCACAACAGGCCGAGGATGTTGAGTTTGAGGAGGTTAAATAACGACTAACGTCTAATGTCGCGGGGCGCACCAAAACGGTGCGCCCCGAGTCTTTATTGGGCATATTAAGCAAAACTCCCAAAAAACTTTTCGGGCTCGGCAGAGAATTGCCGAGCCCGCGACGTTAGACATTAGACTTTCGACGTTAGACAATAAAATACCAATATTTTTTGCATTTCGGCAAAAAGTATTAACTTTGCGAGTTATTTACGCATTATGCGCGCGTGGAGCGCGTGCGTAGGAGCAGAAAACAAAGACAAAACAATAATAATTCAAACACTAAAAACAATGCAGAACAAAGGACTTATTAAATTCGTGGCAATCGTATTGGCGATTGCTTGCGCTTACCAACTTTCGTTCACCGTTGTTTCGAGCGTTGTGGAGAACAGGGCAGAAAAGTATGCCCAGGAGCAGGTTGCTGCTACCACCATCACCCCCGCAATGCTCGAAAAAGCAGGTATGAGCGAGCAGGCTTACCGCGAGTATATGCTCGTAAAACAAGAGCAACACTATCTCGACAGCGTTAAGTCGAAACCCGTTTACAATGTACTCGTGAAGAAATTCACCTACGCAGAGGTGAAAGAGAAAGAGATTAACCTCGGTCTTGACCTTCGCGGTGGTATGAACGTGATGCTCGAAATCGCAGTTGAGGACGTTGTGAAGGCTCTCTCGAACAACTCCACCGACCCCACCTTCCTCGCAGCAGTGGAGGAGGCAAAGGTAGAGGCTAAAAACTCGCAGAGCGACTACATCACCCTCTTCGCAAAAGCATATGACCGCCTCTCCGGTGGCGCACCCCTCTCTCTGATTTTCAACAATCAGATTATGAAAGACAAGGTGACCCTCAACAGCACCAATGCCGAAGTTATCGAGGTGTTGCGCGAGGAGTCGGAGAGCGCCATTGCAAACTCCTACAACGTGCTCCGTAGCCGTATTGACCGCTTTGGTGTGGCACAGCCCAACATCCAGCGCTTGGAGAACTCGGGCCGCATCTTGGTGGAGTTGCCCGGCGTTAAGGAGCCCGAGCGCGTGCGCAAACTCTTGCAGGGTACCGCATCGTTGGAGTTCTGGGCAACCTACGACAATGACGAGATTCTCCCCCAATTGCAGAGGGCAAACAACGTACTCCGCACTTTGAATGTAAATGGCGTGGAGATTGCCGAGAACAAGCAGGAGAACGCTGCCGAGGGTGACCTCGTTGCAGAGTTGGAGGGCGCAGAGGTGTCGGCAGACGCTGAATTGGCAGCCTACAACAAGGCTAACCCCCTCTTCGCAAAGCTTATGCCCGCTGTTGATGCCGCAGGTCGTGCTTATCGTGGTCCCGTTGTTGGTCACGCTATGACCTACGATATGGAGGTTATCGACGAGTACTTGGCAATGCCCCAGGTTAAGGCTGTTATCAACCCCGACGTGCGCTTTATGTGGGGTGCCAAATCGGTGGATGAGGCTGGTACCATCTACGAACTCTACGCAATCAAGGCCGATGGCCGTGATGGTAAGGCTCCCCTCGATGGTGGCTCGGTAGTGGATGCTTCGCCCCAATACTCGCAGACAGGTGGTGCTGCCGAGGTTGATATGGTTATGAACACCAGTGGCTCGAATGTTTGGGCTCGTATGACCAAAGCCAACATCGGCAAGAGCATCGCTATCGTTCTCGATGGCGTAGTTTACTCGGCTCCTACCGTACAGAATGAGATTACCGGTGGCCGCTCGGCTATCACCGGCAACTTCACCATCACCGAGGCTACCGACTTGGCAAACGTGCTCAAATCGGGTAAATTGCCCGCCCCCGCACGCATCATTCAGGATACCGTAGTAGGTCCTTCGCTGGGTGCCGAGAGTATCAACGCTTCGCTCATCTCGTTTGTGATTGCGTTTGCATTGGTACTTATCTATATGATTTTCTTCTACAATGGTGCAGGTGTTGTTGCAAGTATCGCTCTTGTGTGCAACGTATTCTTCCTCTTTGGTGTTTTGGCATCGTTTGGTGCAGTCCTCACCCTCCCCGGTATCGCAGGTATCGTGCTGACTTTGGGTATGGCTGTGGATGCTAACGTAATTATCTACGAGCGCGTGAAAGAGGGCTTGTGGGCAGGCAAAGGTCTTGGCACCGCCATTACCGAGGGTTATAAGAACGCTATGAGCGCAATTATCGACTCGAACATCACCACCATCATCACCGGTATTGTGTTGTTCGTATTCGGTACAGGTCCTGTTCAGGGCTTTGCAACCACCCTTATCATCGGTATCATCACCTCGCTCTTCACCTCGCTCTTCTTCACTCGTATGATTTTCGAGGCTCGCGTAGCAAAGGGCAAAGATGTGAAATTCTCGTCGAAACTCACCGACAAGTTCTTGGCTAACACCAAAGTTAATTTCATCGGCATCCGCAAGATTTCCTACATTGTTTCGGCAGTGTTGATTATCGCTTCGGTTGTATCGCTCTCGACTCGTGGTTTGAACTACGGTGTTGATTTCTCGGGTGGTCGTACCTTCGTTGTACGTTTCGACCAGGCTGTGACTGCCGATCAGGTTCGTGATGGCTTGCAGGTAGTATTCGACGCTGCCGAGGGTGACGCAGGCGAGAAATCGTTTGAGGTTAAGCAGTTTGGCGACGACAGCCAGATGCGTATCGTTACCCAGTATCGTCACGACGACCAGAGTGACGAGGCTACCGCACAGGTTGAGGCACTCTTGTATGAGGGTGTTAAGGGTCTCTACGCCAACGAACTTACTCTCGATGAGTTCACCTCGACTGCTACCAACCCCAACGGTATCATTCAGGCCGATATGGTAGGTCCCAGCGTAGCAAGCGACATCACTCGCGGTGCATTCATCTCGGTATTCTTCGCTTTGATTGCCATTGGTCTTTATATCATCTTGCGATTCAAGAAATGGCAGTGGGGTGCAGGTTCGGTTGTGGCTTTGGCACACGACGCATTCCTCACTATGGGTATCTTCTCGCTCTTGCACGGCGTACTTCCCTTCAACTTGGAGATTGACCAGTCGTTCATCGCAGCGATTCTGACCATTATCGGTTACTCCATCAACGATAAGGTGGTTATCTTTGACCGTATCCGCGAATTCACCACCCTCTATCCCAAGCGCGACCTGAAAGAGACCATCAATGCAGCAGTTAATACCACTTTGGCTCGTACCATCAACACTTCGGGTACCACTTTGGTAACTCTGCTTGCAATCTTCCTCTTCGGTGGTGCTGTTATCCGAGGCTTCGTATTCGCACTTATCTTTGGTGTGATTATCGGTACCCTCTCCTCCATCTTCATTGCAACTCCCGTTGCATACGACTTGATGAACAAGGAGGCAAGGAAGGCTAAAAAAGCAACCAAATAAGGCTTGTAGCAAATTTTAGATAAGTTTCGTGGGGCGGGTGGCAGTTGTGTCACCCGCCCCCTTTTTTGCCCAAAGCGGAGCGACAAATCCACAACAAGAAAAAACTTTCGAGCCCGCAACTTTCAACTTTCAATTCTATTTCGTACTTTTGAAGTCACAATAGGGCGTTATTATAATAATAAGGTATGGGATTCATTAAGATTTCGATAATTGATGTGGTGGATATTCTGCTTGTGGCGCTGATTATGTACTACGTCTACAAACTGATTCGTGGCACACAGGCAACCAATATCCTACTTGGTATTGTGGTAATCTACGTTTCGTGGATTGTGGCACGAGTGTTCAATATGGAACTTATGTCCAGCATCCTCGGCTCGGTGGTGAGCGTGGGACTCATTGCCCTCATCATCATCTTCCAGACCGAGATACGCAAATTCCTCCAAACCCTCGGCACCAATAGCCAACAATCGGGACCTCTGGCAATGATATATAAACTACTCAATGCCGAGCGAGGACAGCACCACGAAATTATCGACAACATCATTGACCCCATCGTGAGGGCTTGTGGCGATATGAGCGCCACCACTACGGGCGCACTCATTGTCATCCGCCAAGACGGCTCCCTCGACGACATTATCTCCACAGGCGTGATTGTGGATGCCAACATCACCACCTCACTCATTAAAAATATCTTCTTCAAGAACTCCCCACTCCACGATGGCGCAATGGTCGTAGGTGGCGGTAGGATTGTGGCTGCCAAGTGCGTGTTACCCTCCACCAAGAGCGAGGTGCCCCTCTCGTTTGGTATGCGCCATAGGGCAGCAATGGGCTTGTGCGAGGAGAGCGATGCTGTGGTTATCGTCGTGAGCGAGGAGACCGGTGCCATCTCGGTGGCACACAAGGGTAAAATCAAACGCGGATTGAGCGAGATAGAACTCAAAGCCGAACTCTTCCGCATAGGTCGTGTGGCTACCGAGTTGGAGGCGAAAGAGCAACAAAAGCAAAGCCGACGACTGATGTGGCTCCTCAAAGGCAAAAAACACGCCACCGAACCCACCCCTGAAACGCCTACCGTGCCCGAAGCCGAGGCCACAACCACCGAGGCTACAACCACCGAGCCCGAGAGTGTAAATAGTGACAACAAAGAGTAGAAAAAAAACCGTTTTATGAAAAAATCACTCCTCCCAATGCTCCTACTTGCCCTTGCGGTTGCGATGAGCAGTTGCGACGGTTTGTTGGAGAGCGACCCCACCGACAACAACATCACCCTGCTGACCCAGAATGTCGATTTTGAGGCCCACAGCGCCACCTGCAAGCACTTCCCGGGTGCCAACATCAACTACCCCGAGCGCGAAAACTACGTCATCGAACTGCTTGGTAAGGATGGCGGCAGTATCCGCGACGCTATGATTCTCGACCTGCTCACCCCCAAAGGGCAAACAACACCCGTCGGGAGGTTTGTTGTGGGCAAGGCGAGCGACTATATGGCCCTATCGAGGTACGATGTGATTGATGGTGCTACGGGTATGTCCTATATGGGTGGCTCCTACTATGGCAGAGCCGTCGAGGGATACATAAAAGACTACTATGGTTTTCTCACCGAGGGTGAGGTGAACATTTGCGCTCTTCCCGAGGGTGGCTACTCCGTTGTGGTGGATGCCAAGAGTAGCGACTATACCATAAAGGTACGCTACGAGGGAGTGATGGAAATCATTGAGCCCAAGTAGAGGTAATCAGAGCAAAACAACGAGCGGGAGGTGCTTCTAATAGCACCTCCCGCTCTCGTTTTTGCAGGAAGTTCAACTCTCTGCGAGCCGTTTAGAACTGCACAGCGTTGAATTTGCGTCCCCCCAGATTGTAGACAACCTCGGGCTTACGCACGCGGGTGTAGAGCGGCTCTACCTCCTGTTTGCGCACTTTGGCGGGGGCTGCCACCTGACCACCTGCGGGGTTCATTGCTGCGGGGAGTTGCAACACTTCGGCATTGGTGAGGCGATAGTATTTGCCATCCAGGTCGGCAATGTACTGCATATAGTCGAAGAATGGGTAATCCTGAACGCTGTCGTCGTCATAGCGCACGATAGCCCTCTGCCCACCGTCGAGGATGCCCGCAATGGCAATACCATAGTCGCCACCCTCGGTTGTGTAGAGTCCTCCCTCGCGGTCAAATCCCACAAAGTAGAGGTCGCCCAAGCCATAGTCACCAAAGTTCACAGCCTCTTGGATGAGTTGCGAGTAGAAGAAGAGTGCGTCGAGTTCGGCGTTGTAGTCCACCCTGACCATAAAGTCTTGGTCGCCCTCCCAGTAGGACATATAGAAGAACTTGTTTGCCAGACCATTGGAGAGGTTGATGGTGTAGGTCACCTCGTTGTTACCCACGACCTCCCAATTGCCAAGCCAAGCCTTGAATGCGGCGGTAGCCACCTGCTCTTTGACTTCGAAGGTTTCGCTCACGGCATAGAGTCCGCTGATGGTGCCATTGGGATTGACACCGATGGCGAGAGCCTTGTAGTAGCCCGGGTAGAGGTTGAAGGCATCGTAACCGTCGCCCACAAAGAGCATCTCTTCGAGGGTGTAGGAGGTGCCGTAGGCGGCGTTGAAATCTTGGATGTAGGCCACATAGTCGCTCACAACATACTCTGCGAGTTCTTTGAGTGCGCTTTCGTCCCACTCGGAGGCGTAGACTACGGTCATAAGGTAGGGGTTCTTATCGACACTTGTTACCTTAACGATGTTATCCACGTTTTGTTCATAGAGTGTACCAGGGCCTATGTACTCGACACTCCACGCCTTGTTTACGGTCATACCATTGACTGGTGGGGTATCGGGGTTGCCGTTATCGCCATTTCCCGGGTCTGTATTTACCCCCTGTGTGGTAAATTCGAGCGCGCCGTAGTTACCATAGACCTCGCCCTCGTCGGAGAGTCCGAAAGCTATGTATTTATAGGTAGTACCTTCGGAGAGGTTTGTGAGGATTTGGATGTAACTTTTGCTTGCTCGCAGTTGCGAGGTAGAGGTACCTGCTTTGTAGGCATTGGCTTGTTCTTCGATGAGTTCGAGGTCACCTTTGGAGAGGTCTGCGGTGTAGAATCCGAGCCAGGTGTCGGTCGAGGAGCCATCGTGAGTAACCTTCACCTTTGCGGTTTGTGTTGTGATGCTCTCTATATCGACTGTGAGTGTGAGGTTGTGATTGAGGTTAGGGTTTTTGCCCTGCTCTTTGCCGTTGTCGGGCTCCTCACACGCTCCGAGCGCTATGGTGGCGAATGCCACCATAGCCATCAGAGCCAAATGTTTCACGAATTTCATATCACTTCGCAAATTTTATTCAAGAAAATAACACTACTCGTAGTACTTGTAGAGGCAAACTGCACCCTGCGAACCATCTGTACAGTAGAAATTAGGCTCCGATGTAGCCTTGTTGTTATACTGCATAACATTACGAGTGTAGGTGCCCTGCGCAATAATAGTTGCTGTACCGTCGGGCTCAATTGCAATTGTCCACCTGCCATTATTATCAAGTGTGCTACTTACCTTCATATAGTTATACGATGAACTTGCTGCGTAGATGTATTTATTTGCATCAGTACCGAGCGTACCTTTGAATGAATACAGATCATTTGCATCGATTTCGAGCGCATACTGCTGTACCGACTCACTTACATTTTCGAGTGCGCCGCCATTCTTGGTGATAGCAACAGGTTTGCGAACAGTAGAATTTGTGGCTGTACTGATTGCATAATCCATACCCGTAGCGGCAATGATTATTTGGTCGCCTGCCTGCAACTCATCGGCATCCAAAACCAACCACCATCCACCTGCTTTCGTTGCAGGAGCAACATCCTGCATAACGGTAATAGAGGTGGAATACATACCAGCGGTGAAGGTCACACTTGCGCTACGAACATTATTGGTGGTATTTGCAGTAAAAGTAAGATTTGCGGTTGCTGTACCATCGTTATTATCGGTGAAAGAGTAGGTAACTCCATCTGCGCTAACCTCGGAACTACTAATAGTTGTAGGCGCATCAATTACACCATCTTTGTTTACCGAAACATTGATAGTTGCAGTGCCACCCTCGGAACCAACCGCACCAGCAGTTGCATCCACTCTGTAACGACCTTTGTAGATGGCGCGATTTACACTACTACCACCAACACTACCCTTGGTAGCGACCACCGCATTAACGGTAACGATATCACCTACTTTAAGAACATCGCTGTCATATACCTTTTGGGTGCCTCCTTCGAAGTAGAGATAGCGAATCTCTACGGTATTATTACCGTTCCCATCCTCAAGGGTATATGTACCGCTATTTGAATTTGAAATAGTTTTGACTTTACCTGTGAGTTTGTATACGATATCAGCACTTACTTCTTTGGTCAAGAACTCCTCAATTGAAACCTCCATAGGAGCACCCTTTTGGAGAATTGTGAAAGTCCATTCGATATCATCCTGTCCGTCCCTGCTTGCAATGATTCTAACAGTTGCGTCGCGAACCACGCCGGTATTCTCTGTGGCAGTATAGGTGAGGCAAGTATTCTCCTCGTCATAAGCAACGGTGAGCCAATCGGCACTCTCCTCAACACTGAAATTCCAACCATCAACATAGTTGAACACAACCGTGTTAATAGGCGTTTCGACTGCAGTTGCATCCTCGGAAATTGTAACATTATTGGCTGTCACGTCGGCTTTCACTACGGGAACGGTGCCCGAAACACCTACAAGACGATAGAGGCATACTGCTTTACTTGCGGTTTTAGCACTATAAAAATTATATGAAGTGCTGTAAGTTATCACATTGGTAGAATAGGTACCTGCCACATTACCGATAGTTGTTACGCCCTCGGTGATTGTAACCTTGTAGGAACTATTCTCGTCATTGAACGCTTGATTCAAGAGTTTGGCGGAAGAGCCCGTAGAGGTACTTGTGGAGGCAATAAAGCCCTCGTTTGCCTCATCGTAGAATGCGAAAGTACCACTCTCTGTACCATTTACCAAAACAAACTCCTGAATAGCATTTGCGTTGGAAGGAACAAGGTATTTGCCCACTTTGGTTGCGTCGGTAGCACTACGCCTGCTGCTCGCTATGGTAGTACTCAAAGCCTTATCGTAATCTTGTGCTACGATAGCCACAATGTCGGTCTCTTTGAGTGTGCTTGCATCCTCAACAAGAACCCAATTCATTTTTTTGAGAGGATCGGTGTTGGGGCTCTGAACGATAGTCACGTCAATTGTTGCCAAACCGTAGGTAAGGGTAGCCACAGCCTGACGAGCATAGCCATTATTCTGGGTGAAAGTTACGGTAGCCTCGGTGCTATCACCCTCGGGAAGAGTAAGGGTTGCAACATCGCTTTCAACATCAAGATCGCCTCCAAATTCCTCCTCGGGAATCAAAGTACCTACCTTATTGATTGTGATGGTTGCATTTCCACCAGTATAGGCAACCTCTGCGGGCTCCTCTACCGAGATATTGTAGTAACCCTTATAGATAGCGTGGGCAGAACTGCTACCACCCTTTCCGCTACCGGTGGAAGCGGTGCAAACGGTTATAACATCGCCCACTTTCAGGTCAATATTTTCATACACAGCGTTAACATTACCCTCTTGGTAGAGATAGGAAATGGATGCTTCGTTAGTGCCATCTGTAATCTTATAAGTGCCGTTTTTCGATGTAGCCAAAGATGAGATTCTACCGGTGATGATGTACTCAACATTGGGATCCGCAGAGAGTCCCACAAACTCTGCGAGCGAGATTTCCTGGGGTGCACCTTTCTGAACAACCTCAAAGGATTTCACAATATCATCCTCACCAGCGTGAGTTGCGGTGATGGTAACGGTTGCGTAACGTACTATGCCCTCGTTTGCCTTAACAGTGTAGGTAATAGCGCTGTTTTCATAAGTAAGGGTGAGCCAATCGGCAACCTCCTCACTATCTCTCTCTTTTGCAGATACTTCGATATCCCAATCACCAACGTAGTTGAAGGTCACTTTTTCGAGATGGGTTTCCTCCTGCACGCCCTCTTTCTCAATCACCAGAGCAGTGCTGCTATTCGATACAGTGATGTTGGCACCGGGGACAGGAATTTCAGCGGGCTCTGCACCTTCAAGTTTGTAGAGGCAAACGGCTGTCTCATCGGTAATCTCATTCCAAAGTTGGAAATAGTGATAAGAACTGTTATTATAATACCTCACACAATTGTTCGTATACTCGCTATCTTTTGCTTGAATTGTGGCTACACCATTATCAGCAATGGAGATGTAGAACAATGTGTTGTTGTCGGGATATGCCTGCAATTTGAGATATCCAGAAGTAAAACTCGTGTGAGATGAATTTGAAGCATAAAGATATCCCGTTTTACTATCACCATCATAATCTACGCCATTGTAAATATCAAAGCCTTCGCCACGACTTGCAAGAACAAGATGCTGAATCCTTTGATTGTTTGCATTCACTTCAATGGGGTGATAGAGGTAATCACCTACTTTGATGATTTCGGTATACGATGCATAGGGATAACTGCCACTGTATGTACAACCCATAACGCGATTGGAGTTCTTCGCAGCGAAAGTTACAACGTCACCCGAATTGAGTTCGGAAGCGTCCCTAACGAGTACCCACTTGTCGCCTTTGGCAACACCCGACATATTCGCACCAAAGCGGGTAACATTACCAGCCTCAAATGCAAGCGATTTACCCTCGGGAATCTCGCCAGTCTTTGCATAGAGGTACTTCTCGGTAACAATAGCAACAGTGTATTTTTCGCCCTCTGCGAGAGTAGTGGGAAGCAGGGTGAAATAGACCTTCGAATCAAAGCCCTCCTCGGGAATGTCAACACTCACACTGCTAACACCTGCCTTTGCCTCGAAACCCTCGTAGGGAGCGGTGAGGTTGGAGGTGATGGTACCTGCAATGGTCTTACCCTCGGCAGTGAAAGTCACGCTCTTGATAACGTCGCCATCTTCCAATTCAAAGTTTTTGAGTGTCATCTCGGCAACAGCCACCAAGCGGGTGAAGCGCACAGGCTGCACCTCGGTGGGCTGCTCGGTAGCCTCCACAACCATCGAAACCATAAGGTCGGCGTTGGGGTCGTAGGTACCCGCGCTATACATAGTCTGGTTGGCCGATACAGACAAAGTTGCGCTCTCGATGCTCTCGGCCTCCACATAGCCACTCTCGGGATAAACGGTAACGTACCTATACGCACCCTTACCAGAGTTGTTGTCAAAGGTGGCAGTGATGGTTGCTGTGCCACTCTCTTCGTCTTTGGCAAACTCCACAGAGGTTGCCCCTGCGAGTTTGTCGGTCTGTTCCAAAACTGCGAAAGTTTCATCTGCGTCCCACGAGAATACGGGCTTATCATCGCCCGAAGTATCAACCGAAGTACGGCTCTCTGCCGAGTCGGCAACGAAGGTTACAACAACAGAGTCTTTTGCCTCAATCTGCTCCTCAAAATCGTTCTGGCAGGCGGTGAGCCCCATTGCAGCTACTGCAACCAAGGCCCAAGTCTTCTACGGGGGTAAAAACGAAATGTGTATAACAGTATAGAGGAGTATAGAGATATAACCTATTTAGTTATCAAAGAGTTAGAGAGATTGACAGCCCCGAAGCCTCACAAAACGAAATGTTACATCGGTGTTACTTTTGCTTTAC
>JAZOCT010000044.1:0-15556 GCA_045596685.1 Tidjanibacter sp. | reverse complement strand
GTAGCGTTTGTTTTAGACTTTGTGCTCCACCCTCCCGCCAGAGATGTCGTGCGTGGCTTTTGCGCCACTTTTGCCACCAAAAGTGGCAAAGAAAAGCGGGCAACTCGGTTGCCCGCAATAAAGCGTGGTAGATGCCAACTTTCTCATCTGCGCCTCACCTCCGCCCCCTTTTGTTCTCGGGTATCTTTTTTAATACCCGTGCAAAAAAAACAGACCTCTCCCCCGCTACGCGGACTGCTCGGTGGGGACACCGAGCACAATTACGACCACCCCTCCAAACCTCCCCTATCGTAGGGGAGGCTTGACAGACCTCACCCCCGCTACGCGGACCCTCCCCTAACTTATGGGAGGGTTATTTTATTCCCTCTCCTGGGTTAGGAGAGGGTGCCCGAAGGGCGGGTGAGGTCCGTAAAACACACGCCCGCGACGTTTGACGTTAGACGTAAAAAATGCATATAAGTGAGCGGATTTTAGACCACAAGAAAACCACCTCCGCAGTTTACTCTCGTAAATGAGGAGGTGGTTTTTCGCAGTTGGGCGCCAAAGACGCCGCTTATGTGCATTTTTACTTCTGCTCGGCTTCAAGTTTAGCCTTCAACTCCGCAAGATCAGTCAAATCACCAAGAGTGGTCTTCTCTACCTGGGCGTTGATTTTCTTAACAGTCGATTTGGTAGCCTCGGCAGCAGCACGACGCTCTGCTTTTGCGGCATTCTCCTCGGCACGTTTAGCCTCCTCGAATACGCGAGTGTGCGAAAGGCTGATGTGTTTGGTCACTTTCGAGAACTCAGTAACCTTGAAGGGAAGAACATCACCTACTTTGGCGGTGGTGCCATCCTCTTTCACGATCTGTTTTGCAGGAGCAAAGCCCTCTACGTTCTCGCCAAGAGCAACAACTGCACCCTTGTCGTTCACCTCGATAACCTTACCCTCGTGTACCGAATCAACTGCAAACTGTGCCTCAAACTCGTTCCAGGGGTTCTCCTCCAACTGCTTGTGGCCGAGGCTCAAACGACGGTTCTCTTTGTCGATACCGAGAACGATAACGTCGATGTCTGCGCCAAGTTGAGTGAGCTCTGCGGGGTGTTTGATCTTCTTGGTCCAGCTCAAATCGCTGATGTGTACAAGGCCGTCGATACCCTCCGAAATCTCAACGAAGATACCAAAGTTGGTGAAGTTACGAACTTTTGCGGTGTGGCGCGAACCGATGGGGTAACGCTCCTCGATAGCCTCCCAGGGATCAGCAGTGAGCTGTTTGATACCGAGCGACATCTTCCTCTCCTCGCGGTCAAGGGTGAGGATAACAGCCTCAATCTGGTCGCCAACTTTCATAAACTCCTGTGCGGAGCGGAGGTGCTGGTTCCAAGACATCTCCGAAACGTGAATCAAGCCCTCAACACCGGGAGCAACCTCCACGAATGCACCGTAGTCGTACATCATCACAACCTTACCGCTAATCTTGTCGCCCACTTTGAGGTCTGCATCGAGAGCCTCCCAGGGGTGAGCGGTGAGCTGTTTGAGACCGAGAGCGATACGCTTCTTCTGGTCGTCGAAGTCGAGGATAACAACGTTGATCTTCTGGTCGAGAGCAACGATCTCCTCGGGACGGTTTACGCGACCCCACGAAAGGTCGGTGATGTGGATGAGACCGTCTACGCCACCGAGGTCAACGAATACACCGTAGGAAGTGATGTTCTTAACGGTACCTTCGAGAATCTGACCTTTCTCCAAGCGCGACATAATCTCCTGTTTCTGCTGTTCGAGCTCGGCCTCGATGAGAGCCTTGTGCGAAACAACAACATTGCGGAACTCTTGGTTGATTTTAACAACCTTGAACTCCATAGTTTTCTCAACGTAAATATCGTAATCGCGGATGGGCTTAACGTCAATCTGGCTACCGGGCAAGAATGCCTCGATGCCGAATACGTCTACAATCATACCGCCTTTGGTGCGGCACTTAATGAAGCCCTTGATAATCTCGTCGTTCTCCAAAGCCTGATTAACGCGGTCCCAGCTTTTGAGCTGACGAGCTTTCTTGTGCGAAAGAACGAGCTGACCTTTTTTGTCCTCGGTGCTATCTACATAAACCTCTACTTTCTCACCGATTGCGAGTTCGGGGTTGTAGCGGAACTCGGTAACGGGGATGATAGCGTCCGATTTGTAGCCAATGTTTACGACTACCTCACGTTTGTTGATAGAGGTAACTACGCCCTCAACGACCTCACCTGCGTGAACTTTCTGTACGGTTTCGTCGTACTGTGCAGCAACCTGCTCTTTGGTAAGATTACCGTAGAGTTCGGCATCGGTCTCATAAGCGGTCCAATCGAAATTCTCGTTGGCTACTTTTTTGTTGTTTTCCATTGTGTTAAGTTTTTAATAATTAAAAAGTTAGACTTTATTTATAGACTTTCCCTCGCACACATACGCGGGAAAGAAGCGCACAAAGATACAGATTAAATTCAAAATTCAAAATTCAAAATTCAAAATTTTTTGATTTTTAGCAATTTAGCCATCAGTTGTCAGTTATCTGCCCCCCTGTTGTTCTCGGGTATCTTTTTTAATACCCAAGAACAAAGGGGGGGGGAAACCCTCTCATAAGTTAGGAGAGGGTGCCCGCAGGGCGGGTGAGGTCTGTTTTTGGGCACGAGTATCTTTTTTAATACCCGAGAAAAAGTTGAAAGTTGAGAGTTAATTTATAAGTCATAAAAAACAAGAAGAACAAGAGCAACAAGAAATTCCTAGAATTCCTAGAACTCCCAGAACTCCTAGAACTCTTGTAATTCCTGTAACTCTTGTGCTTCCTGTAACTCTTGCTCCTTTCGGGCTCGCAAATTGCTCTTCTACTCGGGAAAACGCTATTTAGCATCAAACACCAACTTCAACTCTCCGCTGGCGAAGAGGAAGAGTTTGCTCGCCTCAATGGTGTAGGAATCAATCTTTGCGAGGGTGGCAAAAAATGCCATCTCCAAACGGTCATTGGGGCACATACGTTTGGTGGCAAATGCATCACCAAATTTGATGCTACCCGAAATCTCCTTCTGCGAGGGCAACTCGCTGGGAGTGATGGTGTATTGTCCGCCCATAGAGTTACAGCCGCCATAGCCGCCAAAGGAGCCATCCTCGGCCAAGATAAGACGAGGGCAATCTTCGGTGCCGAAAGCCTCGGTAATATTCTTTCCATCCATCTGAACGAGGGTCCATTCGGTGGTTTTGAGTGCTTTGTGGTTTTTGTTCGAAGCCTTGCGACAGGGGCAACAGGAGGCCATAAGAAGTGTCATCATTACGACTCCGAGGGTGATGATAAGTGACTTTTTCATTCTTTTGCGTTTGTTTGTTTCGCCACAAAGATATACATTTGTGGCAGAATTAGAAACACTAATCAATAAAAAACAGAGATTCCTATGAAACGTATTATTTGTTCTCCCGAGGCTCCCGCAGCCGTAGGTCCCTATTCGCAGGCTATTGAGGCTGGTGGTGCGCTCTACGCATCCGGTCAGTTGCCCCTTGTTCCCGCCACCGGCGAGATGCCCGAGGGTGTGGAGGCGCAGACCCGCCAATCGCTCGACAATCTTGGTGCCATTCTCAAAGAGGCAGGCTACACTTTCAACGATGTTGTGAAGACCACCGTATTGTTGCAGCACATCTCCGACTTCGGCGCTATGAACGCTGTTTATGCAGAGTACTTTACGGGCGACAAACCCGCGCGTATCTGCTATGAGGTTGCAGCCCTTCCCAAAGGTGCGCTCGTGGAGATTGATTGTGTGGCTGTGAAGTAGTCCGCAGAGCGTTTTCGAAATCAGAACTACCACCCTTTGATTAATGAAGGGTGGTAGTTTTTTGTGCCCATCGGCGAAAAATCGCAAAAAGTGAGTATTGTGTGTGCGTGGTTTTCACATTACTTTTGCACCGTCAAAAAAAGATAAATTTTAACACCCAAAGATAGATGAGAAGATTTTTCACCCTCCTTGCACTCTTGTGCGCACTTCCTATGGCTATTTTTGCCACCATTCCCCCCACCACAAGTGCCATTTCACAGACCCCTACCGATGCCCACCTCTTTGGTCACGTTGTCGATGCCACCACAGGTGAGCACCTCGCCTATGTCACCGTCTCATTGGAGGGTACCCCTACGGGTACGACCACCGATGCTACGGGCCACTTTCTGTTGCGCAACCTACGCGCGGGCACATATAATGTAGTGGTGGAGGCTGTGGGCTACAAGAGCGCCAGCAAAGAGGTCACCATCAAGAAGGGTGAGACTGTGGAGTTGGACTTCGCCATCGAGACAATGCCCCTGATGATGGAGCAGGTGGTGGTGACAAGTAGCCGCAGCGAGAGGCTCAAACAAGAGGCCCCTTCGCTTGTGAGTGTCATCGGCTCCGAACTCTTCGACAGAGTGGCTTCGCAGTCGCTTGCGGGTGGCCTTACCTTCCAACCGGGTGTGAGGGTTGAGAACACCTGCCAGAACTGTGGCTTTCCACAAGTGAGAATCAACGGCTTGGATGGTAAGTATTCCCAGATTTTGGTCGATTCCCATCCCTTATTTTCCTCGCTTACGGGTGTCTATGGTTTGGAGCAGATACCTGCCAATATGATTGAGCGCGTGGAGGTTATGCGCGGTGGTGGTTCGGCCCTGTATGGTTCGAGCGCCATTGGTGGCACCATCAATGTCATCACCAAAGAGCCCAAGACAAGCCTTGCGGAGATGAGCCACACGACCACCTCCATAGGTCTTACGGGAGCGATGGAGAACTCCACAACCCTCAATGCGTCGCTCGTTTCGGCAAGCCGTAGGGCGGCCATCAGTGTCTTTGCCCAGAGCCGTACGGGTGATGGCTACGACCACGATGGTGATGGTTTCACGGAGATTCTTACGACCTCTTCGGAGGCCCTCGGTATGAGGAGTTACTTCCGCACGGGTCCCTACTCGCGCATTACGGCACAGTACCACCGCATCAAGGACTATCGTCGTGGTGGCGACGCTCTCGATAAGCCCCAACACGAGTCGATGGTTTGTGAGCAGGCCGACCACACGATTGATGGCGGTAGCCTCACCTTCGATTGGTCGGACCCCACCTACACCAACCGCGTGAATATCTATGGTGCCTTCCAGAATACCGCCAGGAGCAGTTACTACGGTGCCTATCAGGACCCCAACGCCTATGGTCGCACCCACGACCTGACCGCCTCTTCGGGTGTGCAGTATATCCACTCCTTCGAGGAACTCCTCTTCCTGCCTGCCGAACTGACCGCAGGTGTGGAGATGAGCCACAACGACCTCCACGACACCTCGGTGGGCTACGATATTGACACGAAACAGATTGCCAATATCTATGGTGCCTACTTCCAGAATGAGTGGAAGAACAAGAGGATGTCGATACTTGTTGGTGGTCGCTTGGACAAACACAACCTTGTTGAGAAGCCAATCTTCTCGCCCCGTATCAACCTGCGCTACAACCCCACCGGCGAGTGGAGCCTGCGCCTTTCGTATGCCGAGGGCTATCGTGCGCCCCAGGCCTATGACGAGGATTTGCACATTGCCATTGTGGGTGGCGAGCGCACCAGAATCCAACTTGCCGAGGATTTGAAGGTGGAGCGTTCCTCGTCGTTGAGTGCCTCGGTGGAGTACTCCGCATCGTTCAGTAATATGGCGCTCAACATTGTTGCCGAGGCCTTCCACACCACCCTTTCGGATGTATTTGCTCTGCGCGAGATTGGCCACGACGATAAGGGTGTGGCTGTGCAGGAGAGGTACAATGGTTCGGGTGCTACGGTCAGTGGTCTGAATTTGGAAGGTAGGGCTATGTTTGGCTACAACTGCGAGTTGCAGGCGGGCTTCACCTTCCAGCGTAGCCGCTATATGGAGGCCGAGCAATGGAGCGAAACCGCCCCTGCCGAGATGCGTATGTTCCGCACCCCCGACCACTATGGCTATATGACCCTTATGTTGCGTCCTGTAAAGAATTTGAGTGTGGATGTGACGGGTAACTATACGGGCTCGATGTTGGTGCAACACTACGCGGGTTGGATTGCCGAGGATGTTGCCGAGATTACCGAATCGTTCTTCGATATGGGTGTGCGTGTGGGCTACAACATCCGCCTCTATACGGATGCCAACCTCGAACTCTTTGGTGGCGTGAAGAACATCTTCAACTCCTATCAGAGCGACTTCGACCAGGGTGCTGACCGCGACTCGGGCTATGTCTACGGTCCCCTCCAACCCCGCAGTGCCTACCTCGGTGTGAAGATTGGATTCTAATTATTGAGGTCTAATATCTACTCCTCGGGCTCGCAGTGACGAGCCCGCACCATTTGACCAGACTGCGTCTGCTCTAAAATGCTCACGCTCGGCATAGTCTGCAAGCAGCCTCTGCCCTCGCTTACTCGCATTTGCGACGTTAGACGTTAGACAAAAAGTGGAATAAAGTTTGCAAGCCTTGTCGCGAACTTTATTCCATTTTTTATTATGAAAAGACTTCTTATTCTACTTGTGGCCATTTGGGGCGCCACACCCTACGTCAAGTCCCAAAATATTGACCACTCGGTAGCCCTCACCACCGAGGGATTGTGGAATGCCACAACAGGCATTGCCAACTGGGTGACACTGCTGAATGTCGATTATGAGTTTGGACTATGGCGCGAGGGTTCTCTTTGTGTAGACCTTCTGGCTGTTGCCAACCTACGACAAGAGTTGGGCAAGAGTGGCGTTGCCGACAACCTCCACCTCTTCTCCGCCATTGAGGACTCGCCATCGACGCTGGCGCTGATGGCCTTCGGTCTGAACCAGAGGCTCGCCGATGGCAAAGTTACCCTCTTTGCCGGCATCCGCAACCTCGGCAAAGACTACTTCGACACCCCCTGGAACTCCGTTTTCACCTCGGCTATGAACGGACTATTTCCATCGATTGCCACCAACTTTGTGGTTGCCGACGCTCCCAAGTCGGCTATGGCCCTCCACGCCGAGTGGCATCCTTCGCGTGCGTGGAGCCTCAAACTATCTCTCTACGATGGAGTTGCTTCGGAGCGTTGGAGCGACCTTTTTAGGGTGAACCTCGGGCGCGATGGAGTGTTTATGATTGGTGAGGTGGGCTATACGGGCAACAATGAGGACTATTTGGGCACCTACACCCTCGGTGCCACCTTTGGCCACGCCCCCACAGCCCACACCCTCGCACAAGGGAAACGCACCAAATCCTCGCGCGCCTCGATGTGGACACTCGTCGAACAGCCCCTCGGAAGGTGGGCAGGAGGTCAGCAACTCTATATGATTTTTCACGGTGCGTGGGCCCCGCAGAGCGACTGTGACCTCTATGGTGGTGGGGCATTGGTGTGTAGCAACCTCTTCCGCAAAGAGGACTACATAGGCCTAATGCTCGCTCGCGGGCTCTATCGTGGTGGCTACGAGACGCAGTTGGAGGTGACCTACTCGTTTCCCTGGCGCGGCTTCAACCTCCAACCCGCCCTCCATCGCGTCTTTGCCGCCCAGAGCCGCCAGACGATAGCAATGCTCAAAGTGACCTTCAATCTCCAATAGGGCAAGATTCGAGATGTGGAGTGTGGGAGGTGTTACCTTACCATACTACGCCCTGCCCACACGCACAACACACCCAAGAGGATGCTTAAAAAGAGGTAGCCCGCAAACATCCACCACTGCCCCTTCTGCAACAGCAGAAAGATGTCGTCGGCAAAGGTTGAAAAGGTAGTGAATCCTCCGCAAAACCCCGTCACGAGTAGCGCGCTCATTGTTGGGGAGAGCACCCCGCGACCCTCTGCCAATCCGAAGAGTATGCCGATGAGCAGACTACCCACCACATTGACCACAAAGGTCCCCAACGGAAAATCTCCCAGATGGATGTGGGCACAAAGTTTGCCTGTGAGAAAACGGAGTGCGGTCCCCACGAAACCGCCACATCCGGCAATAAACATCATTTTCAACATACTGTTTTTTCTATATTGGTTCGACACTCATAGGGTACAAAGATAGTGCCTTTTGTGCAGTAGAGTGGCAAGAGATTTGCAAGTTGAAGGGTGGATATTAGACAATCAATAGTAATTTTTATGCATTTGACACCGAAAGAACAAGACAAACTGACGCTCCTTGCAATGGGAATGATTGCCGAAAGGAGGAAAGCAAAAGGATTGAAACTCAACCATCCCGAGGCTGTTGCCTACATTACCTCGTGTGCTCTGGAAGGAGCCCGAGAGGGCAAAAGTGTGGAGGAGGTTATGACCGACGCGGCGAAGGCCCTCACCCGCGAGGATGTGATGGAGGGGGTGGCCGATATGATTGGACTCTTGCAGGTGGAGGCTGTCTTTACCGACGGTTCCCGCCTTGTGAGCATCCACAACCCCATAAAGTAGTAATGAGTATGGAAAAGGATTACAAAACAACAAAATGCGCCCCAGCCGTAGTGGTCGGGGGTGTGGTTTTTGCCGATGGCGACATAGAGTACAACGCCAACAAAAAAGTGCGCAAACTAACCATTCGCAACACCGGCGATAGGCCCGTACAGGTGGGTAGCCACTTTCACCTCTTCGAGGTCAATCGTTTTTTGGAGTTCGATAGGGGTGAGGCCTTTGGTTATCACCTGAACATCCCCGCCACCACCGCCATACGTTTCGAGCCGGGGGAGGAGAAGAGTGTGGAGATAGTCCCCTTTGGTGGCAAGTGTCGCATCATAGGCTTTGGTGGCTTGGTGGAGGGCTTTGCGGGTGGAGAGAGCGCCCCCACCTACTACCCCACCTACGCAAAAGCGCTCAAAAGGGCTAAAAAACGCGGATATAAAACAACAAAAAAGGAATAGTAAAGTTTATGGCAAAAATATCTCGAAAACAACACAACGACCTCTATGGTCCCGCTGTGGGCGACAAAATCCGTTTGGCTAACTCATCCCTCTGGGTGGAGATTGAGCGCGACTTGCGTGGCGAGGCGGGCGACGAGGTAATCTACGGTGGGGGTAAGACCCTACGCGATGGTATGGGGCTCGACAATACCGCCACGAGTGCGAGCGGAGCCCTCGATTTGGTCATCACCAATGTGACGATTATCGACGCTGTTCTGGGGGTTGTGAAGGCCGATGTGGGCATCAAGGATGGCAAGATTGCTGGCATAGGCAAGTCGGGCAACCCCAACACTATGGATGGCGTAACGCGCGGAATGGTCACCGGTGCCGCCACCGATGCCATCAGTGGCGAGCACCTGATTCTCACCGCAGGAGGTATTGATGGGCACGTTCACGTCATCTCGCCCCAACAGGCCGAGGCGGCACTCTCGGGGGGCATCACAACCCTCATTGGGGGAGGTATAGGTCCCACCGATGGCACCAATGGCACGACCATAACCTCGGGTAATTGGAACATTGATAGGATGTTGCAAAGCGTTGAAAACATCCCCGTGAATTTTGGTTTTCTCGGCAAGGGCAACTGTTCCACTTGGGAGCCCATCGCGGAGCAGATTGAGCGAGGAGTGATGGGGCTCAAAGTCCACGAGGATTGGGGCTCAACCCCCAAAGCCATCGACACCTCCCTGCGAGTGGCCAACTACTACGATGTGCAGGTGGCCATCCACACCGACACTCTCAACGAGGGTGGCTATGTGGAGGATACGATTGCTGCCATTGATGGTAGGACCATCCACACCTACCACACCGAGGGGGCGGGTGGTGGTCACGCTCCCGACCTTATGAGGGTGGCAAGCGAGAGAAACGTACTTCCCTCCTCGACCAACCCCACCCTCCCCTATGGTATCAATTCGCAGGCGGAACTCTTCGATATGATTATGGTGTGCCACAACCTCAACCCCAAGATTCCCTCCGATGTGGCATTTGCCGAGAGTAGGGTGCGCCCCTCCACGCAGGCTGCCGAGAACTTTCTCCACGACAGGGGTGTTCTCTCGATGATTTCGTCGGACTCACAGGCAATGGGTCGTGTGGGAGAGAGTTATATGAGGGCGGTGCAGATGGCCTGTTATATGAAAAATCGCACCGGGAAACTCCCCGAGGATGCCGAAGGAAACGACAACTTCCGCGTGCGTCGTTACCTCGCAAAAGTGACCATCAACCCCGCCATAACCTTTGGTATCGACTCGATGTTTGGTTCGGTGGAGGTGGGCAAGGTTGCCGATTTGGTGCTCTGGGAGCCCGCGATGTTCGGAGCCAAGCCCAAGATGGTCATCAAGGGCGGAATGATTGCCTGGTCGCTGATGGGTGACCCCAACGCCTCGCTCCCCACGCCCCAGCCTATCATCTATCGTCCGATGTTTGGTGCATTTGGTGGTGCACTTGCTGCCACCTGTTGGACCTTCACCTCACGAGCGGCACTCGATAGTGACATCAAGCGTCGCTTGGGGCTCCAAAGGAACCTTATGGCGGTACAAGGCACTCGCTCACTCACAAAGGGCAATATGCTCCTCAACGACCAAACACCCCTCATTGAGGTCAATCCCGAGAATTTCAAGGTACGGGTCGATGGCAAGGAGATAGACCTCACCCCCGCCGGCTCCTTCGCCCTCGGGCAACTCTATTGGTTCTCATAGAAAAACACACTTTATATTTATGGAAATTTACAGAACAATTCTCGGCAACATCCACTCCCCCGAGTGGCAACCACGACTCCAAAAGTCCAACATCGACTACATCGAACTCGACCAATGGAATGCCCAGAAGAGCCGTCTATTGGCTGTGGGTACGAGTGGGAAGCCCTACGCTATGGCTTTCGAGCGCGGCGTGAGGCTCTCCGATGGCGACATCATAGCCTACGATTCCGACTCCAATAGCGCCTCTGTTGTGCGCCTACGCTTGGGCGATGTGATGATTATCGACCTCTCGTCGCTCTCCCAGCGCTCCCACTCCGAGGCCATAGCCACAGCCATAGAACTCGGACACGCCATCGGCAACCAACATTGGGCAGCGCTGGTCAGGGGCGAGAGCCTTATGGTTCCGCTGACGGTTGATAGGAAGGTTATGCTGGGTGTTATGCACACCTACAACTTCGAGGGCATAGGGTTCTCCTTCCGCCCGGGTAGCGAGATTGTACCCTTCCTCACCCCTTCGGAGATTAGGACCCTATTTGGCTCCACCGCTCCGCAGAGCCACTCGCCACACTCCCACAACCACCCTCACACCCTCTCGGAATATGTGTAGCGACACCTCGACCCTCATCTCTCTCTTTCGCCTTGCGTGGCTCTCCGACAGCGCCCTTCCTGTGGGTTCGTTTTCGTTCTCTATGGGTTTGGAGGGCGCGGTGGAGAGCGGAATAGTGTGCGACATTCCCTCGCTCGAAGAGTACATCAAGGGGGTGTTGCACGCCACTGCCGAGTGCGACGGCATAGCCCTTTTGGAGAGTTTTCGTGCCGCCTCTTTGGGCGACTATGCACGCTTGGTGGATGCCGACCACCGCCTCTACGCCACAAAAGCGAGTGAGGAGGCGCGAGTGATGACCACAAGAATGGGCCGACGACTCGCCGACCTGCTCCACTCAATTGCACCCACACCCCTCTCTCTCAACCTCTTGGAGTGGGTGAAGGATGGGGTGACGATTGGCACCTATCCCATTGTGCAGGCTGCCTCCGGGGTGGTTTTGGGTGTGGAGGAGCGTGCGCTCTATGCCGCCCACCTCTATGGCGTGGCCAACACCACCCTCTCGGCTGCTATGAGGCTTATGCGCCTATCGCACTACACCTCCCAGCAGATTATCTACCGTCTATCGTCACTCTGCGACGGGCTCTACGACAACTATGGCTCGCTCACTTTGGAGGATATGACCTCCTTTGCCCCCACCCTCGAACTCGCCACCTCGCTCCACGAGAAGGGCAAGGGCAGATTGTTTATGAATTAGCACAACCAAACAGACGCAACTATGCACACACACCACAAGAACACCTGCCGAATAGGTATTGGAGGGCCCGTAGGTTCGGGCAAAACGGCCCTCATCGAGACCCTCACCCCCCGCCTTTTGGCGCGAGGGTGGAAGGTGGTAATCATCACCAACGACATCGTGACCACCGAAGATGCACAACACGTCCGTCGCATCCTCCGAGGGACACTCGCCGAGGACCACATCGCAGGAGTCGAAACGGGGGCTTGTCCCCACACCGCTGTGCGCGAGGACCCCTCTATGAATTTGGCGGCTGTGGAGGAGATGGAGGAGCGGTTTCCCGACACCGACATACTCTTCATTGAGTCGGGTGGCGACAACCTCACCCTCACCTTCTCACCCGCACTCGTAGACTTCTTCATCTACGTCATCGACGTGGCTGCGGGCGATAAGATTCCCCGCAAAGACGGCCCCGGCATCTCACAGAGCGACATTCTGGTCATCAACAAGATAGACCTTGCTCCTTATGTTCGTGCCGATTTGGGGGTTATGCGCCACGACTCGCGTATGATGCGTGGAGGAAAGCCCTTTGTCTTCACAAACTGTTTTACGGGAGAGGGCATCGAGGAACTTTTGGATTTGATTGGCAAGATGGTACTCTTCGAGAGTAGCGAGG
Source organism: Tidjanibacter sp. (assembly GCA_045596685.1). GTDB lineage: Bacteria > Bacteroidota > Bacteroidia > Bacteroidales > Rikenellaceae > Tidjanibacter. The sequence goes on along the minus strand of JAZOCT010000044.1, from coordinate 3,068 downwards.
CGGTATGACACCCACACAGGGCAAATATGGCCTCTTGGAGATGGGCTTTGAGGTGGATGGCAATGGTAAGACTATCCTACGCCACCTCCACCGCAAGGTGCCGATGATTGTCCAACAGGCGCTCTACTTCGACGAGCAGTTACCCTCGCTTGCGTGCATCTACATTCTCTCCTCGGGGGGTCCCAATCTCGACGGTGACCGCTACTTGGTGGATGTGGAGTTGGGTGCGGGGGCTATGGCCCACATCTCTACGGGGGCTGCCACCATCATCTCCCCAATGGAGGAGGACTCCTCGCGCCTACGCCAACGTATCACCCTCGAAGAGGGGGCCTACCTCGAATGGCTCCCTCGCCCCATCATCCCCTGTGCCCACTCGCGCTACCACGCCACAACAGAGGTGGTGGTGGCACCCTCGGCGGTGCTCTTTTTCTCGGAGGTGGTGGCGTGTGGCAGGCTACATAGCGGTGAGCGGTTCGCCTACGATGAGTTGTCGCTCTCGACGGTTGTGGCGCGTCCGAGTGGGGAGGTTGTGGTGAGGGAGGCGCTGTCGCTCATTCCGAGGCTCCATTCGCCTGCGGAGTGGGCACTTTTGGGGGACTTCACCCACTTTGGCTCTGTTCTTGTGATTGCCCCCGAGGGGGTCAGCCGCTCCCTCTACGCAGACCTTACCCCCTTTGTCGGGGAGGATTTGCGGATGAGTATTTCGCTTTTGAGGGATGGATGTGGAGTCTCCATACGCCTTTCGGGTCGCTCTTCGGAGCACCTGCTTGCCACCATACGCCACCTCTGTTCCCTTGTGCGCCAACAAGCCAAAGGAGTGCCTCTCCCCGAGGAGTTCCCCTGGCGATGAGAAAAACAACTTGAAAAGAATAGGAGTATTTGAAAATGAAAAAATCCGAAGCGCCTTTGGCGCGTAGTTTCGACCTGAAAACTCTTCTGCGCGGTCCTGCCCAGGTGATGTTTCAGCCCAATGCCACAACGGGTGTGCTCTTTCTTGCGGGCATCTTTTGGGGTGCCATTGCAAGTGGGCACGCCGAGGTGGCGGTGGGTGGCCTGACGGGGCTTGTGGTTGCCACCCTCACGGGGTACATTCTCCGCCTTCCCACCGACGATGGTCAGATGGGGCTATGGGGGTTCAATGGTACCCTTGTGGGATGTGCGATGATGACTTTTTTGGGTAGCACCCCACTTTCGTGGATGGCTCTTGTGCTCTCGTCGGCAATGACAACGTGGGTTCGCGAGGGCCTCAACCGCATAGGGGCTACACACAAGGTCAATTCCTTCACCTTCCCGTTTGTACTCTGCACTTGGCTCTTTCTGGCCGCCTCGCGTGTGCTTGTGGGGCTCGACGAGGTGGCGCTCTCCCACCCTATGCTCCCCGCCATCCACCACTACGACCTTTCGGCCTCGGGCCCCGAGAGCCTCTGGGAGGGGGTAATGTGGGTGTTGCGTGGTGTGGGGCAGATTATGCTCCTCGGAGATTGGGTTACGGGGTTGCTATTTGTTGTGGGGCTTGCCATTGCCAGCCCCTGGGCGGCACTTTGGGCGCTCATCGGCTCGGGAATAGGCACCTATGGAGCACTGCTCTATGGGGCCTCCGAGGTGGCTGTGGAGTCGGGGTTGTATGGCTTCTCGCCCGCCCTCACCGCCATAGCCCTCGGGTGTGTGTTCTATCGTCCCTCGTGGCGCTCGGCACTCTGGGCAGTGGTGGGGACCATCACAACCATCTTTGCACAAGCGGCAATGAATGTCCTCCTCTACCCCCTCGGGCTACCTGCACTCACGGCCCCCTTCTGCCTCACCACTTGGCTCTTCTTGTTGCCCCTGCTGCACATTGAGGGCAAGGAGGAGGTGGACCACACCCATTGGCACAAAAAGCATACACCAACAACCAATATGTCAAACCAATAAAAAAACACAGACACAAAGTTATGCACACACCTAATCATCTTCTCTCGCCCGAGATGGCGATTCTCGGCGGAGTGGTTGCGGCAACACTCATAGGCGTTGCCATCTCCAAAGTAAAGCGCGAGACACTGCGCGAAAAACTCCCCCTTGCCGGCACCCTCGGGGCCTTTGTCTTTGCCATTCAGATGCTCAACTTTGCCATCGGTAACGTTGGGTGCAGTGGCCATCTCATTGGTGGCATTCTGCTGGCAGCGATGCTCGGCAAATGGCTTGGTTTTCTCACCCTTGCGGGGGTTGTAACCCTCCAAGCACTCCTCTTTGCCGATGGTGGCATTATGACACTCGGATGGAATATCATAAATATGTCGGCCATCGGCTGTTTGGTGGTCTACCCACTGCTCTACTCCGCCATTGCCGGGAGTGGCACCTCACCCCTACGCACCTTCTTTGCGGGTATGGTTTCCTCGGTTGTAGCCGTCGAGTTGGGGGCTTTGTTTGTGGTTTTGGAGAACTCACTCTCGGGCACAAGTGCTCTTCCTGTGGGTGAATTTATGGGCTTTATGCTCCCCATTCACCTTGCCATAGGTGCTGTGGAGGGCATAGTTACGGGTGGTATCCTCGCCCTTGTTGGCAGTCGCCAACCGGCAATGCTGGATTGTTTCAAGAGGCGTGGCAAGGCCCTCGTCTGCAACCCCCGAGGGGTGATTGTGGGCTTTGCGCTCTCGGCGCTCATCATTGGCGGTGGACTCTCAATGCTCGCCTCCTCGCACCCCGATGGTTTGGAGTGGTCCATTGAACGCACACTCAAAGGTGGTCCCCTGCTTGCCACCCACACATCCCATACCACCGCCACCCAACTTCAAGAGAGTATGGCTGTTGCACCCGACTATGAGGGCAACTATACGGGGCTGGTAGCCACTGCAAGTATCCTCCTGCTGGCGTGGGTGAGCAGTGGCAGAAAAAAAGAGGAGAACAAATAGTTCTCCTCTTTTTTGCGTCTAACGTCCAACGTCTAACGTCAATAGTCGCGGGGCGCACCGTTATGGTGCGCCCCGAAGATTTATTAGGGAAGTTTGGGAATTTAGGGAGTTTAGGGAGAGAGCCCTACACTCCCTACACTCCCTACACTCCCTACACTCCCTACACTCCCTACACTCCCT
>JAZOCT010000043.1:0-49683 GCA_045596685.1 Tidjanibacter sp. | reverse complement strand
AAGCGACCTCCTTGTGAGGTCGTGGCGAGGGCGGAGCACAAAGGCGTTAAAAAACAAAGACGGCAAATGCTTTGCCCGCGTAGCGTTTGTTTTAGGCTTTGCGCTCCGCCCTCCCGCCAGAGATGTCGTGCGTGGCTTTTGAGCCACTTTTGCTACCAAAAGTGGCAAAGAAAAGCGGGCAACTCGGTTGCCCGCAATAAAGCGCGGTAGATGCCAACCGCCTCACTTGCAATGAGTCGTGGCAAGACAGACTTAACAGACCTCACCCCCGCTACGCGGACCCTCTCCTAACTTATGAGAGGGTTTTTCCCTTTTTTGTTTACGAGTATCTTTTTTAATACCCGCGAGGAACGGAAGGTTATCCCCCCTAAATTAGAGGTGATGCTGCGGAGTAGCAGGGCGTGTGTTTGACAGACCCTCCGTCGCGATGTAACACCTTCCCTATTATAAAATTTTCAATTTATTTAACGCGAATCAGGTTTATTCCATCTCGGATGGGGATTATCACATTCTCTACCCTATCGTCCTCGCGTACCATACGGTTAAACTCCACAATACCACGAGTTTGCAGGTCGGAGGGTTTGATATTCGACTCCGTAACCTTCCCGTACCAGAGGATATTGTCGGCCAGAATATATGAGCCCGAGTGCACCAATCCACCCTCCATCAGCATACGATAATAATCGGGGTATTCCCTCTTGTCGCCATCAATAAATACGAGGTCATAACACTCCCCCAGCGCGGGCACTACATCGAGTGCCGAGCCCGTATGGCGACGGACTTTGTATCCATAGGGTGAACGAGCAAAAAACTCGCTCTGTATGCCCTCCAACTCATCTTCAATCTCCACCGTATCTATCACCCCATCTTCGGGCATACCCGCTGCAAAACAGAGAGTTGCGTAGCCCGTAAAGGTGCCTATTTCGAGCACCCTGCGAGGGACAATCATACGAGTTAGCATCTCCAAGAATTTTCCCTGAACGTGCCCTGACACCATCTGTGGCTGTACGACACGCATATTGCTCTCGCTCTCCAACTCTGCCAGGAGTGCATCCTCGGGTGAGGAGTGGAGGCGAATGTATCTTTCGAGTTCTTCTTTCATAGCGATACCATATTATATATAGGTAAGCGAGGAGAGTGTGGGCAAAACATCTCGCGCCACAGCCATAATATCCTCGGCCTTAATCTCTTCCACCTTACGATAGACCTCCTCGGTGCTATCCACCCCACCGAACACAAGGTAACTCTTGCCCACCGAGAGCATATAAGCCTCGTTATTTTCGGCAGAGATGGCAAACTGCCCCACGAATTGTTTTTTCGCAACAGAGAGTTGTCGTGCGGTGAGGGGCTCATTCATAATGCGTTTCAACTCTTGGGCTATAACGCTGCGACACTGCTCCAACTTCTCCTTTTCGCAGGAGAAATAGATGGAGAACATTCCGCAGTCACTCATAGGCGTATAGAGGGCTTCCACGCAGTAGGTCAAGGCCTTACGCTCCCTCAAAGCCACATTCAGTCGTGATGCAGCCGAGGGTCCTCCCAAAATATTGGTCATCAGAATCAATGCCAAACGCCTTCCGTCATCGAGCGCATAGGCCCTCGCTCCCATAATCGAGCGCACCTGATGGTGTGAAGGATGCGAGAGAACCTTCTCGAACCTTTCCACCTTTGGAGGCGCACATCGAACACTTCCCCTCTCCGTTGCACTCTCGCGCCCAAACCAGCGTTCCACAGTAGCCACAAAAGTCTTCGGAGTGATGTTGCCAATCGTGGCAAAGACCATACGGTCTGTGGTGTAGTTGCGCCCCACAAACTCCTTAATATCAACCGAGTGCAACCTCGCAAGATTGCGTTTTGTGCCCAATATATTGTGTCCCAATTCGGAGCCCGCAAAGAGCAAATCTTCGAAATCATCGTAGATGCGTTCCTCGGGCGAATCCTTATACATATTAATCTCATCGACAATCACTTCCTTCTCCTTCTCGACCTCCTCTGCGGGGAATGTGGAGTGGAAAATAATATCGTCGATGAGTTCCACAGCCTTGCCAAAATCGCCCCTCATAACGGTTGCGTGCACCACCGTTTCCTCTTTGGTTGTGAATGCGTTAATCTCACCACCGAGATTTTCGAGCCTACAATTCACCTGCCAAGCCTTGCGCCTTTCGGTCCCTTTGAAGAGGGTGTGTTCCAAGAGGTGGGCTATACCCTTTTCACCCTCCCGCTCATCACGCGAGCCCGCACCGATGGTCATCGAGCAGTAGCACACTGCGCTACGCACCGTTTTCAGAACGCAACGTATCCCATTGGGCAAAGTATGTACGAAAAATTCCTCTTTCACAGCCATCCATCTAATTATCAGCCATTAATCTCTGGCGCAAGAACTGCCCTGTATGGCTATCCTGTCGCTCAATTAGGTCGTCAGGGGTGCCCTCAAAGACGAGCCTACCACCACCCTCACCAGCCTCGGGGCCGAGGTCGATAACCCAATCGGCGCACTTGATTATGTCCATATTATGCTCAATAATCACCACCGTATGTCCCTTTTTCAGCAACGCATCAAAGGCAGCGAGTAATTTCTTTATGTCGTGGAAGTGCAGACCCGTAGTGGGCTCATCGAATATAAACATCGTACCCACAGTCGTATCCTCTCCCATTAGGTAGGAGGCAAGTTTGACTCTTTGGAGTTCGCCACCCGAGAGTGTCGAGGTCGATTGTCCGAGTTTAATGTATCCCAAACCCACATCTTGGAGTGTTTGGAGAGTTGCGACAATTCGCTGATTGATAGGCTCTTGATCCTGTCCAAAGAACTCAATAGCAGCATCCACCGTCATCTCCAACACATCCGAAATACTCTTTCCTCGATAGCGTACCTCCAAGACTTCCTCATTGAACCTCTTACCTCCGCAATGCTCGCATTTGAGTTCCACATCCGCCATAAATTGCATCTCCACACGGATTACACCCTCGCCCTGACACTCCTCACACCTACCACCCGGGCGGTTGAAGGAGAAGTGCGACGATATGATGCCGTTGTGTTTGGCGTAGGGTTGCGATGCATATAGTTGGCGTATATCATTGTAGGCTTTGGTGTAGGTCACGGGGTTGGAGCGTTGCGACTTACTAATTGGGCTTTGGTCCACCATTTCCACCGAATGAACAAGAGTTATATCGCCCGCAAGTGACTCATAACCACCCGGTTTGTTCCCCACCTCATAGATGTGGCGACGTAGCGCAGGATAGAGAATACCCTCCACCAAAGAAGATTTACCACTACCGCTCACACCCGTCACACAGGTCATCACCCCAAGTGGAATTTTCACATCAAATCCCGCAAGGTTATTTTCCCTTGCTCCCTTGATTTCCACATAGTTACTCCACCCACGACGATTCTTTGGGGGCTCTATGGTACGCCTGCCCAGAAGGTAGTCTGCCGTAAGACTGCGTGTCGCACCCATAAGTTCCGTCAGAGTGCCATTGAACACCACCTCGCCACCATTCACGCCCGCCTCGGGACCAATATCCACCACCCTATCGGCTGCGCGAATAACCTCCTCTTCGTGCTCCACTACAATCACCGTATTGCCCATATCGCGCAGTTGGCGCAACACGCCAATCAGTCGGTGAGTATCCCTCGGGTGGAGTCCGATACTCGGTTCGTCGAGGATATAGAGCGAGCCTGTAAGGTTACTACCGAGCGAGGTCGAGAGGTTGATTCGTTGGCTCTCGCCACCCGAGAGTGTCGATGAGAGCCTGTCGAGCGTAAGATATCCAAGTCCCACATCTGCAACATATTGCAATCGCGTGCGAATCTCTTTGAGCACCCTCTCCGCCTTGCATTTCTCGTTATCAGTGAGCGACAAAGAGGCAAAAAAGGCGATGAGTTCATCAATGGGTTCTCGCACCAATTCGGCAATATTCTTTCCTCCGACCCTCACATAGAGAGCCTCACGTCGCAGGCGCGTACCCTCACACTCGGGGCACAAGGTTTTGCCCGTAAAGCGAGAGAGCATAACCCTATATTGTACCTTGTAGCGCTCCCTTTCGAGCATCTTGAAGAAGTCATCGAGTCCGTAGAAATACTCGTTTCCTGACCACAGGAGGCGCTTTTGTTCGTGGGTGAGTTTGTGGTAGGGGCTATGAATCGGGAACCCAAAGTGGTGTGCATTTTCCACCAATCGGTCCCTCCACCAACTCATCGTAGCACCTCTCCAACACGATATGGCATTCTCGTAAATACTCTTATTTTTGTCCGGAACGACCAGATTTTCATCAATACCCGTCACCTTGCCGTAGCCCTCACACAATGGACACGCACCAATGGGGTTGTTGAACGAGAAGAGATGCTCGGTGGGCTCTTCGAAGGTCATTCCATCTGCCTCGAATCGCGTAGAATACTCTTTCGCCACGCCATCGGCAATCACCTCACACACGCCACCGCCAATCTCCAAAGCCCTCGCCACAGAGTCGGCCATTCGGCTCACACTCTCCTGCTGGGTGGTGGCTCGCAAACGGTCTACAACAACCCTAACATCCTGATAATTAGTATCATCGCCCACCTTTGCCACAAAATCCTCGGCAAGCATCATCTCTCCACGATAGAGAAATCTTTGCACGCCTTCCTCCATCAGCAGGGTGACCTTTTCAATCAAAACCTCACCCTCGCCAAGCACCATAGGCGCGACAATCAAGAGAGGAGTTCCCTCTGGAAGAGCGCAAATCTCCGCCACAATATCTTGGGCTTGATAGCATACAACCTCACGTCCCGAAATGGGCGAAAAGGTGCGTCCCACGCGAGCAAAAAGCAATTTCAGATAGTCGTAAATCTCCGTCGAGGTACCCACCGTCGAGCGAGGATTGCGCGAGGTGACCTTCTGTTCGATGGCAATAGCGGGGGCAATGCCTCTAATTATATCCACATCGGGCTTCTCAATCCTTCCCAAAAACTGACGCGCATAGGTCGAAAGGCTCTCGACATACCTCCTCTGGCCCTCGGCAAAAATGGTGTCGAAGGCGAGTGTAGATTTACCCGAGCCCGACAAGCCCGTCACCACAACCAACTCACCGTGAGGTATTTCGAGTTCAATGTTTTTCAGATTATGAACCCTCGCACCCTTAATATATATGGAATTATACTTACGCTTCATCCTCTATCGAAATTCCTTCCACCTTTTCCAATCGCGAGAGCAACTCGTCGGCCATCGACAATCTCACAGCAAGCCTCATAGAACACATATTATCGAATGCCTGCTCCACAATCCTCGGCTCCACCGCCTTAACCGCCTTCATCACGCCATTCATACTCTCAAACGGGTAGCGGATGGAGATTATTCTATCCACCGTCCGCTCCTCCACTCGGCTCACATCAAGCACTGCTTGTGTAGATTCCCTATACGCCTCAATCAACCCCGGCACTCCGAGTTTCGTACCTCCGAACCACCTGACAACCACCACCAAAGTGTTGGTAATATCGCGCGAGAGCAACTGCCCGAGGATGGGCTTCCCCGCAGTTCCCGAGGGCTCACCATCGTCATTAGCCCTCCACTCTTCGCCCTTATATCCAATGCGATAGGCGTAGCAGTGGTGGGTCGCGTCGTAGAACTTCTTGCGTAGAGGCTCCATAATATCTCTCACCTCCTCCGCCGACTCGACGTGATAAGCAAGCGCAAGGAACTTGCTACTGCGCTCCTTGATAACGGCCTCGAAAGTGCCGACTACGGTTTTGTAGGTATCCTCTGCCAAAGTTGAAGTAAAGGTTTACTTATGAGCCTTAAACATTCTATTCCAGCGAATGTTACTTGGGAATGGTTTGTATTTATCCAACGAAAGCCACACAAACGATGGAGTACCGACAATGTGGTCCTCGGGCACAAATCCCCAGAAGCGAGAATCTGCCGACATATGCCTATTGTCGCCCATCATAAAGTAGTAATCCATCGCAAAAGTGTACTCTGTGCGAGGGGTGCCATCAATGTATATTTGACCATCCCGAACCTCCAAATCGTGGCGTTCATAGTTTTTGATAATACGTTCATACAGAGGGAGATTCTCCAACGTAAGAGCAACGGTAGCACCCTTGCGAGGCACCCACAACTTGCCGAAATTATCCTCGGTCCAGGCATAGGTTGGGTCATTGGGGAAGATTGCAAGGAAAGGCTCGGTGCTCTCATTTTTGGTGACCGAAACCACGTTACTCATCCCTTTGAGTTCTTCCACAGCGCTCTTTGTGAGAGGCATAGTATAGACCCCCGTGCTCTTTGAGTAGTGCACATCATCGGGCGAAACATTGAGCCTTTCGAGGCTCTTGCGACTAAACGATGAAGAGGTCTGCACAAAGTAGATATATTGCTGATTATCAATATAATTCTGCTCCTCGCCATTAACGTAAAGCACACCCTCTTTTATCTGCAACGTGTCGCCTGCCACAGCCACACACCTCTTCACATAGTGCTCCCTCTTATCCACAGGGCGCGAGGTGACGTGATATTGGCGATTCATCAACTCGCGTCCTCTCTTTTCGCCATAGGCCGAGGTAAACTGTCGCACAATATCGTAGTAGGTTTCGTTCTGCCTTTCGAGAATCACCGTATCGCCGGCGGGAAAATTAAAGACCACAATGTCGCCTCTTTCGACCCCTCTCAATCCTGCCAATCGCTTGTATGGCAACTCGATAGCCTCCGAGTAGGACTTACCACCCCAGGGGGTTGTGTGGTGCATCAGGGGCAATGAGAGTGGCGTATTGGGTAGGCGTGGTCCATAGGTCGCCTTGCTCACATAGAGGTAGTCGCCCACCAGAAGTGTTTTCTCCATCGACGAGGTGGGAATGGTATACATCTGGAAGATGTAGATATTTATAAGCCAAGCAAATACGAGCGCAAAGACAATCGCATCCACCCAACTAAAAATCTCCTTATAGGCCTTACTCTTTCTCTTTCGCTCCTCGTGCTTATCCCAATGCAGAAGTTTTGCGATGCGCTTTGTGATGTAGAGGTCGAAAATAATGGGCAAGCCCAAGAGGAACCACAAATTCTCCGTCCAGACCACAAACCAGAGAATATAGACGATGGTTACAATCGAAAAACGGAACCATCTATTTTTCAGTATCTCTTTCATAATCAACTAAATTTCCAAAAAGTCATCCATTGAGAATACTCCTCTCTTACCTACCAACCATTCGGCTGCCAGCACCGCACCGAGTGCCAATCCTCGACGGCTCTTGGCGCTATGGCTAATCGAGAGTGTATCCTCTTCCGAGTCGTAGGTAATGGTGTGAATACCTGGCACTTCGCCCTCGCGGTAGGAGATAATCTCCCCTGTGGGTACCACCACTCTACCCCCACTCGCCTCTGCCATCTCTTTGGCGAGAGTGGCTGCCGTACCACTTGGGGCATCGAGTTTGTGAATGTGATGAGTCTCCTCAATCTTTGCTCCATATTGGGGCAAGCCCGCCATCACCTTTGCAAGCCAACGATTCAGGCGAAAGAGCACATTCACCCCCAACGAATAGTTCGAAGAGTAGAAAAACGAACCGCCAACCCTCTGACACAGAGCATCAACCTCGGATTTGCGGTCCAACCACCCCGTTGAGCCACTCAAAACAGGCACACCCATTTCGAGGCACTTCGTGATATTCTCATAGGCGGTTGCGGGCGATGTGAACTCGATGGCCACATCTACACCCTCAAAAGCCTCTTTATTCATCAATTGCTCACGATTGTCCACATCAATAGTGAGTGCTACGGTGTGTCCGCGTTCAAGGAGGACCTTTTCGATTTCGTGTCCCATTTTGCCGTAGCCGATAATTGCAACTTTCATAACTCTTTTTGAATTAATTTTCCAAAGAACAAAAATAGGGATAATTTTCCGTATATTTGTCAGTCGAAAATATAAAAGAGAGATTTTTATGCGCTACTTTGCCGAACTTTCCTATAAAGGTACAGCCTACTGCGGTTGGCAACGCCAGCCCAATGCTCCCTCCATTCAGCAGACCATTGAGGAGGCTCTCTCCACCATTCTCCGCGAGAGAATCGAGGTTGTAGGCGCAGGCAGGACCGATACAGGCGTTCACGCCTCATTCTACGTTGCCCATTTCGACACCACGTTGGCCATCGAAAATCCCGAGAGCGTAGTCTATCATCTTAACGCGCTACTGCCCGAAGATATTGCCTTTGGGCGCATCTATGCCGTTTCCAACGAGGCTCACGCACGTTTCGATGCCACCGAGCGGGAGTACCGCTACTATATCCACACTCGTAAAGACCCCTTCACGCGCGCGACTACTTGGCAACTCACCACCCCACTCGACGTGAAGGCGATGAATCGCGCAGCAGCACTTCTGCTCACCACCGAGGACTTCACCACATTTGCCAAACTCGGCAGTAACAATACAAGCAACATTTGCCACATCTTCCGTGCCGAATGGGTTGATATTGAGTGTGGTATGCTGGTTTTCATCTTCCGTGCCAATCGTTTTTTGAGGAATATGGTTAGGGCTGTTGTGGGCACTCTGGTTGATGTTGGTAGAGGTAAAATCACCCCCGAAGAGTTTGGAGAGATTGTCGCCTCACGCGACCTCTCGCGCAGTTCCTCCTCCGCCCCCGCCAGCGGCCTATTCCTGACGGATGTGAAATATCAGTGAGTCTTGCGATGGAAATTTATAGTGCGCCCTTCTGTGGCGCACTTTTTTTAGCCCTCAAAAACCCTCAAAGCCTCCACAAAAAAACGCGGGTATCAAAAAAGATACCCGCGAATCACTTGGAACCCATAAGACTTATAGGTCCTATAAGACCTATATTAAACTCTTAAAAGTCGTAGCCCACGATGTTAAGGAGTAAATCTGACGAACCAAAGCCACCCGTACCATACAGACTCCGATAGTCTTCTACAAGACCATGTGGCACATAGATTTTGACTCCTTCGCGAAGGCCAGGAAGAGGTATGTTTCTACCGGGAATAATGTCCATTGAAGGCATTTTAGTAGGTTTGCAATATACTCTAGTAACACTATTCCAACCATTGAATGCACTCATTCCAATCGAAGTGACACTAGCGGGTATGGTGAGGACTGGAATGTTTGAACAATAACAAAATGCATAACGCCCAATTGAAGTAACACCTTCAGGAATATTGATACTCGCAAGGCCCGAACAGTCGTAGAATGCAAAATCTCCAACCGAAGTGACGCCTTCGGGAATAACTAAGTTAGTAGTCAATTCGCCATTGAGATAGAGGTTGTGTTTGCCAGACAAGGGATTTGAAGTAGATGAGTCAAATTTAATTCTACACCATGCTGCAATGTTAGAGATATAAACTTCTGTTAGGTTATTACAATCACTAAATGCATATTCTCCAATCGAAGTAACGCTATCAGGAATGGTGATGCTCGCAAGACTCGAACAACCAGAGAATGCATTCACTCCAATCGAGGTAACACCCTCGGGAATGGTGATGCTCGCAAGGCTCGAACAATCATAGAATGCAGCTCTTCCAATCGAAGTAACGCTATTGCCAATGTTTACGCTCGCAAGGTTCTCACACCAAAAGAATGCCTTCTCTCCAATCGAAGTAACACTATCGGGAATAGTAATGCTCGCAAGGTTATCACAATCACTAAATGCATACTCTCCAATAGAAGTAACATCCCCATCAAACACAATAACACCCTTTTTCTCAACAGCGCTATAAATGTTTTCTATGATATTTGCTCCAAATTGGTCGCTATATGTAACCAAGATTCCCACGTCGGTTAAAGAATAGTAAATCTTGTGAGTTTCTGGTACATCTTCCAAATGTTCGAAGTCACAATCATACCCTTCCGTCGGATTATTCTTATCTTGTATAATTATCGGATATGTGCCCAATAGGAGCATATAGCAATCCTTGTCGAGGGTTACAAACCAGTCGGGGGTTTGGGTGCCTTGGCCATTGTTGAAAATGACACCAAGTTCCCTACCGCTAGCCGCCTCGGGCAACTCATAGACGAGGTAGGTATGACCATTTATCTCTTCCGTTCCCGTCATTTTGGTACCACACCATTTGCCAGCATACTCGGTCAGATTCTCCTTGTCCCACACATAGACATACACCGACTCCCAACCAAAAAGGTTGTAGACGTAGATTTTGTACTGTTTGGGAGTGTCGGGGTTTTCGTCACCACCATTCTCAATAGGATTGTTTTTGTCCTCAATGATAGTAGGGGTGCTTGTGCCTGACAAAAGCACATAGTAATCTTTATCCACAGTGATAAACCAATCGGGGGTTTGCAGACCACTGCCATTGTTGAAGATTACGCCTATCTCTTTACCATTAGCCTCGGTGGGGAGGTCGTAAACATAGTATGTAAAACCGTTTATAACCTCGGTTTCCTCCACTTGGGCGCCACTCCACGCACCTACATACTCGGTGAGGTCTTCATCATCCCACCTCCACATATAGATGTTCAGTGGCTCCCACCCTACGGCATTGTAGACGTAGATTTTATACTGTTTGGGAGTGTCGGGGTTTTGATTCTCATCTCCTCCTTCGTTTGGTTTTTCGTCTTCGTTGCCATTTGGCTGCTCGGTCTGATCACCATTGGGGCCTACGTTATCATCACCGAAAGTGCCGCAGCCCGCAAATGCCAACATCGCAACCAGTGCAAAACAAGTGAATAATTTTTTCATGGTTGTATATTTTTGTGTGTCTATAATTTCCTAATCCGTGCCATCTATTTTACGCCTCCACCGAGAGCATAGTATAGCTGAATTATACCCTGAATCTCCGAATACCTATCGGTAGATTGCGCCAACTCGGCATTCAGCAAGTTCTGCTGTGCTGTGAGTACCTCCAAATAACTTGCCGAGCCATACTTCATCAACAGTTGAGTATTCCACACCGCTGCACGCAAAGTCACAATCTGTTTGAGGTCTATCGCATAGCGTTCACGAGAGGTCTGCCACATCTTCAAGGCATTGTTCACCTCGGCACCCGCATTTAGCAGAGCCTGACGGTATTGCAACAGCGCGGCATCTTGTTGAGCATAGGCAATTTTCATACGCGCCTTATTGGTACCTCGTGCAAAAATGGGTTGCAAAATACCGCTTGCGAGTTTGAGAATAAACTCCCCGGGATTGGCAATCGCGCCACCCATCGCATCACTCCATCCCATTGAGCCCGTCAGGGTTATCGCGGGGTAGAATGCAGCCTTCGCCTCGTGCACAGCGAAGAACTTGGTGGCAAGATTGGCCTCTGCTTGCAACACATCGGGGCGGAGCGACACCAATTCGAGGGGCACACCGAGTGAGAACTCCTCGGGGAAAGTCTGGTCGGCCAGCGTACCGCGCTCAATCTCAAAGGGCAAGACACCCATAAGGGTTGCCAGCGCCTCCTCTTGCTCCACAATCTGCCTTTCGAGGGTCAGTACCGAGCCCTCGACACTAAATTTGCTCGCCTTTGCCTGCAAAACAGCCGCCTCGGTAGCCTTACCCGCACGTTTGAGCGCAGAGAGAGTTCGGATGTTCTCCTCCCAAGTAGTAAGGGTGTGTTGGCTGGTTTTGAGTTGCTCATCAAGCATCAACAAGGTGTAGTAGTTATTCGCAATGGTAGCAATAAGTTTGCTCTGCACAGCCTGCTCCATAAGGTGCGTTTGTTGGAGTGCCACCTCGGCTCCTCGCTCCGCATTGCGCAGTCTGCCAAACACATCCACCTCCCACGATGCTGTTGGAATGAGGCTATACGAGAAGGTTGCACCGTCGCCATTACCACCCGCAAGGGTTGCCTGCAACGAGGCGTTTACCGAAGGCAGGAATGCCAGGCGTGCAGCCTCCAAAGCCGCCTCCGCCTGTACAATATTGAGTCTTGCATTGCGCATATCAATATTGTACTCCAATCCTCGCTCGATATATTTTTGCAGGAGAGTGTCGGTGAAGAACTCGCGCCACGAATAACTCGCCAATCGGGTATAGGTTGTGTCGGCTTCGTAGAGTTCGTGGAGATTGCTCACCTCGGGGCGCTCAAAATCGGCATAGAAACCACACCCTCCCATTGTGAGCGCCAACAGAATCACTATCAAATATCTCTTCATATTCTCTCTTACTCCTCTATCTCGTTCAACTTACTCTTTGCCAACTTATTGGGGCTCAACTTCTCCTCGATAAATTGGAATATTACAAACAGCACAGGCACCACAAACAACAGTGCAATGGTACCCACAAGCATACCGCCCACAGTACCCACACCGATGGAGATATTACCATTTGCGCCCACGCCCGTAGCAAACATCATCGGGAGCATACCAAAGACCATCGTAAGTGAGGTCATAAGAATTGCTCTCAACCTCGCTTTGGCTGCTGCAAGTGCCGCACCCACAATCGACGCACCCTCTCTACGACGCTCCGAAGCATACTCGGTGAGCAGAATAGCCGTCTTTGCCAACAGACCAATAAGCATCAGCAGACCAATCTGCAAGTAGATATTATTCTCCAAACCGAACAAATTGGCAAAAAGGAAACTACCTGCCAAACCGAAAGGAATGGAGAGAATAATCACGATAGGAATCATCACGCTCTCGTAGAGTGCGCAGAGAATCAGATAGATAAAGACTATGCAAATCACAAAAATGATAGCCGTCGAACTACCCGTCGAAGCCTCCTCGCGCGACATACCGCCAAACTCATAGCCATAACCTGCGGGGAGCCTCTCTGCCATAACCTCCCTCACTGCCTCAATGGCCTCACCCGAAGAGTAGCCATTTGCAGCCTGACCATTAACAGAGATTGCCGAGAAGAGGTTGAAACGTGATATGGATTGAGGGCCATATATTCGCGTGAGTGTCACATACTGCGAGATGGGTGACATCTCACCTTTGGAGTTCCTCACAAACATATTTTTGAACGCATCGGTATCGAGCCTACTCTCGGGATTTGCCTGAATCATAACACGATAGAGTTTCGAAAAACGGTTCATATTCGAGGCGTAACTACCTCCCACATAACCCGAAATAACACTCAATACGCTCGAAGGCGACACGCCATTACGCTTACATTTAGCCGCATCCACATCAATCTGATACTGTGGATATTTCGTATCAAACGAGGTGGAAGCCCTTGCAATCTCGGGGCGTTCATTGAGTCCCTCAATCACATCATCTGTTACCATTTTCAGGTTGGCGATAGTACCACCCTTCTGATCCTGAACATAGATTTCGAAACCACCGCTGGCACCATAACCGGGTATCATACCGCGCGTAAAGACAAGTATTTTTGCCGAGGTAATATCCGAAGTTACATCGTAGATACGCTCCATAACCGAGTCGATATCATCGCCTTCACCCTCGCGCAAACTCCAATCGCGCAAGCGGATTGTGAACATACCGCACGAGGAGCCCGCTCCTGACATCATACCATAACCCGTTGTATAAGAATATGTTTCCACCTGTGGGATGGTTGCCAAACGCGACGCAATCTCCTCCATCACAGCCACAGTTTCTCCGAGGTTGGTTCCGGGAGGGGTTTGAACGTCCATATTTATGGAGCCCATATCCTCTTTGGGCACAAGTCCCGTCTTGGTATTCTCCATCATATAGAAGAGTCCCGCAGTGGCCACCACAACCAGCAGCACTGTCAGCCAGCGTTGTTTGAGCATAAATTTCACGCCCTTTTTGTAGTGGCGCACAAGGCCCCTAAAACCCGCGTCGAAGGCGATATGGAAGCGTGCCGAAAAGCGCAACTTGCCATTTGCATCGGGAACGTGGGGCTTCATAAGCAGTGCGCACAACGCGGGCGAAAGAGTAATGGAGTTGATGAGCGAAATACCCACTGCCACTGCCATCGTCAGACCAAATTGAGTGTAGAACGTACCCGTCGTACCACCCATAAAGCAGACAGGAATGAACACCGCCATAAACACGAAAGTGGTGGCAATCAGTGCCTTTGAGATACCCTGCATAGCATCCACCGTCGCCTTATAGGGCGAGAGATAGCCTGCATCCAACTTCGCTTGCACAGCCTCCACAACCACAATTGCATTATCCACAACCGTACCGATAACGAGCACCAATGCAAACAGTGTAATCATATTAAGGCTGAAACCCGCCACCATAAGGAAGGCGAAAGTACCAACCAACGAAACAATAATAGCGATGGCAGGAATGAAGGTCGAGCGGAAACTCTGCAAGAAGAGATAAACGACCAACACCACAAGAATAATCGCCAAAATAAGGGTCTCGATAACGCTCGCAATCGAGGCATCCAAGAAGTCTTTGGTACTCATCAGGTCCACAATCTCCACACCTCTGGGGAGCGACTTGCGAATCTCCTCGACCTCCTTATCAATAGCCTCGATAATCTCATTTGCATTGGAGCCCGAGGTCTGCGAAATCATCAGCGTAGTACCCGGGTGGCCATTCACTTTACCGAGGTAGTCATAACTCATCGAGCCCAACTCCACTGTTGCTACATCTTTGAGCCTCAATACGGTACCATCGCTCTCGGAACGAATCACCATATTCTCATAGTCCTCTTCTCTATCGTAGCGGCCACGATATTTAAGCGTATAGCGGAAGGTGTTTTCCGAGTCGGCACCCAGAGTACCCGTAGGCGACTCCAAGTTCTGCTCGGCAAGCACAGCCGAAATATCCGAAGGCATTAGCGAGTATTTGGACATCTTACCCGGGTCGAGCCAGATACGCAACGAGTAGTCTGCGCCCCTCACATCAACCTCGCCCACACCTGCAATACGCGAAAGGCGGGGCTCAATATTGATTTTCAGGTAGTTGCTCAAAAACCTCTCATCGAAAGAGTCGTCGGGCGAGTAGATAGCGAGGGTCTTGATACGGCTGGTTTGGCGTTTCTTGACACTCACACCACTACGGGTAACCTCGGCAGGCAAAAGGCCCTGTGCGGAGGCGATTCGGTTCTGCACATTGACCATCGCCATATCGGCATTGGTACCCTGGCGGAAGAAAATCTGAATATTTGCCGAGCCGTTATTTGTTGCCGACGAGGTCATATACATCATATTCTCCACACCATTGATAGCCTCCTCCAATGGCACCACAACACTCTTTTGCACCGTCTCGGCATTGGCACCCGCATAGTTTGCCGACACACTCACCGTAGGAGGTGCAATTTCGGGGAACTGCTCAACGGGCAGTTGGGTAAGACTGATGAGTCCCACCAGCACCAATAGCACGGAGATAACTCCCGCAAATATTGGTCTATCAATAAAAGTCTTGATATTCATAACTCTCCTATACCCTATTCAGCGTTATTGTTCTCACTTTTCTCCTGCTCTGTCTGTTCTTTGGCAGCGAGTTCGGCAGCCACATCAGCCTCGGTCTTGATTGTTGCACCCTCGCGCACCAAACCTGCACCCTCGGCAATAATCACATCACCCACCGACAGACCATTCTCAACGATATACTCCACACCATTATTCTGGGGTAGAACCTGAATGCCAGCCGAAACAGCCACACCATCAATCACCTTATACACAAAGACCTTCTCCTGCAACTCGTAGGTGGCGGCTTGGGGAATCACAATGCTATTCTTCATCACCGTAGGAATCACCACCTTGCCACTACCGCCATCGCGCAACAAGCGTCCGCGATTGGGGAACGATGCACGAAGGCTCACAGCACCTGTCGAGGCACTAATGGTTCCACTAATTGCATTGATACGTCCTTTTTGGGGGTATTTCTTACCGTTGCTCATAACCAACTCCACCTCGGGCATATACCTAATAGCCTCTTTCAGAGAGCCATACTCTTGAATCAGGTCAAGCATTGAGTTCTCCGCCATCGAGAAGTAGGCATAGACCTCACTATCGTCAGACACTGTAACCAGAGGTGTTGCAATACTACTATTGACCAGAGCACCCACACGATAGGGAATCATACTTGCCACACCATCCACAGGCGAGCGCACCTCGGTATAGGAGAGGTTGTTGGTAGCGTTGGTCTCCTCTGCCCTTGCCAGAGCCAAGCGTGCCTCGGCCTCCACGAGGTCGTTGCGCGAGGTCATCAGGTCGAACTCCGAAACGACACCTTCCTCGAAGAGTTCCTTGTTACTATCGAGAATAAGTTGTGCTGTTGATAGACTTGCCTCGGCACTCTTCACATTTGCCTGCGAGATTTCGTAGGCCGCCTTGTAGGGGGTCTGGTCAATCACGAAGAGCACCTGACCTTTACTCACAAAGTCACCCTCATTGATAAGGATGTCGGTAATCATACCGCTCACTTGTGGGCGAATTTCCACCGTCTGGCAGCCGCTGATGGTTGCAGCGTAGGCAGTAGTAAGGGTGCGGTCAGCCGCCTTTACGGTCATAGTCTTGTAGATTCTCTCGCGCGAGGTCTGCTGTTTGGGTGCCTCTTTGCACGATGCGAGCAACACGAGGCTCGCCAAAATGACAACAAATCGTTTCATCTATTCTCGGGTATTAAATTATTATTTTCTTTACTCTGTTGCCTCGCCCCTTCTTGCACGCAAGGCGTGCAAAGTTACTATTTTTTTCGGAGATTATTAAACTTCTGCGAGGTGTTAAGAGGAACAAATGAAGATTTTTTGTACATTTGTATCAATAATTCACAACACAAACACCTTGTTATATGAAAAAACTAATGAAAAAACTACGCCCCATAGTCGAGAGCATTATTATTGTAGTCGCTGGTGGCCTTCTGATTCACCTTATCAATAATTGGCTCGGAGAGGATGAGCCCAAAGTCGAAAATGTAATATTCCTGATTGGCGATGGTATGGGTGTGGCACAAATCACCGCCACACAAATTGCCCAAGACTATGAGCCACTCAATATGGAACGTGCAGAGTATGTGGGACTTTGCAAAACATACTCCACCTCCTCGCGCATCACCGACTCGGCAGCCGCAGGCACCGCCCTCGCAACAGGACACAAAACTCGCAACGGTATGATTGGTATGGCCCCCGACAGCACCGCCCTCCCCTCCATACGCGAAAAGGCCGAGAAGGCCGGTATGCCTACGGGTATAGTTGTCACCTACCCCGTAACCAACGCCACTCCTGCAACCTTTGTGGCACACGTTCCCCATCGCAATATGGAGGATGAGATTGCCACCTATTATATAAAGAATAATGTCGATGTAATCATTGGCGGTGGTAGTGTGCGTTTCGACCAGCGCGCCGACTCACTCAACCTCTTCGATACCCTTCGCGAGAGAGGCTATACCATTGCTACCGACCTCACTGATGTTGAGGATGTTACCGAGGGTAAATTGATTGTTCTTGCCAACGAAGGTTCCCTCTCTTCCATTCTCGATGGTCGTAGCGAAGAGTTCCTCCCGAGCGCCACCGAGAAGGCCCTCGAAGTGCTCACCAATAACGCCAAAGCCAACAAAACGGGCTTCTTCCTGATGGTCGAGGGTTCGCAGATTGACGGCTGGTCACATCAACACAATGTGGAGGGCGTAATCACCGAGACCAAAGATTTTGACAATGTTGTGAAGGTTGCTTTCGACTATGCCGATGAGCACCCCGGCACCCTTGTTGTTGTCACTGCCGACCATAGTACAGGTGGCCTAACCATCGTTAATGGCAACCGCAAATTCGACATCAAAGACCACAAGGTGGACTATGCTTGGACAACGGGCGGTCACACGGGCGAGATGGTGCCCATCTTCGCTTATGGTACTGGTGCAGAGAATTTTGCGGGCGTTTTTGAGAACTACGAACTTCCCCGCATAATGTGCCGTCTGCTCGGCTTGGAGGAGTAGACCGCAGATGCATAGCATCTTTTGTGCTGGTGGTTCTCCCGAAACCATTGCCCCCCTCTCTTCTCGGGTATCTTTTTAGATACCCAGAGATGCAGAGCATCTTTTGTGCTGGTGGTTCTCCCGAAACCATTGCCCCCCTCTCTTCTCGGGTATCTTTTTAGATACCCAGAGGTGCATAGCATCTTTTGTGCTTATGCACTTATTCAACTTAATACTTTCTGCAAAGCCCATAAGTGAGCAGATTTTAGGTGGCATCGGAATGATGCTTTTGTGAGGGAATTTCTCGCAACCCAAATAGCGCAGAGAGTTGAGGGAATTTTTTGCGAAATAAAAAAGCGGCTCCGCAGTTTACTTGACGTAAATGGGGAAGCCGCTTTTGAAATTTGGTGAAAAATTCACCAACTATATGCGCTTATTTTTTGTAACGAGCGTAACGCTGCATAAACTTATCAACACGACCTGCGGTGTCAACAAGTTTCATCTTACCAGTGTAGAAGGGGTGCGAAGTGTTCGAAATCTCCATTTTGTATACGGGGTACTCAACACCGTCCACTACCAAGGTCTCTTTGGTGTTCACTGCCGAGCGGCAGAGAAAAACGTGATCGTTGGACATATCCTTGAATGCAACGATACGATAGTTCTTAGGATGGATATCTTTTTTCATCGTTTTGTCTGTGTTTAAGATAATTACTCTGCTACAACCGAGAAGTGAATGGTTGCTTTAACCTCCCTGTGGAGTTTAACGGTTGCTACATACTCGCCGAGGGTTTTCACTGCCTCAACCTCGATAGCCTTGCGGTCTACCTCTACGCCCTTCTCTGCGAGAGCAGCTGCGAGGTCAGCCGAAGTGATGCTACCAAAGATTTTCTCCTCCTCTGCTTTTGCGCTGAGGGTAAGGGGAAGATTCTCGATTTTCTCTGCGAGTGCCTGAGCGTCTGCAAGGAGTTTAGCCTCTTTGTGAGCCCTCTGGCGAAGGTTCTCTGCCAAAACTTTCTTAGCCGACTCGGTAGCTACCTTAGCGTAGCCCTGAGGAAGAAGGAAGTTGTTTGCATAGCCGGGTTTTACGTCTACGATATCGTTAGCGTAACCCAATTTCTCAACGTCTTTAATAAGAATAATCTGCATAGTATTGTCCTCCTTCTAAAAATTATTTCATCAAATCGGTTACGAAAGGCAAAATTGCAAGGTGGCGAGCACGCTTAACAGCCTGAGCCACTTTCTTCTGGTATTTCTGCGAAGTACCGGTCAAACGGCGGGGAAGAATCTTACCCTGCTCGTTGAGGAATTTCTTCAAGAATTCGCCATCCTTGTAGTCGATGTATTTGATACCGCTCTTTTTGAAACGGCAGTATTTTTTCTTCTTAACGTCAACCGACACGGGGTTGAGGTAGCGGATTTCGCTATCGTTTTTTACAGGTGCTGCCATAGTTTATGCCTCCTCTGCTACTTCGGGTTCAACATTAGCCTCGGTCTCTACAACCTCGGTATTAACTTTGCCTGCGAGTTTGTTGCGGCGTTTAATCGAGTACTCTACTGCGTGTTTGTCCTGACGGAACGAGAGGAAACGAATAACGCGCTCGTCGCGACGATACTGTTTTTCGAGTTTCTCGATGAGGTCGCCCTCGCCGGTGAACTCGATGAGGAAATAGTAACCGGTGGTCTTCTTCTGGATAGCATAAGCGAGTTTTTTCAAACCCCAAGCCTCTGCATTTACGATCTGACCGCCGTTCTCGGTAATGATACCTTGGAATTTGCCAAACAACTCATCGAGTTGAGCCTCCGAAAGAACGGGGGTGGCAATGAAAACGGTTTCGTAATTGTTCATAAAATTTTTTGTTTAATTAGTTTATTGCATACCAAATGCGGGCGCAAAGATACAAATAAAATTCAAAATGCAAAATTCAAAATGCAAATTTATTGACTTTTAGCACGAAAAATCACCCACAAAAGACACTTTTACCTATCCAATTTGAAGTCCTGACCAAGATAAACCCTTCGTACCTCCTCGTCGTTGGCCAAATCTTCGGCACTACCCGCTTTGAGGACCTTACCCTCGAAAAGAAGGTAGGTACGGTCTGTGATAGAAAGCGTCTCGTGCACGTTGTGGTCGGTGATAATCACACCAATATTTTTATCCTTCAATGTGCGCACAATACTCTGAATATCCTCCACAGCAATTGGGTCCACACCCGCAAAGGGCTCATCGAGAAGAATGAATTTGGGGTTGATGGCCACTGCTCGTGCAATCTCCGTACGCCTACGCTCACCACCCGAAAGTTGTATACCTTTATTCTTACGCACCTTTTGGAGACGGAACTCGTCCAAAAGTTCCTCCACCCTCTGTCGTTGGTACTCCTTCGAGTAGCCGGTCATTTCGAGTACGGCTTTGAGGTTATCCTCCACCGTGAGCCCTCTAAACACCGAGGCCTCTTGTGCGAGGTAGCCCACACCCATCTGGGCACGTTTATAGACGGGCATCTTGGTAATTTCTGTCACGGTGCCATCCTCGTCTTCGAGGAATATGCGACCATCGTTGGGCTTGACAAGTCCCACTATCATATAGAAGGTAGTGGTTTTGCCCGCGCCATTGGGACCGAGCAGACCCACAATCTCTCCCTGCTCTACGTCAATCGAGACGTGGTTTACAACCGTTCTACTCTTGTACTTTTTAACTAAATCGGAGGTGTATAACTTCATTTTTGCAAAAATTTTCCACAAAGTTAGTCCAATTTCCGAAAAAATTACTATCTTGGTATTGCGTTTTGCGAAAAAGAGTTTTCACTATGGAGGAAAAAGAGATAAAAAGCGAAGTTTTATTGTCGAAATTGAAGGAGTATTTCGGCTTTTCTGCATTCAAAGGGAACCAAGAGGAGGTCATCCGCAATGTGCTTGCCGGAGGTGACACATTTGTGCTTATGCCCACAGGAGGAGGCAAGAGTCTTTGCTACCAACTGCCGGCGCTGATGATGGAGGGTGTTGCCATTATAATTTCACCCCTCATCGCCCTTATGAAAAACCAGGTGGATGCAATGCGCACATTCAGTATGGAGGAGGGTATCGCCCACTTCTTGAACTCTTCGCTCAACAAAGCCGCCATTACCCAAGTGAAAAACGATGTGCTGGCAGGCAAAACAAAACTTCTCTACTTCGCTCCCGAATCGCTCACCAAAGAGGAGAACGTCTCCTTCCTCCGCAAAATCAAAATCTCCTTCTACGCAATCGACGAGGCCCACTGTATTTCGGAGTGGGGACACGATTTCCGCCCCGAGTATCGTCGCATACGTCCCATAGTGAACGACATCGGCAGGGCCCCCATCATTGCTCTGACTGCCACTGCTACTCCCAAAGTGCAGTTCGACATTCAGAAGAACCTGGGTATGATGGACGCAAAGGTATTCAAGTCGTCGTTCAACCGCTCGAACCTCTACTACGAAATCCGTCCCAAAAACGATGTGGACAAAGATATCATTCGCTACATCAAGCAGAATCCCGGAAAGAGTGGCATCATCTACTGCCTTTCGCGCAAGAAGGTGGAGGAACTCGCCGAACTGCTGGTGACCAACGGCATCCGCGCACTCCCCTACCACGCAGGTATGGATGGAGTGACGAGGGCCAACAACCAAGATGCTTTCCTTATGGAGCAGGTGGAGGTTATTGTGGCGACCATTGCCTTCGGTATGGGCATCGACAAGCCCGATGTGAGATATGTCATCCACTACGACATTCCCAAGAGCCTGGAAGGTTACTATCAGGAGACGGGGCGCGCTGGCCGTGATGGTGGCGAGGGAAGGTGTATAACCTTTTATAGTTATAAGGACATCCAGAAACTCGAAAAGTTTATGCAGGGCAAGCCCGTTGCTGAACAGGAGATTGGCAAATTGCTGTTGATGGAGACCGTAGCCTATGCCGAGAGTTCCATCTGTCGTCGTAAGAGCCTGCTACACTATTTTGGCGAGGAGTATGGCGAGGAGAATTGCGGTGCTTGCGACAACTGTATCAATCCCAAGCCCAAGATTAATGCCCAATCGCAGATGGCCACAGCCCTCGAAACCCTCGAAGCCATCGGTCCCAAGTTCAAGGTGGACTACCTGACGGCTGTGCTTGTGGGCAAGAACAACTCAATGATTAAGTCTTATGGACACAACAAGTCGGAGTTTTTTGGGATTGGCAAGGAGCACGATGAGAAGTTCTGGAGCGCGGTGGTGCGTCGCGGTCTTATTGAGGGGCTCATTGATAAGAATATCGAGAACTACGGCTTGCTCTCGCTCTCACCCAAAGGTGAGAAATACCTCAACAGGCCCTACCCCGTTACCATATCTCTCAACCACAACTACAATGAGGATAGCGACGAGGAGGCTTTGGCAGCGGCTGCCGGCAAGGGGGCAGTAGCGGATGAGGAGTTGTTTGCGATGCTCAAAGACCTCCGCAAGAAGGTTGCCTTGCGCAACAATCTTCCCCCATTTGTCATCTTCCAAGACCCCTCGTTGGAGGATATGGCCATCCAATACCCCATCTCCATTGAGGAGTTGCAGAACATCAGTGGCGTAGGTGCGGGTAAGGCCAAGAAGTTTGGCGAGGAGTTCGTGAAACTCATTGCCAAGTATGTGGAGGAGAAGGAGATTATCCGCCCGCAGGATATGGTCGTAAAGAGCGTTGTGAATAAGAGTGGCAACAAGGTCTTTATCATCCAGAGCATCGACCGCAAGATGGACTTCGAGGATATAGCCCACGCGAAGAACCTCGAAATGGAGGAACTATTGACGGAGATTGAGTCGATTGTCAATTCGGGAACCAAACTCAATATCAACTACTATATCAATCAGGTTGTCGATGAGGATAAGGCGGAGGAGATATACCTCTATTTCAAGGAGGATGCCCAGAGCGATAGCATTGATGAGGCTATGGAGGAGTTGGGTGACGACTTTACCGAGGAGGAGGTTCGCCTTGTGCGCATCAAGTTTATGTGCGAACAAGGACACTAAACAAAAGAGCGCCAATCACTTGGCGCTCTTTTTGTGTCTACTACCGACCGATCAACCTCCAATTTCTCCTTCGCCCAATGTCGTCAGGGAACCTTCGTAAACCACGTGGTGCACTTCACCATTCTCCAATGTCAATGTCGCTTCAATCTTGCCTTCGCCAACCACCACTATACCATCTGTATACATACATTGTTCGCTGCCGTTATTAGAAGTGTAGATGTACTCAACCCCATTGAACGCCCCAAGGGTGTCCCCCAAATTGTATGTTCCGTGCGGTATTTCATCATCAACAGGAGCAGTTTTCGACCAAACTGACAAACCATACGTACGACTGTCATTGGCAGGACCTTCATCCTGCCACGGTTTATCACAAATAAAGAACCCAGTTACATAGTCGCCTTCATCTTCACTCCATAATCCAATCATATACACAGCTTCGACCTCCACCATTTGGGTGATGTCACTGCCGCCATTCTCGAAATCGTAGCCCTCGATATTGTCTGCATAGTCGCACCAATACTCGGCAGTTTTGTAGGCCTCTACACTCTCGGTGGGAACATAAATCTTGCGCTCCGAATCATCGTTGTCAAATACATAACCGTCTAATGATGGTGGTGTTGTGGCTTTGCAATATACACTATCAAGGCTCGAACAATATCTGAATGCACCTTCTCCAATCGAAGTAACACTGTCGGGAATGATTACACTCGCAAGGCTATAACATCCTTCGAATGCATAATTTCCAATCCAAGTAACACTGTCGGAAATGGTTACACTCGCAAGGTTCCAACAATATTTGAATGCATCAACTTCAATCGAAGTAACACTATCTGGAATGGTCACACTCGCAAGGCTCGAACAAGTGTAGAATGCTCCCACTCCAATCGAAGTGACACTGTCGGGAATGGTGTATTCTGTCAGGCCACAACCAATTGCAAACGAATTAATCACACCATCAACAATCAAGCACCTACCATCGCTCGAAGCAAACTTGCCTCTAAACTCCGCAAGGCTCGAACAACAATCGAATGCACCCACTCCAATCGAAGTGACACTATCTGGAATGGTCACACTCGCAAGGCTCGAACAATGCTCGAATGCAGAATGTCCAATCGAAGTAACACTGTCGGGAATGGTTACACTCGCAAGGCTCTCACACCCAGCGAATGCCCAATCTCCAACCGAAGTAACACTGTCGGAAATGGTTACACTCGCAAGGCTCGAAGAACCATTGAATGCATAACTTCCAATCGAAGTAACGCTGTCGGGAATGGTGTATTCAGTAAGTCCTGCGGGGGCAGAAGAGTGCAACACTCCATCAATAATCAAACACCTACCATCGCTCGAAGCAAACTTGCCTCTAAACTCCGCAAGGCTCGAACAACCAAAGAATGCCCCCACTCCAATCGAAGTGACACTGTCGGGAATGGTTACACTCGCAAGGCTCCAACAATAAATGAATGCATAATCTCCAATCGAAGTAACATCGCCATCGAATGTAATAATACCAACACCACTCTCGTAGGTATTCGATAGGATATTCACACCGAATGCAGCCGCATTATAAGGAGTCACCACCTCCCCATCCGTCGAGGTGTACCAAATTTCGTTGGCGGGAGGCAGGTCGCCCTCTTCCGCTTCACTATCCGAAGCAAGAGGAATCTTAATCACTGTGCCGTCTGCGAGAGTGAAATATGCATACTCCTCGTCCCAAGTGACGCTCTCGAAGAGGCTGTCGCCATCTTTACCATCTTGTCCGTCGGCACCATTCGCGCCATCTTCACCTTTTTCGCCTTGTTCACCCTTCTCTCCGGTGTCGCCTTTTTCACCTTTTTCGCCTTGTTCGCCCTTCTCTCCGGTGTCGCCTTTTTCACCTTGTTCTCCCTTTTCGCCGTGATTTATAGTGATGGTGGAGCCGTCCGAGAAGGTTATATTATAACCATCTTCACTCTCTTGAACAGAAACAATGGTAAGATTATTTGCCGAGGCATTGAGCAGGGCTTGCATTGCATCGACTTTCTCTTGAAGATTTTCGACATCCTCTTGCAATTCATCGAACTTGCCCATAATTTCGCTGTCATCATAGGCTACCGTACAGCCTGCAAAGAGCATTAAGGCTGCCGAGAATAAAAGTAAAAGTTTTTTCATAGTGTTTGGTATTTAGTAAAAATAAAAAGCGTGCACTCATCCTGCACGCCATCAAGGGCTACCACACCCTAACATCTCCACAGGTAAGTACACGCAAAGCGCAACTCACCCAATGAGATGTTTCAAAAATTAAGCCTTTTTCATTATCAATGTGGTAGTTCGATGGCGATTAGGCTCTATGTCACCACAAAATTAGAAAAATTTTCCAAAATTCTCAATTCTCAATTCTCAATTCTCAATTTTAATGGGTATTTTTGTCCGCAGAACAATACAATAATACGAATTTGGCAACGAAACGATACAGTAATAAAGGTAGGGGCGCAGGTCGCGGGGCTTCCGAGCACAGAAGCGACAACCCAAACTATGTACGTCCCAAAAAGGCACTCGGACAGCACTTCCTCACCGATATGGGTGTGGCGCGCCGAATAGCCGAGGCTATGAGTGAGGGTGGCAACGTCTTGGAGGTGGGTTGCGGCACGGGTGTGCTCACACAGTTCCTCCTGGAACGCAACGACATAACAACCTGGGGGGCCGAGGTCGATGGCGAAAGCGTGGAGTATCTCCACCGCCACTACCCCGACTTCACTCCGCGCCTTATCTTTGGCGACTTTTTGAACCTACCGCTCTCGGAGATGTTCCCCGAGGGCTTGAAGGTAATCGGCAATTTTCCCTACAACATCTCCTCGCAGATTTTCTTCAAAGTGCTGGACTACAAAGATTTGATACCCGAAGTTGTGGGTATGGTGCAGAGGGAGGTGGCGTTACGCATTGCATCCCCTGCGGGCAACCGCGACTATGGTATTTTGAGTGTGCTGATGCAGGCTTGGTACGACATTGAGTACCTCTTCACCGTTCACGAGAATGTGTTTAATCCCCCACCCAAGGTCAAGAGTGCGGTGGTGAGAATGAAGCGCAACGCGGTAAAGGAACTCGGATGTGACGAAAAACTCTTCGTGAGGGTTGTAAAGGCGGCATTCAGCCAGCGACGCAAGATGCTCAAAACGCCCCTCAAAGCGACCTTTGGCGACTTTGGCGGCGCCGAACACGAGTTCTTCTCGCTCCGAGCCGAAGCGCTCTCCGTAACAGATTACATTGCACTCACCAATTGGGTGGCAGAAAAGATGGAGGTGTAAATCTCCATCTTTTTTTTAACGTGAGTTTTGCGAAAAAGCGAATATTTCGGAATCTCAACTTGTTGAAATTCCGAAACACACGTTTTTTTATGCCCCATTTGAGGGCTGTGGCACAAGGTTTGCGATTGGTTGGGGCGATTCACAAACCAAAATCTTTTCTATGAAACACAGACCTTTCAGGGCGGTAGTTCTTTCGCTCACCGCCGCATTTTTTCTCTCCCTCGTGTGGCTTGCCGCGTGCAATAGGGGTAATTGGAACGAACAACAGCGTAGCCAAGCGCGCGAAATGCTCCGACAATGGCGCGAAATCGCCTACCTCGACGACCTTACCGAAGAGGAGTTTGCCCTCTTTGCGGGCAATGTGGTAGACCTTTTGGAGTATCGCTACCCCTCCTTTGTAGAGTTTGTAGAGATGCCCGCAAGGGGCGATAGCGTGGAGATGGTGGTGGTTGCCGCCATTGTCACCGACCTCAAAGCCTCCCCCGAGCGATTGCGCCATATATTTAGTTATGAGGAACTTGTAGATATGGGAATACTACCTGCCAATATGTCGCCTCGTGCCCAAAAAGAGTTCTACCGTTGCTTTGCCGAGCGGGTGAATCTGACCTATGGCTCTATGCAGACTTTCGTGTGGGATGTGCTCTACTCGCGCCTCGACGAGATGGAGGTTGTGCAGATGATGCGCAAGTGTGCCGCTCCATTCTGGGATATTGAGATGGATGTGGTGATTGTCGAGTAACAAACTACACCGCGCTTGCATTAGACAAAAATAGTGGTTCGGAAATACGAACCACTATTTTTTTGCCACATAGAGCAAATCGAAGCACTTTTCGTGAACGGGCACTACGGCATAGTCATCCATTGTGATGCCCGTTGTGAGGGAGGTGTTTTCGCGCAATAACTTCTTGCGATTGAGTCTATTGAGCAAATCATAAGGGATTTGGAGCATCCATCGTGGCAGACGGTGTTGCAGGTCGAGTATATCGAAACGTGCAATGCGTGCCACTCCCTCACGATTTTTCTCATAGTAGTCCCACACCTTCGCGTTACCCTCCACGCCCAAAGCCTCCACGCTCTCAAACGAGCCTCCCAAGAGGGTTGCGAACTCCTCGGCAGTGTACTCTCTAACGTGCCAGGGGTTGCGAGTCAGCGACATTGGGCGATTGGGGGTGGAACAGATGAAAGTGCCCCCCTTTTTGAGCACCCTCCACACCTCGCGCACAAACTCCTCATCGCGCTTAATATGTTCAATCACCTGAAAGGAAATCACACAGTCGAAACTCTCATCGGCGAGGGGTGTGAGTGGAGGTACGGTCATCTCTCTAAATTCCACATTTTCGTGAGCCTCAATGAGTTCCATTGCAGGAGTGTGCTTGTCGATGGTCACAAAGTGCTCCGTAGCGGGAGCCACCACCTCCACACCGTAGCCACTACCCGTACCTATCTCCAACACGCGCCCCGACACCCTCCCCGATGCATAGACATAGGCAAGCAGGGAGCGTTGGAAAACGTAGTTGTCGGAGGCTTCACGCCCCGATACGCGCTCGGCAGTTTGTGGCTTACTCATAACTTATTTAACAAGTGTTATTGTACTGTCTGTCAATACTATGCGACGCTCCTTGTAGAGCGCCCCGACGGCACGTTTGAAACTCTTTTTGCTCAAACCCGTCAGCGCAGCAATCTCCTCGGGTGAGGATTTGTCACCAAGAGGGAGTATGCCCCTATTCTTCTCAATCACAGCAAGCAGTTTGGCTGCTGCATCCTCGCGCAACGCACGTCCCTCCTGCTGCAACATCACATCGATACGTCCCTCGTCGCTGATGCGATGAACGTAGGCAGTGAGTCTATCACCCACCTTTACAGGGCTGAAAATCTGGTCGTTGTAAATCATTCCCCAGTGGCGATTATTGACAACCACACGGTATCCCATCTCCATCTTGCGTGCCACAAGAATATCCACTTGTTCGCGCTGACGCACCGTAATGGAGGCATTGGAGATATACTTATTCACCTTTGTGGTCGCCACCACCCTACCCGTAAGGTTGTCGCGGTAGAGATAGACCAGGTAGCGCCCGCCCATCTGCACCTCGTAGGGGACATTACGGTTGGGCATAAAGAGGTCTTTGGCAGTGATACCCCACGCGAGGAAAACACCGTGTGCATTCCTATCAACAGCCTCCAACACAGCCACTTCACCCACCGTAGCATAGGGCTTCTCGCGGGTGGCAATCAGTCGGTTCTCGGAGTCGTGATAGACGAACACCTCCACCACGTCGCCCGCGTGGTCCGAGAGCGAAACATAACGATTGGGGAGCAGAACCTCATTACCCTCCTCGTCTGTGAGGTATATTCCGGGGTCGGCAATGCGACTGATTCGTAGCGACTGATATTCTCCTGCGTTGAGCATAATTGTGCTTGGTTTTTGTTGTAAATTTCTGCAAAAATAGGGCTTTGTCACGAGAAATCGCTATTTTTGCGGAAAATAATATTCACTTTCGATGAAAGTTGCGCTACTCCAAACACAGACTATCGACCACGCCCCCGAGCGAAACAGGCTCTCCATTGAGCGCCTAATGACGGGTGTGGAGTGCGACTTGGCACTTTTGCCCGAGATGTTCGCCACAGGCTATAAGATTGATGCCGAGAGCATTGCCGAGCCAACCGAGGGCCCCACTTTGGGTTGGATGAAAGGGTTGGCCCAGAGGCACGATTGCGCCATTGTGGGCACCGTTGCGGTGAAGCACAAGGGGAAGTTCTACAACCGCCTCTACGTTTGCCTGCCGAGTGGCGAAGTCTACCACTACGACAAACGCCACCTATTCACCTTTGCGGGCGAGGATGGCACCTTCACGGCTGGTAAGGAGCGCATCATTGTCGAGTGGCGTGGGGTGAGGATTCTACCGCTGGTGTGCTACGATTTGCGGTTCCCGCTGTGGAGTTATCTTCCTGGCAAAGTGGACCTTATACTCTACTCGGCATCGTGGGCAGCAAGTCGCATTGGCGCGTGGGACACCCTACTTCCGGCACGCGCAGTGGAAAACCAGGCCTGGGTTGTGGGGGTCAATCGCGTGGGCGAGGATGATGACCGCACCCCCTACAATGGACACTCGGGAGCCTACGACTACTTGGGGCGCAAGTGTGCCGATTGTGGCGAGAGCGAGAGCGTCGAGGTTGTGGAAATTCTCCCCGAGAGAGTGGAGGCTTTCAGAGAACGATTCAGAGCGTGGCAGGATGCCGACCATTTTACGATAAAATGAACGAAAACGACAAAATAATCATCACCGGTGCGAGGGTCAATAACCTCAAAGACCTCTCACTCGAAATTCCCCGCGACAGCCTTGTGGTTATCACGGGATTGTCGGGTAGTGGCAAATCATCCCTTGCCTTCGACACAATCTATGCCGAGGGACAGAGGCGCTATATGGAGACCCTATCCTCCTATGCGCGTCAGTTTGTGGGAACTATGGAGCGCCCCGATGTGGACAAAATCGAGGGTTTGAGTCCTGTGGTTGCCATCGAGCAAAAGACCACAAATAAAAATCCGCGCTCAACGGTGGGCACCGTAACGGAGATTAACGACTTCCTGCGACTTCTCTATGCACGCGCCTCGCGTGCCTACTCCCCAAACACGGGAGAGGAGATGGTGCACTACACCGACGAACAGATAATCTCACTTATCGAGGAGCACTTTGCAGGGCACAAAATCGCCCTGCTCGCGCCCGTCATCAAGGGACGTAAAGGACACTACCGCGAACTCTTCGAGGGCTTCATCAGACGTGGCTATCTCCACGCACGCATAGATGGTAAGGTGGTGGAGATGACAGCAGGAATGAAACTTGACCGCTACAAAACCCACACGATAGAACTCGTCATAGACCGTATGATTGTGGGCGAAAGCGGACACGAAAGGCTCACCAAAAGCCTCAAAGAGAGTATGCGTCAGGGGAAGGGCACAATCCTCGTCTACGACTACAACACCGACACTGCACGCTACTTCTCGCGCCATCTGATGTGCCCCACGACGGGCGTTTCATTCGATGAGCCCGCACCCCATACTTTCTCCTTCAACTCCCCACAAGGTGCTTGTCCCCACTGTGGCGGATTGGGCGAAGAGGCAGTCTTCGACAGAGAAAAACTCCTACCCAATGGCCAATTGAGCATAGCCGATGGAGGTATTGCGCCACTTGCAAAATTGCGCACAAGTTGGTTTTTGAGCGTTATGGGAGCACTTGGGCACCGCTACGATTTCACCATAAACGACCCCGTAAATACCCTCTCCGAGGAGGCTCTCTCGGCAATTATCAATGGCGATGCCGACCCTATACCGGTCAATAATCTCTATGGAAGCGGTGGCGTGAGAATGATTGCTTGGCAGGGCATCACCCACTACATCGAAAGCAATAGTGAAGAGGGAACTCGTGGCACGGGTGCCAAGTGGCTGGGACAATTCATTGAGCACAAGCCTTGTAGCGTCTGCGGAGGGTCGAGGCTCAAACCCGATGCACTCTATTTCCGCATTGGTGGTAAGAACATTGCCGAGGTTTCGGAGATGAGCATCGAGGAACTCAAAGTATGGATTAACGGTGTGCCCGAACAAATGACCTCAAAGGAGAGGGCCATTGCCCGCGAGATACTCAAAGAGATTGGCGACAGGCTCGGTTTCTTGTGCGATGTGGGCCTGGGCTACCTATCGCTTTCGCGTCCCTCGCGTAGTCTGTCGGGTGGTGAGAGCCAGCGCATTAGACTTGCTACACAAGTGGGTTCCAAACTTGTAAACGTGCTCTACATTCTCGATGAGCCAAGCATAGGCCTCCACCAAAGGGATAACCGACGATTGATTGACTCGCTCAAAAATCTGCGCGACGAGGGCAACTCGGTGATTGTTGTGGAGCACGACGAGGAGATGATGCGCTCGGCAGATTGGATTGTGGATATGGGACCTATGGCGGGTCGTAAGGGTGGTGAAATTGTGGCACAGGGCAGATTCGACGACATAGTTGCATCCACCTCTTTGACTGCCGATTACCTCTCGGGAAGGCGCGAGATTGCCATTCCCGAGGTGCGCAGAGTAGGAAATGGAGGACACATACGCATTGTGGGTGCGAGGGGTAATAATCTGAAAAATGTGACGGTGGATATTCCGCTCGGAATGATGGTTTGCATCACAGGCGTGAGCGGTAGTGGCAAATCGTCGCTCATCAACGAAACACTACGCCCCCATTTGAGCCGCACACTCTACCGCTCCTTCGACCAACCGCTTCCATTTGAGAGGATTGAGGGGGTGGATAGTATCGACAAACTCGTAGTTGTAGACCAAAGCCCCATCGGACGTACCCCGAGGAGCAACCCCGCAACCTACACCAACGTCTTTGCCGACATCCGCAAACTCTTCGAAAAGACCCCCGATGCACAAGTCAGGGGCTTCGGTGCGGGTAGATTTTCATTCAATGTGAAGGGCGGCAGATGCGAGGAGTGCAAGGGCGCGGGAGTGCAGACCATCGAGATGAACTTCCTCCCCGACGTTTATGTCACCTGCAAGGCTTGTGGTGGCCACCGCTACAACCGCGAAACACTGGAAGTGAAATATAAGGGTAAGAATATCGACGAGGTACTCTCGATGACCATCAATCAAGCAGTGGAATTTTTCGAGAGCATCCCTAAAATATACACCAAACTGCGTGCTGTTCAAGAAGTTGGCTTGGGGTATCTCAAACTCGGTCAGAGTTGCACTACCCTCTCGGGCGGTGAGAGCCAGAGGATAAAACTCGCTGCCGAATTGGCGGGTAGAGATACGGGGCACGCGCTGTATATCTTCGATGAGCCCACTACGGGCCTCCACTTTGAGGATATTCGCCAACTACTCTCCGTGTTCCAAAAGTTGGTTGATAGGGGCAATAGCGTGATTATTATTGAGCATAATCTCGATGTTATCAAGTGCGCCGATTGGGTAATTGATATGGGTCCCGAGGGAGGTAAGGCAGGTGGCGAGGTCATAGCCGAGGGCACTCCCGAAGAGGTTGCCCACATTCCCGCGAGCCACACAGGTCGCTTCCTCGCCGAAATCCTCAAATAGCACTATTTCAAAAAAGCACTACGAGGCAAACCGCAATGTTTGCCTCGTAGTGTTTTATCCAATGCATTGAAATTTAGCCTCTTTTGCGCGGGAAGTACCCAACAATTATCTCCTTCATCTCCTGCCAAGCATCGAGGTGGAAGAGTTCGGCAAGGAGGGCATAAAAGCCCGCACCGAGCACTATTTTCGCCACAAAAGTAATCCACAGCGCCACGCCCCAATGTGTACCGAGAACACCCACGAGCCACACAAAGCCACACATCAAACCCGTAATACCGAGGTATGGCAACGCATCTTTCAATCTCGCACCCAGCCTCCATCCGGGCACATAACGCCCTGCTGTAAGAGTGTTGATGGTCATATCCGACACAAAAATCACCACCTGACCCCAAGCGATAGCCTCCACGCCGATGGGTATCGTTATGGCAAGAATAGCCGTAGCGATGAGTTTTTTGATGAACTCAATACGGAAAATCACATTGCCATCGTCACACACCTTCACCAAATTGAACGATATAACCGACAAGGGTGCCAAGAGGCCTGCAATGCTCAAAATCCTCAAATAGGGAACAGCAGGGAGCCACACATCGGGCAAAAGTACGCGAAACATATCCTCTGCCACAGCAATGAGCCCACACATAAGCGGAAACATTGCAAACGCCCAGAGATTGTACACCTTACGCGCATTATGATGAAGTTTTACTTTATCCTCCTTTTGGCGAGAGAATGCCGAAAAAGTAACACCCAAAACCGCCATAATGGTGGAAGTTACGGGCATCTCCTTAATCTTATTACCCCTATCGTAGTAGCCCAAATCCGACTTTGTATAGAATTTGCCGATGAAGAGGTTGGAAATTTGGTAATAGACGTTGCTCACAAGGTCGCTCAACAGTATGCGCGAGCCATAGCGGAACATCTCCTTGATGCGCGAGAGCGAAAAGAGCCATTTGGGTCGCCAACTACTACCCATCCACATCAGCACACTCTTGACAATCACCACTCCAAGCCTCTGACCGACAAGGGCCCACACGCCCAATCCCTCCAACGCCATCCATATCGCAACAGCACTTGCAACCGCATTAGCCACAAGCACATAGAGCGACAGATTCTTGAACTCCATTGTGCGTTGAAGAATCGCATTCTGGATATTCGAGAAGGAGTTGATGGGTATCAAAAGGTAGAGAATCGGGGCTATGAGCGCAAAGTCGGGCGCGCCAAAAAAGCGACCACACGCAGGAGCAACAGCCACCAATGTGGCATAAAGCGCTACCGAAATAGCAATATTGACATAGAAAACCGAAGAGTAGTCGAGGTCATCGACCTCGCGCTTACGAATCAGAGCCTGCGAAAAACCACTATCGACCAACGGCATCAATATGGCAGGAAAAGCCGCCACAATAGCCATCAATCCGTAATCCTCGGGAGAGAGCAGATTGAGGAGCACAAGGCTCACCACAAACTGCAACAAGGCGGAGCAAATCTTCTCCACCGTAGACCACGCAACACCCTTTACGACTTTGTGTTTCAATTCGGTAGCCATTTCCCTCTTGCGGTTTATTCGATAATGAATAGTTGTTCGTCTTTGCTATGCATAAGGTGTTTCTCACGGGCATACTCCTCCAAGAAAGCGTCATCTTTGAGTCGCTCCATAAAGATGCTATCCTCACGAATCTGCTCCTGATAGCGCTCAATCTCACTGTGTAGGCGCTTTACGGAGAGTTTGGTTTTCACCAGCCCCACAACGGTCAAGTCACTGAAAAACAATATCAGCACAAGAAAAAATGCCGTCACCAGCAACCAATGCCAATATTTTTTCAAAAACTCTTTCATCACACTCAAAAACACCTCCCCCCGCACAAAATGCGAGCGGGTCAAACTACTCTTTCACAATTGTATAAATATCCTTCAAGTTGCGACCAATGTCGTCGTAGTCCAAACCGAAGCCCACGATGAAATCATCGGGAATCTCCATTGCGCGATATTTCACTTCGTAGTTTTTGGTAAATTTGGTGGGTTTGAACAGCAGGGTTGCGATAGCCACACTTGCGGGTTTGTGCTCTTTGAGCACCGCCAGCAGGTGTTCCATACTCTCGCCCGTATCAACCACATCCTCCACAATAACAATATGGCGGCCCTCTACGCTATTTGTCAGACCTATAAGATTTTGCACCTTACCCGTCGAGGTGGTTCCCACATAGGATGCGAGTTTTACGAACTGCACCTCACACGTCAAGTCGATGCGTGACATCAATTCACCCAAGAACATAAACGCGCCATTGAGCACACCGAGGAAGAGAGGAGTATCCACACCCTTGTAGTCCTCATTGAGGGTATCTGCAACTTTCTGAATTGCCTCTGTGATTTGTGCGTGAGGAATCGACAACTCGAAAGTCTTATCGTGAAGTTTTACACGAGGTTTGTTGTTTTGGCTCATAAGAAAAACTATTTTATTTTACTTTATAAATTAAATCATCTCTCACAAGTGGGCACTTTTCGGTTCCGATTTTGAAGCAAAAAGTATATATTTGCAAAGTTAATAAAAATTCTATGAACGATAACACATTTTTTGCGCTTTTAGTCACACTTTTTGCTGGACTTGCTACGGGCATTGGTAGTTTGATAGGATTCTTTGCCAAGAAGACCAACACAAAATTCCTCTGTTTTTCGCTCGGACTATCGGCAGGAGTGATGGTTTACATCTCATTTATGGAGTTACTCCACGAGGCTCGCCTGTCGCTCGGGGCGCTCTACCCCACCGGCAGGATGGCCGATGGCATAACGGCACTTCTATTTTTCGGAGGTGTGGTGCTTGCGGGTATTATAGACCGCCTGATTCCCGAGCAGGACAACCCCCACGAGTTGCACAACGTGGAGGAGATGAGGGGCGAGGATAATCAACACCACAACCACGCAAGCAAGAAGTTGCGTCGTGCGGGGATATTCAGCGCCATAGTTTTGGCCATTCACAACTTTCCCGAGGGTATCGCCACATTTGTAACCGCCTACACCGATATTGGTGCCGGCATTGCCATTGCTGTGGCTGTTGCCATCCACAACATTCCCGAGGGTATTGCTGTTTCGGTGCCCATCTATCACGCTACGGGCTCACGCAAGAAGGCTTTTTGGTACTCCTTCTGTTCGGGTTTTGCCGAACCCATCGGGGCACTTGTAGCGTGGGTGGTGCTGATGCCTTTTATCACCCCCGCATTGGTAAGCCTCATTATGGCGGTAGTTGCGGGCATTATGATTTACATTGCCTTCGACGAACTCCTGCCCGCCACCCACTACTATGGCCAAAACCACATCGCCCTCTACGGCCTCTTCATCGGTATGGCTGTGATGGCCGCAAGCCTTATTCTCTTATAAACGAGCACACTACACACAAGAAAGGCGAGTGATTACCTCACTCGCCTTTCTTCTCGTTCTCTCATTGGTAATTCCATTACACAAGGCCCGAGAAGCCCATAAATGCCATAGCCAAAATACCTGCTGTGATGAGTGCAATGGGCACACCCTTAACACCTTTGGGAACACCCACGAGTTCCAATCTCTCTCGTATGCCCGCCATAATCACCAATGCCAAAGCAAAACCCAATGCAATGGAGGTAGCATAGACAACCGACTCCAAGAGGTTATACTCCTTCTGTACCAGCAACAAAGCAACACCAAGCACTGCGCAGTTGGTGGTAATCAGGGGAAGGAAGATGCCGAGCGCCTGATACAACGAAGGAGAAATCTTTTTGAGGACAATCTCCACCATCTGCACCAACGCAGCAATAACCAAAATAAACACAATGGTCTGCATATACTCAATACCCAGAGGCACAAGTACATAGTATTGGAGCATCCACACCACAAGCGACGAAATGGCCATAACGAAAGTTACGGCTGCACCCATACCTGCGGCAGTACCCACCTTATTCGACACGCCCAAGAAGGGACAAATACCGAGCGATTGCGAAAAAACTACGTTATTCGCAAAAATTGAACCGATGATAATTGCAACTAACTCCATACTCTATTTTGTTTTAGCGGTGAGTCTACGGAAAATAATCATAAGGTAGCCAAGCACAAAGAAGGCACCCGGCGAGAGGATGAAAATGAGAGCACCTCCGCCCTGCCAGATATCCAGGCCGAAAATCTGACCATTACCAAGCACCTCGCGTACTATACCAATCAGGGTGAGCGAAAGGGTGAATCCGAGGCCCACGCCCAGGCCATCGAGTGCCGACTCCCAAACATTGTGTTTCGAAGCGAAAGCCTCTGCCCTACCGAGGATGATACAGTTCACCACAATCAGAGGAATGAACACTCCGAGGGTGTTGTACAAATCCTGCACATAGGCCTGCATAAGCAACTGTACGACAGTTACAAACGAAGAGATAACCACAATAAATGCGGGGATGCGCACCTTATCGGGAATAACATTTTTCAGGAGCGAAATTACAATATTGGACATCACAAGCACAAAGAGTGTTGCCACGCCCATACCCAAACCATTGGCTGCCGAAGTGGTCGTTGCCAGAGTGGGACACATACCCAATACCAACACGAAGGTGGGGTTATTTTTGAGTATGCCGTCAGTAAAATATTTCAAAGTCTTACCCATAATTCCAACTACTCTTTTTTACTGGTTGATTTTCTTGAAAACCTCATAGGCAGCCGCCACAGCCTCGGTGTAGGCCCTCGACGAAACTGTCGCAGAGGTGAGTGCATCCACACTACCGCCATCCTGACGTACGGCAAAGCGCACGCGCTGTGCCCTCTTACCTTTGAGGCTCTTAATGAGCGAGTTATCTTCATCACACATCTTGCTTCCCAAGCCTGGGGTTTCGTTCTGTTCCAGCACTTTGATGTCGTAGATGCGGCCATCGGGCTCAAAGCCCACAATCAGGCGCACCACTCCATTGTAGCCCTTCTCGGAGGTACCCTCAATGGCATAGCCCACAGCGTGTCCCTCTTGGGTTGCGGTATAGACCAGATAACCCTCAATCTCCGAGGAGAAAATCTCCTCACACGCGGGCAAGACCTCCGCAGGATTGACCACAACAGCGCTTTTCTCTTCGGCAATGCCCTCAAAAACACCATAGGCAAGAGCAACAGCCTCCGAATAGGCTCTCGAAGAGATAGTTGCAGCGGTGAGCGCGTCGACATCACCACCATCTTTCCTGACCGTCATTGTCATTTCGGAGCCCTTACGACCCTTGAAACTCGACAACAACACATTCTCCTCTGCCACCATATTGGCACCCAGACCGGGAGTCTCTGCCTGTTCCAATACCTCAATATTATATATGGTACCATCGGTCTGCACACCCACCATAAGGGTTACATTACCACTGAAACCATTGGGAGAGGTACTCTCGATTGCGTAACCCACAACCTCGCCACCATTGGTAGCCTCATAGACAGCACAGCCGTCGCGTTCCACCCTCTCGGGGGTATTGTCAAACGCGGGAAGTACGTTACGAAGCGCATCCACAACTTTCTGTTGTTGCGCCTGACGGATAGGCTCTTTGGTTACGTCATAGACCACCGACACCGCTGCCGAGCAGACCAGCGCGATAACAAAGAGCATCAAGACCATATTTTTAAGCGAACTTTTCATCTCTCTATCTCCTCCTCTACTTTTTAATTCTCACAACACCAAAGCGTTTGGGGCGCACATATTTATCAATCAGTGGCACCAAAGAGTTCATTATCAATATAGCGAAGGACATACCCTCGGGATAGGGACCCCAAAGGCGAATGAGCATAGTGATTGCGCCAATGCCCACCGCATAAATCACCATTCCCTTTTTGGTCATAGGCGAGGTCACATAGTCGGTAGCCATATAGACTGCACCGAGCACCGCGCCACCACTCAAAATGTGGAACAAGGGCGACATATACTCCGCAGGCGAAATTGCCCAAGTGATGCCCGAGAAGAGAGCCATCGTGCCAAGCACACACACAGGAATGTGCCACGAAATCACCTTCCTATAAAGCAACCACACAAAGCCCACGAGCAGGGCTACAACCGAAATCTCACCCAACGAACCGCTTTTGGCACCCAAGAACATCGACTGCAAATCGACACTCTCCATCACCTGACTAACCGAAGCACCCGCTTTGAGTGCCTCCTTTGCCATTGCGAGAGGTGTAGCACCACTCACAGCACCCGCAGCCTCGGGGAAGGTGGTCATAGCAACGGGGAAGGCCACCAAAAGGAACACACGACCCACAAGTGCAGGGTTGAATGGGTTTTTGCCCAAACCGCCAAAAGTCATCTTACCAATGCCTATCGACACCACAGCGGCAATCGCCACCAAGTACAATGGAATATTGGCGGGCAGGTTAAAACCGAGCAAAACGCCCGTAACAATAGCCGAAAGGTTGCCGAGGGTCGAGGGACCTTTCAGCAAATACTTCTGAACTACCCACTCCACCAACACACAGCAAGCAACCGAGAAGGCTACCACCACAAATGCCTGCCAGCCGTAGGCCAGAACCGACACCACCAATGCGGGCAGGAGTGCAATAAGTACATCGCCCATCATTCGCTGCGTATCGTTCTTGCCGTGAACGTGCGGTGCGGGCGAAATTACCAATTTTTGACTATCCATATTATCTATCTGTTTTTTACGTTTCACTCTATTTTTTGGCAGCGGCCCTCTCGCGCAGGCGTTTCATAACCTCCGCCTTACCAATGCGCACCCAATCCAACAAGGGAAGGTACGAGGGGCACGAGAAAGTACAGCAACCACACTCAATGCAGTCGGCAATCCAGTGGCGCTCCAACTCATCGTAGTCACCCCTCTGCGTGAGAGTATTCAAGAGGTAGGGCTCCAAGCCCATAGGGCAGGCCTCCACGCACTTGGCGCAACGGATACACTCTCCCTCCTTTTGGCGCAGAGCCTCCTCGGTGGGAATCAACAGCACACCCGAGGTGCCCTTCGTGACGGGCGCATCCACATTGCTCACCGCGCGACCCATCATCGGGCCACCAGCCACAACCTTACCAATGCCCTCCATTCCGCCACAATACTCAATCAAGGCACTCATTGGGGTACCGATTCTCACAAGCAGGTTTTTAGGTGAAGCAAGGGTTGAACCTGTGACCGTCACCACCCTCTCAATCAGTGGTTTATTTTTCGCCACAGCTTCATAAACCGCCAATGCGGTACCAACATTCTGAACCACTACACCGACATCTATGGGCAGTGCACCACTTGGCACCTCGCGGCCCGTAACAGCAGCAATGAGTTGTTTCTCGCCGCCCTGGGGGTAACGCATCTTCAAGGGGACAATCTCCACCTCCAAATATGCACCCGCAAGTTTCTCCAAATGGGCAATAGCGTCGGGTTTATTATTCTCAATGCCGATGTAAATCTTATCGACACCTATTGCTCGCGCCAAAATCCTCGCGCCCACAAGCAATCTCTCGCCCTGCTCCAACATCACACGATAGTCAGCCGTAAGGTAGGGTTCGCACTCCACAGCGTTAATAATAAGGCATTCCGCCTTCTTACCTGCGGGAATCGAGAGTTTGACGTGCGTAGGGAAGGTTGCACCACCCATACCAACAATACCCATTTCGGATATTTTGCCGATAATCTCTTGTGGTGTGAGATTAACATTCTTGACAATATCTGCCGAGAGGTCCACGCCCTCTACCCACTCGTCACCCTCCACAGCAATCGTCACCGAGGGTTTCAGATTACCCTGTGCATCGGCTTTGGGCTCAACAGCCGTCACCGTACCCGACACCGAGGAGTGAATGGGGCTCGAAACAAAGCCACCAGCAGTGGCTATCACCTGACCAACCTTCACCTTATCGCCCTTTGCGACACAAGCCACAGCGGGGGCTCCAATGTGTTGTGCAAGAGGAATGGTCACGGTTGCAGGAACAGGGAAGCGCTCAATGCTCGCCCCCTTGCTATACTCTTTACAATCTGACGGATGGATACCGCCAATGGGAAAAGTTTTCATATCGTTCTACTCTGTTTTAGCGGTTTGAGGTTCTGCGACGGGCTCCTTACGGGGAGGGAAGCCAAACTCCACAATAGCCCCCGTAGGGCACTCCACTACACACTTTCGGCACATCTTACACTTCTTAAAGTCAATGTAGGCGAGGTTGTTCTCCACAGTAATAGCATCGTGGGCGCACACCTTCGCGCACTTACCACAGCCAATACAAGCAACCTTACAAGCCTTGCGAGCAACTGCTCCCTTCGCCTTATTGACACACGAAACATATATCTTGCGACCTTTGGGTGCCTTCTTTCTCAACTCAATAATCATCTTGGGGCAGGCCTTCACACACGCGCCACAAGCCGTACACTTCTCCTCATCCACCTCGGGGAGTCCCGTTTGAGGATTAATATGGAGAGCATCGAACTCACACTTGGCAACGCAATCGCCCAGTCCCAAGCAGCCAAACGAGCAACCCGTATCACCCGCATAGAGCGACGAGGCAACCTGACACGACGAGGCTCCATCAAACCTATTGGTCTTGGGGCGATTCTCGCACGAACCCGCACAGCGCACAACCGCAACCATAGGCTCCTTTTCGGCCACCGCCTTGCCCAAATAGCCCGCAATGGACTTCATACACTCCGCACCACCCACAGGGCAGTAGAGCGACGAAATGTCGTCCTTCTTAACCAAAGCCTCCGACATACCGCGACAGCCGGGAAAACCACAACCTCCGCAGTTGGCACCGGGAAGCATCTTTTCCACTTCTTCGATGCGGGGGTCCTCTTCAACCTTGAATTTGTGTGCCACCAGATAGAGCATTAGCGCCAATAGCGCAGCCAATCCGCTGACAACCAAAATTGTAACTAACAAACCATTCATAGGATTAATATAGGTTATTGATACTAAAAATACTTATTTTTCACACTGAACACAATGACCTTCTCCAACCTCTTGCGGAAGAAGGCAAGCACCACAAAGTAGAGTGCGCAAGTACCCAACGAGGCAAGTCCGGCCACCAAATCACCGTAACGACTATGAGTAGCAAGGAGCGTCAGGAGCATAACTACGAGGGGAACAATGTACGACAGCACGATGGCCTTATAGCCCATAATCTGCTCAATGGAGATTGTAACCTCATCCCCCACCTTATAGATTTCGGGGTGGTCTGTGTAGGCCGACACCTCT
The DNA here is from genome assembly GCA_045596685.1 of Tidjanibacter sp. Lineage (GTDB taxonomy): Bacteria > Bacteroidota > Bacteroidia > Bacteroidales > Rikenellaceae > Tidjanibacter. Next base: position 8,484 of record JAZOCT010000043.1, on the reverse strand, counting down.
CTGGCTTGGCTCTCGCTACCGCCACACACAGCCTTTGCCTTGCAACTGCCGCAAGCACTACTAACTATCATTTCTGCCTCCACGCGCTTCTCTTCGGGATAGACCGCCGTAATGCGCGCCTCGTGTTCCATTATTTTTGCCATTATTCAGATATGTCTGTATTCGAAATTTTGAATTTTGAATTTTGAATTTTGAATTTCTCTAATATCCGCTCGTGGAGGTGGGAAGGTCGATGTAACTCTTATCCAAAGGCATCGACGAAACCTCGATTATGGGGCAGAATTGGAATACCTTGTCGAGCGAGGCGTAGATGAGCGAGCGCACAAACATCACATCGCTCTTCTCGAAGCCTGCATCCACAATCTCATCTTGGTCCTGCCAGCGCTCCAACATACGGTAGAGAATCGCATCTATCACGTCGTAGGGAGGCAATGCCCTCTCTTCCACCTCTGCAACCTGCATCTCCGAGGAGGGCGATTTGAGCATTGTCTGCTCCGAGATTATCTCCTTGCGGGAGTTGATGTAGCGTGCCAGGGCATAGACATCGCTCTTATAGAGGTCGCCCAGCAGACCTATCATACCGCTGGTGTCGCCATAAAGTGTGAGAGCGCCCACCGCCAATTCGGTCTTATTGGCACTATTGATGGGCACAAACCCCCTCTGCTCACACACTGCCATAAAGAGCGCAGTGCGCAGGCGCAATTGGAAATCGGCCTCCAATTTGGGGCTGTCGGGCTCACCAATGGCACCCACAATAGTATCCAGAGCACTGACGTATATCTCATTGAGGGGTATGGTCACAAGTTCGATACCCAACGCTTTGGCAAGCATCTCTGCCTCCTCTGCCGAGTGGTCACGCGAGTAGCGCGAGGGCATTTGAAGAGCCACGACCCTATCTTCACCGAGGGCATCTACCAAGAGTGCGGCTGCCACCGAGGAGTCGATACCACCCGTGAGCACCAGACAGGCCTTTTGATTGGGTTTGTTCTTTGCAAAGTAGTCGCCAATGCCGAGTTTGAGCGCGCCATATACATTCACCACCTTATCCTGATAGGGCACCTCCACAACCTCATCTGCGCGTGCGGTATCCACGAAGGCTATCTCCTCCACGAAACTACCCAAGAGAGCCACAGCCTTACCTTGTGCATTGAACATTGCCGACGAACCGTCGTAGACAATCTCCTGCGAGCCACCAATGTGGTTCACGAATATCACGTTGGCATCTGCCATAAATGCTTTTTTGGCGAGGAAATCGTAGCGTTTTTCGATGCGCCCCTGCTGATAGCGGTCAGCACCCATCACAACCACTGTGTGCGCGTCCGAGAAGTCGTGTTCCTGCATAAAGTCGCCACCGAGAGCCACAGCCACCTTCTCGCCTGCGATGGTGATGTATTCGTGTCCCCTACCCTGCGCGAGATAGGCCGCATCCAGGTCTGCTTGTAGCGAGCGCTTGGTTATGTATCGACGCACACGTCGGTTTTGAATGAGCGCTGCGGCGCTCACCGTAGCACCGTTGCGATGGATGGGCAATCCTATGAGCACTGCGATATTGTCCGAGAATGCAGCAATCTCCACGAGTGCCTCTTCGGCTTTTTCGAGGAAATGGCCACGCACCAAGAGCGAGTGTGCAGGCACACCACATACGGCCTCTTCGGCAAAGACAACAAGGTCTACCCCTTCTTGTTTGGCTTGTGCTATTGCGTCGATGATTTTGTATTTGTTGTACTCGAAATCACCGCACACATAGTTGAGTTGAGCAATTGCTATTTTCATACCTCTTATTTATAGGATAGTAATAATTCTTGCAAAGTTACATATTTTTGCCGAAGTTGTAACTCTCCCATCAAGTTTTTTCGCACTCCCCATCCCTTTTTGCTCGTTTTCAAAAAGTTTCTTATATTTGTGGCAACATAATTATTTACGCGGAAAGTGTAAGTTTATTCTCGAATTGTGAACGTAGGAAATTCATTGGAAGAGAGAATAAGCCAACATCTTCTCACGCTGTACCCTTTGATGGGGTATAGGCGTGGGCTGTTGCTTGTTTTATCTTCAAGGTTTCCTACGACCTACAATTCTAAAATAAGTCTTCGGCGCCACGCTTTCTTTTTGTTTACAATTTGCCATATCGGTGCCGTATGGTTTTGAGCAGTAACAACTTATTATTAACTCAAAACATATTTATGCTTATGAAAAATCGTTACGAAAACCCAGAATTGGAGATTGTAGAAGTAAATGTCGAATCGGGCATTGCAACAACCCTTGAAGATCCCAAAGAGGGACCCGAAGTTGAATGGTAACACAACAAAAAAACAATCTTATGAGAACTACTTCTAAACTCTTTATGGTATTGGCAATGCTGTGTGGCGTTGCTTGTACCACAAACACACTCGAAGAGAGTGTTGTTGAGAATAATGCTGTCTCGCGCGAGTTGCCTAACGAGATAAACGTCTCTTTCGACGACGCAACCTCGCGCATACAACTCGACGAGCAGTGCCGTACCACCTGGACCGAGGATGACGAAGTGTCGGTATTCTACTTTTCGGATGCCAACAACCGATTCTTGTTTATGGGTGATACGGGAGACCGCAATGGCGCTTTGGTTGTGGAGGACAACCGTATGAGCGATGCTACCGCCGAAATCGACAAGGTGGTGCTCGTCTATCCCTACTCCGACGACTACAAACTCAACGCCACAACCAAGTCTATCGGCATCACCATCCCAGGTACGCAGTACTACCTGAATGGTTCCTATGGTGTGGGAGCCAATATTATGACCTCTGTGGGGACGACCAACGATTTTGCTTTGAAGAGCGTGTGTGGTTGGATAAAAGTTCAACTCACAGGTGCTGCCTCGGTTACAGAGGTTACGCTCACAGGCAACAACAAAGAGCAGTTGGCGGGAGACGCGACACTCTACTACGAGGAGAATCGCCTGGCCTTGTTGGGCGAGGAGGGCGGACCCGATGATGACAGCCAGGTGGGTGGCACCCTCTTCTTTGGCGAGTATGTGAGGACTATCACATTGGACTGTGGCGAGGGTATTGCCCTGGATAGCACCACACCCACCGAGTTCTACTTCGTGTTGGCACCCCAGACCTTCGACGAGGGCATCACCATCAAAGCGACCCTCTCGGACGGCACCACCATCACCAAATCGACCTCCAAGAGCATCACCATCGAGCGCAACGTGATAACCCCTATGGCCTCCTTCGATGTGCAACCCACCAACGAAATCTGGTACACCTCTACCGATGGTGATGTCGTTACGCCCTACCGTTCTGGAGCATCTTATTTCGGCGCAAACATCGTATCGAACACCTACGAAAACGGTAAGGGTGTAATCAAATTCGATGGGGATGTAACCAAGATTGGAAACTATGCATTCTCTGGTTGTTCGAGCCTTACAAGCATCACTATTCCCGACAGTGTTACTTCGATTGGAAATTATGCATTCGATGATTGTTCGAGCCTTGCGGAGTTCAGCGGTAAGTTCGCATCGGAGGATGGTAGGTGCTTGGTTGTTGATGGTGTGATTAATTCGTTTGCAATTGGTTGTGGCCTGACTGAATACACCATTCCCGAGGGTGTTACTTCGATTGGATATGGTGCATTCTCTGGTTGTTCGAGCCTTACAAGCATCACTATTCCCGATGGTGTGACTTCGATTGGAAGTGATGCATTCTATAATTGTTCGAGTCTTGCGAGCATAACCATTCCTGATAGCGTTACTTCGATTGGGGAAGGTGCATTCGCTCTTTGTTCGAGCCTTACGAGCTTCACCATTCCCGATGGTGTTACCTCGATTGGAGTGGATGCATTCGCTGGTTGCACCTCGCTGACAAGTATCACCATTCCCGACAGCGTTACTGAGATTGGAAGTGATGCATTCTATAATTGTTCGAGTCTTGCGAGCATAACCATTCCTGATAGCGTTACTTCGATTGGAGTGGATGCATTCGCTGCTTGCACCTCGCTGACAAGTATCACCATTCCTGATAGCGTTACTTCGATTGGAGATTCTGCATTCGAAATTTGCACCTCGCTGACAAGTGTCTATTGCAAAGCCACGACACCGCCCACTGCAATACCCGATTCTTCATCCAGATGGGACGCATTCGACTATAACGCCTCGGGTCGCAAGATTTATGTGCCCGAGGAGAGTGTAGAGGCATACAAAAATGCAGAGTATTGGAGCGACTATGCCGACGATATCGAAGGCTACGAGTTTCTGCCTGCAAACAACGAAATCTGGTACACCTCCACCGATGGGAACATTGTGGAGCCCCATTCAGAGGGTGTCGAGATTTTCGGCGCAAACATCGTATCCAACACCTACGAGAATGGCAAAGGTGTAATCAAGTTCGACGGGGATGTAACAAAGGTGGGAAAGGAAATGTATAATCCACTATATGAGGTTTTGAATTTCTATGATGCACCAATTATTCAAAAGTATCGTGACAACCCAGAGGCATTTTATAGTTGTGCTACTTTATCATCCATAACGCTACCTCAAAGTGTGTCGCTTGTTTCACAAAAGGCATTCATGGGGTGTACTAATCTTACGAAATTTAATGGTAAATATTCGGCAGAAGAGGGTAAATGCCTTATTGTGGATGATTGCCTAATATCGGTTGCTCCAATGTCGTGCTCTGGTAAATTTTCCATACCAGAGAATGTGCAAGAAATTCTAACAGGCTGTTTTTGTAATTGCGAAAACCTAACCGAATTGGAGTTTCAAAACGAGAATGTGAATATTTATTATGGCGCATTTGTTAGTTGTGATAACTTGACAAGTGTAGAATTGCCCAAAGGCGATGAAGGTTCTATGCAAATGCCTTTTAGATTATGCCCTTCGCTAAAAACAGTCACACTTAATGAGGTTGAATATGCAATACTTTATGAAACCAGTGTTGAAAATGTAATCATCAATGAAGGCATAACTTACATAAGCGATTGGGCATTCGGCTATTGTGATGAACTTACAGGCATTACCATCCCCGATGATGTTTCAGAAATTGGACGTTATGCCTTTGCCGGCTCGGGAATTCAAAACGTAACCCTTCCACAAGGTATTTCATCAATTAAAGATGGCACGTTCTCTGGTTGTTCGAGTCTTGCGAATGTAACTATTCCCGATAGCGTTACTTCGATTGGACAATGGTCATTTCAGAGTTGCCACAGCCTTGCCAAAATCTCCATTCCCGAAAGTGTTACTTCAATTGGAGAGATGGCATTCCAACAATGTTTGAGTCTTACGAGCGCAGTTATTCCCGAGGGTATCACTTCTTTGGGGGTGTCTATATTTGGATGGTGTTCAAATCTCGCCAAGTTTGAGGGTGAATTTGCGTCAGAAGATGGTAGGTGTTTAGTGGTAGATGGGGTGTTAAATTCTTTCGCACCAGCAGGGCTTACGGAATATACCATACCCGAAGGTATTACCCAAATAGGAGATAATGCATTTGCCACTTACGACAATTTAACAAGCATTACCATACCCGAAAGCATTAATTATATTGGTCATAATGCCTTTCATAGTTGTGATGGTTTAGAAGTTGTATATTGTACACCGACCACCCCGCCAGTAGGCAGTGTAGATATGTTTTCAACCACCAATAATAATTATATTACAAACCTTGAATGTATAATTTATGTTCCCACCGAAAGCGTAGATGCATACAAAAATGCAGAGTATTGGAGCGAGTATGCCGACGCAATCGAGCCTTACGTCTTTGAGTAGGCGTTAAGGGCTGATGGGTCATATAGGACTTTTCCCCATTTTGTTCGCGGGTATCAAAAAAGATACCCGCGATTTTTTCGTCTTGCCACGACTGCCGAATGGCAGGCGGTTGGCATCTACCGCGCTTTTCTCGGGTATCTTTTTTAATACCCGCGATTTTTATTCCACACCATCACCTCCACCCTCACCTCCGCCCCACGTTCTTCTCGGGTATCTTTTTTAGGCAATTATAACTAAATTTACACCAAATTTGCATTTATGGTAAAAATGTACTATATTTGCAAAAAGTGTATAAAGTTATGATTGTTCAAAAATTCAATTCTTTATTGGAACTCTTTGAGGCTTTCCCCACAGAGCAGAGTTGTATAGACTATTTGGAGCAATTGCGATGGAAAAATGGCGTGGTAAGTCCATTTGACCCATCGTCAAAAGTATACAAGTGTCAAGACAATAAATACAAGTGCAAAAATACGGGAAAGTATTTTAATGTGAGAACTAAAACATTGTTCGACAACACCAAAATACCTCTTAAAAAGTGGATTGCAGCTATTTGGCTTTGCCTTATTCACAAGAGAGGTATATCTTCTATTCAATTAGGTCGTGAACTTGAAATATCTCAGAAGTCAGCTTGGTTTATGCTCCAACGCATACGCAAATGCTTTGGAAGTGAAAATGACCAATCGGTATCTGGCGAAGTTGAAGTTGATGAAACATTCGTTGGTGGCAAAAATAAGAATCGACACAAAGATAAGAGAGTAGAAAAGTGTCAAGGTCGTTGTTTCAAGGATAAAACGCCTATTTTTGGAATGTATCAACGCAATGGCAATTTAACCGCAAAGGTTGTTCCAGATACAAAAAGGGCAACACTTGCGCCTATAATTGACAAGTATGTTGCACGACACAGTGTACTATACACTGATGGTTGGGATTATGGCGATGTTCAGAACAATTACGAACAAAGGGAAGTTGACCACGGCAAACACTTTTATGGGACTACAATTATTACCGAAGACGGTGAGTTGGTAAGTGTTACCACAAACCACATTGAGTGTGCTTGGTCGCATTTTAAGCGTATGATTATCGGTGTGTACTATAAGGTAAGTAGAAAATACCTTCAAATGTATGTTGATGAGTTTGTGTTTCGTTATAATACACGAAAAATATCCGCATTTGAAAGATTTAACTTATTTTTGCAGAACATTGAGAATAGAATAACATATAAAGAATTGATATATGGATAAGGTTTATAAGTCATTATATCACGGAGAATTAGATTTGGGTGGTATTAAAATCTCTTGTGCAGTTTTAGATGACAACACAAGAGTTTTAGTGAATAGAAGTTTAGCAAATAATTTAGGTATTAAAGGTGGAGGTGTCTATTGGAAGAAAAAGAAGGAAGGTAGCGCTTTGCTACCAGAGTACCTTTCTGCGAAGTATTTAGAGCCTTACATATCAGATGAACTGAAACTAAACCTCTTAAATTCAAAGACTTATATAAACCAAAACGGCATTATGACCGAGGGCGTTCCTGCGGAACTTTTGGCAGATATTTGTGATGTTTATATAAAAGCTGGGGAAAATGGCGCTTTCAAAAATAACCCATCTATACCCGATGTAGCATATCGTTTGTTGTTATCTTTCTCAAAAGTCGGCATTATTGCTCTTGTTGATGAAGCAACAGGTTATCAGCACGACAGAGAACGAGATGAACTTCAAAAAATACTCAAAGCATACATTTCCGAAGAATTATTACCTTGGCAAAAAAGATTTCCCGATATATATTATAAAGAGCTATTTAGATTGAATGGTTGGGATTATTCAGTAAAAGGAATTAAGAAACGCCCAAGCGTTATTGGCAGGTGGACAAATATGCTCATTTATGAGCAACTGCCAAAAGGAGTTTTAGCGGAGTTGAAAAAGAAAACGCCAAAAAGCGAAAGAGGAAATAAGACGGCACGCTATCACCAACATTTGACGGCTGATACGGGTGAGCCAAACCTAACGGCGCAAATCAATCAAGTTATTACGGTGTTTCAACTATCTGACAATATGGAACAAATGTGGGCGCAATTTAATAAATTGAAACAACGTCAACAAGGGCAATTAGTTCTACCATTTAGTTTTGATGATAATGGCTATACGATAGAACCTAAAACAGAAGAAAAACAAGGGTGTCAATACGAAATAGACCCATTACTGTCAAAAGCACTTCAGTATGACGCAAGCAAAGAGCACACAAGTTAGTGTGCTCTTATTTTTTACAATGGGTAGTATGGTTTTGCAAGAAAGGAGCAAGTGATTAACTTGCCCCCCGTACAATTTAGAGGTTCTTACCTCCGCAAACTTCCTTTCCCGATGTTTTGATGGACCAAGAAAGGTGGTTCTTTTGTACTTTGATTCTAATAATAACTTTTCTTCATTGCTATTATTTACACCACAAAGCCTTGTTCGCATAGGCATCACGCCAACAAATGCTTTTGCAATCTTGGCACGGGTGTTTATTAGAATAGAGTCAAAGGTATCACAAAAATTTGTGCATTGCAAAACTTATACTACCTTTGTATTTAGAATTGCGGAATACGCAGTTTGTTTGATGGCATTTAGGCTATTGTTTAGTTGACGAAACGACCAATTTTACAACTGACGGACAATAGGCACGCTAAATGCTCACGCCCTATGGCGTGGGTATGTGCTTTCGTCAGTATGGTGCTTGGTCGTACCAGTCAACAAAGGCACTACCCACGCTT
>JAZOCT010000042.1:0-20105 GCA_045596685.1 Tidjanibacter sp. | reverse complement strand
CTTGGTAGCACGCTCCTCCTCGGAGATGTTCTGTGCCTTTGCCCAACGCTTCGAACCCTCGATGGTGATCTGCTGCGGTGTACGGATACCTGCCACAACATCCTCGCCCTGTGCATTCACGAGGTACTCACCGTTGAAGATGTTCTCACCGGTAGCAGCGTCACGCGAGAAGCAAACACCGGTAGCCGAGTTGTTACCCATATTACCGAATACCATCGCCATAACGCTCACTGCGGTACCCCACTCCTGGGGAATGTTGTTGAGTTTGCGATAGAGGATAGCCCTCTCGTTCATCCAGCTGCGGAATACTGCGCAGATAGCGCCCCACAACTGCTCCCAGGGGTCTACGGGGAAGTCCTTACCGGTCTGCTCCTTAACTGCCTTCTTGAAGCGGACAACGAGCTCCTTGAAGTCCTCGGCGGTCAGTTCGGCATCGTTCTTCACACCCTTTGCCTCTTTCACCTCCTCGATGATAGCCTCGAAGGGGTCAATATCCTGTTTCGATGCGGGTTTCATTTCGAGAACCACGTCACCGTACATCTGTACGAAACGACGGTAGGAGTCCCAAGCGAAGCGGTCATTGCCCGAGCGAGCAGCCACAGCCTCAACAGCCTTATCATTCATACCGAGGTTCAAGATGGTATCCATCATACCAGGCATCGAAGCGCGAGCACCCGAGCGTACCGACAACAAAAGGGGCGAAACCTCGCCACCGAATTTCATACCAGTCGATTCCTCAATCATCTTGATGGCTGCCTCAACCTCTGCTTTAATGAGCTCAATCACCTTTGCCTCACCCTCTTTGTAGTACTCGGTACATACATCGGTAGTGATGGTGAATCCGGGAGGCACGGGCATACCCAGCAGGTTCATCTCTGCAAGGTTGGCACCTTTACCGCCAAGCAACTCTCTCATTTTACCGTTACCTTCGGCTTTCCTGTCACCGAAAGTGTAAACTCTTTTTACGTTTGCCATAAGTAAATGTAAATTGTGTTAATGTATATGTGTGTTAGTTTGATATTCAATGCTTTATCGCCCTTCCCGCGCTCTACGCGCGCGATATAGCCTACAAATATAGGCATTTTTTTCGAAAAACCAAAATCCCACAATCGTGTGACCCATTTTTTCATCATCGGTCACAGGCGGTCTTTCGAGATTTCAAAATCGGGGCCATCGGCAAATATTCTCCCTTCGCTCCGTCAAAAGTGGTCGAAAAATGTTCTAATTGTCGCATACGAGGCAATAAAAATGAGGCAAAAATAGTTGTTACAACAGCGCACAATGCGACAAAATGAACATCAATCGCAAACTTAATTATACGTTATGAAATCCTACCAAGTACCCACCGCTTCGACGGAACTTTTGGGCAATTCTCTCTTTGAGTGTGTAACCATAGATGCCTCAAAGGGGCGCGAAAGGCTCACCTCCGACCCCATCAAAATCTACGCGGGAATCATCTGTATTTGTCTGCGAGGCACAGGCTCTTTCGTCATCAACGACAAAGAGCACAAAATCACCAAAGGCAACCTCATTACACTCTTACCCAACGCATTGATATGTTGCGCGTCATCCTCCGACGACTTTCTCGGCTATGCCATTGCTGCCGACACAAAGTTTATGATGAGCATCCAGATGAGGGATGTGGTGAAGAGTTATGTCCACATCTCCACCAACCCCGTATTGAAGATTAACGAAGAGCAGACCTCCTCGCTGATTGAGATTTGCGAACTATTGCGTCGCAATCGCGATGAGGTCAAATTGAACATTTTTGGCAAGGAGATAGCGAGCCATCTTCTCTCGGTGTTGTGCTACCAGATACACGCACTCTACATCCAGAACGAGCCCGAATTGTGCAGTGCAACCTATCGTTCTCGTCAGGGCTCCTTGTGTCAGAAATTTTTGCGTCTGGTGGAGGAGCACGCCACCACGCACCGCGATATGGGTTTCTATGCCGACCACCTATGTATCACTCCCAAATATCTCTCGGTGGTTGTCAAGAAGTCCTCGGGGCGCTCACCTGTGGAGTGGATAGACCGCACAGTGATGCTCTATGCGCGCACCCTGCTCACCTCATCGGATATGACCGTACAGCAGATTGCTGCCGAACTGAATTTTCCCAACCCCTCTTTCTTTGGTCAATATTTCAAACGCCACGAGGGCGTAACCCCCAAACATTATAGGATGAAGGCTTTGGGGTGAGAGTTATCAGTTGTCAGTTTTCAGTTATCAGTTATCAGTCACCCCCCCCTCGTTCACGGGTATTAAAAAAGATACTCGTGAGGCAAGGGGGGGTAAGGTTTTTAATTTCTCAATTCTCGCAAATACGCGCGAGAGCGACAACAAAGGTGCTCACACACTCTGCCGAGCGGGAGCATTTTAGACCAAACAAGATTTTCAATCAACCATCAACTCCAATCGCAGTAAGTTGATGGCTGCACTGGCGGCCCTTTCGATATTCACTGCCCTTATTTTGCCGTGTTGCACACACTTGGCAATAGTGTGCGTAGGGGTCGCAACAGCCATCCACACCGTACCTACGGGTTTTTCGGGGGTTCCTCCCGTTGGGCCTGCAATACCTGTGGTTGCAACACCATAGGTAGTACCGCACAATCGTCTCACCCCCTCTGCCATCTGTCGTGCCACTTGTTCGCTTACTGCACCATAGGTTTCGAGGGCCTCGTGCGATACACCTAATACATTCTCCTTCACGCTATTATCATACGACACAACGCCACCCCAGAAGTACTCCGAAGCGCCACTCATCGCGGTGAATTTCGAGGCTATGACTCCACCCGTACAACTCTCTGCCGAGGCGAGGGTTTCTCCCCTCTTGACGAGCATTTCGGCAACGGCACTCTGCACCGTAGTATCGCCCCAGCCCACAAAGTAGTCACCCAAAATGGGGAGCAAGAGGGCAAATTGTTGGTCTATCTCCCTCTCTGCCTCCCCCTGCGCCACGTCGTAGGCGGAGAGCCTCAATCGCAACTGTGAGGGCGAGGGCAGATATGCAAGGTGCAGGTGGTCGGGCAGTGCATCTTCCCAGGGGGCGATGAGTTCTGCCATCATACTCTCGGCAAGTCCGTAGGTTATGGCTGTGCGATGCACCACCGAGGCGAGCGAAAAATGCTCTTTGATGCGTGGCAAGACACTCTCAATCATCAGAGCCTCCATCTCAAAGGGGACACCGGGGAGCGACACCACAACCCTCCCATCGCGTTCAAACCACATACCCGGGGCTGTACCCTTATGATTGGCAAGCGGAGTGCAACACTCGGGCACCATAGCCTGCCCTTTATTGAGGTCATTGAAGGCAATACCCCTCGCTGCCATCATACGCTCCACGCGCTCGTATGTTTCTGTGTCACAGATGAGTTGCGAATGGAAAATCTCTGCCAATACGCGCTTGGTAATGTCGTCTTTTGTGGGGCCGAGGCCACCTGTAATAATGGTTACCTCTGCCTTCGAGAGCGACTCTTCAACGGCACTCACAATCTCCTCACGGCGGTCACCAATGGAGTATTTGCGACGCACGCTCACCCCTATTTCACCCAGACGCGCGGCTATCCACGCGGAGTTGGTATCTACTATCTGACCGATGAGTATCTCATCGCCAATGGTTATAATATCGGCTTTCATCTCTTCGTTTTTTTGTTTTTCATCTCTCTTTCTGCCTCTCGTGCGGGGGCTGCGAGCCTACGGCAAGTGCGGCCCACAAACGCGGGGCCCTCGTAGGTCAGCGCCGAGTAGCACTGCACAAGACTTGCGCCCGCATTGAGCATTCTCTCGGCATCTTCGGCACTCATCATACCACCCACGCCTATGACAGGATAACTGTAATCCATCTTGCCACAAACGTAGCGTATGAGTTCTATGGTGCGCTCCAAGAGGGGCGCGCCACTCAACACACACCCCTCCATACGTTCCTCCTCTTTGGGGGTGAGTGTGGAGTGGAATCGCGTGGAACAATCGCTCACCACCAAACCATCCAGAGGGGTGTCGATGAGGATGGAGACCATATCGTCAATCTGACTATTGCTCCAATCGGGCGAGATTTTCAGCAACACAGGGCGGTAGTCGTTCTGTCCCCTGCGGAAGTCGAACATTGCCTCCAAGAGTTCCTCCACGAGAGCCTTATCTTGGGGTGTGTAACTCTCTCCGCAACCAATCAGTCGTGTGACATTCACCGTAAAATACTCCACATATTGGTAGAGGTTGCGGAAGGTGCGCAGATACTCTCGTGTGGCATCTTCGGGAGCCGTAGTATTGCCCACAGCGATATTGGCCCCCACCACCACTCTACGTCCGTGTGCCCTGCGACGAATCCTCTCCACCGCCTTTTCCCATCCGCAGTTGGGCTCCCCCATACGGTGTGCCAGCGCCCTGATGCGACGCATACGAAACAGTCGAGGACGTGCCGTACCAATTTGTGGTTTGGCGGTAATGGAGCCTATCTCCACAAAACCAAAGCCGAGGGCTCCGAGTTGCCGGTAGAGCCTTGCGTCGCGGTCAAGACCCGCAGCAGCACCTATCGGGTTGCGGAACCTTACACCAAAGACCTCTCTTTCGAGCGATGGGTGACGGTAGGCATAGAGTAGCGAGAGCAACCTCTCACCAAAGCGCGAACCACCAACAATGCGCAATAATCCGAGCGAAAAGTTCCTCACCCTTTCGGCAGGAAAGAGGTGTAGAACAGGGCGTATCAAACGAGTGTATAGTGACATACTTATTTCTTACGGTATAGAAAAGTGCGTTAGAATAATCTCACAAATGTAGCGAAATGTTTTGATAGTTGTTCATCGGTGCGATATTTTCCTTCGAAAAGCGCCCCTCGGAGGTGGTTTTCCCGCAACAAATTCGTATCTTTGCGGATTATGAAGATACTCATTGACCAATTTGTTCCCTATGCCCTCGAAACCCTCGCGCCCTATGCCGAGGCGGTGAGTGTCGATGGCAGGGTGCTTACGCCCGAGGATGTGGCGGAGGCCGACGCGCTCATTGTTCGTACCCGCACCCGCTGCAACCACAAACTACTCCACAGTGCCCACAACCTGAAATTTGTCGGCACTGCGACCATCGGCTACGACCACATCGACAGAGAGTACCTCGCCTCGCGAGGTGTCGCCTTCACAAGCGCTGCGGGATGCAATGCAAGGGGCGTGTTGCAATGGGTGGCAGCCACCCTTGCCCACCTATCGCAAGTGCAGGGCTGGAAGCCCGAGGAACGCACTCTGGGTGTTGTGGGCGTGGGGCACGTCGGTTCACTCGTGGTGGAGTATGCCCGCGCTTGGGGGTTCAGGGTGCTGTGTAGCGACCCTCCCCGAGAGAGTGCCGAGCACTTGGGCGAGAAGGAGGGGTTTGTGCCCCTCGAAAGGCTCATCAAAGAGTCAGATATTGTAACAATGCACACCCCACTGATACGCGAGGGTGAACATAAGACCTACCACCTTGTAGATGAGGCATTTTTGGCTCGGATGCACGATGGTGCCACACTCCTGAACGCCTCGCGTGGAGAGGTTGCCGAGAGCGAGGCGCTGCTACGCCACAGCCAAAGGCTCACCCTCTGCTTGGATGTATGGGAGGGCGAACCCGACAATCTCAACTTGGAACTCTTGGAGGTGGCGGAGATTGCCACTCCCCATATTGCGGGCTACTCGGTACAGGGCAAGGCCAACGCTTCGGCCATTGTCATTCGTGCTCTTGCCGAGAGGTTGGGAATTGAGCCTTTGAAGGATTGGTACCCCGAAGGTGTCACTCCGAGCGCGCCACGCGAGATTGGGTGGAGTCAGATGTGTGCACAGATAGATGCCCACTGCCACCTCGTGGAGGAGAGCGCAAGAATGAAGGCCAACCCCCACGACTTGGAGGATAGACGAAATACCTATCCCTTGCGCGAGGAGTTCTTTTAGAATTGAAAATGGAAAATAGGGAAAATAGGGAATTTAGAGAATCTTGGGAATTTAGAGAAAAAAATCCCTAACCTCCCTAAATTCCCTAACCTCCCTAACCTCCCTAAATTTTGAATTTTGAATTTTGCATTTTGAATTTTGAATTATCACATATTCTCGAAACTCTCAATAAATGGTGGGGCTACAAAGAGTTCCGCCCGGGACAGCGTGAGGTTATCGAGAGGGTTTTGGAGGGACGCGACACGCTTGCTTTGATGCCTACGGGCGCGGGCAAATCGCTCCTCTATCAAGTTCCCACTATGGCACAAGAGGGTTTGTGTGTGGTGGTTACCCCGCTTGTGTCACTTATGAAGGACCAAGTGGACAACCTCCACCGCAGGGGTATCAACGCTGTGGCCTTGCACAGCGGTATGTCACCCCGAAGCATAGATATAGCCCTCGACAACTGCGTCTATGGCGACGTGAAGTTTCTCTACGTTGCTCCCGAGAGGCTCCGCAGTGAGATTTTCGTAACGAGGGTGCAGAAGATGAAGGTGAGCCTTATTGCTGTGGATGAGGCGCACTGCATCTCCCAATGGGGTTACGACTTCCGACCCTCCTATTTGGAGGTGGGCAGGCTCCGAGGATTGGTGCCCGATGCCCCCATCTTGGCGCTCACAGCCTCGGCTACGGAACGTGTAGCACAGGATATTATGCGCCTGCTCTCGTTTGGTGAGCGAGGAGTAGTAAGGAGCAGTTATGCCCGCCCGAATGTGTCGTTTGTAGTGCGCAGATGTGACGACAAACGCGAACAACTCTTGCGCGTGCTCTCCAATGTGGAGGGTTCGGCCATTGTCTATGTGCGCTCCCGCGAAAGGGCTGCGAAGGTGTGCGAATTGCTCCAAGAGGAGGGCCTCGCGGCACAATTCTACCACGCGGGACTGCCACACGAAGAGAGGGCCCTGCGCCAAGACGAATGGCAGAGGGGCGAAAAGCGCGTGATGGTCGCCACCAACGCCTTCGGTATGGGTATCGACAAGCGTGACGTGAGGGCCGTAATCCACTACGATATGTGCTCTTCGCTGGAAGCCTACTATCAGGAGGCGGGGCGTGCAGGAAGGGATGGTAGGCGCAGTTTTGCGGTGCTACTCATCGAGGGCGACGAAGAGGACCTCTCGCGTCGCAGAGTGACGGGCGACTATCCGCCGTTGGAGGCCATAAAACACGTCTATTCACAGATTTGCGCACACGAAATGATACCCTATGGAGAGGGGAAAGATGTGGCGCGCGAGTTCAACGTCTATGAGTTTGCCCGCCGCGAGAACCTCACCATTGATGCCGTACACAACAGCCTGAAAATCCTCGCACAGAATGGTTATATGACTTTGAGTGGCGAGAGGGAGAATAGCGCACGATTGATGTTTTGTGTCAGTCGTGAGGAACTCTACGACTACCGCATCCGCAGGGGCGAAATGGAGGGCGTTTTACTCTCGGTTATGAGGCTCTACGAGGGTGTATTTACGGAGTTTAGGGCCATTGATGTGCAAGAGATTGCCCTCCACAGTGGCTACTCGGTGGACAAAGTGAGGGAGGAGTTGAAACACCTCTGGCGACAGCACATCATACGTTACGTTCCGAGCAGTTACTCCCCCATTCTCACCCTCCTTTCGGACCGCGTGCCCGAGAGCGATCTCTACATATCCCCCGAGAGTTACCTCTTCCGCAAAGAGTCGGCAGTGGAGCGTATGGAGGCGATGATGAACTACGCACTTCTGACCGAAGGGTGTCGCAGTCGCCACATACAGGAGTACTTTGGCGAGGAGAATGCCACCGATTGTGGTGTGTGTGACCTCTGCCTTGCGCGTCGCAAACGTGGCGAGAGGAGCCAGGGTGCGGTAAGCCCCGAAAACATTATGGAGGTGCTCGCCCGCAAGGGAGGGTTGAACCCCCGCGACTTGGTGAGGGAGTTCAGTGCCGAGCCCGAGCGAGTGGTGGAGGTGGTCGAAAAATTGATGGAGAAAGAGAAAATTTACACCGACAAGGGTGGTATTCTACGCATAAAAGAGTAATTTTGCCCCCACGAAATAGAGATGAAACGAGAATTCAGACATAGCATAACGCCCGACGAAATCAAAGACCTACCCGTTGCAGGCTTCGAGGGAAGAGTTGAGACGGTCACCACCACCGAGGAGTTGGAGAGAGCGTGCGAACACCTTATGACGCAAAGAATCATCGGGTTCGACACCGAAACACGCCCCTCGTTCAAGGCGGGTGTGACCTACAACGTATCGCTCATACAACTCTCCACCGAGGATGTGTGCTACCTCATAAGGCTCAACTCCGTGAAGATGGAGCGATGCCTGATGCACCTTTTGGAGAGCCGCAAGGTGCTCAAAGTGGGGGTCGATGTGGTGGGCGACATCCGCAACCTCAACAAAGTGCGCCACTTCCGCGCAGGAGGCTTCGTGGAGTTGCAAAAAGAGGTGGAGGCCTTCGACATCGAGGACAAGAGTCTACGCAAGATGGCGGCCATAATCCTCGGTGTGGGTGTGTCGAAGGCACAACGATTGAGCAATTGGGAGGCCAAAGAACTCACAAGCGCACAGATGCGCTATGCAGCCACCGATGCGTGGATTTGCTTGAAGATGTACAACGAACTCAACAAGAACAGATAGAAACAGATGGTAGAGAGAAAAAAAATATACCTCAAACACGGTAAACAAGAGTCACTCCTACGCCACCACCCCTGGGTCTTTTCGGGGGCTATTTCGCGTGTGAGCGAGGAGATTGAAGAGGGAGAGATTGTGGATGTTTTCACCTCCTCGGGCGACTTCATCGCACGCGGCCACTCACAGGTAGGCTCCATTGCGGTTAGGGTCCTCACCTTCCAGATGGAGGAGATAGACCAGCAGTGGTGGAACTCCCGCATAGCCTCGGCACTCGACGTTAGGCGCACCCTTGCACTCACCGACAATCGCTCTACCACCTGCTACCGTTTGGTGCACGGTGAGGGCGACAATCTGCCCGGATTGGTCATTGACATCTACGGTTCGACAGCCGTCGTTCAGTGCCATAGCGTTGGAATGTATCTCTCTCTGAAAGAGATTGTCGAAGCCCTCAAAGCCAATTTCGGCACAAGGCTCACCGCCATCTACAACAAAAGTAGCCAGACCCTCCCCTACAAGGCCGACATTGATGCCGAGGATGGTTACCTCTGGGGCTCGGGAGAGGGCGAGGAGGTAGTATTGGAGGGCGGTCACAAATTTGCCGTCAATTGGGCAAAGGGCCAAAAGACGGGATTTTTCATCGACCAAAGAGCCAATCGCGCGCTGGTGGGCGAGTACGCCAAAGGACGCAACCTTCTGAATACGTTTTGCTACACGGGAGGTTTCTCCATCTATGCACTTGCGGGTGGCGCAAAGAGCGTGACGAGTGTCGATAGTAGCGGCATAGCCATAGAACTTGTGGAGAAGAATGTCGCGCTCAACTTCCCCGAAGGCGCACCCCACAAGAGTGCCGCAATGGACACCTTCGACTTTCTGCGCACAGTGGAGGATGGCGAGTATGATATGATTATCCTCGACCCTCCCGCCTTCGCCAAACACCACAAGGTTTTGGGTAACGCTCTGCAAGGCTACAAGAGGCTCAACGCGAGGGCTATGGAGAAGATTGCCAAAGGCGGTATCCTCTTTACGTTCAGTTGTTCGCAAGCAGTCAGCAAGGAGCAGTTCCGCCTGGCGGTATTCTCGGCAGCGGCCATCGCAGGACGCAAGGTGAGAATTCTCCACCAACTCACACAACCCACCGACCACCCTATAAACATCTACCACCCCGAGGGCGAATACCTCAAAGGTTTGGTGCTGTATGTAGAATAGAGCGGGCGACTCACCACGAGGAGTTTATATAGAGGGGCTTTCGGGCCTCTCTATTTTTTAGTTTCACAAGGAGCCACACCCCAAATCACCCCAAAATTACGGAAGAAAAGAGGAGGAGAAGTTGTTTTCTCAACTATTATTTATATATTTGTATGTTGGAAAAATTTTAACCTAAAATAGACCAAATTTTATGTCGGAAAACAATCAAATCAAAAAACTTGCGGACAACGCCTACCGCCCTCTCGCAGAGGGTGAGGAGTATGTTCCCGTAATGAAAGCAAGCGAGAAGCCCAAAGAGGTTACCCCCTATTCGGTGGGTATGGGTATCCTTATGGCGGTAATCTTCTCGGCAGCAGCAGCCTACCTCGGCCTCAAAGTGGGACAGGTATTTGAGGCAGCCATCCCCATTGCCATCATCGCTGTGGGTGTGGGCACAATGACGGGCAAGAAGAATATGCTCGGACAGAACGTCATCATTCAGAGTATCGGTGCTTCGAGTGGCGTGATTGTGGCAGGTGCCATCTTCACCCTCCCCGCACTCTACATCCTCGGCTTGGAGGCACAATTCTACCAGATTTTCCTCTCCTCGCTCCTGGGTGGTCTGCTGGGTATCGTGTTGCTGATTCCTTTCCGCAAGTATTTTGTAAAGGATATGCACGGCAAGTATCCCTTCCCCGAGGCTACGGCCACCACAGAGGTTTTAGTCAGTGGCGAGGGACAGAAGGGGCAGGCTAAATTGTTGGCAGTGAGCGGTCTGATTGGTGGTCTTTACGATTTCATCGTGAGCACCTTCGGACTCTGGACCGACACCATCTCCACCCGCATCACCGCGTGGGGTGCCCACTTGGCCGACAACTTCAAGACCGTTTTCAAACTCAACACCTCGGCAGCCGTTCTCGGCTTGGGCTACATCGTAGGTCTGAAATACGCCGCATTCATCTGCGCTGGTTCGTTCCTCGTGTGGTTCCTCATCGTGCCTATGGTGGGCTCGTTTGAGGCGAGCATCAACCCCGAGTCACTCATTGCACTTCTGGGTATCACCGACGCGCGCCTGCTGGCAAATCCCGACCTAATCTTCACCCCCGAGAACCTCTTTGCCTACATTGGCAAACCCCTCGGCATTGGCGGCATCGCAATGGCAGGTATCATCGGCATCATCAAACAGGCCGGCATCATCAAACAGTCGCTGGGTATGGCTGTGAGCGAACTCGGTGGCAAGAAGGGCGCAGGCGAGGGCAAACGTACCGACAAAGATATTTCGATGAAGGTGATTCTCTCGGTGCTTATTGCTGTATTGGTGAGCGTGTTGGTATTCTTCCGCATCGGTGTATTGGATAGTTGGTGGCTCTCGGCAGTGGCTCTGATTGTAGTGTTCGTTATCGCCTTCCTCTTCACTACTGTTGCTGCAAACGCTATCGCCATTGTGGGTTCGAACCCCGTGAGCGGTATGACTCTTATGACCCTGATTCTCTCCTCGCTTGTTTTGGTTAGCGTAGGATTGGAGGGCCAGAGCGGTATGACTGCGGCAATGATTATCGGTGGCGTGGTTTGCACGGCGCTCTCGATGGCTGGTGGCTTCATTACGGACCTTAAAATCGGCTATTGGATTGGCACAACCCCCAAGAAACAAGAGGCGTGGAAATTCCTCGGCACCGTTGTGTCGGCTGCTACGGTTGCGGGTGTGATGATGATTCTCAATAAGACCTACGGTTTCACAGGCGAGGGTGCGCTCGTTGCTCCCCAGGCAAATGCTATGGCTGCGGTCATCAAACCCCTTATGACGGGTGGTACCACCCCCTGGATGCTCTACTTTGCGGGTGCTGCGTTGGCTCTTATTCTCACGATGATTGGCGTTCCTGCACTTCCCTTCGCACTCGGTATGTTCATTCCTTTGGAACTCAACGCTCCCCTTTTGGTGGGTGGTCTTATCAGTTGGTTTGTTACCAGCCGCTCGAAAGACGAGGAGGTTAATAAGGCGCGCGGTTCGCGTGGTACGCTCATTGCCTCGGGCTTCATTGCAGGTGGTGCGCTGATGGGCGTTGTAAGTGCAGTGCTGAAATATGCAGGCGTTGATCCATTTATGAGCGAGTGGTACGCTTCGAGCGGTGCTCAATGGCTGGGTGTTGCAACCTACGTTGCCATCATCGGTTACTTCATCTGGGACTCGCTCCGCGCAAAAAGTAGCGAGAAATAATCTCGCTACTTGTCAAACGTCAAAGGTCTAACGTCTAACGACCTATGGCGTAGAAAAATAGAGAAAGCACTCTCTGCATTACACCAAAATTTATTGGTGCAACTTTTTAAGGTGCAAAAAAACTAACTAAACAAAGACGTTAGACGTTAGACGTTGGACGTTGGACAAAAACATTATGGAACTACAAGAGAGATTTTTGAAATACGTTGGCTTTGATACCCAAAGCGACGAGAATAGCATAACATTCCCCTCCACCGACAAGCAACTAATCCTCCTCCGCGCTCTCAAAGAGGAGATGGAGGCTATGGGTATGACCGAGGTGACGATGGACGAACACGGGTATGTTATGGGTACCATTGAGCCCTCAACAGGCTATGAGCACTGCCCCGTAATAGGCTTCCTTTCGCACGTCGACACATCGCCCGATATGAGCGGTGCAGCCATCAAACCACAAATTGTAAGCAACTACAATGGCGAAGACATCCCCTTGAATGAGGAGATAACGATGAGGGTTGCCGACTTCCCCGAACTGAAATTCTTTGAGGGCCATACCCTCATCACTACCGATGGTACTACCCTGCTGGGTGCCGACGACAAGGCGGGCGTGGCGGAGATTATGACCGCTGCGGAGTACCTCCTGAATAACCCCGAGGTTAAACACGGCAAAATCCGCATCGGCTTCACCCCCGATGAGGAGATTGGTCGAGGCGTGGATTACTTCAACGTGGAGGCCTTCGGTGCCAAGTATGCCTACACCGTTGATGGTGGTTTGGAGGGCGAGTTGGAGTATGAGAACTTCAATGCCGCAGGTGCAAAACTGACCATTAGTGGCAGGAATATCCACCCCGGCTCGGCAAAAGACAAGATGGTCAATGCCATCCAACTCGCAATGGAGGTCAATAGCCTCCTGCCCGCAGTTATGCGCCCCGAACATACCGAGGGTTATGAGGGTTTCTTCCACCTTGTGGGCATCAAGGGCGAGGTGGAGAATGCCGAGATGAGTTACATCATCCGCGACCACGACAGGGAGAAATTTGAGCAGAAGAAGGCTCTCATCCAGAGGGCTGTGGAGTATGTAAACGCCAAACACGGTGGCGAGTATGTACACCTCGTGCTCAAAGACCAATACTACAATATGCGCGAGATGGTGGAGCCCCACCCCGAGATTATCAACAAGGCAATGGAGGCTATGGAGCAGGCGGGCGTTACCCCCGTTGTGAAACCCATTCGCGGAGGTACCGATGGTAGCAGGCTCTCCTATATGGGCCTTCCCTGCCCTAACCTCTTTACGGGTGGTATGAACTTTCACGGCAAGTTTGAGTACGTTTCACTCGACAGTATGTACCGCAGTGTGCAGACCCTCGTTAATTTGGTGAAACTCTGGGCAGAGTAGAGAGAATTCAAAATTCAAAATTCAAAATTCAAAATTAAGAATTGAGAAAGAGTAGATGAAGAAGATTATTACATTATTAGGTATGGTGTTGCTGGGTTCGCTCTCGGCACACGCACAATTCGACCTCGGCTCACTCTTCAACAAGGCAAAAGAGGCCGTCAGTGAGGTGGCAGGCGATGCCATCAGCGATGCCGCAGAGGAGTACCTGCCCGAAGAGTTGCAGTCGCTCCTCGGAGTGCTTATCCCCGAGGTGGAGATTCCCGGCACTTGGCGCTATGTAGATGTGGCTGTGGAGTTTGACTCGGAGGATGCCATCACCAAAGCAGGAGGCAAAGTGGCCGCCGAAACCGTAGAGGAAAAACTCGCCCCTATGCTCACAAAAGTGGGTATCAAACCTGGGGCTTTCACCTTCACCTTCGAGGAGGATGGTAAGGTAACAACCACCCTTGCCAAAAAGACGGTGAGTGGCACTTGGGCTTTCGACAAGGAGCAGGAGGTTGTAACCCTCGGCATTGCGGGCAAGGAGTTCCACACCCGTATGACCATCAATGGTGAGAACATCAACATCCTCTTCAAGGCCGACAAACTCCTCGAACTCATCAAGACCATCAGTGCCAAGTCGAGCAACTCTACACTTGCCACCATTGGAGCCGTTGCCAAAGCCTATGATGGTATGAATATCGGTTTTGAGTGCGAGAAGGTGCATTAATGCTTCAATAGTTTGAGTTCTTCCCCCAAAAAGACACACAACAAGATGCATAATTTAATAAAATTTTACATAACAACTATTCAATTATTAAAGAAATGAAAAAACTCATTATCACTTTGGCAGCCCTCGTGGCGGCTCTTTCGATGGGCGCACAAGAGCAGGCACCCCAGCAGGAGGAGGGTTTCGTATTCACCGTTGTGAAGGAGAATCCCATCACAAGCATTAAGAACCAAAACCGCGCAGGTACCTGCTGGTGCTACTCGGCACTCTCGTTCATCGAGTCGGAGTTGTTGCGTATGGGCAAAGGCGAGTACGACTTCTCGGAGATGTACCTCGTACACAACACCTACCTTGACCGCGCAGACAAAGCAGTGCGCACTCACGGTGACGTGTCGTTTGCACAGGGTGGCTCGTTCTACGATGTAATCTATGGTATGGAACACTACGGCTTGGTACCCGAGGCAGAGATGCGCCCGGGTGTGATGTATGGTGACACTTTGAGCAACCACAACGAACTCTCGGCAGTGAGCGACGCAGTGGTGGCAGCCATCGCCAAAGGCAAACACCGCAACCTCCAACTCGACGAGAATGGTCAGCCCCTCTGGAAAAAGGCTATCGAGGCTGTTCACGACATCTACCTCGGCAAACGCCCCGAGAGATTCACCTACAATGGCAAGGAGTATACCCCCGCAGAGTTCTACGCTTCAACCGGTTTGAATGCTGACGACTACATCTCGCTGACCTCCTACACCCACCACCCCTTCTATGAATCTTTCGTTTTGGAGATTCAGGACAACTGGCGCTGGGCACACTCCTACAACCTCCCCATCGACGAGTTGATGGAGGTGTTCGACTACGCTATTGACAATGGCTACACCATCGCTTGGGGTAGCGACGTAAGCGAGCAGGGCTTCACTCGCGACGGCATTGCCGTTATGCCCGACGTGGAGAAGGCACAAGAGTTGAGCGGCTCGGATATGGCACGTTGGCTCCGCCTCTCGCCCGCAGAGAAGAAACTCACCACCAAACCCCAGCCCCAGAAATGGTGCACCCAAGAGGAGCGCCAGCAGGCATACGACAATTGGGAGACCACCGATGATCACGGTATGCTCATCTACGGTAAAGCAGTAGACCAGGAGGGCACCGAGTATTATATGGTGAAAAACTCGTGGGGTAAGAGTGGCAAATACGAGGGCATTTGGTATGCATCGAAGGCCTTTGTACGCTACAAAACTATGAACATCATCGTTCACAAAGATGCCCTTCCCAAAACAATCAAAAAGAAATTGGGCATCAAATAGTTCACCAGCGAAAAAACATTGCGAGGCTCGGAATTCCGAGCCTCGTTCTTTTTTTTGCCAACCCCACTGAATGGCGGATATTCGGGGCCTATCAGCCCTCGATACTCTCCTCAATCAGAGTGCGCCACTCTTCGGGGAAGGGTATGGCCCTTTGCGTGGCGAAGTCGAAACATACGACCACCGTTTGGCACTCGGCATTGGGCTTCCCATCGGAGAGGTCTATGAGCCTTTGGCGCACCTGCATACTCTTGTTGCCGAGGCTCTCCACCCAACTCTCAATCTCCACGCTATCACCCAAGCGCGTCTGACGCATCATATCGGTCTTTATGCTCACAAGCACGAGATTCACACCGCGCCAATCTATCCTATCGCCCAAAATATTGGCGTAGAGTTCCATCTTGCCCAAGTCGAAATACTCCTGCAAGTGTATGTTGTTGATGTGCCCGAGCGAGTCTGCATCGGCAAAGCGTTGCTGTATTTTTGTCCTTAAAATCATATTGCGTACTCTTTTTCAATCACTTACCTCACCCATTAAGGGTGTTTTGGCAGGAAGAACAGATAGCGGGGTGCCCAAAAATCACAAATGGCCACCCAATGTTCCCCTTGCGCAGGGCAAAGTTAGGGTTTTTTGTGGGATAATATTGCAAAGGTTGGCCGAATATGTGTATCTTTGTGGCTGGTTAGGTTATTATGATAAAACAAGAGAGAATGAAATCCATCAGAGATATTTTTGTGATTGGCAAAGGCCCGTCGAGCAGTCACACAATGGGTCCCAAGAAGGCATCGCTCAAATTCCGCGATGCACACCCCGACACTGCATCCTTCCGTGTTACCCTCTACGGCTCTCTCGCCGCAACAGGTAAGGGACACCTTACCGACGTGGCAATAGAGGAGGTTTTCGAGGGCGTGGCACCATTGGAAATAGTGTGGCGACCACAAGAGTTCCTCCCCTTCCACCCCAACGCTATGCGTTTTGAGGCTCTCGATGCAGAGGGCAACACTACCGACAGTCAAGTGATTTACAGCATCGGTGGCGGCAGTATCGTATGTGAGGGTGAGGAGAGCAGCACCTCCGACGATATCTACCCAATGACCACTATGAGTGAGGTTATGGAGTGGTGCAACCGCACAGGTCGCTCCTATTGGGAGTACGTCTTTGAGCACGAGGGCGAAGAGATTAAATACTTCCTCATAAACATCTGGCGACATATGTGTCTGGCGGTGGAGAACGGCATCTCCAACGAGGGCGTACTTCCCGGCCCCCTAAATCTGCGTCGCAAGGCCGCAAGTTACTATGTGCGCTCGCGTGGCTACAAGGACAACCTCCGCACGCGCGGTCTGTTGTTTGCCTACGCGCTCGCAGTGAGCGAAGAGAACGCCTCGGGTGGAACGATAGTCACAGCCCCAACGTGCGGTTCGAGCGGCATCATACCCGCAGTTCTCTACCACTTGCAGCAGGAATACGAATTTAGTGATTCACAGATAGTTCGCGCACTTGCCGTTGCGGGATTGGTGGGCTCTATTGTTAAGGCCAATGCCTCCGTGTCGGGTGCCGAGGTGGGATGTCAAGGCGAGGTTGGTGTAGCGTGTGCTATGGCCGCTGCTGCCGCCAGCCAACTGATGGGTGGTTCCCCCGCACAGATTGAATATGCAGCCGAGATGGCTCTCGAACACCACCTCGGTATGACTTGCGACCCTATGTGTGGTTTGGTGCAGATTCCCTGTATCGAGCGCAACGCTATGGCTGCCGCGCGTGCCATAGACGCACAAATCTACTCCTTCTACACCGATGGCTCCCACAGGGTACCATTCGATGATGTTGTGAGCGTTATGAAGCGCACCGGTCACGACCTGCCCTCGCTCTATAAGGAGACCTCCGAGGGTGGCTTGGGTAGGCTGAAATTGTAGAAAAAGGGAAGAAAGTCACAGATAGAGATTGCGGGCTGGGCACTTGGTGCCCAGCCCGCAATCTGTTTTCACACGCCTAATTTTCTCCGAAACTATCGTCTATTTGTGAATCAACTTCACGCTCCTACGGATGAAGGCTGTGAGGTTCTCGCCTTTGAGCATACCATTGGAGAGCAGGGCGAGGTCTACGAGTTGTTTGACAAGCACATTCCTCTTTCCCTCCTCTTTGAGTAGATTGTTGCGCTGGGCCGTAAGGTCGCCAATCTTGCGTTCCAACTCGCTCCTTTGGCCACGCTCCTCCTCGGAGAGTTCCTCTTCTTTCTTATCCTTGATGAGGGTTTCGAGCGAGGAGAGTTGGCCTCGCAGGCTCTCTATCTTCTTATCGGTGGATGCGACCTTCTCGCCACACTCCTTCTCCACGTCGCCCAAAATCTCCGCCACGAGGGGGTGATTGCCATTGACCGCAATGGTGTAACTATCGGGCATCTGGGCATAGAATTGGCTCATACCGCCACCGCTAATTTGCGCCATCTCCTTCATACGTCGCATAAACTCATCGCGGGTGATGGTCACAGGATCCTCATCGGCACCCATCGCCTCAAAGGAGATATTGTAGTGAATCTTCTCCTCGACGGGCAGTTGGCTCTCAAATACGGGTCGCAACATATCCTGCTGGGCTGTCGAGAGGGCAAGGGTGAGGTTCGACTCCTTTTCGATGAGTTTTTCGATAACATTCGAATCCACCCTCACGAACCTACACTTCTCGTTTTTGCTCTCGAAGTAGCCAATGAAGTGGTTATCGAGGGGGCCGTCCATAATGAGCACATCGTAGCCCTTCGCTTTGGCAGCCTCCACGAAGGAGTATTTGTCCTCCACCGAATCGGTGTAGAGCCATACGAGAGTGCCATTCTTGTCGGTCTGGTTCTCGGTGGTGAGGGTGCGATACTCCTCGGGGGTAAAGTATTTGCCCTCACTATTTTTCAGCAAGGTGAAACCTTTGGCCTTCTCCGCGAACTTCTCGTCGGTGACGATGCCATACTCAATAAAGATTCTCAAATCGTCCCACTTGCTCTCAAACTCGGGACGCATAGTACCAAACAACTCCTGCAACCTATCGCCCACCTTACGGGTGATGTAGCCCGAGATTTTCTTCACATTGCTATCGCTCTGCAAATAACTCCTCGACACGTTCAGAGGGATGTCGGGCGAGTCGATAACACCGTGCAAGAGGGTGAGGTATTCGGGCACAATACCCTCCACCGAGTCGGTCACAAAGACCTGATTGCAGTAGAGTTGGATGCGGTTTTTCTGCACCTCGAAGTTGTTGCGAATCTTGGGGAAATAGAGAATACCCGTCAGATTGAAGGGGTAGTCAATATTCAGATGGATGCTGAACAGAGGCTCCTCGGCTGTGGGGTACAACTCGGAGTAGAACTCCTTGTACTGCTCCTCGGTAATCTCTGCGGGCTTGCGGGTCCATAGAGGGTCGGTGTCGTTGATGAGGTAATCCTCCTCGGTATCGACATACTTGCCATCCTTCCACTCCTGACGCTTACCACAGACAATCTCAATGGGCAAGAAGCGGCAATACTTGCGCAACATCTCGCGAATGCGACTCTGGTCGGCAAACTCCAAAGCGTCGTCTGCAAGGTGCATAATAATATCCGTACCCCTTGTGCGCTTGCTCTCGCTCTCCGAGAGGGTATATTCGGGGGTACCATCGCACGACCAAATCATCGTGGGCTCCTCTGCGTGGTAACTCTGGGTGCGAATCTCCACCCTGCTACTTACCATAAAGGCCGAATAGAAGCCCAAACCGAAGTGACCGATGATGGCCTGGTCTTTGTACTTCTCCATAAACTCCTCGGCAGAGGAGAAGGCAATCTGATTGATGTACCTATCGACCTCCTCGGCGGTCATACCTACGCCATTGTCGCTCACGGTGATGGTCTTTGCCTCCTTATCAACCGCAACGCTCACCTTCAACTCCCCCAACTCGCCCTCGTAGGCTCCGCTGGCGGCGATGGTGCGCATCTTCTGCGAGGCATCCACAGCATTGGCTACAATCTCGCGCAAGAAAATCTCGTGGTCCGAGTAGAGAAATTTTTTGATTACGGGAAAAATGTTCTCCGTTGTTACTCCAATTGTTCCGTTTTTCATAGTTTTTTTGAGGGTCTAATGCCCAACCTCCAATGTCTAACGTCGCGGCTCTTCGGGCCGAGTATTTAGACTCTTTGGGTCAGACTTTTAGTTGTTATTGTTTTGTTATTTGTTGCATTGCTTACGGCTTTCGATGGAGCAAACAGTATGCCACGCAGATGCAGACTGACAAAATGTCAGTTCACATCTGCCGAGCGCCTCTTGTGAAGGATTCCCACGCTGGCGAGTTTTTATAGAGTTCATAGGGCTTATAGGGCTTATAATTCAATTCTCAACTTTCAACTCGTTCTCGGGTATCTTTTTTAATACCCGCGAGGTTGGGGGCTCCCGTTTTTTTTGATGGTTCACCTCCTTGTTCGCGGGTATCTTTTTTAATACCTGCGCCCATTGGGGCGCACCTTGAACCCGCACTTTATATCGTCGGCGGAGAAGCGACCTCCTTGTGAGGTCGTGGCGAGGGCGGAGCGCAAAGGCGTTAAGAAACAAAGACGGCAAATGCTTTGCCCGCGTAGCGTTTGTTTTAGACTTTGCGCTCCGCACTCCCGCCAGAGATGTCGTGCGTGGCTTTTGCGCCACTTTTGCCACCAAAAGTGGCAAAGAAAAGCGGGCAACTCGGTTGCCCGCAATAAAGCGCGGTAGATGCCAACCGACTCATCTGCAATGAGTCGTGGCAAGACGGA
>JAZOCT010000041.1:0-65544 GCA_045596685.1 Tidjanibacter sp. | reverse complement strand
TCCAGTTTGGAAATAGCTTCAAGGTCGTTGGTGATGTTGATGAGTCGGTCGATAGTCTTTTCGGTGCGTTCCAAGTAGCGGCGCATAATCACGGGGTCGTTCATACCCCCATCGAGGAGTGTGGAGATGTAGCCCTGAATGTTGAAAATGGGTGTTTTTATCTCGTGCGACACGTTGCCCACAAACTCCTTACGATACTTTTCGTTCTCTTTGAGTCGTGCAATTTCCTTGCGGTTTTGCTCGGCCCAACGGTTGAGTTCGGCACTCACTGTGCGCTCGGCTCGGTTGGTTTGTTCGAGTTCGGCCGAGAGTTCGGCGGTCTTCACATCTCGCCCCAGCACCACTCGGTAGAGGGGTTTGATGCGCTGGATGAAGAAACTTTTGATGACCTGTTTGGTGCTGAAGAAGAGCACCACACCACTGCCCAGTGCGAAAACGACACCCCACCACCAATTGTCAATGTGTACAAACCAACTCATCACAACGCCCGTGGCCACACACAGGAGGGTAACTGCTCCCACGATGAGTGCAGCCCCTTGGATAGTTCTTATCTTCATACGGCTCAAGTTGCTTGATTTTTGTATTTAGCAAAACTACACAAAACTTATGATGTTTCAAATAAATTTGCGACCTTTGTGGGCACAATGTGCGTTTGGCCCCGTAGTTTAATGGATAAAATGCGAGATTCCGGTTCTTGTGCTGGCGGTTCGATTCCGCCCGGGGCTACAATTGAGAATTCAAAATTCAAAATTCAGAATTCAAAATTGTCCCCCTCTGAGTTAGAGGGGGTGCTGCGCAGCAGCGGGGGCGTCTGTTTCGGGTAGGGCCACTAAGGTCCTTAAAGCCTTTAAGGGCATTAAGGCCCCTTGGGATAGACGAAATACAGCGCCTTTGGCGCAGTAGAAAAGAGCGGTAGATGCCAACCGCCTGCCTACGGCAATCGTGGCAAGACGGGGCCATAGGCCCTTTTGTGTGGTTGGGAGGTCGGGAGGGGTGGTCGAAATTGCGTGCACGGCCCCGTGTACGTCCCCCTCTGAGTTAGAGGGGGTGCCCGAAGGGCGGGGGCGTCTGTTTTGAAATTAAGAATTGCAGGAAAGGGTATTTTTAGCGTAACACTCTATGGATTTTAAGTTGGTGGCAGACTACAAGCCTACCGGCGACCAGCCGGAGGCCATCGAGGGCTTGGTGCGCTCGGTGCAAAGCGGTATGCCCCACACCACCCTGCTCGGCGTTACGGGCTCCGGTAAGACCTTCACCATAGCCAACGCTGTGGCGCAACTCAACCGCCCCACGCTCGTGCTCTCACACAACAAAACCCTCGCAGCACAACTCTACAGCGAGTTCAAAGCCTTCTTCCCCGACAACGCCGTGGAGTACTTTGTCTCCTACTACGACTACTATCAGCCCGAGGCCTACCTGCCCGCGAGCGACACCTACATAGAAAAGGACCTTGCCATCAATGACGAGATTGAGAAGTTGCGATTGCGTACTACGGCCTCGTTGCTTTCGGGCCGACGGGATGTGATTGTGGTGTCGAGTGTGTCGTGTCTGTATGGTATTGGCAACCCCTCGGATTTCCACGCCAACAGCCTGACTATCAAGGTGGGAGATGTTATCCCCCAGCGCCGACTTCTCTACCGTCTGGTGGATGCGCTCTACACCCGTACCGAGCGCTACTTGGAGCCCGCGACCTTCCGTGTGAAGGGCGACACCATAGACATTATGCCAGCCTATTCGGAGGCCGACGCTTGGAGGGTGTCGATGTTTGGCGACGAGATAGAAGCCCTATGGAGAATAGACCCCGCGACGGGTGCGAGGATGGAGAGTGTGCAGGAGGTGAGCATCTTTCCCGCCAACCTCTTTGTCACCACCAAAGAGCGCACCGAAGAGGCCATACGCCAAATCCAACTCGACCTGGGTGAGCGCATTGCCGAGTTCGAACAAGAGGGACGAACCGTTGAGGCACAGCGCATAAAACAGAGGGTGGAGTATGATGTGGAGATGATAAAAGAACTCGGCTACTGCTCTGGTATTGAGAACTATTCGCGCTATATGGATGGTCGCAAACCTGGTGAGCGTCCCTTCTGTTTGCTCGACTATTTCCCCGAAGATTTCCTGCTGGTGGTTGATGAGAGCCACGTTACTATCCCGCAGGTGAGAGCGATGTTTGGTGGCGACAGAGCGCGCAAAGAGAATCTGGTGGAGTATGGCTTCCGCCTGCCCGCAGCCATCGACAACCGCCCGCTCACATTTGCCGAATTTGAGAACTTCGGACATACGGTGCTCTATTGTAGCGCCACCCCTGCCGACTATGAACTGATAAAGAGCGAAGGCGCTGTTGTTGAGCAACTTGTGCGACCTACGGGCCTTTTGGACCCCGAGATAGAGGTGCGACCTACGGACAATCAGGTGGATGACCTCTTGGAGGAGATTTCGGGGGCGGTGCATAAGGGACAAAGGGTGCTCGTGACAACCCTCACGAAGCGTATGGCGGAGGAACTCTCGAAATACTTTGATCGCATCGGCATCCGCAACCGATATATCCACTCCGATGTGGAGACTTTCGATAGGGTGCAGATTTTGGAGGACCTGAAAGCAGGCTCCTTCGATGTGCTCATTGGCGTGAACCTTTTGAGGGAGGGTCTGGACCTCCCCGAGGTGGCACTTGTGGCAATTATGGATGCCGACAAGGAGGGATTTCTGCGCAGCGAAAGGGCCCTAACGCAGACCGCAGGACGTGCCGCGAGAAATGTTGAGGGTAGGGTGATTATGTATGGCGACACCATAACAGATGCTATGCAGGCGACCATCAACGAGAGCCGACGCAGGCGCGAAAAGCAGATGGCCTACAATGAGGCTAACGGCATAACCCCCACGCAGATACGTCGCTATGCGCGCACAACGATTTCGGGCACCTCTTCGGAGAGCCCCGAACCCTATCCGTTGGGTGGTTCGGTGTCGCTTGCCGCCGATAAGAGGAGCGTCTATTCGCCCGAGGAGCGAGAGAGCGCCATCGCCGACGCGCGCCGTCGTATGGAGGAGGCCGCCAAAGCCCTCGACTTCGCCCAAGCAGCCCTGTGGCGCAACAGAATGTACGAACTGCAAGGGAAGAAAAATTGAGCCGGATAGTTGGTGTTAAGGATTTTAAGGCGTAGCAAAGGCTACACTAAAAGTTTTTGGGCGACTTTTTACAAAAAGTCGCGAAAAAATTACAAAAAGTCGCGAAGAAATTACAAAAAGTCGCGAAGAAAAAAGGAATGAAAATAGCAGAACGCATAACAAAAATCATAGATGTTTTCTACATCAAGCCACTGCATAAGGTTGTGCCTTTGCAGACCTTTCGTTATGCAGTGTGTGGAGGTGCCAATTTGGTGCTCAATTGGCTCATCTATGGTGTGTTGTACGATGTGGTATTGGGCTTCGACTACCTCAATTTGGGGTTTGTGTACATCTCGCGCCATATTGCCGCTTTGGCGGTGACTTTTCCTGTTACGCTTCTTACGGGTTATTGGTTGCAGAGCCGCATCTCTTTCAGGGGGTCGCCTTTGGGTGATAGGGTGAGCGGGGTTCGCTATTTGGTGACCACCCTCGGTTCGCTTGCCATCAACTATGTGTGCCTGAAAATCTTTGTGGAGTGGTGGGGTGTCTATGCCCCCCTTGCGCAAGTGGTAACATCTTTGATAACAGTCGTTTATAGTTATCTTCTCCAAAAGTATTGGACCTTTCGTGGTGCCAATGCCTAATCTTTGTGTTTAGGGGTTTTCTGTGAAAACATCGCTTGTCGGCATCTTTCGTTTTTGCAAAATACAAAGTATTTTGTAACTTTACCTGCTAATTTGGCGTATAATGGGCCCGCCGATGGCGGACAGAGTTATGGCAACACAATGATAGACAGGACAACAGTCGAAAAAATCTATGCCGCAGCAAATGTGGTGGAGGTCGTGAGCGACTTCGTTTCACTCAAAAAGAAAGGGGTGAACTATGTGGCGTGTTGTCCTTTCCACAACGAAAAAACCCCATCTTTTGTGGTGACCCCCGCCAAAGGTATCTACAAATGCTTCGGCTGCGGTAAGGGTGGCAATGCTGTAACCTTCGTTATGGAGCACGAGGGCCTGACCTACCCCGAAGCCCTCAAATGGGTGGCCAAAAAGTATGGCATACCCGTTGAGGAGAAGGAGGAGACCCCCGAGGAGAAGAGACGCAATGACGATAGGGAGAGTATGATGGTTGCCAACGCTTGGGCCGCAGACTACTTCGTGCAGCAGATGAACGATACCGACGAGGGGTTGAGTGTTGCGCGTGGGTACTTCTCGTCGCGTGGCCTTTCGGATGCTATCATCAAGCGCTTCGGATTGGGTTACTGCCCCGAGAGTCGCACCTCTCGCGAGAAGGACACAATGACACAGGCCGCTCTGCGTGCGGGCTACAAGGAGCAATTCCTCATAGATACGGGACTGACTATCAAGCGTGAGACGGGAGGGTACTATGACCGCTTCTGTGGCAGGGTAATGTTCCCCATTCACACCATTTCGGGAAGGGTGACGGCATTTAGTGGCAGGGCGCTCAATAGTGAGAATAAGGCCAAGTATGTCAATTCGCCCGAGAGTGTGGTCTACTCCAAGAGCAACAATCTCTACGGTATCTACTTTGCCAAGAGTGCCATCTCGAAGGAGAACCACTGCATACTCGTGGAGGGCAACATCGACGTTGTGCAACTCCACCAAAAGGGTATTGAGAATGTGGTGGCCCCCCTCGGAACGGCCCTCACCAAAGAGCAGGTGAGAATCATCTCGCGCTTCACGAATAATATCACCCTTCTTTTCGATGGCGATGGTGCGGGTGTGAGAGCGGCAATCAAGGGTGTCGATTTGGTGCTCCAAGAGGGGCTCAATGTGAGGGTTGTGGTTTTGCCCGAGGGCGAGGACCCCGACACCTATGCGCGTAGCCACTCCACCGACCAGATACGGGAGTATATCGCCACCAACCAGAAAGATTTCATCACCTTCAAGTCGTCACTCTATGCCGAGGAGGTTGCCAAAGACCCCATTCGCAAGGGCGAACTCATTAGCGATATTGTCAATTCCATATCGCTCATCCCCAATAAGATTCAGCGCTCGGTGTTCATCAAGGAGTGCTCCAAGATTATGGACATCGACGAGCAGATAGTCCTCAACGAGGTGGTGCGCAAGAGCGTGGGTACGAGTTATGGTCAGCAGGCACGAGAGTTTGTGCAGAGGGAGCAGGCACAACAACGCCACGCACAAGAGGAGTTCGAGAGGGCTGTGAGCCTGGGCGACCACAAGGCGGGTAGCAGTATGACGGAGTTGGAGCGCGAAATCGCCGGCTACCTTATAAAGTATGGCCACCTGACCCTCGACTATCGCGAGGGCAAGGCTACCACCTCTTTCAATGTTGCCGAGACCATCATTGGGGAGTTGGAGGGCGATGGTGTCTATTTCCAAGATGCCCGCTACAAGGCCATCGTGGAGTGCTACAAGATGCACAGCGCCGAGTTGGGCGTGGGCGAGAAGGTCCCCGAACACTATTTTGTGGAACTCGACAATGTGGAGGCAAGTTCGGCGGCGGTGGATATTCTCACCGAGGGCGACTACCATCAACAATCCTCCATCTGGAAGGAGCACGACATCTGTACCGAATCGGAAGAGGAGAGGCTGGGGAAAATTATCCCCAAAGCCATCATTCTCTACAAATCGAAGGCGATAGAGGCAATTATTGCCGACCTGAATAGTAGGCTTGCGACACTCGACGATGACGACGAGGCGGAGCAGGCGCGCATCCTCGAAGCAATAGGGATGCTCAATGCCGAGCGCAACAAAATCGCTCGCAAAACAGCGCGTAATATACTATGAGTGGAAACTATAAGAACATAAATATCCGAAACAAAAAGGCATACTTCAACTACGAGATAATCGAGGAGTTTGTGGCGGGCATCCAACTTGCGGGCACAGAGATAAAGTCGCTTCGTCTGGGCAAGGCCTCGCTTGTGGATTGCTACTGCTACTTTTCGAACCACGAATTGTACGTCAGGGGTATGAATATCGCGGAGTATGATTGGGGCAACCTGAACAACCACGCCCCACGCAGGGACCGCAAATTGCTCCTCACCTCGCGCGAATTGGACAAGTTGGAGAGGGCCTCGCAGGACAAGGGCGTGACAATCGTTGGGTTGAGGGTCTTTATTAATGATAGAGGTTTTGCGAAACTCGCCATAGGCTTGGCTCGCGGTAAGCACGAGTACGACAAACGCGAAACCATAAAACAACGCGATACAAAACGCGAACTTGACGCTATCAAGAAAAACTATCGACGATAGTTTTTCTTGAATTCAAAATTCAAAATTTTCAGGAGAAAAACATGAAAGAGAATAATGTTATTTTGGAGAAAAGTTTTGCGTTTGCAAATAGGATAGTCCGACTGTACAAATACCTTTGTACCGAACAAAAGGAGTGGGTTTTGTCACAACAATTGTTGCGTAGCGGAACAAGCATCGGCGCAAATGTTAGAGAGGCCCAACGGGCTCAATCTAGCAAAGATTTTATCGCGAAACTTAACATTGCGCTGAAAGAGGCTTGTGAATCGGAGTATTGGTTGGAGTTGTTGAGTGCGAACGAGTATATAACCAAAGCTCAATTTGATAGCATTTTCAATGACTGTCGGGAATTGACAAACATATTATCTCAAATAGTAATCACTTCAAAATCCAAAAATTAATTTTGAATTTTGAATTTTGAATTTTGAATTCCAATGGGATTGATTTTATGCATAGAGACGGGCACTGACATTTGTTCGGTGGCGCTGGCGAAGGATGGCGAGATGATAGCCCTCCGCGAAAGCGACCTCGGCAAAGACCACGCCCGCAAGGTGGGAGTTTTCACACAGGAACTCCTGCGCGAAAATAACATTGAGCCCGACGAGTTGGACGCGGTGGCTGTGGGCAAGGGCCCCGGCTCCTATACGGGCTTGCGCATCGGGGTGTCGTTTGCCAAAGGGCTGTGCTACGCTCTGGGCATACCCCTGATTGCCATCGATTCGTTGCGCTCGCTGGCCGCCTGCCTCGTGGAAGAGGTGGAGGCGGGAATCGTCGATATCGAAGAGTGGGAGAGGGTTGCCCTCTGCCCAATGATTGACGCACGCAGGATGGAGGTCTATGCCGAACTCTTCGACACGTCGCTTAACTCCTGCTCGGAGGTTGTTGCAGAGGTGGTCCACGACAGAAGTTTCAGCGAGGTGTTGTTGGAGAACAAGAAACTTGTGATTTTCGGCAATGGCGCACCCAAGTGTAGTGGCATTTTGGAGTGGGCGGAGTGTGTGGATGTTGCACCCTCGGCTCGCGGTCTGTGCGCAGAGGCGGAGAGGATGTTGCAGGCGGGCGAGGTGGAAGATGTCGCCTACTTTGAGCCCTTCTATTTGAAGGATTTTATTGTTACTACCTCAAAAAAGAGGCTTTTTTAGCGAGCACCTCTCGCTGGGGAGTGGAGGTCTAACGTCTAACGTCGCGGGCGACAAATCGCCCGAGGAAATATTAGTGAAGATAGTGAAGATAGGGAATTTAGTGAATTTAGAGAATTTAGAGAATTTAGTGAAGAGAGTCCTAAACTCCTTAACCTCCCTAACCTCCCTAAATTCCCTACCCTCCCTAATTGGGGTAGAGCAAAGGCTACACTAAAAGTTTTTGGCAGCACCTTTTTACAAAAAGGTGCGAAAAACAAAAAGGTGCGAAAAACAAAAAGAGCGAAAGGAATAAGAAAATATGGGATACAAAGAAGACAAACAACTGCAACTCGATGGGCGCTATATGCGAATGGCTCGCGTGTGGGCGGAGAACTCCTACTGTGTGCGTCGTCAGGTGGGTGCGCTCATTG
Source organism: Tidjanibacter sp. (assembly GCA_045596685.1). Taxonomy (GTDB): domain Bacteria; phylum Bacteroidota; class Bacteroidia; order Bacteroidales; family Rikenellaceae; genus Tidjanibacter. Next base: position 57,661 of record JAZOCT010000041.1, on the reverse strand, counting down.
TGAAAGAGAAAATGATAATCTCGGACGGCTATAATGGCACCCCTTCGGGATTTGAGAACGTGTGTGAGGATGATAGCGGTGTGACTAAACCCTATGTATTGCACGCGGAGGCTAATGCCATAACCAAACTCGCCAAGAGCCACAACTCGGGCGAGGGTAGCACACTCTATGTCACCGCCTCACCCTGTATGGAGTGCTCGAAACTCATCATCCAGTCGGGAATTAAGAGGGTTGTGTATAGCGACCTCTACCACAATACCGACGGCATCGACCTCTTGCGCAGGAGTGGCATTGAGGTTGTGAGAGTTGAGGCATAGCGAGTGTGCCTTGTGGGTGCTTTTTGCACCACCCTGCGCATCGCAACTTCCTCATTTACCTTTTGTAAACTGCGGAGTTGCTCGCTTGGTTGGCACAAAAATCCCTCCACAAAACCCACTCGCAGGGACGGACGCACAGCGGTGCCGTAACGGGACGCATAGCGTCTTTTGTGATGGTGGTGCTAAAATAGGGTATAGCAAAGGAATAGCGATACGAAGTATCGGACGCATAGCGTCTTTTGTGATGGTGGTGCTAAAATAGGGCATAGCAAAGGAATAGCGATACGGAGTATCGCATAAAAGTTTTTGGTAGCACCTTTTTACAAAAAGGTGCGAAAAACAAAAAAGCGACAAAAAAGCGACAAAAGGAGCGACAAAAAAAGAGATGGAAGAGAATAAAAATATAAAGGCGGCTCCTACGGAGTTAGGGGAGAAGAGTATTGGCAGCCTGTTGCGACAGTATGCTGTGCCGGCGATTATTGCGATGACAGCCACATCGCTTTACAATATGGTTGATAGTATTTTTATTGGCCAGGGTGTGGGTTCGTTGGCAATTTCGGGCTTGGCAGTGACCTTTCCGTTGATGAATATTTCGGCGGCTTTTGGTTCGCTTGTGGGTGTTGGCGCTTCGGCTTTGGTGTCGATGTTGTTGGGCCAGAGGAACTATGGCGTAGCGAGGCGTGTGCTGGGCAATGTGATGACTATGAATGTGGTGCTGGGTGTGCTGCTGATGGTCTTTGGTTTGTGGTTTTTGGACCCCATTTTGTACTTCTTTGGTGCGAGTGACAATACCATTGTCTATGCGCGGGAGTATATGACCTACATTTTGATAGGCAATGTTATCACCCACCTCTACTTGGGACTGAATGCGGTGTTGAGGGCTGCGGGCAGACCGAAGGTGGCAATGTGGGCGACGATACTTACAGTGGCGCTGAATACCATTTTGGACCCCTTGTTTATCTTTGTTTTCGATATGGGTATTAAGGGCGCGGCTATTGCTACGGTGCTTGCGCAGATTGTGGCTCTGGTTTGGCAGTTGAGGATTTTCTCCAACAAGGGGGAGGTGCTTCACTTCGAGAACGGCAGGCCCTTCACCTACGACGGGAAGATTGCTCGTGAGTCGCTGAAAATCGGCCTTTCGCCCTTCTTGATGAATATGGCATCGTGCTTTGTGGTATTGCTGATTAATAACCAATTGCGCAGATATGGCGACCAGATGGGCGAGGGTGTTGGCGACTTGGCGATTGGTGCCTACGGCATAGTCAATAGGATTATTTTTCTCTTTGTGATGGTGGTTATGGGCTTCAATCAGGGTATGCAACCCATTGCGGGCTATAACTATGGTGCGGGCAAGTACGATAGGGTTATGAGGGTCTTTTGGCTGACGGTGCTGATGGCGACCATCACCACCTCGTTGGGCTTTGTGATAGGTACCTTTATGCCCCAATTTGCCGTGTCGCTCTTTGCCAATGAGAGCATAATGATAGACATCGCATCAAGGGGCTTTTCGATAGCCGTTTGGGTGTTCCCGATTGTTGGTTTCCAGATGGTTGCGTCCAACTTTTTCCAGAGTATAGGTATGGCAAATAAGGCCATCTTCTTGTCGCTTTCGCGTCAGGTGTTGTTCCTTATTCCCTGCCTTATTGTTGTGCCCTTGTGGTTTGGCATTGAGGGTGTGTGGATGGCGCTCCCCATCTCGGATGGTATCGCCACGATTGTTGCGGCGGTGCTTATTGCGGGGCTTGTGCGTAAGTTCAAGAAGTCGCCCTCGACCATCGGCTTCAAGGGCATCAGTGAGAATGATAAATAGTGTTTCACAAAAAATATGCGACAGTTATGGAGAAGAAATTTGTGATAACCATCGGACGAATGCTTGGCGCGGGAGGCAGGGCCCTTGCCGAGGAGTTGGGGCGCAGACTTGGCGTGCCCGTCTATAACCACGAAATCATCAACGAGGCGGCAAAACAGAGCGGCCTCGCTACGGAACTTTTCGAGAAGGCCGACGAACACGCGAGTAATGTGACTCCGCTGGGTACGGGAATATGGAGTTTTGGCTCGATGATATCCTCGGGCTACATCAACAACGACACGCTCTTTGCCATTCAGAGTCAGACTATTGAGGCTCTCGCCGAGAGGGGGTCTTGTATTTTTGTCGGCAGGTGTGCCGACTATGTTTTGCGTGAGAGGGAGGATGTGTTGAGCGTCTTTGTGACGGCAGATTTGGAGGAGAGGGTTGCGCGCCTCTGCTCTGCGGGTAAGGGGTGCGAGAAGGAGTGCCGACAACTCATCGCCACCACCGAGCGCAAGCGTGCATCGTATTACAACTACTATACCTTCAAGACTTGGGGCGCGGCGGAGAGTTATGACCTCTGTCTCAACTCCTCATTGCTGGGCATTGAGGGGTGTGCCGATATGGTCGAGGAGGCACTAAAACGAATGTAAAACAACAGAGTAAAAAGGGAGAACTATGGAACAGGAGAAAAACGCTGTGAGCGAGGTACGACCTGCACTCGAACCAAGAAATAGAGGCTGGGCTGCGAGAAACTTTCGTCGCTACCTTTCGTTTGTGAACAATCAGGTCTATTTTCGACACATCTATGCCCCGGGCAGGGAGCGTATGCCCAAAGATGGCACCCCTACGGTGTTGGTGTCCAACCACCAAAACTGCCTCATCGACCCATTGGCGCTGGTCTTTATCCTCTCGGATAGGAAACCACGTTTTCTGGCGCGCGCGAGTGTTTTCAAACACCCGCTTTTGGATAAGATTATTCGTGGCTTGGGAGCCTTGCCCACCTACCGCGCGAAGTTCGATGGTGTGAAGGGTGTGGCTAAAAATAAGGGCACATTGGAGGAGGTTGCCAACTCGCTCTCGCACGGCGAAACGGTGGTTCTCTACCCCGAGGGACAACACCAAAACAAACGCTGGCTCGGAGCCTTCTCGCAGGCCTATCTGAAAATGGCGTTTGGCGCAGCCGAGGAGGCGAACTTCGAGCGTGAGGTCTATGTTATGCCCACCGCCAACCACTACTCCCACTACCGCTTGCCGAGGGAGGATATGATGATTCTCTTTGGTGAGCCTGTGGCCCTATCGCCTTATTATGAGGAGTTTAAGACCGACCCACGAGGTGTTATGAGTCGAGTGAATGACATTGTTCGAGGGCAGATTTTGGACCTTATGCTCAATGTTGAGGACCTCGACCACTATGCCGAAATAGACTTCTTGCGAGAGGGTAGTTTTGGTCGCGAGTGGGCACGCAAACACGACCTTAATCCCGACTATTTGCCCGAAAAATTGGAGGCCGACAAACTGTTTGTTGCGGCTATGAAGGGCGCAGTTGAGAAGGCGGGCGAGAAGATGGAGGAGCTCTTTGAGAAGACCAAAAAACTCGCGCGCGAGATTCACAAAATGGGTGTTCGCGAGTGGCTTTTTGAGCGCCCCCGCTCGGTGGGTGGTCTGCTTGGCAGGGTGCTGTTGTTGCTCCTCGGATTGCCGCTTTTTGCCGCCTCGTTGGGCGCAACTTGGTTCGTATTTTTGGCACCCCTGGCGGTCAATCGCTTCTTTGTCAAGGACCGCCAATTCAAGGGCTCTATCAACCTGGCAATGACCCTCTTGGTGACCTATCCTCTGTGTGGTGTGGTGCCCGTTATTGTGATGCTTTGCAAGGGGTTGTTACTTTCGGGTTTGGGCTATTTGTTTCTCTTCCCGCTGATGATTATTTTCGCCAGCAACTATATGCGTTGGACGGTTCAGGTGGTGGGCTATGCACGCTACGTTTTTGCACCCCGAAAGAGGGTTAAGAAAGTCAATAAATTGCGTGAAGAACTCTACGCCGAATTGAACGAAATTTTGGGCTAAAAGAGGGTCGGTTTCGGAGGCCGTAAAGGGCAAAAAAACCGATAGAAAATGTGGGGGTTTGGTGTTCCAGACCCCCATATTTTTGTCTGCCAGAGGGAGAAATGGAGAAAAATGGTATCCAAAATGGGCTAAAATGAAGATTTTGAGTACAAGAGGTGGTGTTTTGAAAATAAAAATTATATCTTTGCGTTGCATAGTGTCTACTCTGCATAGCAGAGTATGACAAATGGATTAAACGGAGAGAGAAAATGAGAGAGAGGAAACATATCTTTTTGTTGGCTTTTTTGGCAGTGCTCGTCGGCTGCCTTGCCACCTCGTGTAAAACCAATGAGGAAGAGGCCCGCAAGAGCATCCATTTCGGCACCCAAACCATCACCCGTGCCGCAATAATCACACAGCAGGATTTGGAGAATGCAAGTCTGGTGGGCGGACAGCACATCGGCATCTATGGCACGGTGAGTGACGCACTCAATCCCACCCCTGTGGAGATTATCACCAACGAACCCCTCTACTTCGACGACGAGAGTGGCGAGTGGGATTACACCAACACCCGCTATTGGGTGCCGGGTGCCAACCACGAATTTGTGGCCATCTTCCCCCACTCCGCCGATGAGTATACTTGGGACTCGGAGACGGGAACCATCACCCGAAATGATATCACGCTCGGCGTGGCGAACAATACGGACTATATGTGGGCGAGCGCCTCGCGCAACCTTGCAACCAATCCCGATACCACAACCCCCGTTCTGCTCCAAATGCACCACGCTTGTGCCCTCGTGGAGTTCTGGTTTGTGAACGCATCTTCGCACGCGATAGGCTCCATTACCGAAATCTCTCTCGCAGACCTTCACTATCGTGGCAATTTGACCTGCTCGAAGGATGGCACTTCGAATATGGAGGTGATTAACGACGACTCGGGCTCCTATGCGGGCAACCTTACGGCCACAAATATGGAAGTAAACCTTTCGATTCACTATAATCTCTTCGACAACCTCGGTGACCCCTCGGCAGAGGTGTATGACGATGTGGCGTACTGCACCCGCAAGGGCTCGGGAGCGCTGGTCGTTATGCCCCAAAAGATTGCAGCCGGAGACGTGACCCTCACGCTGAAATTTCCAGGCGAAGACCCCACCACCATTAATTTGAGCCAAATGAGTTCCGTTACGGAGTGGGAGGCCGGACACAAGTATGTCTACACCCTGGCGCGAACCACTACCGATATTACCTTCGACGTGAGGGTGCTCGATTGGATTGATGACAACGTGGAGTTGTAGAGAAAAACAGAACAACGAGTTATGAAAAAGAGAACCTTAATAATGCTCCTTTTGGTGAGTGTGCTTGCGGGGTGTGATGCCGTAGAGCAATCAGATATGGAGTTGGGTGAGATAAGTTTTGGCACCAGTATGATGGGCAACCCGGGTTGGTCTACCCGTGCGCTTGTGGACAATGCTGTCCTCAAAGGGGATGGCTTTCCCGTCTATGTTTCGGCATTTATGAACGGCTCGCAGCGCCTCTACCCTGTGAACGCAGCGCTCTATGGCGAGCGAATCATCCGTGACCCACAGACGGCCAAGTGGTCCACATACGATGCGAGTAACATTAAGAGTTGGGTCTCGGCAAACCGATATGCCTTCAACGCCCTGGCATTCCTCCCTTCCACAGCGGTGACGAGTGGCAACCTGACCATCAACAACTACGGCAACCAGATTATTGTCAAGCAGCCCACTACCTATCAGCAGGACCAAATGGTGGATTACCTCTACTCGCACACCTTCCAAGCGGATGGCCGTTTGCGCCCTGTGGTGCAACTCGACCTTGAACACGCAATGGCACTTGTGGAGGTGAAGGTTGTCAAGCACGCCTCCATTAGCGATGCCTACCTCGATGAGATAACCGTTTCGAATATGTGGTACAGCGCGACAATGACTTGTGAATCGCCCGCCGTCTACAATTCGGGTGAGCGCAATCTGTGGAGTCCCGCCTTTACCGTAGGCACAAGCAGGGATGCCACCTACACGCGCGATGGTCGCCATCCCGAAGATGCGGGTGACCCCGGGGAACTCATCCCCCTCTCGACAAGAGATGACGATAGTGGTCAGGTGGTGATGTCATTTGTGGCTATCCCCCAACAGATGGATGCGTCAAACATTCTGACGGTGAGTTTTTGGGTGAACGAGAAGTTCGATGACTCCTCCCCCGACAACTATGTACTCCATAGGGAGGAGTTTGAACTCTACAATCATAACCCCATTTTTTGGCAATCGGGACACCGTATAACCTACATCTTGGAGGTGGATACCGGTATCCGATTGCACGGTGTTATCAGCCCCTGGGTGGATGTGGACTATATTGAGGGTACGGTTTTGCCCGAAATCAAATAAAGCGACAAGGAAGAGATGAAACACAGAGCATACATATTGGCACTTCTACTTGGGCTGTTGGCCACAGGTTGTGTGCATAACGATATTGACAACCCCAACCTCAATGGTAATGAGGTGAGGTTGTGGGGTGGCATTGCCCGCACTCCGGGCGTGAGATACGCCTCGGCACCCACCAGTAAAGGTACCAGCACCTCCACGAGTGGCATTTTGGACCCCGCGTGGAATGGCGAACTCAACATTGGTGTTGCGAGGGTGAGTAAGAAGGAGGACTCCGACCTCTTCCCCGACTTCCGCAACTTGGGTGACCCTCTGGCGGCAACCCTCGGCCTACCCGACCCCAGCAACTCCTACTACCGCCCCATAAGTTTCAAAACCCAGGCGCAATTCTTCCCCGACGATAAGAATGAGTTGCGCTATGTGGCGTGGTACCCCTGGAACGAGAGCGACTACGGAACCCCCAATGTGGATGACGATGGTAGTACCTACGTCTCCGATGTGCTCAAAACGGCTGTGACGATTGACATTACGGGTGACAAGGATGTGCTCTATGGTAATGTGATTGAGTTAAAGCAAAAAGAGAGCTTTCCCATTATGGAGTTTGACCACGCCCTCTGCCTCTACCGCATCTATGCCTATGCGATGGTGGGTGGTGTGGATGGCAACCCTATTCTCACCTCCGACTATTGGGGAAAGATTGACCAACTAACCCTTGAAGACCTCCCCCAACAGGTGGAACTCATCCTGCCTCACGGATGTTTGGATGTGGGAAGTGGTCACGAAACAAGTGCGGACCTCTTCACGATTAACTACAATGGCAATCAGAATATCGCCCTCCACGACGAGGGCAACAACATCTTCTTTGATGCCCCCGAACAGTTGCCCATTGGTATTGCCGACGCTGTGTTGGTGTCGAAATGTATTGCCGCACCCCCCAAAAGCGGTGTTATGAGCATTGCTGTGAAGACCAACACCCAGAGCGCTCTGCAAGAGGTCTCCATTGCGCGCAACTTCCAACCAGGCCACGCCTACGATATTATCCTCCGCTTTTCGGATCACGGATTGATTAACGCCGATGTGTCGGTGAGCGATTGGACCACCTATGGCGAGGATGTCAATCAGGACTTTGGTGCGCATATGTATTTCGATTTGAGTAGTTACGAAACGGCTAACTGCTACGAAATCTCCTCGGCAAACTACTCCTACTGTTTCGACTGTACGGTGAAGGGTAATGGTGTGGGTGACCTGCTTGGTTTGGATGCTGCGGATATGGCTCTTGACCCGGGGTGGATAGACATTATCTGGGAGGATCTTCCCACGTTTGACCACGATGGCGACAGTTCGACCCCCGAGATTGAGAGTGTTGTGTTGCAGAGTAACCACCCCGCCGAGGGCAAAGTGCTCTTTGATGTGTTCGGCTACGAGGATAACGACAACAAAGAACTCCCTGTGGAGGGCAATGCACTTATTGGTGCCTACGACAAGGACCCCAATGAGGGCGGTAAGTTGTTGTGGACGTGGCATATATGGGTTACTGACAAACCCCAGGGTTTGGGTTGCTCGGGTGGCTATGTGATTATGGACCGCAACATTGGCGCAACCTCTGCGGTGCCTGTGGGTGGTGAGAACGACCCCGCCCGAGGCCTCTATTACCAATGGGGCCGCCCTGTGCCCTTGAAGATTGATGGGTTGCAGACCAATAGCGACCTGCTGACCCTCGAAAATTTCCACCCCTCGAACAATCCCAATACCCTCTATGGTAGCGGTAGTGCCGAAGGTGGTTGGTTGAGCGAAGAGAGTAAGATTTTCGAACACCACGACCATATGTGGGGCGATACGAGTGTGGCTTTTGAAACCCCGCGCAAAACCTTGTTGGACCCCTGTCCTCCCGGGTACTTCGTCACCCCCCATATGTTCTGGCAGGGAATAGAACGATATGAGGAGGTTGGTGGTTTCCAGGCGGGTGTGGGTGTGCGCCTCAATATGTCGAGCAACACCTTCTGGCTCCCAAGTCAGGGTATTATCAACGACGATGGAGTGGTCATAACGGGTGATGGTACGGCGTTGCGCACCTCGACCATTAATCGTGAGAATGGCGGAGGGGGTGAAGGCGAACACCACCATACCCCATACTACCTTACCTATACAGCCTCGAAGAAGGCATCGGTGTCGTCAGCAGACTCTCACGGTAACTACGCCATTGCCGTAAGGTGTATTTCGGAGGCTACCGACCCTGTGGTTATAGATTTGAGCCAGAGCCAGACCGCCAACAGTTATATGGTCAATGGCGCGGGCTACTACAAGTTCAAAGCCAATGTTAGGGGTAATGGCGTGAAGGAGTTGTGGCCCTATGGTGGCACCCAGATGCTCGATATCAGCGATGGTATGGATGTGAATATCACCCCCGACAAGGTCGATTTGCTGTGGTGGCAGGGTGACTTCTCGGAGATGGCAGCAACCCCCGACGAGGACGAGATTGAGAAACTGATGTGTATCAACATCGAGTTTGACGGTGCTCTCAATAAGGATGGCTACGCAATGTTCCGCATCAGAAATTTCCACCCCGGCAATGCAATTGTTGCAGCCTACGACGCAAAGGGCGACATCTTGTGGACTTGGCATTTGTGGCTCACAGCCTCGAAGCCCAAAGATATCAATTCGGCAAAACGAACCCTGCAAGACAGGGCTCTGGGTGCAACGCAGGCCCCAATAATAGAGGGTAGCAGTATCACCTTTGTGGACTATGCTAATAATCAGTACAACGGAGATGCTGTCCCCGATGAGGTGTTGCGCACCACCTATGGTTTCTACTACCAGTGGGGTAGGAAGGACCCCATCTTGGGCGCCCCCCTCGGTGCGAGTGGCGATGAGTCGGTGGCTGGCAATGTGCTGACAACCTCGCCCTATTGGATAAAAGACTACTCTACGGGCACTTGGGAGCGTCGGGAAAGTATCGCTTGCGCCTCGCAGGTGAGTATCACCGAGTCGGTGGCTGCCCCGATGACCTTCTATAAGAGCACCAACGATGGTGGCGGAACGGGCTCGCAGTGGTTCTCGCCCTCGTTTGCCGACGGTAAGCGCAATGTGGCTCTGTGGGGCTATGCGGTGGAGAATTCTGGTGTTGCGGGCAAGGACTTCTCGAAGACAATGTATGACCCCTGTCCCCCGGGTTATCGTACACCATTCCACGATATGTGGTGGTTCGATGGTTCGAATATGTACGCTGGTGCAGACAATAATGCAACAGAAACGATTACTTGGGCGCTTGGCGAGGGGGATTTTTGTGACTATGGATTTGTCACACAGAAAAACCTGTTCGACGATGCGTGGTTCCCTTATGCGGGAACGAGGAATGCCACAACGGGCGGTTATGTCTATCTCGGCTCCTATGGCTACCTCCACTCCGGTTTCCCTATGGGACAGTACAATACCCGAACATTCCAGTATGGAAACGGCCAATCCGTGCAAAACACTGGTGCCGGCTCGGCATTCGGTAGGATGGTGCGTTGTATGAAGGAGTAGAGGAGGAGCGTGCTCAAAGAGAGAGTTGAAGTCAAGAGAAAACGAAAATGAGATATATGAGAAAGTTTACACAATGGCTCTATATGGTTGGTGTTGCGGCGCTCCTGGCGGGGTGCTTCACACCCGATGTGGATGATGGAATCGTCATCAATGGTCAGCAGGAGAAACCCAATGCAATGCTCTCCGACCAGATGAATCCGAGTTTTGCTGGCACCGAGGCCACCCTGCCAAAGTACGCAGCGGATAGGATGTCCACACGCTCGCTCGTGGACCAAGAGAGCACCGTGAAGTTGCAGGCCAACTTCCTGCGCATCGACGAGGATAAATCTTTGGACGACAGCCGAGGACTCTACACCTTCAACCCCAACCCTGCCAACTTTACAGGCTTGGTGAACTGGAATACCGCAGACCTCTTGGAGGCAACCCTTATGTCCTCACCCGACAATAGCCCCGAGCGTTTGAGGTCGGTGTTCCTCGATCCCACACAAACCTACAATATCCGAGTGCAAGTCACCGATTTGGGCGGTGGCGAAATCCTCAAAGACACCACCGATTTCTACCACACCCGTATGGTGAGTTGGTACCCAATGAACTGCAAGGTGCCACGCAACGACAAGGGCACAGCGGCAAAGGTGAAGTTTAGCGAGAACTACTACGACGCAGTGCGCATTAATGAGAAGAGGGACGTGGATGGCGATGGCAATGCGGAGGATGTTGTGGCCATTCAATTTAGGGGCCTTGATGGTAGCGTCGATGTGATGGTGAGCGATGTGAGAGAGGGCCAGCATTGGCACTTCAACGACGGGGTCCACCGTAGCGACTTTATGCCCGATGACGACTCGAAGACGGGCGTGAGTATTTACAGCGAGCCCTTCGGGCACTTCTCACAGGAGGGTATCCCGGGTGTGCAGAGAGAAATCAACTACCGTAACTTCTTCACCTACAACCACTACCTCTCGGCGGTGCGCATCTTTGCCTATGCCGACCAGTCGCCACAAAACCTCTCGATGTGGGGCGACTTGGAGAGCGTTACCATCTCCAATCAGCCCACCTCGGTGAAGGTGTGGTTGCCCTCGGAGGAGGGTGTTTGGGGTGAGGCCTACGATTGGGACGATTTGGATAACATCCAGACAGTCGGCACCCCCATCTACGGCACCTACGACACCTCGGGCGACCTGCCCGAAACGGTCACCTTCCCCGTGTCAATCAAGGGTACGAGCTCTGCCAATGAGCAGTACCTCGGCTATGCACTCGTTCAGCCCAACCGTGATGTGGAAATCCAGGTTCACACCACCTCGGGTATCTACTCGGTGGTTGTCCCCCACATCTACACCAATAGCGGAGGTGTGGATGATGATATTTTCCAGGCAGGATGCATCTACGACATCCACCTCAACCTCGAAACCTCGGGTACGATTGCGGCCCTCTTGCAGAAAGAGGCCGACGATGTGTTCTACGACCTCACAAGGCTCGAAACCTATGTCAGCCCCGAAGATGAGGGTGAGACCATACTCGAAACATACAAGTATGCTAACTGCTACATCTGCTCACCCGCCCATACCACCTATACGGACAAATATGGCGTTGAGCAGTTCTACGATGGCTTCTGCTTCTCGGCAACAACCATCGGTAATGGCGCAGCGGGTATCATCTCCCAGGGTGCCCAAACCCTCTACCCCACAAGTGCGGGCATCAAACCCACGAGTGCGCGACTGCTGTGGGAGAGCGAACTCGGCTTGGTAACACAAGTGGAGTTGATTTATGGCTATGTGCGATTCAAGACCCCCGAGGATAAAAACCGTAAGGGTAATGCTGTGATTGCGGTCTATGACGATGACGATAATGTGCTGTGGAGTTGGCACATCTGGATTACCGACCCCGTGAGCGACCAAACATACGAGAATGGCAACAATGACATCGTGATGATGGACCGCAACCTCGGTGCAATGGCGGCCACCTGGGATAATGGAGACCCCGCAAGTGTGCTCCCGACCTACGGCTTGTATTACCAATGGGGACGCAAAGACCCCTCGATGGGCCCCCTGACCTATGACTACTACCCGATTAACCTCATTACCGCCCCCTACTACGACTACTCGTCGAGGGAGTGTAATGCGGCGGAGGTTGTGCTTCTGCCACAGCCAACCCTGAAAGATGCTGTGGAGAACCCTATGTTCCTGATTCTCCCCACCTCCAAGTCGGGAGGCTACAACTACGATTGGCTCTACAATCGCTACGACTTCTTGTGGGGTTACAATGAGGCCCAGAGTGACAAGATTTCCAAGACAATCTACGACCCCTGCCCCTGGGGTTATCGAGTGCCACTCAATGAGATGGAAATCATCTTTGGCGATGGCGCCGGGTCTGTGTTCGACACACCAAATACGACTTCGCTCGGACAAACCTTCACCGATTCGAAGGGCACCAAGTTCTGGTTCCCCTATGCGGGCTATAAGGGTGTGGATAAGGGACTTAACTCGCTCTCTTTGGCGTGGAACTATGTGGGTGAGAAGGGCGACTATATGTCGGCCTCGGTAGAGTCGTCGGCGGGTAATGCTCAATACCACCGTTCAAGGGTCTACCTCCACAACACCCCCACCCACCACGAAACTACGGGTCTTGACTACACCGGATATAGGGTGCTGGACCACACCAACCGTCGTACAGCGGCCTCCATTAGGTGTGTGAAGAACGACGTTATGGGTTCGCTTATGATTGACCTTGTTCCGAGTGAGATGGTCTACGACTATGGCGACAACCTCACCATTGCTATGAGTGCGAGGGCTGCCGAGAGTTGTATTACCCACGCTCTCCTTACCGTCACAAGTGATGATACGGGTGTGACAAGGACCGTTTATGAGGGCTATCCCAACTCCAATGCACCCACTTGGAGCCACGTTGCAGACTATGTTATCAGTACCGGTGGCGAGTTTTGGAGCGAAAGTTACACCTTCACCCTTATTGTGGATAACGATATGGGTGCAAGGAAGAGCAAGTCGGTAACAATCTATTACCACCCCAACTTCAACGATTTGCAGAGTATCGACCTCTCGCTTTGGGAGGCTGCGGATGATGCAAAAATCCGCCTATTTGCGTGGAGAGAGTTCACTCGCCGATTTGTGGTCAATACCGAGGTGGGCGAAAGTGCTCCTACGGATGTGAAAGTCACCTATGTCGATAGCGGAAATACCGTCGTGGAGGATGCAACCCTCATCTCCTCGGAGGGTGGCAAACACACCTACGAAGTCTCGTTCTTCGTCACTACTGTGGGTCAGGTAGAGTTTGAGGTGGAGGCGACTTGTGCGAATGCTCCTGGACATAAGGTCAAACAAACCATTTCGACAACATATGTCTTTGAGAATGGTTACTTCTATCCTTCCACTGCGGATACAGGATGGGCTGGTTATGCTTGGGCATATTGCGACACAGATGACATCGGTTTCGATTGGAGCATCAACTCCAATAGTGGCAACATCGCAAGCGTGACATTCAGTACAGAAACGCACGGAGTAATCGCGACCATCAACCCCGAATCGACCTCCAAAGCAAGTGGCCACTTTGTGTTCGATAGCGAGTATGTTGCAGCAGATGCGGACGGTAGGTTTACAGCCTCAATTAGAGCGGTTAGCGAAGGCGGCAATGAGATTTATAATACATCCCACACGCTCTTTGTTTATCATCCCGTTTACGATAGTTGGGATGGCAATGAGGTTAGTGTTGTTCTGTTGGGTGGAAGGGATCCCGAGAGTGTTGCCCTGACCATCAATGGCACAACTTACGCGCTCAACAAAGACAATACCTATGTAGACACTACGGGCTCTAATCGTATTAGCAAAACCCGTTGGACTACCACCCTCGGCCTTGCAACGGGCACCTATGACGGCACCTTGTCTGTTACGGTGAACGATGGTCACCGAAATCACTTCACCACTCAAACCCCTACCCTTACCATTGCCGGTGGCGGTGGCGGTGGAGGTGAAACCCCCGATGTAACCATCAATGGTATCGGCTTGAAACGAATTACCGATGTGGCCGAGATTGTGGCAGGCGAAGAGTATGTGTTTGCCAATAGGGCTGCGGATACGAAGTATGCCTACGATAACGGCAACGGTGTGGGTATGACCGAAACGCTGACCAATGCGGCATTCTTCACCATCACAGGCACAACGGATAATTGGTTGCTGATGAGTACCAATGAGCAGGATTATGCTACATTTAGTTATAGCACACTCTCTTGCTCGCAAACAAATGCGGGCTCTGCACAAAAGTGGGTTGTTGAGGAGAATGAGAGCGACTATTTCTGGATTTATGGCATCAATGGATACTCCTTCTATTGGAACATACAGAACAAAAACTCAACAACCGTTACGACGACATCTTCGGGTGAAAGCAACAACACCCACCAATGGATAATCTACAAAGTGATTGAATAGTCCGTTGGACTTTATGGGCCTAAAAGTGGGGGTGCGGAAATAAATCCGCACCCCCTCGATTTACCGCTCAATCTTGAAAAATTATCAATACCTCTAAATCTTTTCGCGCGCGAGGAGTGTATTTTCAAAAAAATATTTATCTTTGTAGCGTTGCTCGGACTGTGGGCATACCTCGGAGGTGTGGCAGAGTGCCATTGGCAACACACAAAAGCGAATAAAATACACAAAACAAAACACGTTTAATTAATTCCAAACAAATTCAAAGTTATGAAAAAACTTTTTATGATTTTGTCGGTTGTAGGCGTTATGAGCCTTGCAACTGCTAATGTATTCGCACAGGAGCCCGAGGCTGCCGCTACCGAAGAAGTTGTTGCAGCAGAAGAGGCTGTCGCAGAGGAGGTTGCTCCCGCAATTGACGAGGAGACCGAGGTTGCAGGCGTTCCCTTCCACCAGGCACTCAAACAGAAATTTATCGAGGGTGGTGTGTTCTGGATGACCCCCGTGTTGCTCTGCTTGATCATCGGTTTGGCAGTTGCTATCGAGCGTATCCTCTACCTCTCGTTCTCGAAAATCAACACCAAGAAGTTCATCGCCGAGTTTGAGGCTGCTCTCAACGAGGGTGGTATTGAGGCTGCCAAAGAGTTGGCACGCAACACCAAAGGCCCCGTTGCAAGTATCTTCTATCAGGGCGCACTCCGCTACAATGAGGGTATGGACGTGGTTGAGAAAACTGTTGCTTCCTACGGTTCGGTTCAGAACGGTTTGATGGAGAGCGGTTTGAGCTGGATCAACCTCTTCATCGCTCTTTCGCCTTCGTTGGGCTTTATGGGTACCGTTGTTGGTATGATTGAGGCATTCGACCAGATTCAGGCAGCAGGTGAGGTTTCGGCTACCCTCGTTGCAGGTGGTATCAAGGTTGCACTTTTGACCACCCTCGCAGGTCTTATCGCAGCAGTTATTCTTCAGTTGTTCTACAACTACATCCTCAACCTCATCGACGGTTCGGTTGTTGAGTTGGAGGACTCTTCGATCACCTTGGTTGACATTTTGACCGCTTACAGCAAGAAATAAGTTACCCACCAATATAATACCTTGTAGAATATGAAATGGGTTAAATATGTAGAATATGTACTCTTCGCAATCTCCATCGTGTGCTTTGCGTCGCTCTTCTTCCTGCCCCAGGTGCAGCATATGGGCGATATGCACGCCGACTGCGAGTGGATTTTGTGGTGGTTGTACGGAATCGTGGGCATTGGCATCGTAGCCGCCCTCGCTTCGCCTGTTAAGAATTTGTTTACTACCCCCAAGGCTGCTTTGAAGGCTTTGGTTGGTCTTGTGGTTGCTGCTGCTGTGATTGGCGGTTGCTACGCACTTTCGAGTGCCGCTCCCGTGCCCAACTCGGCAGGTGGTTTCTTTGAGGATGTTTTCGAACTCAAATTTACCGACACCGTAATCTACCTCACCTACTTGGTAGCAGGTGTTAGCATCCTTTCGATTCTCGTTGGTGAGATTCGTAACGCTATCAAATAGTTTATTACCATATTAAAAAAACGATTGTAATATGGCAAGAAAAACACCGGAGATTAATGCAAGTTCGATGGCGGATGTGGCGTTCCTCCTCCTTATCTTCTTCCTTGTTGCAACCACAATGGACATTGATTCGGGTCTGAACCGTGTGCTTCCACCTTGGAGTGAGAACCAGACCGACGCACCCGATATCAAAGAGCGTAACCTTATGTTGGTTCACGTTAATAAGTATGACCAAATTGCGGTGCAGGGTGAGATGGTTACTGTTAGCCAACTCAAAGATAGGGCAAAGGAGTGGGTGCTCAACCGTGAGGATGACAAGAATCTCCCCGAGAAAAAAGATGAGGAAATAGATCTCATCGGCAAGTACGCAGTCAGCCAGGGCGTTATTTCGCTCCAAAATGACCGAGGTACCAGTTATGAGATGTATATCAAAGTACAGAACGAACTTACTCGCGCTTTCAACGAAATCCGCGACGAGTTGAGCAAAGCACACTTCGGTAAGAACTTTGCAGATCTCGAAAAAGCACAGCAGGATGCAGTAGCAAAAGCAGTGCCTATGAAGATTTCGGAGGCAGAGCCCCAAAACATTAAGTAGTATGCCAGTAATTAGGAAAAAAGAGAAAAAGGAGATTGGTCACATCTCGACCTCATCGCTCCCCGATATCGTGTTTATGATTCTCTTCTTCTTCATGGTATCTACTTCGATGAAGGAGACGGAGTTGGTGGTGAAATTCAAAGCACCCCAGGCTACCGAGATTCAGAAATTGGAGAATAAGTCGTTGGTAAGTTATATCTATGTAGGCCCTCCCGCAACCGCAGAGTTGCGCTCGAAATTTGGTGAGGCTTCGAAGATTCAACTTAACAACTCGTTCAGCAACCCCGAGCAGATTGGTCAGTTCATCGCCTCGGAGCGTGACGCTCTCAACGAGGCAGACCGCAACAAAATGACCGTTTGTTTGAAGGCCGATAAGGATACTCGTATGGGTATCATCACCGACATCAAACAGGAGTTGCGTAAAGCAGAGGCCTATAAGATTAGTTACGCTGCTTCGAAAGCAGTTGGTAACCTCCGATAGGGGCTTTGTGTGATAGAGAAAGAGATGGGCAACCAATGAAGGTTGCCCATCTCTTTTTGTGCATAACGGGGGGGGCAAGGAGCCCCCTGGGGGCTTAACTCGCGGATTAGAATCTACACTCCACCGATAGTGCGTAGTTTCGGGGTGGCATAGGGCGCGAGAGCACCGATTGATAGTAGGCGTCGAAGAGGTTGTTCACCTCCAAACGCGCCTTGAAATTCAGCCCGCCTATGTGCAAGGTTCTGCTGATGGCAATGTCGCTCAAATGGTAGGCAGGCACGCTGCTACCGCGATAAGAGGTGCCCGAATAGGTGGTCATTCGCTCGCTATAATAGCGCCACTTGTAGTTCATCTCCCACTCCCTCCACACCAGGCGTGCACCCGCCGATGCCGAGTAGAGCGGAATATAGGGCAGTTGGTTGCCGAAGGTTTCGCTATCGGGGGTGGCGTTGGTCGAGGAGGTGAGGGCAAAAATAGCGTTTAACTCCACACGCCACTCCTCATTGGGGGCGTAGGAGATGTTGACTCTCGATTCCACGCCTCGACTGACTACGGATGCGAGGTTTTGGGGTGTCCAGAAGCCCTTAACGGTAGGTGTCCAAAGAATCCAATCGGAGATGTCGGAGTGGTAGAGCGTCACCTTGCCAAAGAACCTCCAAGCCTCGCGCTCAATGGTGCTCTCCACACCGAGGTCATAGGTCACACCGCGCTCCGAGAGTAGGTCGGGATTGCCTCCGGGCACATAGTAGAGGTCGTTGAGCGTTGGCGCGTGGTAGTTTCTTGCCACCGAACCACTTACAATGAGCCCAATTTGGGGCAGTAGAGTAACGTCGGCAAACAGGGCAGGGATGATGGGGGAGAGGGAGCCGTCCCTCCACTCTTCGCGGCAGTTGGCGGCAAATCCCAGCCAAGAGGTGGGTTTCCAACGTACCGATGCGAAGGCAGCGGCCTCCACCCTATGGGCCTTAAATCCTGTGGGCACAAAGGGCGCAATATCCTCACTCTCAACACTAAAATAGTTGCCCGAGAGGTTGGCGGCAATCATCAACTCGTTGCCAATGCTCCACTCCGCCGATGAGGTCAGGAAGTTGTGGTGGGTGTTGCTTTGGGCATCCACACCACGAGTTACAACCCCCGCACCTTGTGAGAATTGGTAGATGTAGTGCATTTTGTCGTAGTTGTAACCACCAGAGGCAGAGAGTCGTAGCCCACCAAAAGAGCGCTTCCACTCCACCACTGCGCGCAAGCTCTCCTCATCTTGCCACGCTTTGGTGAGGTCGTCCTCGCCAAAGTCCACAGTCAATCGGGGCACGCCGCGCGAGGAGTTCGTATACCACCCCTTTGCCGACCAGCGCCCGCCACGCTTACCACGCAAGTAGAACTCTTGCATAAGGTGCAGGTCGTTGTAGCCACAGTTTTTATTGTACTCTATGGGGTGGCCTATTTTGTCGTAGTTGATGTAGGGGAAGTCGTTGCGGGAGGCAGAGTTGAGCACCCTCGTGGAGGAGCCCCACCCCTTGTTGTTGTTGTAATCCACGCGTAGGTATTCGTCGTGTGTGCAGAATGACCCGAGGCTCTGAACATATTGAACCCCAAGACCTTGCCCTTTCTGTTGCTCTGTGGAAAGGACTATGGCTCCACCCAAGCCACCACCACCCACATTCACCGATGTGGCTCCGTGAAAGACCTCGCTACCATCGACAAAGTAGGAGGGAATCATCGAAAAATCGACCATTCCAAGCATCGGATTGCCGAGATTTATGCCGTTCCAGGTGACGCTTGTGTGCGAGGGTGCGGTGCCACGCAGGGAGGCGGTGGAGAGGGTTGCCCTGCCCGAAGATTTTATGAAAACGGTGCTGTTTTGTGCCAGAATTTCGGCCATCGAGGCCGAGAGGTTCTCCTTCAAAACAGCCTCACTCATAATGCTCTTTTGCACACCAATATCTCGTAGTGAACGCTCCGAGCGAACAACAATCTCCTCCACCTCTACGGTACGCAAAGAGTCAGCCTTCTGGGCCCTCAAAAACCCAAAACTCACAAAAAGGCATAACACGGTGACAAACAATCGTTTCATTGCTCCAAACGTACCATAAAACGTGCCTTATTTTTCGCCCACAAAGGCAAACTTGGAAGGCACCAATCCGACTTCAAACTCGTCGAGCAATTCACCTGCACGCGAGTAGCGATAGACCGCTCCATTGGAGATGTAATCCTTCGCATCGGCAATGTAAATATCGCCCGAGGCTGGGCAAATATCCATACCATAGACCCCAAAGCCCTCCACGTTCATAAGGGGGGAGGTGGGGAAGGTCGAACTCGTGACATCCATAGCCCATAGCGCGTCGCTGATGAAGTAGAGCGTTGCACCCTCTCCGTCGAGCGCCAAGCGAGAGCGAAAATAACTACCCGCTGTGAAGGTGTGGAATTTTTGGGCCTCGAAGGTTGTGGCGTTGATTTTCCAAAGCGACGGAGCCTCCATCGTAACTCCCTCGGGAAGCGAACTCCACTCGTTGCCACCGTCGCACACAACCCACAAAGTCTTGGTGTTGTCAATCGCAATGGAGTAGGGTTGTACACCCACCTCGATGGTCTTGATTTGTTTGTCGGTGGTGGTGTCGATGACGGTGACTTTGTGGCCATTGCTCCACGCTGCGGCAAAGAGATTGTGGCCACACACCACCATTTGCTCCACATCGGCAACCCCTTCGAGTGCGATTTCACCGATTTTTTCGAGACTCACAGGGTCGAAAATCGTAATACTATTGGTGTACATCTGGGAGAGATAGCCTTTGGTGCCATCCGTCGAGAAGGCAATGTGGCGCGGTGAGGTCAAGCCCGTTATCTGCCCAACGTATTCGCAAGTGTGGCTGTCTACAACATAGACCACTTTGGAACCATTCATCACGATGAACATACGGTCACCCAGGATGGTGATAGATTGCCCTGTGTCGCCGAGCGTTGCATCGTTCACCTCCGCAAAGATGTCGGTGTGGAGGGTTTGATTTTGGGGTTCGTAGAACCACAATGAGGCGTTGCCCATCATAAAACCGCCCTCACAAAGGACATAGACTCCATTTTCGTAGAGGTTGTTTTCGTCCGAGGGGTCGGGTTGGTTGCTGGGGGTGCAGCCGCCGAGCACAAGGCTGGTTGCCAAAACACAAAATAGTCCAAATAACTTTTTCATTTTGCTTAAAGTTAAGAGGTTAAACATAAAACAAGTACTCCCGCTTGCGGTTTTTGCTACCGGCGGTGGTTTGTTTGTGCTTTGTGTTTGTGCTGACTTGGCGCTTGTGGCACCGATGTGAACTACACTAAAACCCTCCCATTCGCCGCAGGAGCAATCCCAAAACGATGTGGCAGGTCTTCTGACTCGCCTCACTCTCGGACCGCCTTCCCAATGGTGTGCACCCCATCAGTGACGTGTTGTAGATATGTCCGAGAGCCTGAAACACAGCGCATTGCGGTGTCGAGGCATACAGCAGCGGGAACTGTTGCCGATTCTCACGGCATTCCCTGTTAGTCCCAAAAGTGGGAACCGCATCGCCACAAAGGTATGTAAAAATTCGATAGGGTGTTCTCGAAGTCGAAAAAATTATTTACCTTTGCCCCGTCGTGAGCGGAGATGGCGTAATTGGTAGCCGCGCCAGACTTAGGATCTGGTGGCGAGAGCCGTGTGGGTTCGAGTCCCACTCCCCGCACGAAAAAGGGCAGTCTTTCGGACTGCCCTTTTCTGTGCGCGACCTTTACGCCCTCGCCCCAACTCTGCAAACGGTGCTTAATCTTGCACCCGATGCAATGCCCTTAACGGTGAGTGTTGTTCGTTTTGCGAAAATTATTTCTATATTTGTGGCGTCTAACGATTTATTCGTTGGATGAACATATTTTGAAAGTGTTTTCGCACTGTCCTTGCAAGAAAATGTGGAAGTTTTCAAAAACAACAGGACAACGAATAGCACTCATTCCTTGTATATATGCCATTGGTGTGCCCACGCCAATCGTGTATCATACATAGGTGTGGGGCATTGTATCGTTTATTGTTGTTACGGGTTCTTCCACAACCTTCTTGCAGATAAACGAAATCAACTCCACACTTTCTTTTTGCACATAACCCACCGCATAGGAGTTGCTACGGTAATGAGAACTAATGTATTATGAAGAAGTATTTACTTTGCGTTTCATCCGCTATTTTTACCCTGTGTGGTTGGCTGTTTGTATCGTGTAACACACCTATTGAAAGTGTCCCTAAAAATCCTCTTGCAGGTACTTTGTGGAGTGAGAAAGATGATTATCCTACTTATGTGGAATTTACCGAGTCCGGTAGGGTATCTTTGTGGGGGCAATATACACATGATTGCGAAGGTGATTATGTCGTACAAGGAAATACAGTTAAATTTTATGGTTTGTCTGCTAGGTATTATGATGGTGACTGGCAAGATGTATACACAGATGGCACATTTACTAACAATACACTTAGAATAAATTATTATACAGAATATATTGATGACGATAATGATTACCACAAGAGCACAAAAACCTTAACAGTATTCAAGCAATAATATGGAACAATTGTGTAAAAAATATATTAACATGAGTCATTGGAATAAGTTTCTAAACGGGTTGATTTCAATTATGGTTTGATGAAGTGCAACGCAACAATCTCATACAAGCGCTAGATTATATCAGATTGCAATAATCTTTTAGGTTACATTGATACAAATGGGGAGGCTCGTAACCTCCCCCTTTTGTGTGTCGATGGGTGCGATAACGCACCTCAAAAACAAAAGGTCGGCAGATACCACCCCACCAAAAAACAAGTCCCCCTTTATCAAAGGGGGATTTAGGGGGAATGTAAAAATCGGTGCGAGATAACTCGCACCTCAAAAACAAAAGGCTCGCCAACAGCGAGCCTTGTTTTTGAGGTGCGAAGCGGAATCGAACCGCTGTAGAAGGTTTTGCAGACCTTTGCCTAGCCACTCGGCCATCGCACCAACTATTTATCCCCCAGCAACTTAACGCAAAACCACCATCAAAAGCGGATAATAATCAGTTGCTTTCGGAGCACAAAAGTAACTATTTTCTCGCAAACTCCAAATTTTTTGCATAAATTTACCTCTCCGAACAGACACTTTATACCCGCTATGACTATCTACGACCTCGCGCTGCTCTTCACACCCACACTCGGAACTATGGGGGTGAATCACCTCATCGACACCTTCGGCTCGGCAGAGGCCCTCTTCCGCGCTCCCGAGGATGAGTTGCGGGCACGAGCAGGCCTGACACGCGAGGAGGTCATCCGCAACATCCTTGCCCACACGGGCTTCGCCCAAGCCGAGCGAGAGTTGAAATACTGCGAAAAGCACCACATCATAGCCATCGCCTCCACCGATTCGGCCTATCCACCACTCCTGCGAGAGTGTAGTGACCGTCCCCACGTCATCTTTATGCAGGGTAGCGTCGAGGCTTTGGCGCGCCCCTCGGTGGCATTTGTCGGCACGCGCACAATATCTACCTATGGTCAGGTTGCGGGGCGCAGGCTCGTCGAACAACTCCACGAGAGGGTGCCCGATGTCTCCATTGTGAGCGGTCTGGCATTTGGCAACGACGAGAACGCCCATCGTGCGGCACTCGAAGTGGGAGCAACAACGGTGGCGGTCATCGCCAACGCACTCCCCGAGGTCGCGCCTGCGGCCAACCGCTCGCTGGCTGACCGCATACTCTCCTGTGGGGGCGCAATCGTAACCGAGGTGTCGTCGCAACACAAAAATACGGGCAAATTCTTCCCCGCACGCAACAGAATAATTGCGGGCTTGTCGAGTGGTACGGTGGTTGTTGAGTCGCCCTACGAGGGAGGCTCGCTCATCACTGCCGAGTGTGCGCTCTCCTATGGCAGGAGCGTGATGGCTGTCCCCGGTAGGGCCTTCGACAAAAACTCCTACGGCTCCAATCTGCTCATCAAACAAAACAAGGCGGCAATGGTCTGCTCGGGTGGCGACGTTGTCTACGAACTCGGCTGGGATGTGGTCCAAACCGAGGAGGCGACACTTGCACCCACCGTTGCACCCACCGAAACCCTCAATATAACCCACGAGGAGCGCACCCTTTTGGATGCAATGCACACGGGCGAAGTTGTGGAGTATGAGGCGCTTGTTGAGCGCACGGGTTTTGCACCCCAGAGGGTTGTGGCACTGCTCACCTCGCTCGAATTGTGCGATGCGGTGAGGATACTCCCCGGCAGAAAATGTGAACGAACAGTTTAGTTATGAGATTTATAGACACCCACACCCACATCTATGGCTCGGAGTTCGACGAGGACCGCGCCGAGGTCTTTGCACGCGCCGAGGAGGCGGGCGTGGAGGCCTTTGTATTTCCTGCCATCGACCACGAAACAAACGAGGCGCAATTTGCCCTCACGCGCTCCCGTCACGATTGCTACTCACTCATCGGCCTGCACCCCACGTCGGTGAACGACAACCCCCATTGGAGGGAGGAATTGGCGGAGGTGGAGCGACTTTTGAGGGCGTGCAATGGTGGTGCAAGCGATGCCCCTATTGGTAGCGTGGAGCGACCCGTGGAGCGCTTCTATGGCGTTGGCGAGGTGGGCTTGGACCTCTATTGGAGCCGCGAGTGGGCAGAGGAGCAGAGGGAGTGTTTTGTGCGTCAGGTGGAACTCGCCATTGAGTACGACCTTCCGTTGGTGATTCACACTCGCAACGCTTGGGAGGAGATGCTCGATATTCTCGAAGGCTTCGGGGGGCGTGCGCGTGGTATTCTTCACGCCTTTACGGAGAGCGAGGAGGTCTACCGTAGGGTAGAGGCTTTGGGCGGTTTTGTGGTGGGCATCGGGGGTGTCTCGACCTACAAAAAGAGCCTGTTGTTGGAGAGCATACCCCAAATTCCGCTCTCGGCAATGGTGCTCGAAACCGATTCTCCCTACCTTTCGCCCGTACCTTTGAGGGGAAAACGCAACGAACCCAAAAATTTGGTGTATATTTGTGAGCAGATAGCCCGCCTTAAAGGGTGTAGCCCCGAGGAGGTGGCCGAGCAGACTACCCTCAATGCCCGTAGGGTGTTCGGCATATAGAGAAAAGAGAGATATAACCTGAAACCAAACGATATGAAAAGTTCCGTACTACTCATCTACACAGGAGGCACAATCGGTATGCATACCGACCCCGAAAGCGGGGCACTCGTACCCTTCGACTTCACCCACATCTATGAGGAGTTTCCCGCCTTGCGCAGACTCGATGCCGACATTGAGGTCTTGCCCTTTGAGCCCATCGACTCATCGAATGCTTCGCCCGAGTTGTGGGTGAGGCTTGCCGAGAATATTAGGGATAACTACGATAGGTTCGATGGTTTTGTGGTGTTGCACGGCACCGACACGATGTCGTATAGCGCGAGTGCGTTGAGTTTTATGCTCCACAACCTTGCCAAACCTGTGGTTTTTACGGGTAGTCAGATACCTATTGGTGTGTTGCGCACCGACGGGAGGGAGAACCTCATCACCGCCATTGAGATTGCTGCCGAGAAGGATGGCAAGGGTAGGGCTGCGGTGCCTGGTGTGAGCCTCTATTTCCAGAATCGCCTATTTAGGGGCAATCGCACGACTAAACAGAGCGCCGAGGAACTCTCCGCCTTCGCCTCCAACAACTATCCTCCTCTTGCCGAGGTGGGTGTGAGTATCCACTACAACGAGCAGTTTATCGAGCGCCCCAAAGCGGGTGCCGAGTTTGGTATTAGCACCGCATTGGAGCGCGATGTGGCCATTGTGAAGATATTTCCGGGCTTGACCGAGAGTGTTTTGCGGGCTATGCTGGCGAGTGGTGTGAAGGGTGTGGTGCTCGAAACCTATGGTGCGGGTAATGCTCCCACGAAGGATTGGTTCATCAACGCCTTGAAGGAGGCTATCGCGCAGGGTGTCAGTGTGGTGAATGTCACGCAGTGTAGCAACGGCGAGGTCAATATGGATATCTATGAAACGGGCGTGGCGCTCCAACGCATAGGAGTTATTAGTGGCAGGGATATGACCACCGAGGCGGCTGTTACGAAGATGATGTATGTTTTGGCCCACGCCACAACGCCCGCCTCCCGCGCCAAGATGCTAAAAAAATCCATCTGTGGTGAGTTCGGAAGGTAGGAGATAATAACCATAAAACGACGAAGAGAGATGAGGAGATTGTTGTTGGCCACCATTGCGCTACTCTCTGCAATGGTTTTTGTCGGTTGCGACGTTACGGTGGGAATGAGGGACGACCTCTACGCATTGTACTACACTTCGGCTGATGGGGAGGTTGTATACCCCACTCCCGAGGGCTTCGACGGCCACATCCTCTCCAATACCTACGAAAAAGGGCTGGGGAAAATCACATTCGATAGGCCAATCACCCGAGTGGGAGATAGTGCATTCCGTTATTGCACTTCGCTTACGAGTATCACCATTCCCGATAGCGTTACTTCGATTGGAGAGTGTGCATTCTATGATTGCACCTCGCTTACGAGTATCACCCTTCCCGAGAGCGTCATTTTGATTGGGCGCTATGCTTTCTATGGTTGCACTGCTCTTGTGGAGGTCTATTGTGAGGGAATTGAGCCTCCGACGGGAGCGCTGGGAATGCTTGGCTTAAACGGTTTGGGTCGTAAGATTTATGTGCCCGAGGAGAGCGTCGAGGCATACAAAACAGCAGAATATTGGAGCGAGTATGCCGACGCATTTGTCCCCTACGACTTCGAGAAAGGCGAAGATGTCGAAGAAGAGGAGAATCCAGAAAATCGCAAAATCTACTACACCTCCACCGATGGTAATGTCGTTACGCCTTATCGTTCTGGAACATCTTATTTCGGTGCAAACATCATATCCAACACCTATGCGGATGGTCAGGGCGTGATTACTTTTGATGGCAATGTTACTTCGATTGGAGATTCTGCATTCTCTTATTGCTCCTCGCTGACAAGTGTAACCATTCCTGACAGCGTAACTTCGATTGGAGATTCTGCATTCAGGGATTGCACCTCGCTGACAAGGGTTACCATTTCCGATAGCGTTACTTCGATTGGCTATTATGCATTCCAGAATTGCTCCTCGCTGACAAGTGTTACCATTGGCAATGGCGTTACTTCGATTGGAGATTCTGCATTCAGGTATTGCACCTCGCTGACAAGTGTCTATTGCAAGCCCACGACACCTCCTGAATGGTATTTTGGATATAGTTGGGAAGCCTTTCACTACAATGCTTCGGGGCGCAAGATTTATGTACCCACCGATAGTGTGGATGCATACAAGACTGCCAATGGTTGGAGTGCCTATGCCGACGCGATTGTGGGGTACAGTTTTTAGTTTAACATAGGTCTGATAGGACTCATAGGACTCATAGGCCCCAGGTGATTCTCGGGTATCTTTTTCGATACCCGCGATTTTTATTCCACACCATCACATCCACCCTCACCTCCGCCCCCTTTTGTTCTCGGGTATCTTTTTTAATACCCGCGAGGAACGGAAGGTTATTCCCCCTCTAAATTAGAGGGTTTACCCCCCCCTTTTTATTCTCGGGTATCTTTTTTAATACCCAAGAGGTTGGGGGCTCCCGTTTTTTTTGATGGTTCACCTCCTTGTTCTCGGGTATCTTTTTTGATACCTGCGCCCATTAGGGCGCACCATAGACCCGCACTTTACATCGTCGGCGGAGAAGCGACCTCCTTGTGAGGTCGTGGCGAGGGCGGAGTGCAAAGGCGTTAAGAAACAAAGACGGCAAATGCTTTGCCCGCGACAGCGTTTGTTTTAGGCTTTGCGCTCCGCCCTCCCGCCAGAGATGTCGTGCGTGGCTTTTGCGCCACTTTTGCCACCAAAAGTGGCAAAGAAAAGCGGGCAACTCGGTTGCCCGCAATAAAGCGTGGTAGATGCCAACCGACTCATCTGCAATGAGTCGTGGCAAGACAGATTTGACAGACCTCACCCACCCTTCGGGCACCCTCTCCTAACTTATGAGAGGGAATAATTTTGAATTTTGAATTCTCAATTGACAGACCTCACCCGCCCTTCGGGCACTGCTCGGTGAGGACACCGAGCGCAATTACGACCACCCCTCCAAACCTCCCCTGTCGTAGGGGAGGCTTGACAGACCTCACCCGCCTTCGGCACCCTCTCCTAACTTATGAGAGGGTTTTTCCCTACAAAATTAGAGGTCCCACCCCTTTGTTCTCGGGTATCTTTTTTAATACCCGCCCCAAAAAAACAGACCTCCCCCGCAGTTACGTTTGTAAACTACGGGGGAGATTTGTCGCAATGCAATACCAAACAGGCCGCTTATTGGCACTTTTTGAGTTTGGCTATAAACTTCCTGATGGGAGCATCTCCAATAGCAGGAGCGTGACCATCCTCGGGATAGAATACGGTGAGTTCGCCGGGTTTGAGTGTCACAAAGTGTTCGCACCTCTCATCAGAAAAGCGCACATCTTTCTCCGCATCGTACTCACCACGCCACTCCTCAATCTCCTCCAAAGGTTTCCAGCCCTGCGTCTCGACACCCTCCAAGAGCACCTGAACATCTATATAGTCGCGGTGCACCTCAATGGGAGCATTCTCCTTCGTGAAGAGCGAGGGCGCGCAGTTGTTGATGAAGAGGTCCTTGCCCTCAATCTCGTGGATACCGAGGGGCAGAGAGAGGATGTCGTTCTGCTCGATAAACTCGAAAAGGCGGGGCATCAGTGGGTGGAGTTTCTCCAACTCCACCCTATTTTTCAAATTCGAAAGAATCATATACCTATTTACTATTTATTGGAAAGGTAGTCGTGAATAGCCTTTGCTGCCTTACGGCCTGCGCCCATTGCCAAAATAACAGTTGCAGCACCGGTCACAGCATCACCACCGGCAAACACGCCCTCACGAGTGGTTGCGCCCTCCTCGGTAGCCACCAAGCAGCCCCTACGGTTGCGCTCCAAGCCCTCGGTAGTCGAGGCAATCAGGGGGTTGGGCGAGGTGCCGAGTGCCATAATTACGGTGTCGCACTCAATCTCGAACTCCGAGCCTGCAACCTCAACGGGCGAGCGACGGCCACTCTCATCGGGCTCACCGAGTTCCATCCTCACACACTTCAAAGCCCTTACCCAGCCCTTCTCGTCGGCCTCAATCGACACAGGGTTGGTGAGCATTGCAAATTGGATGCCCTCCTCTTTGGCGTGGTGTACCTCCTCCACGCGCGCGGGGAGTTCGGCCTCCGAGCGACGGTAGACGATGTAGGCATCTGCACCGAGGCGTTTTGCCGACCTCACAGCATCCATTGCCACATTACCGCCACCTACGACTGCCACCTTCTTACCTCTGCGCACAGGGGTATCGTTCTCCTCGGGAGCAAATGCACCCATAAGATTGATGCGAGTCAGGAACTCATTGGCAGAGAACACGCCATTGAGGTTCTCACCAGGGATGCCCATAAACTTGGGAAGACCTGCACCCGAGCCTACAAATACAGCCGAGAAGCCCTCCTCGGCAAGGCTGTCGATGGTCACAGTACGACCTACGATGATGTTCTTCTCGAACTTCACACCGAGCCTCGAAACCTTCTCAATCTCACGAGCCACGATGCGCTCTTTGGGAAGGCGGAACTCGGGAATACCGTAACTCAACACACCACCCAAGCGGTGGAGAGCCTCAAATACGGTCACCTCGTAGCCCAATTTTGCAAGGTCGGCAGCACAAGCCAAACCTGCGGGGCCACTACCCACAACAGCCACCTTCTTACCATTGGGTTCAATCTTTGCGACCTCTTTCGAGCCGTTCTCCAACTGCCAATCGCCCACGAAGCGCTCCAATTTACCAATAGCCACAGGCTCGTGTTTGATGCCCAAAATGCAGGAGCCCTCACATTGGCTCTCCTGGGGACACACGCGACCACAAATCGAGGGCAACAGTGAGTCCTCGGCAATGATATTGGCTGCCTGCTGGTAGTTGCCCGCAACCACCTCGGCAATGAAGTTAGGAATCTGGATATTTACGGGGCACGCCTGAACACAACGAGGATTGCGACAGTTAAGGCACCTGGAAGCCTCCCTCTGTGCCTCCTCAACATTGAAACCATAGCATACCTCCTCGAAGTTGGCGGCACGCTTGATGGGGTCCTGCTCCCTGACGGGAGTACGCGAAATTATATTTGCCATAATCTTTTCTTCTCTCTTGAAAGGTTCTACTTCTTTGTGGGTTATTTATCCAAACCGATGCGGCATTTGTGGTCTTTGTAGCGCTCCAAACGCCTCTGCTCCTCATCGCGGTACTGACCACTACGACGCATAGCCTCGTCGAAGTCCACCTGGTGAGCATCAAACTCGGGACCATCTACACAGGTGAACTTGGTCTTGCCACCAACACTCACCCTGCACGCACCACACATACCCGTGCCATCTACCATCAACGAGTTCAGAGAAGCAATGGTGGGAATGCCCAACTCTTTGGTCGTGAGCGACACAAACTTCATCATAATCATAGGACCAATGGTGATGACCGTATCGTACTTCTTGCCATCCTCCTCCACGAGTTTTTTCAGACAGCCCGTAACCATACCGTGAAAACCCTCCGAACCATCATCGGTGGCAATGTAGAGATTACCGGCAACAGCCCTCATCTCGTCGGTGAGAATCAAGAGGTCTTTGGTCTTGGCACCAATAATCACATCGGCATCCACACCGTGCTCTTTGAGCCACTTCACCTGGGGATAGACAGGAGCCGTACCTACACCACCCGCAATGAAGAGCAACTTCTTGCCTTTGAGCTCGTCGAGATTCTCGTAGATGAAGTCCGAAGGACGACCAAGAGGACCTGCAAAATCCTCCACACAATCCCCCTCCTCCTTCTCGGCAAGTTTGAGAGTGGAAACGCCCAACGTCTGCACCACAATCTGCACCGAACCACGCGCAATGTCGTAGTCCGAAATGGTTAGAGGAATACGCTCACCCTCGGGGGTGGAACGAAGAATGATGAATTGTCCGGGATGCGCCGATGCTGCCACCCTGGGTGCGTGAATATCCATCAGGTAGATATTCTCCGCCAACTTTACCTTTTTGAGAATTTCGTACATAATTCTTCCTTGTTTTTAGTTTTCAGTTATCAGTTTTCAGTTATCAGTTATCAGTTCTACTACTGCCGAGGTGCGGAATAGTTCCGTCGAGGGAGTGCCATCTATCAGCAGTCGAAACTCATCAATAACAAGTCCGCTATGCTCCTCTCCGAGGGCCGAAGGACGATAGGTCAGCGTCGCAAGCGCGCTCTCACCCGGGGCGAGTTCCAGAGGCATCTCCACCTCCAACATTCCGCTCTCGCGCTCCCATTGCACCCCCATCTCTACACTCTTTGCAGAGGTATTCACAAGCGCGAGTGTCATACTCTTGGTGCTCCCCTGCGCCACTCGGCCAAAGGGCTTGAAACTCGAATCGCTTCTCACACCACCTCCCAATTCGTAGGGGTGGGTATCCTCCACCGAGCGTGGGCGGGCCTTCACACGTCCTCTGATGCGCAGTTCGGTACGTCCGCGCCCCTTGTCGTAGGTGAGCGTCACCGTCTTATCCACCCTTCCTCCCCTATCCTGCGGGTCGAAGGTGACAACAAATTCGCCCTCACCTCCCGCTTTGAGTGGTCGTCGGGAGTACTCCCCCGAGGTGCACCCGCACGAGGAATAGACCCTCTCGATGGCCACCGAGTGGTCCGAGATGTTGCGGTAGCGGAACGTGTGGCTCACTTTGCCATCCACCTCCTCGATAGTCCCGAAGTTCCACTCCACCTCCTCAAAGAGAAAGGCATCTTGCACCTCGGGGCCCTGCGCCCACACCATAAGGTGTGATATTAAGGCTACCAACAATATGGATACTCTACGCATAACATACAAAGATACTCTTTTAGTTTGAGATAGCAACACAAAAAGGGAAGAATAATTCACCGAAAATAAAATTTTTCTAAAAAATATCTCATTTTTATTTGGAGGTATCGTTTTTTGCCGTATATTTGCACTCGCAAAACGGGAATAACTCGTGGAGCAAAGAAAATTCCTCAGTAGCTCAGTTGGTTAGAGCACCTGACTGTTAATCAGGGGGTCCTAGGTTCAAGTCCTAGCTGAGGAGCAAGGTCGCAGAGATGCGACCTTTTTTTTGTTGGTGCATATAGGGCGAATAGGTCTTATAGGTAATATAGGCCTTATAGGGTTTTTAGTTTTCGGGCTCGGCAAAATGAATTTGCCGAGCCCGCGACATTTGACCAGACTGCGTCTGCTCTAAAATGCTCACGCTCGGCATAGTCTGCAAGCAGCCTCTGCCCTCGCTTACTCGCATTTGCGACGTTTGACCAGACTGCGTCTGCTCTAAAATGCTCACGCTCGGCATAGTCTGCAAGCAGCCTCTGCCCTCGCTTACTCGCATTTGCGACGTTAGACAAAAAATACATCGAAGCACTATTTGGCTTCGATGTATTTATAGAGCCTATCTCCTCGATGTACGGGTTGTGGCAACTTAATGGAGCACTTTTTGCCCTGCACTGCCACCTCTGCGGGTCGTTCATCGACCCATATCTGGTCGGGCTTAAACTCCACAGCACCTGTGGTTTCACCCGAGATGAGTATCTTTGTGCCGAGTTCCAAAGGTGAGGCCTCGATGAGCACCTCGGCAACCTTAATCTTCTTGAACACGTTTGTCACCTTACCCACATAGACCTTCTTGACCGTAGCCGAGGAGCCATAATTTTGGCTCAACTCCACAACGGGCTGATTGAGGTAGTATCCGCCCCAGAAGCCACGATTGAACACGGTGGAGAGTTCCTCTTTCCATTTGGCGACGCGCTCGGGGGTATAGGAGCCGTGCTCTATGGCGCGCAGTGCCCTATCGTAGCACTCCACCACCCTCTTAACGTACTCTGCTGGTCGTGCCCTACCCTCAATTTTCAGAACCCTCACGCCTGCATCCACAAATTTATCCAGGAAATCTATTGTACAGAGGTCTTTGGGGGAGAGGAGGTAGGTACCCTCGGCGTGGAGTTCTTCGCCCGTATCGCGGTCTACGAGTTTGTAGGCGTGGCGGCAAATCTGACGGCAGGCTCCCCTATTGGCGGAGCATCCCGTAGCGTGGAGCGAGAGGTAACACTTGCCACTGACGCTCATACAGAGCGCGCCGTGAGCGAACATCTCTATTTTCACCCTCTCGCCATTGGGCCCGCAGATATTCTCTCTCTCAATCTTCTCATACACACCCCTAACCTGCTCCAAAGAGAGTTCGCGGGCGAGGACAACTGTGTCGGCCCATTGGGAATAGAACCTTACGGTTTCGCTATTGGAGATGGAGAGTTGGGTGGAGATATGGACCTCCAAACCCTTTGCGCGAGCATAGAGGATTGCTGCTTGGTCGCTGACGATTACCGCATCGACCTTCTCCTCGGCAGCCCTATCCAAAAGCGCGTGCAGTGCCTCAATCTCACCCTCATAGACCACCGTATTGACCGTCAGGTAGGCTTTTTTGCCATTTTGGTGGGCTATGGCGACAATTTTTGCCAAGTCGTCGAGTGTGAAGTTGGCAGCCGATGCCGAGCGCATATTGAGTTGTCCGACACCGAAATACACCGAGTCGGCACCCGCAGCGATTGCCGCGTGGAGCGCCTCGTAGCACCCACAGGGTGCCATTATCTCTATATCACTACGTTTCATTCGTCACTTTTTAATTCTTACGTCCCAGCAGACTCTGCGCCAACTCCCTCATAGGTGCTATGCGCTCCTCGGGGACTTCGAGATTGTCGAGAGCCTCCATAGCCTTCGAGAAGTGGAGGTTTATCTCCCTCTCTGCCTCCTCCCTGACACCCAGAGTGTTGTAGATTTCGAGTACTGCGCCAATCTTCTCCTCGGGAGCCATAGCGCCATCGCTCAACAAGGTTTGAAGCCTTTTGTGGGTTACGCCATCGGCCTTTGCAAAGGCTGTGAGCATCAGAAAACTCTTCTTACCCTCCAAGATGTCGCCACCAATGGGTTTGCCGAGTTGCGCCTCGGTGCCGTAGGCATCCAGCAGGTCGTCTTGCAGTTGGAAAGCCAAGCCGAGTTCGGTAGCAAACAGGAAGAGGTGCTGACGACTGCGTGTGTCGGCCCCACCCTGAATGGCACCTATCATTGTAGCGCCCGCAAGGAGTGCTGCGGTCTTTTTGTCAATCATCCCCATATACTCCTCCATAGTCACATCGGTGCGACTTTCGAACTCCATATCGACCTGCTGACCCTCACATACGGTCATCGCCGTGTAGTTGAAACACCCCAAGACAGCCGGCAGATACTCCACAGGGGTTTGTTGGAGCAGTTTGTAGGAATAAATCATCATTGCGTCACCCGAGAGGAGTGCCGCATTGGTTCCCCACTTGCCATAGACCGAGGGCTTACCTCGCCTTATGGTGGCGTTGTCCATCACATCGTCGTGGAGGAGTGTGAAGGTGTGGAATACCTCCAAAGCCGCCGCTGCGGGCAGAGCCACGAGTGCGTTGTCGGAAAAGATGTTGCACGAGAGCACCGTCAGCATTGGGCGCAAGCGTTTGCCTCCTGCCGAGAGCGAATAGACGATAGGCTCATAGAGGGTGTGGGGTTCTCCATCCACATTGAGGCTCTCCATATATTGAGCCACGCACTTTTGAAGTTCTGTTAGTGAGTACATATTAGGGATACATATTTATATATTTCGGTCACTTATATCTCGATATTCGGTACCAAATTTGTGCAAATATAGGTATTTTCCTTTGGGAATTGAATAAAAAAAGGTATTTTTGAGATTGGAAAATGAAAAACAACTATCAGCAAACATAAAAAAAACCTACTAAAACTATGAAAAAGCAACTGACAATAGGCATTGACGTGGGCGGAACCAACACCGTTCTCGGCTTGATTGACCGCGAAGGTAACTGCCTCGCCCGCACCGATTTCCACACCCAACGCTCCACCAATGAGGATGGTCCCGTCTTCTTCGACGAGTATATGGACCTTCTCTATGCCGCCATTGAGCGTCTGATGGCAGCAGTACCCGAGGGCGACAGAGTGGATGGTATCGGCATCGGTGCCCCCAACGCCAACTACTATAAGGGTGCGATTATCAATGCCGCCAACCTCACTTGGAAGGACCGCTCGAAACCCTCCAAAGAGGTGATGGGTGAGTTTGAGAAACAGAACCGTTGCGAGGTTGTCAAACTGCTCAAAAAACGCTATCCCAACATCAAGGCCATCGCAATGACCAACGATGCTAATGCTGCGGCTTTGGGTGAGTTGTATTACGGTGGTGGCAAGAGCCTCAAACGCAAAGACCTCGTGGAGATTACCCTCGGCACAGGTCTGGGTAGCGGCTTTGTGAGCAATGGCGACATCATCTACGGCCACAACTCTTTTGCAGGCGAACTCGGTCACATCATCGTGGAGCCCGGAGGTCGCAACTGCGGTTGTGGCAACAATGGTTGCTTGGAGACCTACGCTTCGGCTACGGGTATCCGCCGTACCGCCCTCAATCTGATTGACAACACAGGCACCCCCAGCAGCCTGCGCAAAATCGAGCGCGACAAACTCACCGCCAAAGATGTGAGCATTGCCGCTGCTGCCGGTGACCGCCTTGCATTGGAGGTTTGGGACATCACGGGACACTATTTGGCTCTCGGTATTGCTACGGCTGTGGTCGTTACCAGCCCCGAGGCTGTATTCCTCTTTGGTGGCCCCACCAAAGCGGGCGCTCTGCTGATGAACCCCTTGAAGAAGTATCTCGACAAATATATGTTGCCCGCAATGAAGGATACGAAGGTACTCTTCTCGCGCTTGGGTGATGATGCTGCCATCTTGGGCGCATCGGCTTTGGCACTCAACGCCATCGCTGCTCTCGCACGCAAGTAGGCATAATAGTAGATACTCGACAAATTTGTGCGGGTGCGGAGGGTTAGTCCTCCGCACCCGCACAAATTTTCTCTCTTTCAACTTTCAACTTTCAACTTTATTACATATCTTTGCCTATGATATGACCTAAAAGAACTCATTATGGCTCAATTCATTCATCTTCACGTACATACGCAATACTCTATTCTCGATGGTGCCGCTTCGATACCATCCATTATTGCGCGTGCCAAAGAGTACGGGATGGATGCCGTTGCTATGACCGATCACGGCAATATGTACGGAGCCAAAGAGTTCTACGATGCCACCTCAAAGGCGGGACTCAAACCCATCATCGGCTGTGAGGCCTACATCGTTGCCGACAGACACCAGAAGAACAAAGACACCGAGCGAAGGTTCCACCTTATCCTTTTGGCAAAAAATGCTGTCGGCTACCACAACCTCATAAAACTCATCTCCATTGGTTTCACCGAGGGCTCCTACTATGGCAAGCCCCGTATAGACCACAAAATCTTGGAGGAGTTGAGCGAGGGTATCATCTGTTGCTCGGCGTGTATTGCGGGTGAGGTGCCCAAATCGCTCTTGGCGGGAAACACTGCCGAGGCGGAGAGAATCATTGAGTGGTATAAGGGAGTTTTTGGCGAGGACTACTACATAGAGTTGCAGCGCCACAAGCCCAAAGACCCCACGCGCCCCCACGATGTCATCGAGGCGCAGGATAGGGTCAATCCTCTGTTGGTGGAGTTGGCCAAGAAGCACGGCGTGAAGTATATCTGTTCCAACGACGTACACTTCACCGATGCCGACGACGCGATGGCGCACGACCACCTCATCTGCCTCAATACGGGTACGGATATTGACGACCCCAAGAGGATGCGCTATACGGGCGAGGAGTATTTCAAGAGCCCCGAGGAGATGGCAGAACTCTTTGCCGACTACCCCGAGGCGCTCGCCACGACTGTGGAGATTGCCGAGAAAGTGGAGCGCTACAACCTCAACAATGACCCCTTGATGCCCAACTTCGAGGTTCCCGAATCGCTCACCATCGACGAGGCGAAACTCAAAGAGAGCATCCTCAAAAAGACGAAGGATGAGGCCGAAAAGGAGGCCATTGCATCGGCAGAGAATATCTATAAATATGCCGAGGAGCACCCCGAAGTGCAGGAGCGCCTCACCGTTGCCAAACAGTTCCAATACCTCACACACCTTGTCTATGAGGGTGCCCACGTCAGGTATGGCAAGACGTTGGGCGAGGAGTTGGAGAAACGCATCTCCTACGAGTTGTCGGTGATTGAGAATATGGGATTTCCGGGCTACTTCCTCATCGTGTGGGACTACATTCGTGCAGCCCGCGAGTTGGGCGTATCGGTGGGCCCTGGTCGTGGTTCGGCTGCGGGCTCGGTTGTGGCATACTGTCTGAAAATCACCAATATCGACCCCATAAAATACGACTTGCTGTTTGAGCGCTTCCTCAATCCCGACCGTATTTCACTCCCCGATGTGGATGTCGATTTCGATGAGGACGGTAGGGCCGATGTGCTGAATTATGTGATTGAGAAGTATGGTCGCAAGAGGGTGGCGCAGATTGTCACCTTCGGCACGATGGCCCCCAAGATGGCCATTAAGGATGTGGCCAGGGTGCAGAAGTTACCACTGCCCGAGAGCGACAGGCTTACCAAACTCATCCCCGACAAGATTGAGAACGGCAAGAAACAGACCCCTTTTGAGTGGCTCTACGAAACCCAGAGTGAGTTTGCCGCCGAGCGCAATAGCGACAATCCGCTCATACAGAACACCCTGCGTTATGCGGAGAAATTGGAGGGTTCGGTACGTCAGACGGGTGTTCACGCTTGTGGTGTGATTATTGGTAAGGATGACTTGGAGAAGTTCGCCCCCATTGCTACCGCCAAAGATGCCGACTTGAACGTTGTGCAATTTGAGGGTAAGTTTGTGGAGAGTGTGGGCCTTATCAAGATGGACTTTTTGGGTCTTAAAACCCTCTCTATCATTAAGGATGCGCTCGAAAACATAAGGCGCACAACGGGACGTGTCATAGATATAGACTCCATTCCTCTGGACGACAAGAAGACCTACGCGCTCTTCTCGCACGGAGATACTACGGGTGTGTTCCAATTTGAGTCGCCGGGTATGAAAAAACACCTCCGCGCACTCAAACCCACACGTTTGGAGGACCTGATTGCTATGAATGCGCTCTATCGCCCGGGCCCTATGGAGAAGATTCCCAACTTCATTGCGCGTAAGCAGGGCAAGGAGGCCATCACCTACGACTTCCCCGAGATGGAGAAGTACCTCTACGACACCTACGGCATCACCGTCTATCAGGAGCAGGTGATGTTGCTTTCGCAACTCTTGGCGGGCTTCACAGGAGGTGAGGCCGACACGCTGCGTAAGGCGATGGGTAAGAAGCAGAGGGAGGTGCTGGATAAGATGAAACCCAAGTTCATCGACGGTGCTGTGGCGAAGGGTCACGATGTGCCAACTTTGGAGAAGATTTGGAGCGAATGGGAGGCATTTGCGTCATATGCATTCAACAAGTCGCACGCCACCTGCTATGCCTATGTAGCCTACCAAACCGCCTACCTGAAAGCGCACTACCCTGCGGAGTTTATGGCGGCACTTTTGAGTCGTAATTTGGCGAGTATGGACAAACTCACCAACTTTATGGACGAGGCGCGCAAGATGAAAATCAGGGTACTCGGCCCCGATATTAACAAGAGTGTCCACACCTTCTCGGCAGATAAAGATGGCAACATCCGTTTTGGCTTGGCAGGCATCAAGGGTGTGGGCGAGGCAGCCGTGAAGGAACTCGTCACGGAACGCGAAAGAGGCGGCGACTTCAAGGATATCTACGACTTTGTGGAGAGGATTGACCTCACGACGGTCAATAAGAAATCCATTGAGAATATGGCGCTTGCGGGTGCCTTCGATTCCATCCTCGGGTTCCACCGCAGCAAATTGTTCGTCATACAGAAAGAGTCCGATGTGACCTTCCTCGAACAAGTAGTACGCTATGGTTCGAAGTTCCAGCAGGACCAAAACAATGCACAACAGAGCCTCTTTGGAGGTATGGTCGATGTGGCCCTCCAAAGACCCCTGTTACCCCCTCTGCCCGAGTGGACAAGGCTCGAAACGCTCAACCGTGAGAAGGAGGTGACGGGTATGTATCTCTCCTCGCACCCCCTGGATGAGTACTCGGTCATCATTCGCCACGTCTGCAACACTCCCCTCACGCAGTTCTCGAATCTCGCAGATGTGGGAATCAGGGACTTTGTGGCAGGAGGTATGGTTACCGATGTGCAAAACCTTATGACCTCCACAGGTCGCCCCTTCGGTAAGTTCAAACTCGAAGACTACTCGGGCGAATATGAGTTTGCACTCTTCGGCAAGGACTACGAACAGTTCCGTCCCTACCTCTTCAAAGGCTACTACCTGATGCTCAAAGGCTCCGTTAGGCCCAAGTCCTACAAGCCCGACGAGTTGGAGGCGAAGATAAACCAAATGGTGCAACTCCAAGATGTCACCGAGGATATCATCAAGGAGATAGCCATCAACATCTTCCTCGATGACCTGACCGGTGATTTCAGGGAGGAGATGACCACCCGCTTCAAGAAGTCGAAGGGTAAGACCAAATTAACCCTCCGCGTGTGTGA
This sequence comes from Tidjanibacter sp., assembly GCA_045596685.1. Taxonomy (GTDB): domain Bacteria; phylum Bacteroidota; class Bacteroidia; order Bacteroidales; family Rikenellaceae; genus Tidjanibacter. The sequence goes on along the minus strand of JAZOCT010000041.1, from coordinate 19,014 downwards.
TGCGAAGAGCGGTCTGGCGGTGAATTTCTACCCCAAGAAACTCAAAGTGAAGGTCACCCAGGAGTTGCTCGACTTCCTTGCCGACAACGCCCTGGTATTCAAACTGACAAGTTAAGACAACAACAATATTAACCTATTAAAAAACACACAAAACATTATGGCACTTGTAATTAACGATGCCAACTATGCAGAGTTGGCTGCCGATGGCAAACTTTTGGTTATTGATTTTTGGGCAGAGTGGTGCGGTCCTTGCCGTATGATTGGTCCCATCGTTGAGAAACTCGCCGAGGAGTTCGAGGGCAAAGCCAACATTGGCAAATGCAATGTTGATGAGTCCAACGACGTACCCGTAAAATTCTCGGTACGCAACATTCCTACCATCGTTTTTGTTAAGAATGGAGAGTTGGTAGACAAACAGGTGGGCGCTTGCTCGGAGGGTGACTTGCGCGCAAAAATCGAGAAAAACCTCTAAAAACGCACATAAGCAGCGTCTTTGGCGTTGCACTGCGATAGGCGAATTCCTCGCTTACGTTCTAGGAGGTCTGGGAGGTCTGGGAGTTCTGGGAGTTCTGGGAGGTCTGGGAGGTCTATGAGTTCTAGGAGTTCTGGGAGGTCTAGGAGTTCTGGGTTCTCCTAGTTCTCCTAGTTCTCCTAGTTCTCCTAGTTCTCCTAGTTCTCCCAGTTCTCCCAGTTCTCCTAGTTCTCCTAGTAGTCCTAGTTCTCCTAGCCCTCCTCCCACCCCACTATAATGACTCGGGGGCTCCAAGTTTGGAGCCCCCGCGACTATTGACGTTAGACGTTGGACGTTAGACTAAACAAAAGGCAGTTTCACCACCTCCGCCTTCAACGCCCTATCACGAACAATGACGGTCAAAGTGTTGCCAATAACAGCGTACTCTTTGGGCACATAGCCGGTGCCAATACCCACCTTCAAGCAGGGAGACATAGTGCCCGATACAATCTCGCCAATGGGGTTGCCCTCGGCATCGCCAATCTGATAGCCCGCGCGAGGAATACCCCTGTCTATCATCTTCAAGCCCACGAGTTTGCGTTTCAAGCCACCTGCCTTCAAGGACTCCATATACTCCCTGTCGAGGAAATCCTTACCCTCCACGAACTTGGTAATCCATCCCAAGCCCGCCTCGATGGGCGAAATCTCGTCGTTAATCTCGTGACCATAGAGGCAGAAGCCCTTTTCGAGGCGCAAGGTGTCGCGCGCACCCAGACCGATATTTTTGAGGCCGAACTCCTCGCCTGCCTGCCAGAGTGCCTCCCAAAGTTTGTCGGCATCCTCGGCTTTGATGTAGACCTCGCAACCACCCGAGCCGGTGTAGCCTGTGGTCGAAAGGATGGCCTCACAACCACCCACTTTGAGGGTCTTGAAGGTGTAGTAAACCATATCCTCAACGGGCTCCTCGCACATCTTCTGGACGAGTTTCATAGCCAGAGGACCCTGAATTGCAAGTTGTGCAGTCTCGTCGGAGGCGTTGAAGAGTTCCTTGCCGGCCTCCATACCGAAAGCCTTACCCTGCTCGCATACGAAAGCCCAATCTTTGTCGATATTGGCCGCGTTGATGGCAAGCAAATAGCACTCCTCGCTGAAACGATAGAGGAGGAAGTCATCTACGATACCGCCCTTACCGTTGGGGAAACAGGTGTATTGCACCTTACCATCGGTGAGTGCTGCCACATTATTCGTGGTGATTCGTTGGAGGAGGGCGGTGGCTTTGGGGCCTTTGACCCACAACTCACCCATATGGCTCACGTCGAATACACCAACAGCCTCCCTCACCCAGAGGTGCTCGGCATTGATGCCCGTAAATTCGATGGGCATATTGAAGCCTGCAAAGGGAGCCATCTTGGCACCTGCGGCGATGTGATACTTCGTAAAGGGTGTAACTTTGAGGTTTTCCATAGTGTTTTTGAAAGGTTTTAGGTTGTTTATCTCTATTGGTTTTCTGTCAAAAGTGGTATATTCCACTCCAAAGATAGTGATTTGTGAAAAAATAACGACTATTTTTCCTCGAAAGATTACTTTTTACAATAAAAATCACTACTTTTGGGGGTGCATTAGAGGCACCTAATGAAGAAATACAGTTTTCAAAACCTAATAAACAATTACAAACTTAAAACCTATTTCAACTATGAACGTACAGAATTTGATGGCAGAGTTGGAGCGTAAGCACCCCGGCGAAAGCGAGTATTTGCAGGCAGTAAAAGAGGTTCTCGAATCCATCGAGGAGGTTTACAACCAGCACCCCGAATTTGAGAAAGCAAAAATCGTTGAGCGTATGGTTGAGCCCGACCGTATCTTCACCTTCCGTGTAACTTGGGTAGACGACAAGGGTGAGGTACAGACCAACCTCGGTTACCGCGTTCAGTTCAACGCAGCCATCGGTCCCTACAAAGGCGGTCTTCGTTTCCACAAAGCAGTGAACCCCTCGATGTTGAAGTTCCTCGGTTTCGAGCAGACTTTCAAAAACGCGCTCACCACACTTCCTATGGGTGGTGGTAAAGGTGGTTCGGACTTCGACCCCGTTGGCAAATCGGATGCAGAGATTATGCGCTTCTGCCAGGCCTTTATGTTGGAGCTCTGGCACAACATCGGTGGCGATACCGACGTTCCCGCAGGTGACGTAGGCGTAGGTGGTCGCGAGATTGGCTACCTCTTCGGTATGTACACCAAACTCGCTCGCGAGTACAACGTAGGCGTATTGACCGGTAAGGGTCAGAACTGGGGTGGTTCGATTCTCCGTCCCGAGGCTACCGGTTTCGGCGCTCTCTACTTTACCGAGCACGTTTTGGCAAAAGCAGGCAAAGACATCAAAGGTAAGACCATCGCTATCTCGGGCTTCGGTAACGTGGCTTGGGGCGCTGCTACCAAAGCAACCGAACTCGGTGGTAAGGTAGTTGCTATCTCGGGTCCCGACGGTGTTTGCGAGATTCCCGCAGGTATCACCAAAGAGATGATTGACTATATGCTCGTTATGCGCGCTTCGAACCGCAATAAAGTTGAGGATATGGCTACCAAGTTCCCCGAGGCTGCCAAATTCACCGCAGGCAAGAAGGCTTGGAGCGTGAAGTGCGACATCGCGTTGCCTTGCGCATTCCAGAATGAGCTCAACGGTGACGACGCAAAAGAACTCTTGGCAAACGGTACTTGATGCTGCTACGAGGTTTCGAATATGGGTTGCACCCCCGAGGCTATCGCTACTTTCCAGAACGCAGGCATCCTCTTTGCTCCCGGTAAGGCAGTGAACGCTGGTGGTGTTGCTACTTCGGGCTTGGAGATGACCCAGAATGCTGCGCATTTGAGCTGGTCGGCACAGGAGGTTGATGACAAACTCCACTTCATTATGCAGAGCATCCACGAGCAGTGCGTACGCTTCGGTCAGAAGGCTGACGGCACCGTTGACTACGTTAAGGGCGCTAACATTGCCGGCTTTATGAAGGTAGCACAGGCTATGTTGGAGCAGGGCGTAATCTAAAAAACTGAAAATAGCGAGCGTCTGCTTCGTTATACTTCGATAAGCGGGCTTCCTCATTTGCGTCAGCAAACTGCGGAGCCCGCTTTCTCGTATGCCTTGCATCCATCTCGTTATTTTCACTTTTTATTCCCTCTCCTAGGTTAGGAGAGGGTGAGCAAAGCTCGGGTGAGGTCCGTTGTTTTGCGTAGGTATTAAAAAAGATACCCGAGAATCTTATAGGGCCTATAAGACTTATTTATTTTCGGGCGCATCGCGCCCGCGACGTTAGACGTTGGACGTTGGACGTTAGACGTTGGACAAAAAACGCATAGAATCGAGCGAGTTATAGGCGCACAAGAAAATCTCCCCCGCAGTTTACTAAACGTAAATGAGGGGGAGATTTATCGCAGTGCAACGACAAAATCGCCGATTATATGCGTTTTTTATTCGTGGTTCTTGATATAGGTATAGTGCGCACCATAACGCTCATAGGCTGCACGCTCCAACTCCTCGCGGTGGTCGGGGTGAGCAATGTTGATGATGGCTTTTGCGCGCTCCTGCAACGACTTACCATAGAGGTATGCTGCACCATACTCGGTTACGAACCAGTGGATGTGGTTACGGGTGGTAACAACACCTGCACCGGGGGTGAGGATATTGGAGATTTTGCTCACGCCCTTATTGGTAACCGAAGGCATAGCGATGATGGCCTTACCGCCCTCCGAGAGCGACGAACCGTAGATGAAGTCTACCTGACCACCCACGCCCGAGTAGAATTTTGTGCCGAGTGAGTCTGCACACACCTGACCGGTGAGATCAACCTGCAATGCCGAGTTGATGGCGCAGAATTTGGGGTTCTTGGCGATGATGAAGGGGTCGTTAGTGTAGGCCACATCTTTCATCAGCACACCAGGGTTGTTGTCGATGAAATCATAGACCTCTTTCGAACCCATCAGGAAGGTCGAGACAATCTTACCCTTGTCGGTAACCTTATTGCGACCATTCACAACGCCTTTCTCAACGAGGGGCAATACGCCATCGGCGAACATCTCGGTGTGGATACCGAGGTCTTTGTGGCCACCGAGTTGCGAGAGTACAGCGTTGGGAATTGCACCGATACCCATCTGCAAGCAGGCACCATCCTCAATGAGGGCTGCACAGTGACGACCAATGGCAGCATCGGTCTCGGTAATCTCGGCGATGTGGCCCTCCATAAGGGGCTGGTCGTCCTCTACGAAGTAGTCAATCTGCGAGATGTGGATGAAGGCATCACCAAATGCGCGGGGAACATACTTGTTCACCACTGCCAAAACGTAGTCTGCGCACTCGATAGCAGCCAAAGTAGCATCAACCGAAGTACCGAGCGAAACGTAGCCGTGAGCATCTACGGGCGAAACCTGAATCATTGCCACATTACAGGGCAGAACACCTGCACGGTAGAGTTTCTGGGTCTCGGAGAGGAAGATTGGAATATAGTCTGCGTAGCCGCTCTGTGTTACCTTGCGCACGTTGCCGCCAACGAAGAACGAATCGAGTTGGAAGATGCCCTCGAACTTGGGGTCTGCATAGGGAGCGGGGCCCTCGGTGTGGAGGTGGTGGATGTGTACATCTTTGAGTTCGCCAGCCTCACCCCTGCGGCACATAGCCTGAATAAGACACTGGGGGGCACTTGCCACCGACGAAAGGTGAACGTGGTCACCCGACTTGATTACCTTTACTGCCTCATCGGGAGTGGTAAATTTGATAGTGTTGTTCATAGAAGTATTGAGTTAAAGAAAAAATTTTCCAAAAAATCTTGACGCAAAGGTAATTATTTTTCTCGATAAAAGATTGCCATCCTATTATAATTTATTACCTTTGTGGTGCATCGTGGGGTATTTATACCCCAGAGCGCGCTTTTGCGCACACAACGTAGTGACAAACTTAACCTAAACAATAACAAAACTCACAGAATCATTATGAATGTAAAAGAGTTGAAAGATGTTGTAATTCGTTTCTCGGGCGACTCGGGCGACGGTATGCAACTCACCGGCACCCTGTTTTCCGACACTGCCGCTCTTTTCGGTAACGGCATCTCGACCTTCCCCGATTACCCCGCCGAGATTCGCGCACCACAGGGCACTGTTGCGGGCGTTTCGGGCTTCCAGGTGCACTTCGGAAACAGCCGTATGCTCACCCCTGGCGACTATTGCGATGTGCTGATTGCAATGAACCCAGCAGCACTCAAAGCCAATGTCGTATGGCTCAAAAAAGACGCAACCATCATCCTCGATGGCGACACTCTCGATGATAAGAGTATCGCAAGGGCTGGATTCAAAACCTCCGATCCTCTTGAAGAGTTGGGAATTAAGGAGTATAACATTCTCACCCCCGACATCACCTCTATGACAAAAGAGGCGTTGAAAGATTCGGGCTTGGATAATAAGGCTGTCGTTAAGTGCAAAAATATGTTTGCACTCGGCATCTGCCTCTACCTCTACGACAAACCCCTCGACCACGCCATCAGTTACATTCGTGGTAAGTTCGGCAAGAAGAACCCTGCTGTTGCGGAGGCCAACGTAAAGGTGCTCAATGCAGGCTATAACTACGGTGCCAACACCCACTCGTTTGCCAATACCTACTCGGTACAGCCCGCCAAATTGGAGAAGGGTAAGTATCGCAGCATCAATGGTAACGTGGCTACCGCTTGGGGCTTTATGGCTGCCAGCGAGAAGAGTGGTCGCCCCTTGTTCTGTGGCTCCTACCCCATCACTCCCGCGACTGTCATCCTCGAAGAGTTGGCAAAACACAAAGAGTTGGGCGTTAAGACCGTACAGGCGGAGGACGAGATTGCAGGTATCTGTACTTCGATTGGTGCTGCCTTTGGTGGTGCATTTGCCGTAACGACCACTTCGGGTCCCGGTTTGTCGCTCAAAAGCGAGGCTATGGGCTTGGCAGTGATTGCCGAGTTGCCTTTGGTTGTTGTAGACGTACAGAGGGGTGGTCCCTCGACTGGTCTTCCCACCAAGACCGAACAGAGCGACTTGATGCAGGCTCTTTGGGGACGCAATGGCGAGTGCCCGATGGTGGTGATTGCCGCTTCGTCGCCCAGCGACTGCTTCCACTACGCATTCCACGCAGGTAAGATTGCAATGGAGCATATGACCCCCGTAATCCTCCTCACCGATGGTTTCATTGCCAATGGTTCCCAACCCTGGAAGATTCCATCTATGAGCGAGTATCCCGAGATTCACCCACCCATCATCACAGAGTTGCCCGAAGGTGAGGATGTATTCCTCCCCTACAAACGTGACGAGAAGTTGGCACGTCGTTGGGCTATTCCCGGCACTGTGGGCTTGGAGCACCGCATCGGTGGTTTGGAGAAGGACGCATTGAAGGGTAGCGTTTCGCACGACCCCAAGAACCACCAGGTGATGGTTCATACCCGCGCAGCGAAGGTTGCAAAGGTTGCCGACTACATCCCCGAGCAGACCGTACTCGGTGCCGAGGAGGGCGATTTGTTGGTTGTAGGCTGGGGTGGCACTCGCGGCCACTTGCAGGCAACCGTTGAGAAGATGCAGGAGGAGGACAAGAGCATCTCGCTGTGCCACTTCAACTACATCAACCCCCTACCCCGAGGTGTGGAGGAGATTTTTGCGAAGTTCAAAAAGATTGTCGTATGCGAACTCAACGAGGGTCAATTTGCGAACTATCTGCGTATGAATTTCCAGCAGTTCACCTACGAGCAGTACAACAAATGTCAAGGCCTACCCTTCACTACCGTAGAGTTGGAGGCGAAGTTTAACGAATTATTGGAGAAATAAGGCTATGAAATACACACAGGCAGATTTTAAGAGCGACCAGGAAGTTAAATGGTGCCCCGGTTGTGGCGACCACTTCATCCTCAACGCAGTACAGAAAGCAATGCCCGACGTGGCAGAGATAGCAGGACGCAACCGCTCGGAATTCGTGGTAGTTTCGGGTATTGGTTGTTCGTCGCGTTTCCCCTACTATATGAAGACCTACGGTTTCCACTCGATTCACGGTAGGGCCAATGCCATTGCCACAGGTCTGAAAGTCGCCAACCCCAAAGTTAGCGTCTTTGTAGCGACGGGCGACGGCGACTCGCTCGCCATTGGTGGCAACCACTTCATCCACGCCATTCGTCGTAATATCGACCTCAACGTGGTGCTCTTCAATAACGAAATCTATGGTCTGACCAAAGGTCAGTACTCTCCCACTTCGAAATTGGGCAAGATTACCAAGACTTCGCCCTATGGCACGATTGAGAAACCCTTCAACCCTGGCGAACTCATCATCGGTGCCAAAGGTACGTTCTTTGCCCGCTCTATTGATGTGGAGGTGGACCTCACCCGCCAATGCCTCGTGAGAGCCGCGCAGCACGATGGCTTCTCGATTACCGAGGTGTTGCAGAACTGCGTGATTTTCAACGATGGTGCACACGCAACCTTTGCCAAAGATAAGGCTACGCGCGCCGAGAACACCATTGTTCTGCGCGATGGCGAGAAGATGCTCTTCGGTGCCAACAAAGAGAAAGGTATCGTTCTCGATGGCTTCAAGTTGAAGGTTGTAACCGTAGGCGAGGATGGCTACACCCTCGACGACGTGCTCACCCACGACTCCAAAGAGCCCACCACCTACATCCACAATGCACTTGCTGCTATGAAGTATCCCGACTTCCCCGTAGCATTGGGTGTTATCCGCGACGTTGCCGAGCCTACCTATAATAAAGAGGTGGCCCGTCAGGTGAGCGAGGTGCAGGAGAAGAGCAAAATCAAATGTATGGACGATTTGCTGAATAGTGGCGAGACCTGGACAATCTAAAAACTAAACGATAGCGAGCCTGTGCTCGTTGTGCTTCGATGAGAGCGGAGTTAGTCGTTTGCCTTGCGTAAACTGCGGACTCCGCTCTTTCGTACAATCTTCCGACCTATACTTTGGCTGGTTTTACACCTATTATATATTTATAGAGGGGTAAGATTCAAAAAAAATTGTATCTTTGCGTTGCCACAACCCAAACCAAAGGTCATAGAAGATTACCTCTGCCCTCTGCAAGTGATTATCTATTGACCAAGAAACTAACACCTTATGTTGGGTAAAATTATTCTTATTCTGTTCTAGCTTCTCTCACCTGCGGCGGTGCTATGGGCTTGTCGCAAAGTCAAGGTATTGAACAAAGTCGGTCCTGTTTTGACGCTCTACATCTTGGGTGTCGTAATCGCCAACCTACACATCATCCCTGCCGAAATGCACGGTATCCAGAAACTTATGCAGGATGTGATGATTCCTCTTGCGATACCTATGATGTTGTTTGGTTGCAACTTCAAAAACTTCAAGGCGGGTGTTACCGTCAGGGCCTTCATTATTAGCACCCTCTCCGTAGCCCTTATGGTCGTGTTGGGATTTGTGCTTCTCAAAGACAAACTCGGTGTGGATGGCGCGACAATTGGCGCAACCCTCTCGGGTCAATACACCGGTGGTGCAGGCAACTATGCGGCTGTAAATATGATGCTTGGCGAAAGGGGACTTTCGGAGGAGATGTTTGCTTTGGTGGCCACTTGCAACCTCATTGTGTCGTTCTTCTACCTTATGTTCTTGATGGGTGGAGGTGTGCCTCTTGCACGTCGTATAGTACACGGCAAAGATTACAAGGTGGCCCACAACGATGTCATCAATGCCGAGGAGTTTGTGAATGATAACCCCTATAAGGATTTCGGCAAGAGGAAGAGTATCGTGCAACTGCTGAAAGTCTTTCTCACAGCGGCAGCCACAGCCGGAGTGTCGCTTGTGGTGAGCAATCTCTTCAAGGAGGGAACTCGTATGTTCGACCTTTTGGGCGGAGATTTCTCAATGGTAGCCCTCATCCTCACCCTTACCACCATTAGCCTTATTCTTACGAGTTTCAAGGGTGTGCGCTCTTGGGATAAGAGTTTCGATGCGGGTATGTACCTCATCTATATCTTCTGCCTCGCAATGGCAATGTTGGCCGACCTCTCGCAACTCGATTGGAGGCTTGGTTTGTGGGTATTGGTCTACCAAACCATCATTGTGTTTGGCTCACTCGCACTCGGGGTGTTGCTGGCTCGCCCCTGCAAGGTGGATGCCGATAGCGCTGTCATCACCTCTGATACACTCATCAACTCCCCCATTTGTGTGCCTATGATTGCTGCCACAATGAAAAACAAGGGGGCTATAATGGTGGGTATCACCAATGGTCTTGCCGGATATGCCGTTGGTAACTATCTCGGATACCTCATCTTTACCCTCCTGAATACTCTGTAACACCCAAGAAATACCTACTATGCAGATAGACATTCAACAGGTATTGGCGAGCAAAGCACCTGGGTTGGCCAAAAGATTGCCACGCTTTGTCATTCGCTACCTCAAAAAAATCATACATCAGGACGAGATGAACTATGCCCTGGCGGAGTTTGGACACCTGCCAACGATGGAGTTTGTGCGCGAAACACTCGCCTATATGGGTGTGACTTGGAGTATCGAAGGGATGGAACGACTCCCTCGTGAGGGACGCTATATTTTTGCCTCCAACCACCCCTTTGGTGGAATGGATGGCCTTATCCTGGCGCAAGAGGTTGATAGGCATTTCGGACAAGGCGTTAGGAGCATCAGTAACGATTTGCTACTTTTTGTGGAGCCTCTGCGCCCGATGTTTCTACCCGTAAACAAACACGGCAAGCAGTCAAGAGAGGCTGCGCGCATCTTTGAGGAGACCTTTGCAAGCAATATCCCCATCCAAACCTTCCCTGCGGGCCTGTGTTCAAGACGCATAAAGGGTGAGATTACCGATTTGGAATGGCGACCAAGTTTTGTCAAAAAGGCCATACAGCACCAACGCGACATTGTGCCCGTCTATGTCGAGGGACAACTCTCCAAGAGATTCTACAACATCTCCAACACCCGTAAATTCTTCGGCATAAAGGCCAACATAGAGATGCTCTACCTTGTGGATGAGATGTTTAAGCAGAAGGGCAAACACATCGTGCTCCATATAGGTGAGCCTGTGAGATGGCAGACACTCTCGGAGATGGCCTCACCCAGACAAATGACCGAACACATTAGGAACCTCTCATATAGTATGGCTCCCAAGAGATAGATGTCAAACGTTTCGGGCTCGCATAATTGCGAGCCCGCGACGTTGGACGTTAGACGTTGGACTGCGCCTTTGGCGCAAACAGACCTCACCCCCGCTACGCGGACTGCTCGGTGGGGACACCGAGCACAATTACGACCACCCCTCCAAACCTCCCCTTTCGTAGGGGAGGCTTGACAGACCTCACCCGCCTTCGGCACCCTCTCCTAACTTATGGGAGGGTTTTCCCTACAAAATTAGAGGTTTCACTCCTTTTCTTCTCGGGTATCTTTTTTAATACCCGCGCCCGTTGGGGCGCACCTTGACCCCGCACTTTACATCGTCGGCGGAGAAGCGACCTCCTTGTGAGGTCGTGGCGAGGGTGGAGCACAAAGGCGTTAAAAAACAAAGACGGCAAATGCTTTGCCCGCGTAGCGTTTGTTTTAGACTTTGCGCTCCGCCCTCCCGCCAGAGATGTCGTGCGTGGCTTTTGCGCCACTTTTGCCACCAAAAGTGGCAAAGAAAAGCGGGCAACCGAGTTGCCCGCAATAAAGAGCGGTAGATGCCAACCGCCTCATCTGCAATGAGTCGTGGCAAGACGGATTTGACAGACCTCACCTGCCCTTCGGGCACCCTCTCCTAACCCAGGAGAGGGAATAGAGTGGGAAGAAAAACCTCCCCTTTCGTAGGGGAGGCTTGACAGACCTCACCCCCGCTACGCGGACTGCTCGGTGAGGACACCGAGCGCAATTACGACCACCCCTCCAAACCTCCCCTTTCGTAGGGGAGGCTTGACAGACCTCACCCGCCCTACGGGCACCCTCTCCTAACTTATGAGAGGGTTTTTCCCTACAAAATTAGAGGTCTCACCCCTTTGTTCACGGGTGTCTTTTTTAATACCCGCGCCAAAGGCGCGGTCTAATGTCAAATGTCGCGGGCTCGCAAAGTTACGAGCCCGAGTGATATAGCGGAGGAGATTTTGTGCCAAACAAGAAGGCGAGTCCGCAGTTTGCCTTCACAAAAAGAAAAGAAAAAGTCAAAATAGCGAAGGGAATTTTTTGCGAAATGAAAAGCCTTCATAAAAAGAAAAGAAAAACGCAGATGGCGGAGGAAATTTTGTGCCAAACAAGAAGGCGAGTCCGCAGTTTGCTCGTCGCAAATGAGGAACTCGCCTATCGAAGTGCGGTGCAAAATTTACCCGCTATATGCGTTTTTACTTCTTTTTGACCTCTACTTGGTCGTACGACTCAATAATATCACCAATCTTAATATCATTGTAGGACTCGATGTTCAGACCGCACTCCATATTGAGAGTAACCTCCTTCGCATCGTCCTTGAATCGTTTGAGCGAACCAAGACGGCCAGAGTAGATAACAATACCGTCACGAATCACGCGGATGGGCGAAGTGCGGGTAATCTTACCCTCACGAACAATACCACCTGCGATGGTACCCACCTTGCTAATCTTGAAGGTTTCGAGAACCTCCACAGTACCCATAATCTCCTCCTTCATCTCGGGCTCCAACATACCCTCGATTGCATCCTTAATGTCGTTGATGGCATCGTAGATGATGGAGTAGAGGCGTATTTCGATGGACTCATTCTCGGCAATCTTACGAGCACCCGCGCTGGGACGCACCTGGAAGCCCACAATAACAGCATTGGAGGCCGCCGCAAGCAACACATCGCCCTCGGTAATCTGACCCACAGCCTTGTGGATAACATTCACCTGTACGGTCTCGGTGGAGAGTTTCAGCAGCGAGTCGGTCATAGCCTCAATCGAGCCATCCACATCACCTTTCACGATAATATTGAGTTCCTTGAAGTTACCGATAGCGATACGACGACCAATCTCATCGAGAGTGACGTGTTTCTGGGTCTTGATACCCTGAATACGCTGCAACTGCTCCCTCTTGGCGGCAATCTCGCGTGCGCTCCTATCGTCATCCATCACATTGAACTTGTCGCCCGCCTGTGGTGCGCCATTCAGACCGAGCACCAATTCGGGAGTTGCGGGACCCGCCTCGGAGACCTTCTTGCCGTGCTCATTGAACATAGCCTTCACGCGACCTGTATGGGTACCCGAGAGTATCACATCACCTGTGCGGAGGGTTCCGTTCTCCACAAGTACGGTAGCCACATAGCCACGACCTTTGTCGAGCGACGACTCGATGACCGTACCCACAGCCTTCTTGTTGGGGTTGGCCTTCAAGTCGAGGAGTTCTGCCTCCAAGAGCACCTTCTCCAATAGTTTGTCGAGGTTAAGGCCCTGCTTTGCGGAGATGTCCTGCGATTGGTACTTACCGCCCCAATCCTCCACGAGGTAGTTCATATTTGCGAGTTGCTCCTTGATGGAGTCGGGGTTGGCCGAAGGTTTGTCAATCTTGTTGATGGCGAATACCATAGGCACACCTGCTGCCACTGCGTGGTTGATAGCCTCCACAGTCTGGGGCATCACCCTATCGTCGGCTGCCACAATGATGATTGCCACGTCGGTAACCTGCGCACCGCGCGCACGCATTGCCGTAAATGCCTCGTGACCGGGGGTGTCGAGGAAGGTGATGGGCTTACCATCGAGTTGCACACTGTATGCACCGATGTGCTGTGTGATACCACCCGCCTCACCGGCAATCACATTGGTCTTACGAATGTTGTCCAAAAGTGAGGTTTTACCGTGATCGACGTGACCCATAACGGTAACGATGGGAGGACGCGATACGAGGTCCTCGTCGCTGTCGGCGACATCCTCAATAGCCTCCTGAATCTCCACGCTCACAAACTCCACCTTGAAGCCATACTCCTCGGCAACAATCACCAGAGCCTCCGCATCGAGCCTCTGGTTGATGGATACCATAAGTCCGAGGTTCATACAGGTTGTAATCACATCGGTGACACCTACGTTCATCATTGTAGCCAAGTCGCTAACGGTCACAAACTCTGTAAGTTTGAGCGTTTTGCTCTCGTTTACGGTTTGTTCAAATTCGGCCTCCATACGCTCTGCCACAGCCTGACGTTTCTCCTTGCGGTGTACGGAGCCTTTGCTCTTGGCACCTTTGGCTGTGAGGCGTGCGAGGGTATCTTTAATCTGTTTCTGCACCTCTTCGTCGCTCACCTCGGGGCGAACTACGGGTTTGGGTGCATTTTTCTGTTTGTTCTTTTTGTCCTTTTTGCCTACGGGCTGGTTGTTGTTTTGACCGCCCTGCTGGGGTTTGCCACCACCCTGCTGTGGTTTGCCACCCTGCTGTTTGGTCACATCAATCTTATTGTCTTTGATGCGTTTGCGCTTCTCGCGGTGCGAGGGCTCGGAACCTTTGCGGAGGCTGTCCACATCAATCTTACCGAGCACTTTGGGTCCCGAAAGACTATTCTGTTCCAGACGGAAGACCTCCTTGCTCTCTGCCATACGCTCATCGTAGGTCTTACTCTGCGCTTCGGCATCGGCCACAGGGCTCTGTGGAGCCTTTTCGGGCTCTTGCTGTTTCACTACGGGTGCAGGGGCGGGAGCCTCCTCTTTGGGTTGCTCTTTTTGGGGTGCGGGCGCAGGTGTTGCGGGTTGCTCGCTCACCTTCGCGGGCTCACTTTCACGAGGTTCGGGAGCCACAGTTTTGGGCTCCTCTTTGGGTGTTGGTTTTGCATCGAGGTCGATTTTACCCAGCACTTTGGGCTGTGGCACCTCTGTGCGGATGAAACTACCGCTATTCTTGATTACCACCTCTTGCTCCTCGGGCTGTGCCTCTTTTTTGTCGCCAATCGAGATGCTCTCCTGTTTGATGCTGCTCATACGCTCACGCACGGTAGCCCTTTCGCCACCGAGGTGATTGCCACCAAACTCTTTTTCCAACATAGCATAAACGTCACTCTCCACCAAAGTGTTGGGTGCCACATCCTTGATTCCTTTCTTTTCGAGAAATTCGGTAATGGTGCCTAGACCAACCTTGAACTCTCTTGCAACCTGTACGAGTCTCAGTTTTTTCTCCATTTGCTATATTTTTTAGTATTATTATTATTTACTCATATTCAAATCCCATCCTAACAACCGATTCATTCATCGTAGCACTCACACGTGTCAGAGGCAATTCGTGTAATTTCATACTTTCCACCTCCCTTATACCATCTTGTGGACAATACACACACCCTGTGTAATACTCATATTGCCAAATGGGAGAACCATTTACCTGCTCTTCCTCCGTAAAGTTTTTCCAGTATAAGGTTCTTAATGGAATTTCCGTAGAAGAAACTACATTATCCCAAGATACAGGGTTTAATCTCATGAACCAACTTCTATTAAGTCTTCTACTATCAACACCACAATTGCTATCAATTGCCCAAGAACGGTTCTCATATTCAGATTCGACCAAACATCCAAATCTACCAGAAGTTGTCACACTCGAAGTAAAAGTCATTTCATACTCATATGAGGCAAGTATTTCTCGCGTATTGGTGTAATATGATGAATTATATGGCGTATAACTCGAATACTCCCCACCTATTTTTTGAATGCTAATACCTTCTGGTAATTTATCCATTTTTGTAATATTACAACACACCGTGTCAATAGGCATAGTACCACGTTTTATAACACCTTGAATAAAATAACAGCCATTCTTATTAAGTGTTATTTCACAACTATCAGCCTCTGTGACAAATACAAAATCATTTCCGCCCTCTACACCAAAAATCATCTCTTTTGCATACCAACTAATAGAAGTATGAGAGATATACTTGGTCTCATCATAATAATATCGTAATTTGTAGGGCTTAAATAATTCTACTTGCTCAACATCATCCCAATCAAAACCACTCCGAACATTCACTTGTAGTCTTTGTTCGTGTATCGGAATCGCCAACAATGCATCATCAACTCTAAAGTCTATTCTATAATTTCCTTCTTTCTCAAAACGAAGTTCAAGAGAATCGCCACTTGTAGTTTCTGTTGACACAAAGCTACCATCCTCTTTGTATATAGTTACTGTTTTGGATAATCCTTCACAACAATCTATTTCACTAGTAAATGAAAGTGTATAATACTTATTCACCAACAAATATTTATCATCTTCTTCTCCGTGTTCTTTATTCCACGACAGAGTCAAATCAGGTATTGTTGTCTTTGGATACATTGCCAAAAGTTGCAATTGATCTTGCGATGATATTCCCATTGACCATATCTTAACATCCCAAAGGTCACCCATTCCTGCTACTTTTGGAGAAAACATAATTGATAAATCGTTTTCATTATCATTCATATAACTTTCCACTTGTGACGGTTCTATGTTTTTCAACCCGATTGCCTCGCCCAATGCATGCGTCAATAATTCACACCCCTTTCCTTGGTCTATTATGGTAGTCCACAAATAGTTTGAGGTGTTAATGACAACAGATTTCACTGGCGAATTACTATTCACATCCACCCACAATTGCACTAACGTTCCCGCACTCTCTTCGAACAGTATGCTAATATCAACAGGATAATCTTCACTACATTCCGTGCCTATTTCTGGATTAAATCGCAAATCACTATCAACTCCATTCCAATTCGTGATAGCACCAGCAACATATTCAGAACCATTACATCCTCTCGAATCGGAAACCGACGATATGTTTATTTTTCGAAAATGAACTGCCAATGTGTCATTTCCAGAAGTACACATTCGTGTATTTATTGGACTATAACCCTGCGTCAACTTTTCCAAAACATCATCCTTGCGAAAACGATATTTATTATCAACAAGATAATACTCACCCTCATCACTTACCGTTGTTGTATCGTAGCCCAATGAAGCAATTAGTTGTTTTACCCGAACTTCTTCCTCACAAACACCACCAGTTCTAGATAGTTGTTCGACACAACCATCTTTCTGTGATAAAACTGTGTCAAACTCATATTTATTACTACAACTAACAGATAGTAGCAATGCTCCACAATAAATAATAACGATACTTTTAATTCTAATCAATCTCATCTATCCTTAATCTATATTCTTCATTATATTCTTCTGTAACTTGCACTTGGTACGTTTTTGATTCATAATACACACCTGTATCAAAATCATAAAGCTTTATTCGAAACGAGAGCTCCATTTCTTCACTCAAAGTACGAGGTGAAATTTGCAACCAAAAAGACAACTCATAGTCGTAATCAAACTTACTATAAATGTAGTTTCTTATGAGTGCTAAAAAGTAACCATTTTCATCCAATCTTATAAATTCTCCTCCTGCCATTACATTGGAATGAATTTGAGCATCACCCTCTTCGCTTTCGAGCCACATAAACACATCCGAGGAATTGTCCAACAATGGTTGCTCTGCATCAAACAACAGGTACATAGGCGCAATATACACATCCTCATGTGCACATTGCTCAAACCCACATTTCACAAACTCTCCTTGATAATCCTCGTAGTATTCTACAGCAGTACTATATCCTCTATCTGACAGTAATATTTCGTCATCTAAACATTTATACTCCGTTTTGTCATTAGGAGCCGGATATGCAGGAATTGGGATATCAGGGACCCTATGGCATCCATAGAACAATACAATGCCACACAGTGTTAAGTTTATTTTTCCTATTAATTTTACCATCTTACTATGCAAGCTACTATTCCTCAATCTTTCGGTAAGAGGTTACCCAAAACTTTTAGTGTAGCCTATGCTCTACCCCATTAGGGAGATTAAAGCCCTTAATGACCCTAACGACCTTAATAATTCCTCGGGCTCGCAGAGCCCGCGTCGTTGGCCCTCTCCCCCCGCGAGTGCTTATCGTGAGGCGAGGAAAAGGCTTGAGCCCATCATCCCCACCCCCATTTGCGGTATATCGTGGAGGGATTTTTGTGTCCCACTACATACCAGCGAGTGCATATTGCGAGGCGAGTTCAAGGCTTGGTTTTGATTTTGCTCCGCAGTTTACTCGAAGTAAATGAGGAAGCAAAATCAAAAGCATAACGCCGAAATCGCCCGCAAGATGTGCTCGCTATTCAAATTCGGCACGAAGAATACGAACCACCTCCTCAATAGTCTCCTCTTCGAGGTCGGTGCGCTTTGCCAACTCCTCATTGGAGTGCTCCAAAACGCTCTTGGCGGTGTCGAAACCTACGCGCTTGAACGCATCGAGAATCCACTCCTCAATCTCATCGTTGAACTCGGAGAGTTCCACATCCTCCTCGTCGGCATCACGATATACGTCAATGTCGTAGCCGGTGAGCATTGTTGCCAAACGGATGTTAAGACCACCCTTACCAATGGCCAACGACACCTCGCTGGGTTTGAGATACACCGAGGCGGTCTTTCTCGCGTCATCGAGGGTAATGGAGGTGATTTTCGCGGGATTCAGAGCCCTCTGGATGAGCAGGCTTGTGTTGGAAGTCCAGTTCACCACGTCGATATTCTCGTTACGCAACTCCCTAACAATGGAGTAGATACGCGAGCCCTTCACACCCACACAAGCGCCTACGGGGTCTACCCTATCGTCGTAGGACTCCACAGCAACCTTTGCCCTCTCACCGGGGATGCGGACAATCTTCTTGATGGTGATAAGGCCGTCGAAAATCTCGGGCACCTCCTGCTCAAAGAGCCTCTGCAAGTACTCGGGAGCGGTGCGCGAGAGGATAATCACAGGGGTGTTGTTGCGCATCTCCACCTTCGAAACGATGGCTTTGATGTTGTCGCCCTTGTGGAAGAAGTCGCGAGGAATCTGCTCGCCTTTGGGGAGGATGAGTTCGTTGCCCTCATCGTCGAGCACCAGAATCTCCTTTTTCCACACCTGGTAGACCTCACCGCTGACAATCTCACCCACCTTCTCGCTGTACTTCTCGAAGAGGTTGGCCTTCTCCAAGTCGAGGATGCGCGATGCGAGGTTCTGACGGAGCGAAAGCACTGCACGACGACCAAAGGATGCCATCTCAATCTGGTCTGCGACCTCCTCGCCCACCTCGTAAGTGGGGTCGAGTTGTCGTGCTTCGGAGAGGG
Organism: Tidjanibacter sp.; assembly: GCA_045596685.1. Classification (GTDB taxonomy): domain Bacteria; phylum Bacteroidota; class Bacteroidia; order Bacteroidales; family Rikenellaceae; genus Tidjanibacter. The sequence goes on along the minus strand of JAZOCT010000041.1, from coordinate 492 downwards.
CTATTTGCTGGTTGGGGTTCTCCACCGCGCCGTCCTCCACGATTACTCGGTTGCGCCAAATCTCCAAGTCGCCCTTCTCGGGGTTGATGATAACATCGAAGTTCTCATCTGTCTCGTAGGTTTTTTGGAGGTGGTGACGGAACACATCCTCCAAAACGCCAATCATCGTACTCTTGTCAATGTTTTTCAGTTCTTTGAATTCTGCAAAGTTGCTAATCAAATTCTCCATTGTCGTCTGTTTTTTATATTTTGTTTTGTCTAACGTCTTTTTTTTCGCACCTTTTTTCGCACCTTTTTGTAAAAAGGTGCTCCTCTTGTCGCTTTTTTGTAAAAAAGCGACGCAAAAAACTTTTATGCGATACTTTGTATCGCTTTTACCTGTGCTCTACCCCATTAGGGAGGTTAGGGAGGTTAGGGAGTTTAGGACTCTCTTCTCTAAATTCACTAAATTCCCTAAATTCTCTAAATTCTCTAAATTCACTAAATTCCCTA
>JAZOCT010000040.1:0-17858 GCA_045596685.1 Tidjanibacter sp. | reverse complement strand
TTCCTCCTTATTTAATCTCACGGTGGATAGTTACCCTCTTCAAGTAAGGATTGTATTTCTTACGCTCCATACGGTCGGGTGTGTTCTTTTTGTTTTTGGTAGTGATGTAACGGCTCATACCGGGAACACCGCTTGCCTTCTGCTCGGTACATTCGAGAATAACCTGTACGCGATTACCTTTACCTTTTTTTGCCATACTTTTTTAAGTAGAAAGATTAGTGAATTTTTGCGGGTGCCTTTGCCTCTTTGAGTGCTGCATCCAGACCTTTTTTGTTGATAGTTTTGATACCAGCTGCGGTTACTTTGAGGGTAATCCAGCGGTTCTCCTCCTCGCTCCAAAAACGCTTTGTCTTCAAGTTAAGATTGAATTTGCGTTTGGTGCGCCTGTTCGAGTGAGAAACATTGTTTCCCGACTGTGCAGTTTTACCGGTGATTTCGCAAATCTTGCTCATTTACAATAAGTTAATTAATTTGTTAATACTTTTGCCACATTTTAAGGCGTGCAAAGATACGAAAAAAGTTGAAAATTGAAAATTGAAAATTGAAAATCACACAAAAAAATTCACGGGTAACGATTCCGCCACCCGTGAACAATGTTGATGGTTGGTATGTGATTGTTTTTATCCCAACAGTTCCTTCACTTCGGCAGCAACAGTCGCGCCATTGAAGCCGAACTTTTCGTCGAGTACCTTATAGGGAGCCGAGTAGCCGAAGTGGTCCACACCGTGCACCTTGCCACCCAACCCCACAAGACCTTCGAGGGTTACGGGAAGGCCTGCGGTCATACCATAGCGGGGCAATCCCTCGGGGAGTACAGAGCGTTGGTAGTCGAGGCTCTGGTCGCGGAATAGGCCCTCGCTGGGAACGCTCACGATGCGCACCTCAATACCCTCTGCTTTAAGTAGTTCTGCGCCCTCTACAAGGGTCGAAACCTCGCTGCCGCTTGCAAGCAATACAGCCTTTGCCTCGGGTGAGTCGCACACAACATATCCACCCCTACGCAAGCCCTCTGCCTCCTCTCGGCGGTTACCCTCGGCGGGCAGATCTTTGATGTTCTGGCGCGAGGTGATGAGTGCCACAGGGCGCTCCTCCTCCATTGCCAATTTCCAAGCCTCCACAGTCTCGGCACCATCGGCTGGACGGAGTACGAGCATACTGCGCTCGCCATTGTGGTTTTTCAGGTGCTCCAAAAGGCGGATTTGTGCCTCGTGTTCAATGGGCTGGTGGGTGGGGCCATCCTCTCCTACGCGGAATGAGTCGTGGCTCCAAATGTAGATGACGTGTATGCGCATCAGGGCTGCAAGCCTCACTGCGGGTTTCATATAGTCCGAGAACACGAAGAAGGTACCGCACGCGGGAATGATACCTCCGTGAAGTGCCATACCGTTCATAATGCAAGCCATCGTGAGTTCCGAAACACCTGCCTGGAAGAACTTGCCGCTCCAATCGCCCTTTGCGAAGGCGTGGGTCTTTTTGAGGTAGCCATCGGTCTTGTCCGAGTTGCTCAAATCTGCCGACGCAACAACCATATTATCAATCTGTTGCGCATAGGCACCAAGCACCGTAGCCGAAGCGTTGCGGGTTGCCGAACCTGCTGCAATCTCAATCTTCGAATAGTCAATTTCGGGGGTCTTGCCACTCAAAAAGAGGTCCAATTTGGCCGCGAGTTCGGGGTTCTCTGCGCGCCATTTCTTCTCGACCTCTTTGCGCTCTGCGGCCCAAGCGCGCAACTCCTCGCGACGTGCCTCATAGAGAGCCTTCACCTCGGGAAAAATAACAAATGGATTCTCGCTGTCGCCACCCAGATTTTGGATGGTGCGTGCGGGGTCTGCACCCGCTACCGAGATGGGCTGTCCGTGAGTGGAAATCTTGTTTTCGAAACTACCACCATTGGCATCCATCGCGCCCAAACCCATTACGGTTTTACCAATGATTAATGTGGGGCGCTCACCCTCTTTGAGAGCCTCTTTGAGGGCCTCGCGGATGCTCTCTGCCGAGTTGCCGTTGCACTCCAATACGTTCCAATTCCAAGCCTTGTATTTGGCTGCAACATCCTCGCTATCAACATCTTCTACGGTGGTCGAAAGTTGAATGTTGTTGGCATCATAGAACATAATAAGGTTTGCGAGTCCGAGGTGTCCGGCAACGCGACCAACGCCTTGTGAAATCTCCTCCTCTACGGCTCCGTCGGAGATGTAGACGTAGGTTTTGTGAGCAGTCCACTCACCAAAACGAGTAGCCAAGAAACGCTCCGCCATAGCAGCACCCACAGCCATTGCGTGACCCTGACCGAGAGGGCCCGAAGTGTTCTCAATGGCGTGTGCCAAATCACGCTCGGGGTGTCCGGGAGTTACGCTTCCCCATTGGCGGAAGTTTTTCAACTCCTCAATGGGCATAATGTCGGCCAGCGCGAGTACGCCATAGAGCATAGGCGACATATGGCCGGGGTCGAGGAAAAGACGGTCACGGAAGGGATAGGAGTAGTTGTCGGGGTCGTAGCGGAGGAACTCCGAGTAGAGCACATTGATGAAATCTGCACCACCCATTGCTCCACCAGGGTGTCCCGATTTGGCTTTCTCTACCATTGAGAGGGCAAGGATGCGGATATTGTCTGCCGCCCTGCGCGTAACATTGTTGTTCATAGGTCGTTGTGATTTTGAGTTATCTTTGTTTTAATAATCTTCACCGGAATTAATCCACAAATATAGTCATAAAAATTGAGAATTGAGAATTGAGAATTGAGAATTATTCTCGGAGGGTGAATTTGTGGTCCGCCAAAGGCGTTCCAAAGGTCTGCCAGAGGGGGTGAATTTGTGGTCCGATAGAGTGGGAGTAGAGAGGGTAAGTTTGTGGCCCTCCAAAGGGAGAGGTTAAGGGGTGAATTTGTGGTTCGATAAAGGGGTGAATTTGTGGTTCGATAAAGGGGGTGGTGGGTGGCTTCGATGGCCCCGATTGCTCCAAATGTCGTCCGCCAAACACCGACCATAAATTTTGCACATCGGATGCGCTGAAATATAGACCAAAAGCGATTCGAGGGCAAAATAATGAGAAAATATTTTTGCGCAAAAGTTGGAAATCTCGCGAAGAATAACTACCTTTACGAAATAAAATGCGTCGTTTTTGGGCGCAAAATAGACGCTCCTTGAAGGTAAGTGTTTGAGAACGCCATCGTTACGCGCGCCATACGCGTGTGTGCAGTATATCTTTGAGGTTTGCTGTGCCTGCCTGTGATGGGCGTGCGAGGTGCCGAAGTTGGCCCAAAGGAGGAATTGATGATAAAATGTTGAAAAAAAAGTTGGCGAGGTCCCTATGACGGGGGTTGAGCCGATGAAATGGATGAGATAGAAACAAAACAAACTACAAAAACTTAATTATTAACAACACAAACTAAAAATTAATCGTATGAGAAAAATTGTACTATCAATTTTTGCAACTTTGTTGTTCTGCGTTGGCGCAGTGGCACAAGGTCAGCGAATTACCGGTACGGTTGTGGATGGTGACGGTGCTCCCGTTCTTGGCGCGACTGTTTCGGTAGTCGGTACAACAGTGGCAACCATCACTGGCATCGACGGCGATTACGAGATTAATGCTCCCAAAGATGCAACTTTGGAGTTCTCGTATGTTGGTTTGGCTACTCAACTCGTTGCAGTGAGTGGTCGCACTACCATCGATGTTGTGATGCAGTCGGATGCAACTCAAATTGAGGAGTTGGTTGTTGTGGGTTACGGTTCGGGTGTTGCTGCGAAATCGCTCGTAGGTTCGGTTTCAACCGTGAAGGGTGACAAAGTGGCCAATACTCCCGTTGCTAACGTTGCCGACGTATTGCAGGGTAAAATCCCCGGCTTGCAGGTCTTCACCTCTTCTGGTGAGCCTACCGCTGCCTCGACTATGAGGATGCGTGGTACTTCGTCGTTCAATGCAAGTAGTTCTCCTCTTGTAGTGCTCGATGGTACCCCCGTAGACGCAAGTATCTTGAACAACCTTAACCCTAATGATATTGAGAACGTGGTGCTTCTGAAAGATGCTGCTTCGACCTCTATCTACGGTTCGCGTGCTGCCAATGGCGTTATGTATGTGACCACCAAGAAGGGTACCGCTGCCAAATCGACTGTTCAGATTGGTTACAAACGCGGTTTCTCGGCAATGATTGAGAACTCGTCTTATGAGTTGATGACCTCTGTTGAGCAGATGCACTTCGAGGAGTTGGTTTATCCCGAATTGACCTATCTGGGCCCCAAAGCAGAGGAGTGGCTCGCCAAGAAGAGGTGGGTTGCCGATGCAGACTTCAACTTTGACTGGAAAGGTTATGCATACCAGAGCGACGCTCCCGTAGAGGGTATCGACATTGCAGTTACCGGTTCGGCACAGGGCCTTAACTACTACATCTCGGCTGGTTATTTGGACACCGAGGGTATTGCTCCCCGCTCGGGTAACACTCGTTACACCTTCCGTACCAACGTGGATTCGCAGGTGAAACCCTGGCTCAAAATGGGTGCAAACATCAGTTTGTCCTACTCGGAATATCAGACTTCGAGCACAGGTTGGACTACCAACTCGGTAGACGGCTTTGTTTACGGTCAGGCTCCCTACAACGCACCCTACAAGATTCTCTTCAATGAGGACGGTTCGTTCAAGGGCTTGGGCGAGGAGTTGGACTATTTCGACTCGGAATACGGTTTTGCTACCGAGTTCTACAACCCCTACTACTACTATGAGAAATTCCCCTCGCACGGTAACAGCATTTCGCTCAACGGTATTATCTACGAGGAGATTAAACCTTTTGAGGGTTTTATCTTGAAAGCAGTTCAGGCTATTGATGCATCGGAGGGTCGTGGTTCGGCTTGGAGGATGCCTTCCTACAAACCCACCATTGGTAACGGTATTCGTCAGGAGACCTTCTCGCGCTACTACCAGCTCACTTCGACCAACACCGCAGAGTATAAGGTTAGCATCGACGACATCCACAACTGGACCTTGCTTGCAGGTCACGAGTCGGTTGTTGCTACCTCCGATGGCTTTGGTGTAGGTATCGAGGGTTTGACCGATGACCGTTTGAGTATGATGACCGCCGGTTTGGCAGAGACTACCTATCTGACCGGTCACTCGAAAGCAGACCAGGTGTTCAACTCGTTCTTTGGTCGTGCATCGTACAACTACGATGGCAAATACCACTTCGACGCTTCGCTCCGTGCTGATGGTTCGTCGAAATTCGCTCCCGAGAACCGTTGGGGTACCTTCTGGTCGGTAGGTGCGATGTGGAATGTGAAGAGTGAGGAGTTTATGCTCTCTTATGACTACATCAACGATTTGCGTCTGAAAGCATCGTATGGTACTACCGGTAACTCGGGTATCAGCAACTACCTCTACTATGGTCTTATCGGTTCGGGCTTGCAGTACGACGGTCAGACCGGTATCGGTATTGCTTCGCCTTCGAATGAGGGTCTTACCTGGGAGGTTATGAAGACCTTGAACATTGGTTTGTCGATGCGTATGTTCAACCGCACCAACATTGAGTTTGAGGTTTATGACCGTGTAACCGACGATATGTTGATGGAGATTCCCTACTCGGCAACCACCGGTTTTTCGGCAGGTTGGGGTAACGTAGGTAAGATGCGCAACCGAGGCTTTGAGGTACAGTTCAGTTATGACCTCGTACAGGCCCAGAATATGTTGTGGACCGTTTATGGTCAGGTTTCTTACAACGACAACGAGATTCTTGCCCTCTATGGTGACACCACCGACTTTGTGGATGGTTCGACTGGCTTGCGTTATGCAGTGGGCCACTCCTATGGTGAGTTTAGCGGTACCCTCTTTGCAGGTGTAGACCCCCGCGACGGTGCACCTATGTGGTATGACAAGGATATGAACATCACCAAAGAGTACTCGGATGCTAACGAGCACTGGTATAACAAGAGCTACGTTGCTGACTGGTCGGGTGGTTTTGGTACTTCGTTGATGTGGGGTAACCTCCAAATCGCTGCCGATTTCAGCTGGACCGGTGAGCGTTGGATGTGGCTCAATGAGAAGTTCTACACCGCCAACCTTAACTTCGGTACCCTCGGTGGTTCTCACTATGAGAAACGTCTGTTGAATATGTGGCAGGAGCCTGGTGATGTTACCGACATTCCTCGCGCCAAGACACAGTTCCAGTTTGACGATACCGCATATTCGAATGCTGCATTCTTGCGCTTGAAGAACTTGACTGTATCGTACAACATCCCTGGCGACATCTTCGGTTACAACTCTTTCATCCAGGGTGCAAGGGTTTACGCAATTGGTCGTAACCTCTGGACTCTGACTGACTACCTCGGTTTCGACCCCGAGTACTTTGCAAACGGTTCGCAGGGTACCTATCCCGGAACTCGTCAGTACACTGTCGGTGTTGAACTTACCTTCTAAACCTCTTAAAATTGTGATATGACTATGAAAAAGATTATATTTATTGCAATTAGCGCACTTGCAACTCTGCTTGTATCGTGCAATATGGACAAGTTGCCCTACTCCTCGATTGACGAGACCCAGGGTATTCAGTCGATGAGCGATGCTAATCAGTTGCGCGTTTCGATCTACTCGCCCACCAAAGGTTTGTTCGGTGGCGCTCGCTGGGATATTGAGGAGATGCGTGGTGGTCTGTTCAATGCTATGGCAGACTTCGGTAACTACTACGGTCTGTTCTATGCTTGGATTATGCAGACCAATGACACCGATGTTGAGGGTCTTTGGTATGCCGATTACAGCCTTATTGCTAGTATGAACTACGCAATTGGTGCCTACACCAAACTGCTCGAATCGGGTGTTGATAAGAACACCGGCAAAGCTCTTTCGGATGATGATAAAGATGCATTGAACCTCTACATCGCCGAGGCTTATATGACCCGCGTTATGGCTTACTGGGATTTGGTTACCAAATTCTGCGTTGCCTACAACCCCGACACTGCTGCAAACGAGTATGGTCTTCCTTTGGTTGATGAGTATGCTCCCACCTCGGATAACACCAAGTATCCTGGTCGTAACACTCTCGAAGAGACCTACCAATTCATCCTTTCGGACCTCGAAAAGGCTGGTGCAATCACCACCAAAGGTGAGGCTAACCTGAAATATTGGAGTATTGACGCTGTGAACGCTATGCGCGCGCGTGTATTACTTAATATGAAGGACTACGCCACCGCTGCTGACGTAGCACTCGAAGTTATCAACACCAACAACTACACTTTGGCTGCTGGTGCCGATGGTCAGAGTGGCTTGTGGACCAAAGACACCTCTTCGGAGCTCATCTTTGTGTCGGCTTGCAACCTGAACGATACTCCTACCTCGACTGGTTCGTTGTATATCTACGACAACGAGGTTGGTGATGGTTCGACTCCCGACCCCCAGTACATTCCCAGCCAGACTCTCCTCGATCTCTACGACAGTGAGAACGATGTTCGCTACGCAGCATACTTTGCAACTCGTAGCGTGAATGTTGAGGGTGCCAGCACCGACGATTTGGAACTCTTCTACAAGTTCCAGGGTAACCCCTCGTTGCGTACCAGCGAAAAACTCAACTACCTCAATGCAGGTAAACCCTTCCGCTTGGCAGAGATGTACCTCACCCTTGCAGAGTGCTACGCTGCTATGGGCGACTACTCGAATGCTGCTAAATGGGTGAACGCTTTGCGCGTAACTCGTATTGAGGAGAACGCAAGCCTTCCTGCAACCGCTGGTATCTACAACAGCATTAAGGAGGAGTGGAGCCGTGAGTTCGTTGGCGAAGGTTTCCGTATGATTAATATGAAGCGTTGGGGCGATAAGATTATTCGTGGTACTTCGCAGAACTCGGCAATGACCAAGAGTGGTGAGGACTACGATGGTCTTGTTAAGGATATTACCGACAGCCGTTGCGTATTGCCCATTCCCAAAGAGGAGATTGATGCTAATCCCCAGATTAAGAACCAGCAGAATCCTGGTTACTAATGGATTGTGTAACTGCTAAAAACAGAAAGAAGAATATGAAATACATTAAATATTTAGTAGCCGTATTGTTCTTGGGTGTCACCATCTCTTCGTGTGGTCCCCAGGAACCCGTAGGTACTGTTGGTCAGACCACAGTACAGTTTAAGGAGACGTTGGTGAAGAGCGGTATCGGTGGTGGCTATGTATATGTGCCCATTTCGATTTTCGGTGCCAATGCCGACGCTATGAATACAGCTGATGTTACCTTGTCGGTGAAGGTTGATCCCAACTATGTAAGTAGCGACGCTGCCGCCTACATTGCAAAAGAGGACCTCACAGGTGAACTCGATGAGAATGGCAAACCTCTGGCAGACATTCGTGTCACCTCCTACGATATGGTATTCGTAAACAACTACAAGATTGCAGAAGAGGATAAGGCAAAACCCTTCTCGAAGGATATTGCTGTTGAGGTTATGATTCTCAATACCGATCCCGAGATTATGGAGTTCAAACTTGTTTTGGAGACCTCGAACACCACTATTGGTGCTGTAAATGAGTGTATTGTACGTTTGGAGAAAGGTCCCGCAGACCGTCTGTGCGGTGAGTGGTGGGCTAACTTTGATGGTACCATTGATATCCTCGGTAGTTCGCCCGACTACACTGGTTCGTGGAAGACCCAGATGATGTACGATATGGCATCGAGTATGTTGTGGTTCTCGGAGCCCGTAGTTGGCTTGCCCTTCATTCTCAACTTCAATAATGATACAAGCGCACTTACTTATCCCACATTTGAGGTAGTTGATGTATACGATCCCAGCGCAATGCAGTACATTTGCCAGTGGGCATTCATCATTAAGGATGGCTACTTCAAACTTCCCGAGGAGAAGGAGTTCGAGTGCCAGTATGACGATGTGAACTACACCTACATCAAGAGTGAGCAACTGAAAGAGTGGGGTGCTGGTCACGCCGTATTGGTTCTTAACGCAGGTGGTAACATCGAGAGCATTCTTGGTTTCTTCCACAATGAGGCAATCGTTGGTTTGAACCTCACCCGCGTTAAACCCGCAGGCAAGGCTCCCGCGTTGGCTCCCTCGCAGGAGTACGCACAGCCCGAGGTATTCACCGAGATTACCAAAGAGCAGAGCGATGCACTCTTGAAAGAGATTCTTGCAAAACGTGGTACTCTGAAAGTTTTCTAATGAAACCCACTAAATCCCTTTGAGGATTCTACGGAGCCGAGGACTTTTGCGCCTCGGCTCTTTTTTTGTGCTCGGAGAGTTGCTAATTGGCAGAAAATTATTACCTTTGCATCCCGCAATTTGTGCGCAAAAAGGAGAGAAATCAGAAACAAAATATAAATAACAACTATGAACATCATCAAAGAGGCTCGCGAGAATCAAACCGCGATTATCAAAATCACCGTTTCGGAGGCTGACTATGCAGCAGAGGTGGACAAAAAACTCCGTGAGTACAAACGCAAAGCAAACATTCCCGGTTTCCGTCCCGGTATGGTACCTATGGGTATCATCAACAAGATGTACCGCAAAGGCGTAGTTGCCGAGACCGCCTATAAGATGGCTTCGGATAACTGCTTCGCCTACATCGAGAAAGAGGGTATCGACTATATGGGCGACGTGATGCCCAGCGAGGAGCAGGGTGCTTTCGACTTCGATAACAACACCGACCACGAGTTCATCTTCGAGATTGGCTTGGCCCCTGTTGTCGATTTGGAACTCACCGAGAAGGACAAAGTTACTCGCTACAAAATCAAAGTTGATGAGGAGATGCGCTCGGGCTACCGTAGCCAATTCCTCCGCACCTATGGCAAGTTGGTAGATGTAGACGTTGTGGAGAAAGACGAGGCTGTTATGTGCACTCTCGACAATGGCGAAATCAAAACCGAGGACGCATACGTTGGCCTTATCAGTATGAGCGACGAGGAGCGCAAACCTTACATTGGTAAGAAGGTGGGCGACCAGATGATTGTAAACGTAAACGAACTCTACAAGAGCGAGCAGCAGAGGGCTTCGGTTTTGGGCGTTAAGGAGAACGAACTCGCAGCAATCAACCCCGAGTTCAACCTCACCATTACCAAAATCCGCAAATATGCCGACCCCGAGATGAACGAGGAGTTCTTCAAGATGGCATTCCCCGCAGGCGAGGTTAAGAGCGCCGAGGAGTTCGAGAAGATGATTGATAAGAAGATTGAGGCAGAACTCAAAAAGGAGAGCGACTACGTCTTCACCCAGACTTTGCGCGAGTACCTCGTAGAGAAAGCCAACCTCACCCTTCCCGAGGACTTCCTCAAACGCTGGCTTTTGGCCATCAACGAGGGTAAGTTCACAATGGAGGAGATTGAAAAAGACTTTGCTCCCTTTGCAGAGATGATGAAGTGGAGTGCTGTTCAGAAACACTTTGCAAAGAAACTCTCCATCGAGGTTAAACCCGAGGATATGCAGGCCGAGGCGAAGGCTTATGCGGCAGCGCAGTTTGCACAGTATGGTATGATGAACGTAGCAGACGAGATGCTCACCAACTATGCCCAGCAGATTCTTTCGAACAAGGACGAGGCCAACAAACTCATCGAGAAGGTCTATGAGGCGAAGGTTGTAGAGGCTGTTACTCCTCTTATTAAGGTTTCCAATAAGAGTGTGACTATTGCAGAGCTCAACAAAATCCTCGCTAAAAAAGCAAAATAAGCGGTGCATTTTGCACCAAAATTCAGAGAGCGAGCTCCTCACTTACGTTTAGTAAGCTGCGGGCTCGCTCCTTCTTTTGGCACAAAATTCCCTCGCTTATTTTGCTTTTTGCGTTTTGGGATAGGCTGCGGACTCGCAAAGTCGCGAGCCCGAAAGGGGCAAGAATTACAAGAATTACAGGAAATACAAGAATCTCTTGTCGCTCTTGTTTTTCTTGTCTTTTAAGGGCATATAGGGCAGTTGATTCAATTCTCAACTCTCAATTCTCAACTCTCAATTTATTATTGTATCTTTGATGGCGTAAATAAAAGTGTAGTAAGGAATGAAACGATACGGCATAGTGTTCTCTTTGATAGCAACGCTCCTTTGTTCGTGTGTTGCGTCGCATACCCCCATTGTGATTATTGGAGGTGGTGCTTCGGGTGTGAGTGCGGGTGTGCAGTCGGCAAGAATGGGGGTGGAGACCCTCATTATTGAGGAGACACCCTGGCTTGGTGGAATGTTGACATCAGCAGGTGTGAGTTGCGTGGATGGCAACTACAAGATGCGAAGTGGTATCTTTGGAGAGTTCACCGACTCACTTGCTGCGCGTTATGGTGGCTACCCTGCTCTCCAAACCGGCTGGGTGAGTAACATCAATTTCGACCCACATATTGGTCAGCAGGTCTTTACGAACATTTGCGACTCTTGTGCAGACTATTTGACTGTGGAGAGGTGCGCAACGGTGATTGATGTGCGCAAGGCGAAAGAGCATTGGAGGGTGACGTACCGTGATGGAGAGGGGCGCAGAAGGAGCGTTACCACAGACCTTTTGATTGATGCCACAGAGTTGGGTGATATTGCAAAGGCGTGTGGGGTGGAGTATCGGATTGGAATGGATTCGAGGTACGACACGGGGGAGAGTATTGCCCCCGAGGAGGCAAACAATGTGATACAAGATTTGACCTATGTAGCCTTTCTCAAAGACTATGGCCCCGATGCCGATATGACCATTCCCCGCCCAGAGGATTACAACCCTGCGCTTTTTGCCAATTCGTGTCAGAATTCATTGAGTAGCGGAACTACGGAGACAGGTCAGACTATATGGCCTGCTGGGATGATGATTTCCTATGGCAGAACCCCTGGTGGGCGCTATATGATTAATTGGCCCATCTATGGCAATGACTACTATGCCAATATTGTGGATGCCTCGCGGGGAGAGAGGGAAGAGGCGTTGCGAAGGGCTAAAAATTTCACGCTATGCTTTGTTTATTTCATTCAGACCCAACTCGGTATGAAGAATTTGGGCATTGCAGACGATGTTTTTCCCACCGATGATGGACTTCCATTCTTTCCCTACCATCGCGAATCAAGACGTATAGTGGGGGAGGCTTTCTTCACGATGGATGCTGCTGCGGCCCCTTATGATTACAAGCACCCCTATTATAGAACGGGAATTGCTGTTGGCGACTATGCCGTAGACCACCACCATTTCCGCCATCCCGAATGGCGCACGCTCCCCGACTTGCATTTCTATCCCATCCCCTCATTCAATGTGCCTTTGGGGGTGATTATACCCAAAGGGGTCGATAATCTTCTTGTTGTGGAGAAGTCGGTGTCGGTTTCCAATCTCATTAACGGTGCTACGCGCCTGCAACCGGTTGTTATGCAACTCGGACAGGCCGCAGGTGTGGTGGCGGCACTCTCCATTAGGGAGCAAAAAGCGACAAAAGAGGTCTCGGTGAGGGAGGTGCAGTCCCATCTTTTGGAGTCGGGATGCTATATTATGCCCTATGTGGATGTGGCCAAAGAGCACCGATATTTTGGGGCTGTTCAACGCATTGGTGCCACAGGTATTCTCCGAGGAGAGGGTAGGAATGTCGGGTGGGAGAACCAAACCCTCTTCCGCCCAGACTCACCCCTATTGGCGGAGGAGATATACGCACACCCCTTCTACAATGGCAGCCTGGGGCTCTCGTCGGGTGAGGTGACGATTGGGGAACTGCTCGGAGTGTTGCGACAATTGGGGGCAGATGTTCCCTTGTCGGCCAAAAGTTGGTGGGATGATTTGGGGTTGGAGGAGTACACCCCAACAAGGTGTGTGACAAGACTTGAAGCCGCAGTTGTCATTGACGCAATGTTCGACCCCTTCAAGTTGTTGGATGTGGATTTCGACGGGAATTTCAAGAGATAGTTGCTTCTTCCCCCGCCAAAGGGCACCCCAACTCGCAATGTTTTGTTGAAAGAAGAAAATTTTGCTCCACGTTTTTGTGGTGAGGTGCGAATATTTCGTATCTTTGAAGGATTTTCCACCGTGTTGTGGTGCAACCTTTGCAGTAGAAAAGAGTATCAAACAAGAGACAACAAAATATGAAAAACGAATTTCAGAAGTTTGCCCTTTCGCAGGGTATCTCCTCGCTCAATTTACACCGCTATCAATCGATAGTGGATGGCTATGTGTCGCCCACCATCATTGAGGAGCGTAGTTTGAACGTGGCGCAGATGGATGTTTTTTCGAGGCTTATGATGGATCGTATCATCTTCCTCGGAGCCCCCATTGACGATACCGTAGCCAACATTATTCAGGCCCAACTCCTCTTCCTCGAAACTGCCAACCCCGAGCAGGATATCCAGATATATCTCAACTCTCCCGGAGGTAGTGTGTCGGCAGGCTTGGGCATCTACGACACTATGCAACTTGTTGCTCCCGAGGTATCGACCATCTGTACGGGTATGGCGGCAAGTATGGCTGCGGTGTTGCTCACAGCGGGTGCCAAAGGTAAGCGCTCGGCATTGCCCCACTCGCGTGTGATGATTCACCAACCTATGGGTGGCGTGCAGGGTCAGGCTTCGGATATTGAGATTACCGCGCGTGAGATTCTCAAATACAAGAGCGAACTCTACGAGATTCTTGCCCACCACTCGGGACAGCCGATAGAGAAGATAGAGGTCGATGCAGACCGCGACTATTGGATGCGTGCCGAAGAGGCAAAGGCCTATGGTTTGATTGATGAGGTGCTTGTAGGACGTAAGAAATAAGGGCGATAGGATGGCAAATAACAAAGATAACCGCCGAGGAGGTGGTATGGATTCCTGCTCGTTCTGCGGACGTAGCGTTACGGAGGTGGGGATGCTCTTTTCGGGTATGAATGGTGCGACCATCTGCGACGAGTGCGTGGAGCGTGGCTATGAGGTGTTGCAGGAACAGAATGCAAACAATAAAAAGCGAAAGAGTGCAGCGGCTCCCATTAAGCAAAGCGATTTGTTGAAACCTGCCGAAATTAAGGCCTTCTTGGATAGGTATGTGATAGGTCAGGACGCTGCCAAACGTACACTTTCGGTGGCGGTCTACAACCACTACAAACGCCTCTTGGCTGCGCAGGATAAGCAGAATGTGGCAAAGAGAAATTCGCCCAACTCGGAGAGTGCGACCATTGACGATGTGGAGATTGAGAAGTCCAACATCATTATGGTGGGCGAGACAGGTACGGGTAAAACCTTGCTGGCGAGGACCATAGCGCGACTGCTGAAAGTGCCCTTCACGATTGTGGATGCTACGGTCTTGACCGAGGCGGGCTATGTTGGCGAGGATGTGGAGAGTATTCTCTCGCGCCTCTTGCAGGTGGCCGACTACAATGTGGAGCAGGCCGAAAGGGGCATTGTCTTTATCGACGAGGTTGATAAGATTGCCCGCAAGAGCGACAACCCCTCGATTACCCGCGATGTGAGTGGCGAGGGTGTGCAGCAGGCTCTGTTGAAGATTTTGGAGGGAACGGTGGTCAATGTTCCCCCGCAGGGAGGACGTAAGCACCCCGAACAGAAGTTTGTGCAGGTCAATACGAGCAATATCCTCTTCATCTGTGGTGGTGCTTTCGATGGCATCGAGAAGAAGATTAGCCAGAGGCTCAACACTCGCGTGGTGGGCTACAATCAGGGCGCGGCGCAGTATGTCGATAGGAAGAACATTATGCAGTATATCACTCCCCAGGATTTGCGCTCCTTTGGCTTGATTCCCGAACTTGTGGGCCGTATGCCTGTGCTGACCTACCTCCAACCTCTTGATAAGGAGATTTTGCGCCAGATTCTCACCGAGCCCAAGAACTCGATTATCAAACAGTACACCAAACTCTTTGAGTTGGATGGTGTGAAGATTTCGTTTGAGGATGAGGTGCTGGACTTTATTGTGGATAAGGCTGTGGAGTTCAAACTCGGAGCCCGAGGTCTGCGTAGTATTTGCGAGGCGATTGTTACGGATGCGATGTTTGAGTTGCCTTCATCGGGATTGCAGGAGTTCAAGGTAACACTCGACTATGCCCGACCTCGCGTTGAGAAGATGAAAAAATGCTAAAAGAAAGAATATCAAAGAGAGGTGAGCCCAACGGGTTCACCTCTCTTTTTGCAACACAAACTAAAAACTCAATTACTTGACGGTCAAATCCTCTACCGAGCCATCCCAGCCGATGATATGGGTGGCGGAGGGGATGTTGATGACCACTCGATTGTCGGTGGCGACAACGAGTGTGTCGCCCTCAATGCGCAACATCTCGGGGGTGGGGCGACTGTGAGTGAAACGTATTATGCTGCTACCGTCTGCGTTGATGTCGGTGTTGCCTGCAATGTAGTTGTAGTTACCACGCTCCATACGGATAACCTTGATATCGGTAGCGTCTATCTGTTCCACAATGGGGCGCATTGCCTCTTTGCACTCTCTGATTTGATGCACTCCATACCACACTTGGAAGGCCGCAAGGGCGGTGAGTGTACAGGAGGTGGCAAGGAGTATTATGTTACTTGTTTTCATCTCTCTCTTGTTTTTGATAGTTGGTGTAAAGTTCTGTTAGTTCATTGGGGGTGAAGCCGAGTGTTTCCATACGGCGGAATACCTCCATTAGGTCACGTTCAATAAACTCTCGGCGGCTCTCGGTGAGGGCTCTTTCGCGGGCACCCTCTGCCACAAAATAACCGATGCCACGCGAGGGGGTGATGATGTTGTTCTGGCACAACGCATCGTAGGCTCGCATAACAGTATTGGGGTTTACCTGCAACTCCACCGCGAGTTCTCTCACCGAGGGTACGCGATAGCCCTCACCCCAAGTATTGAGGATTATGCGCTCCACGACTATGTCGTAGATGTGCAGGTAGATGGGTTTATTTGTTCCGAACTCCATAGTGTGCTACTTTACTTGGTACTCTTTGAATTTGAACCACGCAGCCACCACAAGCATTGTGGGGAGCACAAAGGTGTGCCAATGTGCGAGGGAGAAAAGAGGCGCCGTCTCGAATTCGAGTTGGGTGCCACCCACAGTCAAGGAACTCTCAAAGAGCGCGGTGAAGAAGGGTACGTTGAGCTGTGCGACACTCGCACCGTCGCCTGCGGGAAGCAGCAACACGGGGAAGGCGTGAACGAGTATCAATACGGCCCAAATGAGGAACATTGGCTTTGCAACATTGCCCTTGTGTGCCATTGTGCAAGCGAGTACGGCTGTGGAGAAGAATATCAGCGAAACCTCCACAAGGGGAGCCAAGCCCGAAAACCACACGCCAACGAGTGTGCTGCCATTGGACCAATCGGGCGCAAAGTCAATGTGGGAGTGGAGGATGCTCGCCGGCACCTCAATGAAGGTAACAGCGAGTGCGGTGAGCAGGATGGTGTTGAGCACCGCAAAGAGGAATTTTTCACCCTGTGTGGCAGGGAGGGTGAAGCCTTCCACCTGTTTGCCCGTATATACATAAGGCGTGAAGTTCATCTTCGCACTCAAAATGGGGGTGACAATGAAGGCAAAAATGACCATCACCTCGAAAGCATCCAGCGAGGGGTAGTCACCACGCAGGCACGCCCAAATGCCATAGGCAAGAAACAAGGCGTAGATGCCCGCAATGATGAGGTAGTTCTGGCGGTTCTCGGTGTAGTGCTTGCGGGCAAGAAGCCAAAAACGGCGGAAAGAAAATCGGTTGTTCATAATCGTACTATTTGTTTGGGGAGTTTAGGATACTTTTTATCTCTTCGCGCTTGGTAGTGGCCACACCAAAGAGCAGTTCGAGGTCAAGGTTGCTCTCCGCAAAGGTGTTGTTGGGACGCACCGTTGCATAGCCACCAAGCGATGGGGTGGAGTAGAGGGCACCTTCCGCGCTACTATCGATGGCGAAGTGGAGCCTTTGGCAAATATCGTATGTGGAGGCATCCACAACAAGACCTCGCTGGTCAATAATCACAATGTGGTCGAGGAGATTCTCCACATCCTTCACCTGATGGGTGGAGATGATGGCTGTGCGCTCGGGGGTGGCCCACTCGGCCAGCAGACGACGAAATACAGCCTTCGAGGGGATGTCAAGACCATTTGTGGGCTCGTCGAGCAACAAGAGTGGGGTGCCGCACGCCATCGCAAAGGCGATGAGTACCTTTTTGCGCCCACCCATCGAAAGAGAGCCCAATTTTATTGCCGCATCGACACCGAACTCCGAGAGCGCTCTTGCCATAAAGTCGTAATCGAAGGTGGGGTAGAAGGGGGCGGTGAGCCTGATGTACTCCGAGGTGGTGATGTTGGGGAGTGAGAACTCCTCGGGTACAATGGCGATGGAGGCGAGCATTGCTACTTTGCGCTCCGAGGCTTTACAGCCCATAACCTCCACCTCTCCCGCATCGGGGGCGAGAGGTCCCGCAATGAGTTTCAGAAGCGTACTCTTACCTGTGCCGTTGGCACCGAGTAGCCCATAGATTCGCCCGACCTGAATGTCGAGCGAGAAATCGCGGTAGATGTGGCCCCTGCCGCGATAACGGAATGTGAGATTCTTTACTTTAATCATAGTGTATTGGTGTATTAATGTATTAGTACAGTACAAAGGTAGAGAAAAATTTGTTACCTCCAAATTTTTGGGCAAAAAAAATCTCGGGTATCGAAAAAGATACCCGAGAAGAATTGAGAATTGAGAGCAGTCAGCCCCACTCGGACGCGGGTATTAAAAAAGATACCCGAGAACAAAGGGGTGGGACCTCTAATTTTGTAGGGAAAAAAATCTCGGGTATCGAAAAAGATACCCGAGAAGAACAAAGGGGGTCTGACAACTGATAACTGATAACTGATAACTGATAAATGGCTGCTATTAAATTAACGTGAGTTTCGTGAATTTCAACTTATTGAAATTCCGAAACATCCGCTTTATCAAAGAGCCTTTTTGAGGCTCTTTGAGCAAGTCCCTCCTTTGTCAAAGGAGGGATTTAGGGAGGAATATAAGCATTAAGCAGCCCAC
>JAZOCT010000039.1:0-88037 GCA_045596685.1 Tidjanibacter sp. | reverse complement strand
TCAATAATCAAAACCCGCCACCCAAAATCACTCATTTTGGGCGTGCGTGGCTTTTGCGCCACTTTTGCCACCAAAAGTGGCAAAGAAAAGCGGGCAACCACGTTGCCCGCAATAAAGCGCGGTAGATGCCAACCGCCTCACTTGCAATGATTCGTGGCAAGACTATTTTGACAGACCTCACCCGCCCTTCGGGCACCCTCTCCTAACTTATGAGAGGGTTTCCTCCCCCTTGTTCTCGGGTATCTTTTTTAATACCCGTGACCGAGTGGGGGCAGACTGCTTTCAACTTTCAACTTCTTCTCGGGTATCTATTTTAATACCTGCGCCCGCCAGGGCGCACCTTGAACCCGCACTTTACATCGTCGGCGGAGAAGCGACCTCCTTGTGAGGTCGTGGCGAGGGCGGAGCGCAAAGGCGTTAAAAAACAAAGACGGCAAATGCTTTGCCCGCGTAGCGTTTGTTTTAGGCTTTGCGCTCCGCCCTCCCGCCATAGATGTCGTGCGTGGCTTTTGCGCCACTTTTGCCACCAAAAGTGGCAAAGAAAAGCGGGCAACCACGTTGCCCGCAATAAAGAGTGGTAGATGCCAACCGCCTCATCTGCAATGAGTCGTGGCAAGACGGATTTTACAGACCTCACCCCCGCTACGCGGACCCTCTCCTAACTTATGAGAGGGAATAATTTTGAATTTTGAATTTTGAATTCTCAATTGACAGACCTCACCCCTGCCTCGGTGTGGCAGAGGCGGGGAGTGAAAAAAAATTAATGTAAAATTTACACGCAGTGTTCCTAAAATAACAATAAAGGTATTACCTTTGCACTCGGTTAGTTAGGATATATTATCACGAATTATATATTAATCACTCAAAAAAATATAGCAAACTATGGCTACATTGGATTTGACCAAGTATGGCATTGAGGGTGCCGAGATTATCTACAACCCCTCCTATGAGCAACTCTTTGAGGACGAGACCAACCCCGCACTCACCGGCTTCGAGAAAGGACAACTCACCGAGACCGGCGCAGTGAACGTAATGACCGGTATCTACACCGGACGCTCGCCCAAAGACAAATTCTTCGTAAAAGACGCAATCAGCGAGAACACCGTATGGTGGACCAGCGAGGAGTACAAAAACGACAACAAGCCCGTAACTCCCGAGGCTTGGAAAGAACTCAAAAAGATTGCTACCGACCAGCTCAACGGCAAGAAACTCTACGTTATGGATACCTTCTGCGGTGCCAACGAGAACTCGCGCCTGAAAATCCGTTTCATTATGGAGGTTGCTTGGCAGGCTCACTTTGTGAAAAATATGTTCATCCGCCCCACCGAGGAGGAACTCGCAAACTATGGCGAGCCCGATTTCGTGGTACTCAACGCCTCGAAGGCA
Source organism: Tidjanibacter sp. (assembly GCA_045596685.1). Classification (GTDB taxonomy): domain Bacteria; phylum Bacteroidota; class Bacteroidia; order Bacteroidales; family Rikenellaceae; genus Tidjanibacter. Next base: position 86,651 of record JAZOCT010000039.1, on the reverse strand, counting down.
AAAGTTGAGAACTACAAAGAACTCGGCCTGAACAGCGAGACCGCAGTTGTTTTCAACCTCACCGAGAAGATGCAGGTTATCATCAACACTTGGTATGGTGGTGAGATGAAGAAGGGTATGTTCTCCTATATGAACTACCTGCTTCCTTTGAAGGGTATTGCCTCGATGCACTGCTCGGCAAACACCAACGAGAAGGGCGAGACCGCTATCTTCTTTGGTCTTTCGGGCACCGGTAAAACAACCCTTTCAACCGACCCCAAACGCCAACTCATCGGTGACGACGAGCACGGCTGGGACGACGAGGGTGTATTCAACTTCGAGGGCGGTTGCTATGCAAAGGTTATCAACCTCGACAAGGAGAGCGAGCCCGACATCTGGAACGCTATCCGTCGTGACGCACTCTTGGAGAATGTGACTGTTGATGAGGAGGGCCACTGCGACTTTGCAGACAAGAGCGTAACCGAGAACACTCGCGTTTCGTACCCCATCTACCACATCAACAACATCGTTAAGCCCATCTCGAAGGCTCCCGCTGCAAAGAAGGTTATCTTCCTTTCAGCAGACGCATTTGGTGTGTTGCCTCCCGTTTCGATTTTGACCCCCGAGCAGACCAAGTACTACTTCCTTTCGGGCTTCACCGCAAAACTCGCAGGTACCGAGCGTGGTATCACCGAGCCTACCCCCACCTTCTCGGCTTGCTTTGGCGCAGCGTTCCTTTCGTTGCACCCCACCAAGTATGGCGAGGAACTCGTGAAGAGGATGCAGGCTTCGGGCGCTACTGCTTACCTTGTGAACACAGGTTGGAATGGCACCGGCAAGCGTATCTCGATTAGGGACACTCGCGGTATCATCGACGCTATCTTGGATGGCTCGATTGACAACGCACCTACCAAACAGATTCCCTACTTCAACTTCACCGTACCTACCGAGTTGCCCGGCGTGGATTCGGCCATTTTGGACCCCCGCGACACCTATGCAACCGAGGCAGAGTGGACTGTTAAGGCCGAGGATTTGGCAGGCAGGTTCATCAAGAACTTCTCGAAGTTCACCACCAACGAGGAGGGTAAGAATCTCGTTGCTGCTGGTCCCAAGTTGGATAAATAATCCTATTCCACATAGCACGAAAAGGGCGGTCAAATTGACCGCCCTTTTTGTGTTTTCACTCACTCCTCCCTATTCATCAAATCGCCAAAAGTGATTGACGGGGCCGTGACCACCGCCTATGGCATAGTCGGCACCCGAGCGAATGGCTCGGTCTATATACTCCTTTGCCTTGCGTGCTGCCTCCGTAAGTGGAAGGCCTTGTGCCAGAGCCGCCGCAAAGGCCGAGGAGAGGGTGCATCCCGTACCGTGTGTATTGGGGGTGTTGATGCGGTGGGAGGGCAACTCCGTCAGGGTGTCCTCCTCGGCATTGTAGAACACATCCACAACCTCTTCATCGGTGAGGTGTCCCGCTTTGAGCAAGACCGAAACCTTGCCCCCTTGTGAGAGTTGTCGCGCCACTGCGGGGAACTGCTCGGCAGAGGTTATCTTCACGCCTGCAAGAATCTCCGCCTCGGGCAGATTGGGGGTTATGACCCTCACGCGGGGTAGCAGTACCCGTTTGAGGGTTTCGATGGCACTCTCTTCGATGAGGCGGTGTCCCGAGGTGGAGACCATCACGGGGTCGAGCACCACATTGGGGGCAGTGTGACGAGCCAAAGCCTCCGCCACAACCTCCACCACCTCCGACGAGTGGAGCATCCCAATCTTCACAGCATCGGTGCCAATGTCGGAGAGTACGGCATCTATCTGTCCGCGCAGAATCTCCACAGGAATTGGGTGTACGGCCTCCACGCCGAGGGTATTTTGCACCGTCACAGCGGTGATTGCCGAGGTTGCAAAGCAACCCATTGCCGAGATAGCCTTGATGTCGGCCTGTATGCCTGCGCCACCACCCGAGTCGGAGCCCGCGATAGTGAGCACTCTCTTGTACTGTTTCTTATTCATAGTCTAAAAATGCGTATATCCTTTACCATTAAACTCTATCCTTGCGCCACCCTTGCGCCACTCTATCTTCGGCTCTCCTTCCGTGATTTTGCCAATTGGATAGAGGGGGAAATCGACCTCTTTTGCTATCTCTTCGGGGGCGGTGAGGAGTAGTTCGAAGTCCTCCCCTGCCGAGGTTGCAAGTTCGTGGGTACTCCACCCCTGCTGCCGGCAAAGGGTTTGGAGTTGCGGGGAGAGTGGCAACTGCTCCAACTCCACATAGGCCCCCACACCCGAGGCGCGCAAAATGTGCCCGAGGTCGGAGGCTATGCCATCCGAAATATCCATCATTGCACCCACCATCCCTGTTGCCAAGAGCCTCTCGCCCTCCGCTATGCGTGGTATGGGGCGCAGGTGTTTCCCTATCAGATGGTCGCACTCCTCCGTGCGGGCCAAATCTGCAAGGAGGGCCTTCAAACCCGCTCCCGAGTCGCCGAGAGTACCTGTAACAAAGATGGTATCCCCCACCCTTGCTCCGCCTCTACCGAGGGCCTTGCCACGCTCACAGCGTCCCACGATGCCCACATTGATGACAACATCGCGCAACGAAGAGGTGGTGTCGCCACCCAGCAGTGGCACACCAAAGCGTCGGCTTATCTCCGCATAGCCCTCAATGAAACGCTCCGCCCATCCCTCTTGTGCATCTTTGGGCAGTGCGATGGAGAGGAAGGTGGCAATGGGTGTTCCACCCATCGCGGCAATATCGCTCAAATTGACCGCCACTGCCTTCCACCCCACATCCTCGGGCGAGGCTTTCTCGCGCAGAAAATGGACCCCCTCGATGAGCATATCGGTGCTCACCAATAGGTCCCCACTCTCGCCCCCGATGATGGCGCAGTCGTCACCAATACCCACCACCCCTTCGGGTAGCGAAAAGTGGCGCTTTATATACTCTATCAGTCCAAATTCTCCCTTTTGAGCCATAATCACACCTTGTTATTCCTGGTCACCATAGTAGCCCCAATTCCAGAATGCCCACTCATATTCGGCAGCCACAAGGTAGGCTTTGGTCATCTCCTCCCTCTGCTCGGGTGTTGCCTCGGCTGCATAGCGGTCACACATCTCCAACACCTGACGTGTGCCCTCCGTAAAGTCCTCCGAAGCGTAGGTTGCCACCCACTCGGCATAGGGATTGGGGTTGGGATTGCGGTGGTTGTAGATGTAGAGTCCCACCTGGTTGTAAATCCACATACAGGGCAACATTGCGGCAAGGGCAAGAGCCACCGAGCCCGAGTTTATATACTTGCGGGTGTGTGCCATATAACCGGCTGTGACCGACGAGGGCTCCACAGCCGTATCTATGCCGAAGCGCTCAATGAGCATCTGATGCATAGCCCCTTCCGCCTCCATACCCTCTTTGGCGTAGGCGCGAAACATCTCCTGCATACCCCCTGCGGGGAGCATATCGGCAAGCAGAAACATCTCCTCGCCGTAGTTTTTGATGTAGATTTCATCCTGCGCAATGTAGCGCACAAATTTCTCGACAGCGAGCGTTCCCTCCGCCAACTCCTTGATGAAGGGGTGGCGAGTAATACGCTCATAAATTGGCAGCGACTTCTGCCATACCTCTTGGGTCCAACTCATAGTTTTATCTGTTTGGTTTATAATACATCTCAACTCCTCGGCGGCCTTGCGGGGCGAGGGTGCCGAGCAGATGGCCGACACCACAGCCACACCATCCGCACCCGCCATCATAACCTCACCGATGGTCGAGGCGTTCATACCCCCGATTGCCACCGTAGGGTGTACCGAGCGCCTCACAGCCTCGCGCAAACCCTCCAAGCCGAAAGGCGTTGCGGTGTCGCTCTTCGTGGGGGTACCATAGACGGGCGAGATGCCAATGTAATCGACATCCAGCGAGTTTGCCCGCTCCAAATCCTCGAAATTCTCCACCGAAAGGCCAATTATTTTCTCTGCCCCCAGCAATCGGCGCGCATCCTCGTAGGCCATATCGCTCTGGCCAATGTGAACCCCATCGGCATCGGCAGCAAGTGCCACATCGACCCTATCGTTGATAATGAGTGGTATGCCAAGTGGAGCAAGGAGTGCTTTGAGCCTGCGTGCGAGGGCCACAAACTCCCCCGTAGGGGCCTCCTTTTCGCGCAGTTGCACCATCGTGACACCTCCCGCCACAGCCTCACCCACAATCTCCTCCAAAGAGCGCCCCAATGACAATGGGCGGTCTGTCACGAGGTACAATTTCAGAGTCTTTTTCATAGTGTTTCGCTGGTCAGATTGTAGAGTTCGTCGAGGAAATTAATCTGCATAGAGCCAGAGCCCTTCGAGTAGGTCGCAGCCCTCTCACCCGCAAGGCTCATCACAGCCATAGCGCTCGTGGCGGCAACCATAGCGTCTGCCTCCACCGCCAAAAAAGCACCCACCAAAGCCGTAGAGGTGCAACCCATACCTGTCACTGCGGTCATAATCTCATCGCCCCCCTCAACGGTGTGGGTCGTGGTGCCATCGGTAATGTAGTCGGTTGCACCCGAGATAACCACCACAGCGCCCGTATTGTGTGCCAGGGTTTTGGCTGCCGAGAGAGCATCGTGGCTCGAAGCACTACTATCTACACCCTTGCTCTTCACGTCGGCATTCACAAGCGCCATAATCTCGCTACCATTACCACGAATGACCGTAGGTTTACACTCCTCGATAAGTCGCAGAGCAGTGGTCGTGCGCTGGGAGGTAGCACCCGCACCCACAGGGTCCAAAACAATGGGCACACCGCGACGACGAGCCGCCCTACCCGCAGCAAACATACCCTCAATCCACTCTCCATCGAGGGTGCCAATGTTGATAACCAGCGCCCCCGCGATGGCAACCATCTCCTCCATTTCGTCGGTCCAATGGGCCATAACGGGCGAGGCCCCGATGGCGAGCAGTGCGTTGGCAGAGTTGTTCATTGCCACATAGTTGGTGATGTTGTGCACGAGTGGGCTCTTTGTCCTCACTGCATCGAGTGCAGTGGCAAGCGATTGGTGTAGAATTGTAGTTTTCATAGTTTTATGGTGTTGTGTGAAACAAAAAAATCCGCATCCCCTCAACCATTCGGGAATACGGCAACACGTTTAATTTTTCTCCTGCACCTGCGGACCCCATAGGCCCACACGCCACACAATTGACCGTTTCCCTGCGCTGTCATTATACATATCAGGTTCGGAGGGTATCATCTCAGCCAGCCCTTGCGCGTGGAACTCTGCGTGGCTCCACTCTTCGGGCTTGGCACCCCTAACAGCACCACAAAGATACGGATAAAATTGAGAATTGAAAGTTGAAAGTTGAAAATTTTATTCTCCTCCCCGAAGTTAGGGGAGGTGCCCGAAGGGCGGAGGGGTCTGTAAAACACGTCTTGCCACGACTCATCGCAGATGAGGCGGTTGGCATCTACCGCGCTTTATTGCGGGCAACGTGGTTGCCCGCTTTTCTTTGCCACTTTTGGTGGCAAAAGTGGCGCAAAAGCCACGCACGCCCAAAATGAGTGATTTTGGGTGGCGGGTTTTGATTATTGAAAATATATCGCTATTTTTGTAAAAGGAAATAAACCAATTTTGCCTATGAAACATTAGCGTACTTGGTTACGCACATTTAGGAACATACATAAGAAAAAGCGTTTTAATTACTTCCACCTCTGACGAAAGTTTGGCGACTTAATATAGAGCAGCTTGGAATGATGATTGAAATGCTCACGCTATGGGCGTGGGCTTTTTGTCATTTCGGAGCTTCTCAGGTTACGCCAAACACCTTGTCAGAGCGAGATACGAAAAGTACCGCGCTTTTTTTGTGCGTAATTGTGACATAATTATAAAAAAGGTACTTTCGGCAGTTCCCGAAAAGCCCACCAAATAGAGTAGGGGAAACTTATTAAAACTTAGAAGAAAAATGAAAAAGTTTATGTTTTTGGCAATCGTGGCAGTGTTTGCTACAATGAATGTTTTCGCAGATAATGAAGTTGTTAACAATGACAAGAAGACAGTTATTTCAAATGATGACTTCACTTGCCAGTTCTCTTTAGATACATACTCAGGTACAGTAAACAACAACGGAGATACAGCAAAGCATCGGGTTTATCTTAATTGTCCCCAAGACGAAGATGTATATGCGACAGTATATGTCTATATTGATGGCGAATGTATTGCAAGTGAGGTTTTCAAAATAGAGGCTGGTAGTACTAAGTCAAACTGGTCTTCTATTTACGTTGGCGCAAGTTATCATGGAAAAAAATACACTCTGAAAGTCTAACGACAAAATAGAGGCGGTTGCAAATCTGCAACCGCCTCTATTTTGAATTACACTTTCTATGTTAGACCAAGAGCTAAACGAGATTTAACTCCTTTTTCATCTGCTCAATCTTCTGGTCGAGCTGTGCCGAAACCTTGTCGTAGTCGGCAAGCGATGCGAGGGGCTCCTTCACGCCAAAGTAGAACTTAATCTTGGGCTCCGTACCGCTGGGACGAATCGAAAGGATGGTGCCATCGGCAGTCAGGTACTGCAAAACATTCGACTTGTCGATGTCGATGGCTACCCTCTGGCCACTCTTAACATCCAGAGCCTCGGAGGATTGGTAATCTTTGATGGTTACAATGTCCGAACCGCAAATCTGTTTGGGAGGATTGGCGCGGAAATCAACCATCATCTGTTTAATCTCGGCAGCGCCCTCCTGACCTTTGCGAACAACCGACACAAGACCCTCTTTATAGAAGCCGTACTCTACATAGAGGTCTTTGATGAGTTGGTAGAGGGTAGTGCCGATGCTCTTTGCCCAAGCAGCAGCCTCGGCAGCCAGCGAACAAGCCGAAACACCGTCCTTGTCGCGCAAGAAGGAGCCCGCAAGGAAGCCGAAACTCTCCTCACCACCACCAATATATACTTTACCATTTGCCTCCTCCGCACGGATGACCTTCGCGATGTTCTTGAAACCGGTCAGGCAGTCGAAGTACTCAACACCGAAACTCTTTGCCACGTCGGCCATCATCTCGCTCGTTACGATGGTCTTTACGATGTACTGTTTACCATCCAAGAGGCCGTTCTCTTTCCAACGACGGCACATATAGTAGGTCAGAAGTACGCAGGTCTGGTTGCCATTCAGGAGCACGAAGTTGCCATTCTCATCGGGTACGGCAATACCAATACGGTCACTATCGGGGTCGGTGGCCATAACAATCTCGGCACCCTCGCGCTGTCCCTGCTCAATGGCCATACGCATAGTAGTCCTCTCCTCGGGGTTGGGCGACTCAACTGTGGGAAAGTTGCCGTCGATTACCATCTGCTCTGCAACGGTTGAAATATTCGTAAAGCCGTAGTTGCGCAACGAAGCGGGAACAAGTCTATGACCGCAACCGTGAATGGGGGTGTAGACAATCTTCATATCGTGGTATTTTGCCACAGCCTCGGGCGAGAGCGAAAGACCCTTAACCCTCTCCAAGTAAATCTTGTCGAACTCCTCACCGATAATCTCAATATTCTCGGGATGCAAGCCACTGATAATCTGATCTACGGAGGTAATCTTGTTCACCTCGTCGATGATGTTTTTGTCGTGGGGAGCAATCACCTGCGAACCATCCTCCCAATAGGCCTTGTAGCCGTTGTACTCGCGGGGGTTGTGTGAGGCGGTCACCATCACACCACTCTTGCAACCGAGTTCGCGAATTGCAAAACTCAACTCGGGGGTGGGGCGCAACGACTCGAAGAGATAAACCTTGAAACCATTGGAGGCGAAGATGTCGGCGGTGCGCTCTGCGAACTCGCGCGAGAAGTTGCGGCAGTCGTGCGATACGGCAACCTTAATCTCCTCACCCTCAAAGCATTTCTTCAAATAGTTAGCCAAGCCCTGGGTTGCCATACCTACTGTATATACGTTCATACGGTTGGTGCCAACACCGAGAATACCGCGCAGACCACCTGTGCCAAATTCGAGATCCTGATAGAAACTCTCGGAGAGTTCTTTGGGGTCATTTGCCATAAGGTCGCGAATCTGCGCTTTGGTCTTTTCGTCATAATTTCCGTCGAGCCATTTCTGTGCTCTGTCGAGAATGTACTGTTCCATAGTGAGTTAAAATAGTTATAAGTTTTATTTATATATTTTGTTTTACATAATTCGAAATTCCAATAGGCAAATATACAAAAAAATTCATCAATTCTCAATATCAGCACATTAAAATCGGGGGTGAAAAATTAATTACTTTTCCCATAACAATTAATATTAATTTTGCAATAGAAAAAGATGTTTTTTTTAATAATTTTATACACAATTTTGTAGTCGAAAATCAATCGTTACCCAATTCTATAAATGATAGCGAACACGGCAACATACAGCGACGTATGGCAGAACTGTCTGGCTCAAATCAAGGAGCAAACATCCGCAGAGGAGTTTGCGAAATGGTTTCAGCCCATTGTGCCCCTGGGGTACGATGGTAAGACCCTGCGTCTGCGCCTGCCAAGCGAGGATTGCGTATTCCACATCGAGCGCAACTACATCCCCTCGCTCCGTCCTATCATCTATCAGCACTTCGGAAACAACACCTCGTTGCGCTACTCTGTGCCCTCGGTTGAGAGCCAACCTGTTGCAGAGGTTGTGAATACTCCGCGCGTGCCCGACCCACAAGATACCGCAAAGATAAAAAATCCTTTTGTAATTCCCGGCATCAAACGCCTCGAAATACCCTCGCAACTCAACCCAAACTACACTTTTGAGACCTTTATTGAGGGTGATTGCAACCGTTTGGTGCGCAGTGTGGGTATGGCGGTGGCTATTGAGCCCGGTAAGACGGCCTACAACCCCCTCTATATCTTTGGCGATTCGGGATTGGGTAAGACCCACCTTGCGCAGGCTATCGGTATGGAGATTAAACAACGCCATCCCGAGTTGCAGGTGCTCTATGTGTCGATGAATAAATTTCAGGCACAATACACCACCGCAGTGCTGAATAAGGAGCCTAACGACTTTATCAATTTTTACCAGATGGTCGATGTGCTCATTATTGATGACATTCAGGAACTATCTGGTAATAAGGGAAGTACGCAAAACGCATTCTTCAATATATTCAACCACCTTCACCTTTCGGGTAAGCAACTTATCCTCACTTCGGATAAGCGTCCCTCGGAGTTGAGTGATATCAATGACCGCCTCTTGACCCGTTTCAAGTGGGGACTTGCAGCCGAACTCACACAGCCCGACTACGAAACCAAAGTGAAGATTATCCGCAATAAAGCCTTCAAATTGGGTGTGGAGTTGCCCGAGGAGGTTGTGACCTACTTTGCGGAGAATATCAACGCCAACATTCGAGAGATTGAAGGCGCACTCTCGGCGCTGGTGGCAAACTCGTCGTTCTTGGGACGCAAGATTACCATCACTCTGGCGAAGGAGGTCTTGAAGATGTATGTGAAAATCAGTCCCAAAGAGATTTCCATCGACCACATCCGCAAGGTTGTTTGTGAGTATCTCAATATTGAGGAGAGTGTGTTTGACTCCCCCAAGAGGACACGCGACATCGCCCAAGCACGCCAGATTGCAATGTACCTCTGCAAGCAACATACCAAATCGCCCCTTTCGGCAATTGGTGCGGCCATCGGTGGCAAGAACCACGCAACGGTGTTGCACGCTTGCAAGGCTGTAACGAACTTGATGGAGACCGACAAGTCGTTCTTGCAGTTGGTCGAGGACATCAATCGTATGGTGTTGGCAAAATAGCACACACGCAAATAAATCTCCAAAAGGCAAGCCAATAAGGGTTTGCCTTTTTCTGTTTTGAGAGTGATTATTTTTGCGCGAAAATTGTTTTGTTTTTTCCTATTTTTTCTCTAATTTTACCATAGATTTCCCAAAAGTTGCACAAGTCCAAACAGATATGTTGAAAAATGGTGATAAGGCCCCTTATTTTGAGGGAGTTACGCAGAGTGGCGAGGAGGTTAAAATGAGCGATTTTGCAGGCAAAAAACTCATTTTGTACTTCTATCCGAAGGATAATACCTCGGGGTGCACCCTCGAAGCCAAGAGTCTGCGCGATGGTAAGGCTGCGCTGGCCGAGATGGGTTTTGAGATTGTGGGCGTGAGCCCCGACAGTGTCCGCTCGCATCAGAACTTCTGTCAGAAGCACGAACTCAACTTCACGCTTATAGCCGATACGGACAAAAGTATTGCCGAGGCGTATGGCGTGTGGAAGGAGAAGAGTATGTACGGTAGGAAATATATGGGCATTGTGCGCACCACGTTCATCATTGACGAAAGGGGACACATTCTCCACATTTTCGACAAGGTGAATACCGCCAATCATTGGCAGCAGATTGCCGAGTGGGCCCAGAGGGAATTGACAAAAGAGGACCTATTGTCCCTGTATCCGACAAATATAAAATATTAGATATAATTATGGCAGAGAAAGTTACAGTTAATCCCGACAAACAGAAAGTGTTGAGCGCTGTGTTGGACAAAATCGAGAAGGATTTTGGCAAAGGCTCAATTATGAGGATGAATAGCGAGAGCATTGAGCAGGTGGCAGTTATCCCCACCGGTTCGATTACCCTCGACCACGCACTCGGAGTGGGGGGCTACCCCAAAGGTCGTGTGGTTGAAATCTATGGTCCCGAGTCGTCGGGTAAGACCACATTGGCAATCCACGCTATTGCCGAGGCGCAAAAGGCAGGCGGTATTGCTGCGTTTATTGATGCCGAGCACGCTTTCGATAGTTTCTATGCGGCAAAATTGGGCGTGGATATCGACAATCTGCTGGTTTCGCAACCCGACAGTGGCGAGCAGGCTTTGGAGATTGCCGAGACACTGATTCGTTCCAGCGCCATAGACATTATCGTGATTGACTCGGTGGCTGCACTGACCCCAAAAGCGGAGATTGAGGGCGAGATGGGCGACTCGAAGATGGGCTTGCAGGCAAGACTTATGTCGCAGGCTCTGCGCAAACTCACTGCTGCAATTAGCAAGACCAAGACCGTTTGTATCTTTATCAACCAATTGAGGGATAAGATTGGTATCGTTTATGGTAATCCCGAGACGACCACCGGTGGTAATGCGCTGAAATTCTATGCAAGTGTGCGTATCGACATCCGCAAGACCTCGGTTATTAAGGATGGCGACGAACAACTCGGCACCCGCACGAAGGTGAAAGTTGTGAAGAATAAGGTTGCGCCTCCTTTCCGCAAGGCGGAGTTCGATATTATGTACGGCGAGGGCATCTCGAAGATTGGTGAGATTTTGGACCTCGGTACCGACTTTGGCGTAATTAAGAAGAGTGGCTCGTGGTACTCCTACAACGATGGCAAACTTGCACAGGGTAGGGATGCGACCAAAGCCCTCTTGGAGCAGAATGAGGCATTGTGTGCCGAGATTGAGGAGAAAGTTAGAGTGGCGCTCAAAGAAGCGAAGGCTAACTAATTAAACAATAGGTGGTTTTGCCCTGCGTGGCAAAACCACCTGCCATATCCACACTTCGGGCCCGAGTGCCCAAATTTTCATTCACACCAAACAACTCTTACACAACTATGGCAGGCTATACGGCAGAAGATGAGCAGATAATAGGTAAGGAATTTAGCGAATTACTTGCTGCGTGTGATAAAATCTGTAAAAATGAGGCAGATTGGGAGATGATTAATAAGGCTTTCTTCCTTGCAAAGGAGGCACACAAAGGTGTGCGCCGTCGCTCGGGTGAGCCATACATTCTTCACCCTCTGGCAGTTGCAAAAATCGTGGTGAAGGAGGAGGGGCTTGGTGTGAAGTCCACCGCTGCGGCACTTCTGCACGATGTGGTGGAGGATACGAGTTACACTGTGGAGGACATTGAAAACCTCTTTGGTGCGAAGGTTGCCTCTATGGTTGATGGACTCACAAAGGTGGCGGCTGCTCTGAATGAGGATGTTACGGCACAGGCCGAGAGTTTTAGGAAGGTGCTCCTGACGCTTTCGGACGACATCAGGGTGATTATTATTAAGATTGCAGACCGACTGCACAATATGCGCACCCTCGGCTCTATGCCACGCCATAAGCAAATCAAGATTACGAGCGAGACGATGTATCTCTTTGCCCCTCTGGCATATAGACTTGGTTTGTACGCGATAAAGACCGAACTCGAAGACCTCTCGCTCAAATATATGTACCCCGAGGAGTATGCCGCCATTGAGGAGAAGATGAATGCCACCGCCACCGAGCGTAACGAGTTCATAGAGAGATTTATACAGCCTATTAAGGATAAACTCTCCGAGGCTGGCGTGGAGTTCTCCATATCGGGAAGGGTCAAGACCGTCTACTCCATTTGGTCGAAAATGCAGCGCAAAAAGATACCATTTGAGGAAATCTACGATCTCTTTGCTGTGCGTATTGTGTTTAAGCCCAGCGACTTGGCACCAGAGAAAGCGCAGTGTTGGCACATCTACTCCCTGCTGACCGACATCTATACTCCCAAGCCCGACAGAGTGCGAGATTGGGTGAGTTTCCCCAAAGCGAATGGCTATGAGGCACTTCACGCAACTTTTATGCGCCCCGATGGTGTGTGGGCAGAGGTGCAGATTCGCTCCGAGAGGATGGAAGAGATTGCCGAAAGGGGATTTGCTGCACATTGGAAGTACAAACAGGAGCACGATGGCGAGGATGAGTTCGATAAGTGGCTGAAAGATGTGAGCAATGCTCTGCGTCACCCCGCAGGTAATGCTGCCGACTTCTTGGAGAATATCAAAATGACGCTTTATATGACCGAAATGGTCGTATTTACACCCAAAGGCGAGGCCCGAAAGTTCCCCGTAGGTGCTACGGTGCTCGATTTTGCATACGATATTCACACAAATGTGGGTAATACGGCAATTGGCGCAAAGATTAACCACAAAATCGAATCAATATACACCAAACTCAACAGTGGCGACCAGGTGCAGATTCTCACTGCCGAGACCGCACATCCAAATATCGAATGGCTCGACCACGTTGCTACAATGAAGGCTAAACAAGCAATTATTACATATCTTAAACGCGTGAGACAGAACAATATAGAGCGCGGTATCTCAATCTTTGACAACCGTATGCACGAGTTCGGAATTACGCCAAGCGCTCGCTTGTTTAGGAAACTTCTGCCCGCCTATGATTGCAAAAATAAGGATGAATTTTACAGCAAACTCGGCTCGGAAATTATCAACCTTAAAGATATCGACAGCGTTTTGCGCCAGAATTCAAAGAATAAGGTGTTGAAATTCTGGACATTCGAGTTGGCAAGTAATAAGCCGAAAGATTTGGTAGTTAAGGGCGCAAGGGATGTTGATAGTATTGACGAGCAGAAATTTGTCGCCGCCGAGTGCTGCAACCCAATTCCTGGTGACAACATCACGGGCTACAAAGACCCCGTAACGGGTGATATTATAGTCCATAAGACTGAATGTGAGCATCTTATAAGCCTTGCTGCTCAAAAGGGTGAAAATCTTGTGGGCAACATCAAGTGGTCTACCTATAAGGCAGAATCCTATCTTACGGAAATAAAGTTGAGAGGATTGGATAGGGTAGGTGTCTTGCGCGATTTGGCACAGGTGATTACCGTTGAACTTGATGTGAATATCCGCGAGTTGCAAATCCAAAGTCACGATGGTATTTTCGAGGGCAAAATGAGCCTCTATGTGACCGACACCGAAAGCCTCTACTCGCTTATGGAGAAGGTGAATAAGATTAAAGGAATAGATAAGGTAGAACGAGTTTAACCAAATAAAATCAAATAGTTATGGCAACAATTTTTTCAATGATAGTAAATGGCGATATTCCAAGTTACAAGGTGGCCGAGGATGATAATTACTACGCATTTTTGGATATCAACCCTCTGGCCAAAGGTCATACACTTGTGGTTCCCAAACGAGAGGAGGACTATATCTTTGACCTTACCGATGACGAACTCGCAGGAATGATTAAGTTTGCAAAGAGGGTAGCGGAGAAGCAGAAAAGTGTGTTCGGATGTAAGAAGGTTGCGATGGTTGTTTTGGGCTTGGAAGTACCTCACGCACACATCCACCTCATCCCTATGAATAGCGAGGCTGATGTTGATTTTCGTAAACCCAAACTCCAATTCACTCCCGAAGAGTTTGTGGAAATTGCAAATCAAATCAAGATAGAGTAGGGGATTTCCATTTTACATAACTCAATTTTTAAGAGGCGCGCGAGTTTTCTCCGTGCCTCTTTCTTTACACCAACCATCAAGACGGTTTAATAATTTAATTCTTCATCAGCAAGGCGCTGAAAACCAAATATATAAAATCAAATAATTAAAGTGATTGTTTATGCCATTTTGCAATATGTAGGTACGGGAGGAGTTTGTAGCGAAATGAGGAAATAAAAACAAAATAAAAATACTGATTATCAATACTTTACATTCAATAATATCAACTATTACTTTGTATTGAATTGTGGGTACATTTTACACTTTTGTTTAGTAATTGAAATACGGGGTATTTGCATTTTACAAATATAAATTTTACATTTGTAAAACAAAGTTATTCGCAATGAAAGAGAGAATTCAGCACATTATCAAAGCCGAGTCGCTAACCAATTTGCAGTTTGCGCAACTTGTCGACATCAGTCCTGCATCGGTCACACACCTTCTTGCCGGGCGCAACAATCCAAGCGTCGAGATTATCGCCAAAATTGCGCGTTGTTTCCCGCACTACAACCTTCGCTGGTTGATTCTCGGCGAGGGAAATATCTATGTGACTCCTACGCACACTTCTGCTACCACTGAAAAATCAACCGCAGATGAACTTCTATTTTCCTCCAATGACGCAGCCGCAGCAACCTCCGCTCCACAAGAGCCTCGGATAACCCCACAGGCCGAGGGGGTAAAATTGATAGTCTGTCTCCCAGATGGCACTTATAAGGAGTATATTCGCCAATAGTCGCAAAAATTTTCTATATTTGCGTCGCTTTGCACCGCACTAAATGCATCGCTATAATCCAATACCGCCATCCGCAAAATATATTCATTATGTAAAGTGGGCGTGTGATGTAGTGAGGTGTGGCTTGTTTGTGGGGATTTGCAATCGCAATAGCAATGGAAGGAAGGTGTGTCAGAGAATGGCGGTAGCAAAGTGTGGAATGGTTAGTGCAGAAGGGATTATTAAAAGAATACAAAAGGAGTTAAAAGGGTTATGATGTTGAGAATCAGCGAAATAATAGGTGCACTATGCGCGTTGTTGATATTGGTTGCCTGCGACGGAAAGAGAGTTGCCGACAAGCGTCAGATTGCGGTTTCGATACCACCATTGGAGGGCATTGTAACTCAAATAGTTGGAGAGGATTTTGAGGTTGTTACGACACTGCCAAGCGGCTCGTCACCAGAGAGTTACTCCCCCACTACTCGTCAGATTGCGAGCCTTGCAACAGCCGACTATGTGTTTTACACCGGAGTGCTTGATTTTGAAAGAGAGTTGCTTAAACATCTTGACAATGAAAGGAATAAGGGTTTATTAACAAATGTTAGTAAAGGTGTGCGATTGCTCTCGGGCGGGCATTGTGACCACGCTCACCATTCGGACAAGCACGCGCATCATCACGGTGTGGATCCTCACATTTGGCTCTCGCCATCCACTTTGGAGGTGATTGCCGACAATATCGCGCAGACGATTATCGGCTCGCACCCGGACTCTTTGCGCTATATTGCTAATTATGAGGCCCTTAAATCAAGGCTGGCGACGCAAAAAGTGCATTTTGCAGAGCAGTTGAAGGAGGGTTCGAGTGCATTTCTCATCTACCACCCAGCGCTCGGTTACCTTGCTAATGAGTATGGTTTGGAGCAGATTTCGCTCGAAAATGAGGGTAAGAATCCTACACCTGCGTCGCTCGCGGGAGTTGTCGATAGAGTGAATGCAGAAGGTATTAAGGTGATGCTTTATCAACAAGAATACCCTTTGGATGTTGTTAAACCAATAGCGGAGATACTTGGTGTTAATTTGGTTGAAATCAATCCTTTGAGCAGTGATATAGCGGAAGAACTGAATCGCATTGTAGAGGTGCTTGTTAATAATTATGAATAGGCAAGAGATTATCAAAATTAAGGATTTGTCGGTTGCTTACGACAATTATGAGGCCCTGCGAGGTGTTAATATCTCGTTCTATGAGGGCGATTTTGTGGGCATCATCGGTCCCAATGGTGGTGGCAAGAGCACTCTGGTGAAGAGTATTCTTGGGCTTATCCCCTACTCTGGCCATATCGAGTTCCTCGGAGCACTCGAAGGGCGACACCGTATCGGCTATATGCCCCAGCAAAACCTCTTCGATAAGGCGTTTCCAATCTCTGTTGCGGAGTTGGTTTTGAGTGGCTTGCAGTCTGGAAAGGGGGCGCGTCGATATGGTCGCGAAGATAAGGCGAAGGTTGTATCGACACTTGAACAACTCGATATTAGACATTTGTCCGACAAGCAGATAGGCGAACTTTCGGGCGGTGAGTTGCAGAGGGCATTGTTGGGGCGCGCCATCATTTCTGAGCCCAAATTGTTGATTCTCGACGAGCCCGCAAACTTTGTTGATAACCAATTCGAGAGCGAACTTTACGCCTTGTTGGAGCGTCTTTCGGAGCGTATGGCGATTATTGTTGTGTCGCACGACGTGGGTACTATTACGTCGCTTGTGCGGAGTGTGGTGTGCGTCAATCGCACCGTTCACCGCCACCCCACTGCCGAACTGACCCCCGAACTCTTGGAGAACTACCACTGCCCCATCCAAGTTATCTCGCACGGCACCGTTCCCCACACCGTTTTGGCCCACCACGCCCACAACTGCCCCTGCGACCACGATCACGAGTAGAAAACGACCATTACCCCACCCCATAATAAGGCTCGCTCCGAAATGAGTGGGCCTCTTTTTTTGTTTTGCGTGGAAGATTTATTATCTTTGTAGTGCCGTAGGCCTTTGTGCCCTCGGCAGACATATTTACGAAAGTGTTTTCGCAGTCCTTGTTAGAAAATGTGGAAGTTTTCAGTACAAGAGGGCAAACGAATGACACTCATTTCTTGTGTAGTCGTGTGGCTATGCACGTTTCCTGCGTGCATATACCCCATACTATTCAAGTGTGGGGCGTTGCATCGTTTATTCTTGTACGGGTATTTCCACAACCTTCTAACAATTAAACGAAATCTAACTCCACACTTTCTTTTTTATAATAATCGGCCATAGAGGAGTAGTATGGTAATATGTGGTTGGAAACTTTATTTTTTTAACCAAAACTATATTACTATGAGAAAACTTTTATTATTACTTGTAGCGTCGGCTACAATATTGTTCTCGGGCTGCTCGCAGTTTGACACAACGGGCATTTGGAATGCTATCGAGGATCTCCAAGATGCTCAACAAGAGCTTGAAGATGAGCAGGAGAAGATGCAGAATCAGATTGATGCACAGCAAACTCTCCTCAATGCGCTTGCAAACGGACTCACCATTACTTCGATTGCTCCCACCGAGGAGGGTTTCCTCTTGACCTTCTCCGACGGCTCAACCATTACCGTAAAACACGGTGAGAAGGGCGAGAAAGGTGACAAGGGTGACACCGGCGAGCAGGGTGCACAAGGCGAAAAAGGTGACAAGGGTGATACCGGTGAGCAAGGCGCACAAGGCGAAAAGGGTGACAAGGGTGATAACGGCGAAGATGGAGCCGACGGCAAAGACGGTGAGAACGGTAAGGATGGTGCAGATGGTAAAGATGGCAAAGATGGTGCCGATGGCGATTCGTTCTTCCAGAGCGTCACTTGGGATGATGAATATGTATATTTCACTCTCACCGACGGTACTGTGATTACTATTCCTTTGACCAAAGACGGTGATGATGAGGAGGATGAAGAGAATGCAACCCCTCCCGCAAATGAAATTTGGTACACCTCGACCGACGGGGAGGTGGTGACGCCATATTGGGAAATAGATGAGGATGGAAACAATGTTTTCGGTGCAAATATTGCGTCTAATACTTATAAGAATGGCAAAGGTGTAATTGTGTTCGATGGTAATATTTCAACTATTGGTTTTGGCGCTTTTGCAATGAGAACAAATCTTAAAAGTATAATCATTCCCGAGAGTGTCACTTTGATTGGAGCATCAGCCTTTGTGTATTGTGAGAATCTTGAAAGCATCACTATTCCTGATGGGGTTTCTTCGATTGGAAGCGAGGCATTTTATGGGTGTACAAGCCTTGCGAATATTACCATTCCCAATAGTGTTGAATGGATTGGTGAAGATGCATTTGATGACTGTATAAGCCTTCCCATTGAAGATAATATTAGATATGCAGATACCTATGCTGTAGAAGTTACAGATGACACACTTACCACCTGTACACTTAAAGAAGGTACTCGATTTGTTGCGCCTGGCTTATTCAAATTTTGTTCCTATCTTACGAATGTTATTCTTCCCGAAAGCCTTACTTGTATAGAAGAGGAAATGTTTCTGGATTGTCAGAGTCTTGAGAGCATCACCATTCCCAAGGGCGTTACCACCATCAAGAACCGAGCTTTCTCATGGTGTAGAAATCTTACAAACATCGCTATTCCAGAGAATATTACATATATTGGCGAAGGTGCATTCTCAAGGTGTACAAGTCTTAAGAGTGTATATATTCCCGAAAGTGTTGAATACATTGCCGCCAATACATTTAAGTATTGCGAGAGTTTGGCTGAAATAAAAGGCAAATACACCTCGCAAGATAATAGGTGTCTTATTGTTGATGGAAAACTCGGGTCATTCGCTCCTTATGGACTCACCGAATATGACATACCAGAAGGCGTTACAACAATTGGTGATAGTGTATTTGGTTGCTCAAACCTCACAAAGATAACTATCCCAACAAGTGTTACTTCTATTGAGGATTTTGCATTCTGTGATTGTTCGAGCCTTGAAAGCATCAATATTCCAGAGAGTGTTACTTCTATTGGATCGAATGCATTCTATGGTTGTGAGAGTCTCGCCGAAATAAATATTCCTCAAAGTATTACAACTCTTAACGACGGTATTTTTCAGGATTGTATAAATTTGACCAATGTTATTATTCCTGATAGTGTTACATATATTGGATGGGGCGCTTTCTCTGGTTGTGCAAACCTTACAACCATTACTATTCCTGCTAATGTTACTTGTATTCAGGATTATGCATTCGCTTACTGCACAAGTCTTGTGGAAGTATATTGCAAACCCGTACTTCCACCATACACGGAAAGCTACGAGTCTTGGTGTGGTTGGATGGCATTCAGTGAAAATGCGTCAGGACGCAAGATTTATGTTCCAATGGAGAGCGTAGATGCTTACAGGTCTGCTGGAGCATGGAGTAACTATGCCGATGACATCGTAGGCTACAACTTCTAACAACACTCTATAACAAAAGGGGAGGCTCAAAGTCTCCCCTTTGTTACGCAAGTGGGGCGGATTGGAAAAGACCAATCCGCCCCACTCTATTTTTGGCGAAGTGCCCGAGAGAGTGTGACTACTCAAACTTGCAGATTTCGCTCAATTTGCCCCAGAGTTCCTCGGTGCGCTCAACGAGCTGCGCGCGGATGTAGGCATAGTGTTTGCGAACCAACGAGGGGTTGTGCTTCTCCGCAGGATTGTTCACCAACTCCATCAGGTTGTTGCGCATATCAACAGCGCCCTGCATAATGGCGATAATCTCGTCCTGTTTGTCGCTGTGGAAACCGAGCGAAAGGTAGCAATCGTAGACCACCTCGTTTACGGTGTAGTCAATCTCTTTTTTGATGTCTCTTAAACTTGCCATAATTGATTATGATTTGGTTGTGTGTTTGTTTCAACATAGCAAAGTTAGCAATAATTTTGACACTCCGCACCTCAAAACGCGGAATATCTAAATAAAAATCGTATATTTGTACTATAAGCACACCATTAACACTAAAATACTATGAATGAAAGCAAATTTATGCAGATGGCAATCGAACTCTCCAAAGAGAGTGTCGCTAATGGTGGTGGCCCCTTTGGTGCAGTGATTGTCCGCAATGGCGAGGTTGTGGCCACAGGCTCCAACAGCGTCACAATACTCAACGACCCCACAGCTCACGCCGAAGTGAGTGCCATACGCGCGGCCTGTCAGAAGGTTGGCGACTTCAATCTCAAAGGGTGTGAGATTTACTCCTCGTGTGAGCCCTGTCCTATGTGTTTGAGCGCCATCTATTGGGCGGGCATCGAGCGCATCTATTATGCCAATACGCGCGGAGATGCCGCAGCAATAGGGTTTGACGATGCCTTCATCTACGACCAGATACCGCTCGCCCCTGCTGCACGCACCATCCCTTCCCTACCCTTGATGCGAGCCGAGGGCCTCGAAGCCTTCCGCCTCTGGGAACAAAAAGAGGACAAAGTTGAGTACTAAAAGAGGTTGCCAAATGCTTGGCAACCACGTTAGACAAAAAAATAAAGAGGCTCCCTCACGGAGCCTCTTTATTTTTAACTACCAAAGTTATCGTACATAATGTTCTCGGGGGGTACGCCCAGATTGTCGAGCATATTCACCACTGCCGAAATCATCATAGGAGGACCGCACAAGTAGTACTCAATATCCTCGGGTGCGGGATGATTTTTGAGGTAGTTGTTGTAGATGACATTGTGGATGAAGCCAATGTAATTGGGGTCCCAATTGTCGTCGGGGCGAGGGTCGCTCAAACCAATAGCGAACTTGAAGTTGGGGAAATCCTTCGCAAACTCCTCAAACTGCTCCTGATAGAAAATCTCCTGTTTCGAGCGAGCGCCATACCAGAACGAGATGGGAAGGTCGCTCTTGACGGTCTTGAAGAGGTGGAAGATGTGCGAGCGCATAGGTGCCATACCTGCACCACCACCGATAAACATCTTCTCATTGGGGGTGTCCTTGATGAAGAACTCACCGTAGGGGCCCGAAATGGTCACCTTATCGCCGGGTTTGCGCGAGAAAATGTAGGCCGAGCAGATACCCGTAGGCACGTTCATAAAGCCACCAGTAGCCCTGTCGAAGGGAGGAGTAGCGATACGCACGTTGAGCATAATGATGTCATCCTCGGCGGGCTGGTTAGCCATCGAGTAGGCACGGAAGGTAGGCTCGGGGTTCTTTGCCACGATATCCCACATCTTGAACTTGGTCCTTTCGGCGTGGTATTTGGGGTCGATGTCCATATCGGAGAACTTAATCTCGTCGTATTGGGGAACATCAATCTGGATATAACCACCACTCTTGAAGTTGAGTCTTTCGCCCTCGGGCAACTTAACCACAAACTCTTTCATAAAGGTCGATACGCTGCGGCACGAAACCACCTCGCACTCCATCTTCTTAACGCCCAGAACGCTCTCGGGGATACGGATGTCGAGGTCGCCTTTGACCTTCACCTGGCAGCCCAAGCGCCAATGTTCTTTCTGCTGTTTGCGGGTGAAGAAACCAACCTCGGTGGGCAGAATCTCGCCACCGCCGTCCATCACCTGTACCTTACACATACCGCAACTGCCCTGACCACCGCAAGCCGAGGGAAGAAAAATCTTCTCCTGTGCGAGAGTGTTCAAAAGCGAGTTGCCGCTTGCAACTTTGAGGCTCTTCTGCCCCTCGTTGATATTAATCGTAACCTCTCCCGACGAAGTGAGTTTTGCCTTTGCTACGAGCAACAGAGCCACGAGCAACAGCAACGCTACGAGGAAGACTACGACTGCTGTAATAATTACTGTATTCATCTCTCTTTGTGTTTGCTAATTAATTCTACATCTGGAATCCCGAGAAAATCATAAACGCCATACCCAGCAGACCGGTAATAATGAAGGCCAAACCGGGACCGCGCAGACCTTTGGGAACGTTGGAGTACGAGAGCCTCTCGCGGATGGCGGCCATCACGAGGATTGCAATCCACCAACCAAAGCCCGATCCAAAGCCAAATACTGCTGCCTCACCAACGGTGTCGAAGGCCCTCTGCTGCATAAACAGAGCGCCACCCATAATTGCACAGTTTACAGCAATCAGAGGCAAGAAAATACCCAGCGAGTTATAGAGCGAGGGAGAGAATTTCTCCACAACCATCTCCAACAACTGAACGAATGCAGCAATCACTGCAATGAAGAGAATGAAACTCAAAAAGCTCAAATCAACCTCCGCCAATGCGGGCGAAATCCACGAAAGAGCTCCGGCTTTGAGTACATAGTTTTCGAGCAAATAGTTAAGGGGCACAGTGATAAGCATTACGAATGTAACTGCCAAACCCAAACCATTTGCAGTCTTTACGCTCTTCGAAACGGCAATGTAGGAACACATACCGAAGAAGAACGAGAATACCATATTGTCAATAAAGACAGACTGAATAAATAGTTTCAAAAGTTCCATATTCTATGCTCCTCCTTTTTATTTTTCCTGTAAATCCTTATTTGCCGAGCGATGTACCCAAATAATGATACCCACAATAATAAGTGCTGCGGGAGGGAACAACATCAAGCCATTATTTACATAACCGGCCTCATACAAGCAGTTGGGGATAACCTGGTAACCAAAAAGCGTACCGTTGCCAAGCAACTCCCTGAAAAAGCCGATGATTACAAGCACTGCGCCATAGCCCAAACCGTTACCAATACCGTCCAAGAGCGAAGGCAGAGGTTTGTTCGACAGAGCAAATGCCTCCACGCGACCCATAATGATACAGTTGGTAATAATCAGACCAACATAGACGGAGAGTTGTTTGCTCACGTCATAGACGTAGGCTTTGAGGATGTCGTTCACGATGGTTACCAATGCGGCGATAACTACCAACTGAACGATGATGCGGATGCGCTCGGGAATACCGTTACGCAACAGCGAGAGCACGAGGTTCGAGAAAGCACACACAGCAGTAACGGAAAGACCCATTACCAATGCGGGTTTGAGCTGGGTGGTAACTGCCAATGCAGAGCAGATACCCAGAATCTGAACCAGAACGGGGTTATTTTTTGCCAACGGATTGGTCAGCGATTGAAAAGTTTTGTTTTTCATATCCTTACTCTGCATTATTCGGTTACTACTTCTTCGGTTGCAGTGGCCGCGATACGGCTCTTGATGAAGCCATCGTAGCAGTCAAGGCAATCCTTAATCATATTTTGCAGACCCTCGGAGGTCTTCGTACCACCGGTAACGGCATCCACCGAGTGAGCAGCGCCTTTGGCACCACCTTTCACTACATAGATACCCACGAGTTCCTCGCCCTCATAGATGGTCTGACCAGGGAACTGTGCCTGATACTTGGGGGTAGCAATCTCTGCACCCAAGCCGGGGGTCTCACCTGCGTGGTCGAAGATGGCACCCTTCACGGTGTTCATATCTGCTTCGAGAGCGATATAACCCCAGATGTCATCCCACAAGCCCTTACCTGTCAAGGGGAATACCACCTCACCGGTAGATTTGTTCTCAAAGACGGGATACTCACCAGCAGCGAAACTTGTGGGCAGGTCGAAGAGCATTTGCAGAGGCGACACCTCGGTCTGAATCTGCTCGCCCTGGGCATTCACCACATAAGCCTCGATATTTGCATCATAGGAGCCCTTCTCCAAGCCAAGCGAAGCCACAATGGCATCTTTCTTCTCATTGAGCACATTTGCATCCTGTTTCTCTTTGAGCGAAAGCGAGGTGAAGGCCAAGAGGATAGCAACAATAACAACCATTACAGTCGAGTAGAATACGATGTAGGCGTTAGAGTTCTTGCCGCCCAAAAATCCTTTTTTACTCATAATCTTATCCTCCATCCGTTAAGCGTTAATACTCTTTTTAGCCCTGCGGTTACGACGAGCCACGTTTGCCTGAACAACGTAGTGATCCACAACGGGTGCAAGGGCGTTCATAAAGATGATGGCGAGCATCATACCCTCGGGATAACCGGTGTTGAACACGCGCACGAGGATTGCAAGCGCACCAATCATAAAACCAACAATATACTTACCGGTGTTGGTCTGTGCCGAGGTAACGGGGTCGGTAGCCATAAACACTGCACCGAAAGCGAAACCACCAAGCAACAAGTGCTGCCAAGCAGGAAGCGACATATAGAATTCGGTAGCGGTCTGGGGCTCTGCGGGAGCGAGCAAGTTGAACACGCCGCCCATCACAAGACCACCAACAAATACACTTACCATAGTCCTCCAACTTGCCGTTCCGGTAGCAAGCAACACAATAGCACCCAGCAAGATACACAGAGTGGAGGTCTCACCTACGCTACCAGGGATGGTGCCAATGAAGGCATCGAGCATCGAAACGCTGGTGGTACCCGTGTTTGCCAACTCGCCAAGAGCGGTAGCACCTGTGCGTGCGTCACTGAACCACACAGCCTCACCCGAGATGCTCGAAGTGTAGGCAAAGAAGATGAACAGACGCGCGATGAGTGCGGGGTTGAAGATATTCATACCCGTACCACCAAAAATCTCCTTACCGATAATAACCGCAAAGGCAGTTGCCAAACCGGTCATCCACAGAGGAGTACCAATGGGAATAATCAGGGGAATCAAAATACCCGACACGAAGAAGCCTTCATTAACTTCCTCCTTGCGAATCTGTGCAAAGGCACACTCAATGGAAAGACCTACAATGTAGGTTACCAAAATCGAGGGAAGCATCTGCCAGAAACCATACCAGAAGTTCTGCCAAATGTTGAAGTCAGCACCATTAATCCTCTGGAAACCAATATTCCACATACCAAACAAAATGGTAGGTATGAGGGCAATGATTACCATAAACATAGTGCGTTTCATATCGTTACAGTCGCGGACGTGCGAACCTTTTTTGGTCACATCCGTAGGCACATAGAAGAATGTCTCCATTGCCTCATAGAACGAGTGCAACCACGAAAGTTTACCACCCTCCGAGAAGGTAGGCGCAAACTTTTCGAGCAATCGTTTGGGAAGGGGTTTATTGTAATTCTGTTTCATACGCTTACATCTCCTTAATCATCAGATTAATACCATCGCGAACAAGAGCCTGCAAATCCTGCTTCGAGGGGTCTACAAACTCGCACAAAGCAACGTCCTCCTCCACAATCTCGTAGATACCCAGATTCTCCATCTTCTCAATGTCGCCCGCCATAATAGCCTTAAAGAGGTACATTGGGTAGATATCCATAGGAAGGTATTTCTCATAAAGACCTGTCACTA
Source organism: Tidjanibacter sp. (assembly GCA_045596685.1). Lineage (GTDB taxonomy): Bacteria > Bacteroidota > Bacteroidia > Bacteroidales > Rikenellaceae > Tidjanibacter. Next base: position 61,561 of record JAZOCT010000039.1, on the reverse strand, counting down.
CGAAGGGACGCACGCCACCGTTAAGACCTGTACGAAGGTCGTATTTCTTGTTGGGCATCAGCCACGAGAAATAGGTGCGCGAAACGGAGAACTTGTGGAAACGAGGCGCAAGCCAACCAATGAGTTCCAACTCGCCACCCTCGGGAATCACAGTCACCTGCGACGAGTAGATGCCCATATAATCGTTGGCGGTAGCCTGCTTGCCCGAGAGCACATTGCCCTCAATCAGGCGGAATGCCGAGCCACCACCCTGGGGTTTGATGCGTGCGGGCATCAGCACATCGCACAACGACGAGCCAACCAAGCCTCTAACATATTGGGGATGTGCAACCTGCGAACCGGTGACGGCGTAGGTCTTAACGGCATTGAGCCTACCCTCCAAGAAGAGGCGACCAATGATGGCCACGTTCTGGATGGCAACAGTCCACACCTTCTCGCCCTTATTTACGGGGTCAATGTGGTGAATCTGCACGCCCACATTACCTGCGGGGTGAGCACCTGCAAAGTAGTGTTTCTGAACACCCTCCACACCTTCCAAAATGCTCTTCTGGCCCGCTTTGAGCGAGAGATGAACATTGGAGCAGAGTTTTTTCAGAGCCTCGAAACCAGCCTGAATAGCCTGAACGTCATCCTTCAAAGCGATGTTCATATCGGGGGCAAGGGGTGCCGAATCAAAGCCCGACACAAAGATTGCTTTGGGGCACTCTTTCGAGTCGGCGATGATTCCGTAGGGACGCTGAATAATAGTCGCCCACAGACCGCTTTCAAGCAACGCTGCAACTACCTCCTCGCGGGAAGCCTTTGCAAGGTCGAGGTTGAATGGTTTGTAGTTTTGTTCGGCATCGGCCAAAACCTCAATGGCGAGAAGTTTGCGCTTCGCACCACGACGGACAGCCGAAACGGTACCGCTGACAGGAGAAGTGAACATCACTTCGGGGTGTGCTTTGTCGTAGAACAGAGCGTCACCGGCCTTCACCTTGTCGCCTTCGGTCACCAACAGTTTGGGTACCACACCCTCAAAAGTGAGAGGAGATACTGCGTAGCGCTCCCCGATGGGAAGTTCCACCACGTTTTTCTCTGCCTCACCTACAAGTTTGATGTCGAGACCCTTTTTGAGTTTAATAACTTTCGACATATCTGTTAAGATAGGTAAATAAGTGAATAAATTATTGGTTTGTTGTATAGTATTTGGCTATAATTTTGTCCCATTCGGGATAATACGCGCAAATATACGTCTTATTTTTATAAATAGGTAATATCTGTGTTATTATTTTCACACATTTTTTTCACAAATGATTTTTGTATCTTTGCCGAGAAGATGAACCGCTACACAAACATACACACCCACAAGGAGAGCCTCTGCGGGCCCGAAATTGTCAATTGGCGTTTGGGCGTGGAGCCAAAACCTACTGCCAAACTCTTTTCGGCGGGGATTCATCCCTGGGATGCAGAAAGGCTCTTCCCTACCCTCGTCAGTTACATTGCAGAGTTGGAAGAGGTTGATTGTGTGGCGATTGGCGAAATTGGCCTGGATAGGGCCTGCAACGTGCCACTTGACATTCAGCGCGAGGTTTTTGTGCGCCAGGCAGAGGTGGCCTCGCGCAGGGCACTCCCCATTGTTTTGCACAGCGTAAGGGCGCAAGGCGACATCCTCCCTTTGCTCCTCAAACATCAACCCCAAGCCGTTGTGTTTCACGGTTTTATCGGGTCAAAAGAGCAGGCTGCGGAGTTGTTGCAGAGGGGATATTTTCTCTCGTTTGGTTTTGGGGCTTTGCGCTCGCCAAAAACTATGGAGGCTTTGCGGACCACGCCACTCGACAGGCTCTTTTTGGAGAGCGATGTCGCAGAGCACTCTATCGAAGAGTTGTATGATGCTGTGGCGCGTGCGAAAAATATTGATATAGAGTTGCTTAAAGCAAGTATAGAGAGTAATTTTAAGACCATATTTCGATGAGTTGGCAAGAGCGAACACGCCTGCTTTTGGGCGAAGAGAAGTTGAGGAGGATTCAGAGCGCGCACATTCTTGTGGTGGGGCTCGGAGGTGTTGGTGCCTATGTTGTCGAGATGCTCGCAAGGGCAGGCGTGGGCGAAATGACCATTGCCGATGCCGACACTGTGGGCGAAACAAATATCAACCGACAACTCATTGCACTACATTCAACCATCGGTAGAGATAAAGCCGAGGTTCTCGCTGAAAGAGTTCAAGATATAAATCCAAACATAAGGCTACATATCCATACTGAATACATCCGCGACGAGAAGACTTACGAGTTGCTCGACGCTTCCAAGTACGACTATGTGGTCGATTGTATCGACACCCTTTCGCCCAAAGTAAACCTTATTGCGGGGGCTTTGGAGCGAAACATTCCAATAGTGAGTTCGATGGGTGCAGGGGCCAAAACCGACCCCACGAAGATTCAGGTGACGGACATTGGCAAAAGCCATCACTGCCCTCTGGCGCATATGTTGCGTAAAAGGTTGCACAAATTGGGCATTAGAAGCGGTTTTTGGGCTGTTTTTTCGCCCGAGCCGGTGCGTGAAGGGGCTATGATTATCGCCGAGGAGACCAATAAAAAGTCCAATGTGGGTTCCATCTCCTACATCCCGGCATCGTTTGGTTGCGTGTGTGCGAGTGTAGTTGTGCGCGACCTGCTCGGAGAGTTTGACTGTTAATCTAAACTATTGATACTATGAAAATTGTATTTCTTGATGAATACACTCTCGGGGGTGCCGATTTGAGTTCTATTCGCTCACTCGGAGAGTATGTTGGTTATGAATCCACACGTCCCGAGGAGGTCGTTGAGCGTGCCGAGGGTGCCGAGGTACTCATTGTCAATAAAGTCATAATTGGCGAGCAGGAGATGGTTCAACTGCCTGATTTACGGCTTATTTGCGTTGCTGCTACGGGTGTGAATAATATTGATTTGGGGGCTGCAAAGGAGCACGGAATCTCGGTGCGCAACGCTGTCGGCTACTCCACTCACACCGTTGCGGAGGCCACCCTGGGTAGTGTTTTGGCACTTTGTAGAGAGGTTTGTTATTATGACCGCTACGTCAAAAGCGGGGCTTATAGTGCTTCGGGTCAGTGGGTGAATTTCGACAGACCAACCCACCGCCTTTGGGGTAAAAATTGGGGCGTTATAGGAATGGGTAATATTGGTCGTGAGGTTGCCCGACTTGCCCAGGCATTCGGCTGCAAAGTGGCCTACGCATCCACGTCAGGAGTCTCGCGTGAGGAGGAGTATGAACGCAAGGATTTGAACGACCTTTTGGCCTGGGCAGATGTCATTTCCGTACATTGCCCACTCAACGATTCTACTCGTGGATTGATTGATACAGAGCAGATTGCGCTAATGAAACCTACGGCATTCATCGTCAATGTTGCGCGTGGTGGCATTGTGGTCGAGGAGGCCGTAAAGGAGGCTCTCAACGAGGGACGATTGGCGGGTGCAGCCTTCGATGTTTACCCCTCGGAACCTATGCCTGCCGACTCTCCCCTATTGCACACCGACGACCCGGACCGCCTCCTTCTTTCGCCCCACAATGCGTGGTCGGCAGTAGAGTCCATAGAGTCCCTGGTGGAGTGTATCGCCACCAATATAAAGGTGTATTTCACAAGCAAGTAGAGATACTTTTACTTCACTATACCTCTCCCCCTTCTGCGTCATTGCGGAAGGGGTTTTTGTATTTTACTCAAACAATGTCCCGAAGTGTTGTTCGTTTTGCGAAAAAATTTCTATATTTGTAATGTCGAAAGGTTTAGCGCCCGTAGGCAAACATATTACGAAAGTGTTTTTCGCTTTTGTCCTTGCTTGAAAATGTGGAAGTTTTCTGAATGAAAGGATAGACGAACAGCACTCATCTCTTGTATAGTCGTGTGGCTATGCACGTTTCTTGCGTGTAGATACCCCATACTATTCAAGTGTGGGGCATTGTAGCGTTTATTTTCATTCGGGTCATTCCACAACCTTCAAGCTGATAAACGAAATCCAACTCCACACTTTCTTTTTATACTAACTCGGAGCGATGGGGTTACTCCACAAACAAAATTTAACGGTATGCTATTTTTTACAAGTGAAGAAAAGGCCGCTATTATGCGTCTTGCTATGGAAATGGTCGGTATTGACAATGATGTGGATAAAAGAGAGACAGCCTTGTGTCTTCTAATTTCCGCTAATCTTGGTATGGATGAATGTGAATTAGACCTGGCGGATACACTTGATTTTGCGCCATCTACTTACATTGTCTCCAACATGACAAAAGAAGAAAAAACTTTTGTTTGTTCTTTTATTGCAAAAATTGTCGCCGCAGATGGAAATAGGCACCCTGCTGAATTAAAATTATGGAATTTAATATCTTCTATGTGTGGATTCCATTTATCACTTGATGATGCTTTATGTAAATTCGCCGATTATGTTTAGTTATTTATTTGGTCGAAAAACAGTTTTAATACCTCTACGTGAGAGGTATGAAACTATTATTCAATCTCTCTCAAATGATGGCAAAGCCATTATTTTCAAAGAGAGTAAGACCTCTGTGTCTTGGGGTATGGCGAATGCTTTTGCAAAAACAATCTACACATTAAAAGATAAAGGTGAAGACTACATAACCATCACATACTCTTCCGAATCAGCCTTATTTGGTTCTTTTTTCAAAGAATGGAAATTTTCCAAGCAATTAAGTTCGGAAGACATACTTTACAAAATAGGTATAGACACAATAAAACTATTTCAGCGATGAATACAAGAAGACACAACAGGATTGTACATTACTGCGGTTTGCTCAAACTGAAAAGTTGGGATAATAAAGATATTATAAACTACCTTGATGCCTATTTCGAAAATCCCAAATCCACAAATTGTATGGCATTTAGGAAAAAGATTCTTCAATTAGAGTTGGACAATATAACGGATAGCATTATCAATTATATCAGAGGAGAGGAGAATGATTTTGAGGAGTACAAAACACGCTATCCTGATACTCCTGATGAGTTAATATGGGCAAAGATATACGATGATTATGACAAACTAATTAATCAGCACATAACACAAGCAAAAGATAATGCCCGAACAGACACTACTGCCAAAGGATGTTTTTATTTTTCATATTTAATTCCTATCATTATCCTTATAATGATATTATGTAATAATTGTTAATGTAACATTATAGAATAAGGAATGAGCCATTGGGTACATTCCTTATTCTATAATATTTCAATTATTTAGTAGAAGCGGTAGTCGGTAGGGTTGCGGAAGCCTCGGAGGAGTTCCTCAGCGGTCATTCGACGTTTGCCGGAGAGTTGCAATTCTTTTACTTCGATGAGTCCGTCGGCGCAAACGACCTTGATATATCTCTTATCGTCGGAAAGAATTGTACCTACCTCGGCTTCAACGCTTTGAGGAGTAAATTCCACGTCAAAAATCTTGGCCGACAAACTATCCGAAAGATTAGCCCAAGCCGCAGGATATGGCGAAAGACCGCGTACTTGGTTGGTAATCTCCTCGCCCGAGCGCGAAAAATCGATGTGGCAGTCCTCCTTGAAAATCTTGGGTGCGGGTTTCAATTCGCCCTCAAACATACTCTCTTGTTCGATGGGGGTAATCTCTCCGCAAGCGATTTTCTCCACAGTATCAAGCACCAAATCCACACCCACATTCATCAACTTATCGTGCAGAATACCAACATTATCAGAGCGCTCAATCTCAACCTTTACTTGACCTAACACCGCCCCCTCGTCAATCTGCGGATTCAAGAGAAATGTTGTCACACCCGTAACCTTCTCGCCATTCATAATTGCCCTATTAATGGGAGCCGCTCCCCTATATTGAGGCAGTAGCGAGGCGTGCAGATTGAAAGTTCCCAATCGAGGAGCAGACCAAATAATCTCGGGCAACATCCTGAATGCAATGACAATGCCGAGGTCGGCATCCAGCGCCTTAAAACTCTCCACGAACTCCTCATCGCGCAACTTAACGGGCTGATATATAGGCAGTCCGACCTCCATAGCATACCGCTTCACTGCGCTCTCATTGACCTTCAAGCCTCTGCCCGAAGGTTTGTCGGGAGTGGTAACCACACCGACAATATTATAGCCCCCTTCTACAAGGGCACGCAGAGGAGCCACCGCAAAATCGGGGGTTCCCATATAGACGATTCGCAACTCTTTGGCGCTCTTATTCATTATTTTTTGACCGCTTTTGCAGGCAAAACTCTCTGCACTTTTGCCTTGATTTTGTTGTACTGTATGACGTACCAATCGACATTGAAAAGGTTGGAGTCGTTGGTGGCTATTCGCGTGAGATAGAGAGCAATAGGTAGGAGAATCATTGCTGAAAACCACATTCCGAATGCAGCATTCCAAGTGCCCTCCTTCGCCATCTTCTCGCCCGCAATACTTATCACATAGTAGACCACAAAGAAGAGTACCGACACAACCACAGGCATCGCCAAGCCGCCCTTGCGGATGATGGCACCAAGTGGCGCACCGATGAGGAAGAAGATGATGACCGAGATGGGAAGCGACACCTTTCTATGCCACTCCACCTGTGAACGGTAGAGTTTATTGAGGGTGTCTTTCGCGGAGTTCTCATTGTAAGAGAGTGTGTTGCGCGACATTCGGGCATTACTCTTTGCGGTATTTATAATATTTGTTTTGTTCTCCACCTCCATCGTATCCAGCGCCTGCATAAGGTCTGCATAGCGCTTGTAGGAGTAGTCCATTACCACCGTATCGAATAGGCCGAGTGCCGATTGGTCCTTCACCATAAGGTAGTTTTTCAGTAATGGTTCGTAGGAGCGGGCCGAACTACGGTCAGACTCCACACGCAAGGAGTCAATATCCACCTGTAACTCCGTCACATTCTTGGTCTGGTGGTTGTTAAAGAGGTTCATATCTGTACGCGAGAAGTCGAAACCCTCGATGGCAAGAGCGCCATTTTGCACCGCAAATTTCTGGTGGCGAATGGCATTCTCGGTACTCCATTTATAGTTGCGCGTTGTTTCGTAAGTCTCTCCGTTGTAGAGTTTTACCATTAGGAATTTCTTATCCTCCGACATATAGATATAGCCCGAGTCGGCAACCGTAGTGGTCATATTGCCATTCCTCTCGCGGGTGTCGTAGATGAGCACATCGGTGAGTAGTTGCGTTTTGGGATCCTGATGCCCCACGCGGATATTCATATTGTCGATGCCGTTGAAAAATATGCCGTCCTTGAACTCCATATTCTCTTTTTGCTGGCGTATATCGTAGATAATCGCCATCATCTTTTTGTTGGAGTACGGCACAAGGTTATTGACCACAAAGAAACTTGCGACAGCGACAACCAACACCACCCCCATAAGCGGAGAGAGAATCCTCGGAAGCGACATACCTGCCGACTTCATAGCCAGCAACTCATTGTGTTCACCGAGATTACCCATTGTCATAATGCCCGCAAAGAGGGTTGCCAGAGGGATGCCGAGGGGCATCATATTGGCGGTGGCGTAGAAGAGTAGTTCAATGATAATACCGAAACTCAAACCCTTACCCACCAACTCGTCAATATAGCGCCACACGAAGTTCATCATCAGGATAAACATCACGATGAAGAACGAGAGTATCATTGGCCCCAAAAATGAGCGTAGGGTAAATCGGTGTATGGTTTTCATCTTCTCTTCTTTCTACTTATTTTCGGCCTTGCGCCATCTAATAGATGGCAAAGTTAGCAGTTTTACAATAAAAAGTGCCACTGCGAGCAAAATTATTGTGGTTGCACCCACAGGAAAGTCCATTTTCCACGCCACATAGATGCCCAAGAGGTTCCCCAACGCGGCAAAAATGGAGGCAAGGAGTGCAATTTTGGTGTAGGATTTAGTGAAACAGCCCGCAATTACAGGAGGAATTGTGACCAACGAGATGAGCAACACTACCCCAACAATGCGAATAGAGAGGACAATGGCCACCGAGGTGAGCACCGTCATAAGGGTGAGGATGGCATCGGCTCGCACGCCCTGACTGCGGGCAAATTCGCGGTCAAAGGCAGAGTATATCACGGGTCTCGAAAAGAATGCCATAACCAAAAGCAGCACTCCAACCAACACGGCCAAAGCCACTATGCTCGAATTACTTACGGTCAGAATGTCGCCAAAGAGAAAACTCATCAGATTGGGGGCATAACCGGGAGTCGTGAAGATAAACAGCAGACCTATGGCCATACCCACACTCCATACAATGCCGATGGCGGAGTCCTCCCTTATGCGTCCTTTGGCACTCGCCCACTCTATGCCCAAAGCCGACAAAACAGCAAATACCAACGCGCCACCTATGGGGTTGAGCCCGAAGTGGTAGGCGATACCAATGCCGCCAAACGAGGCGTGGGTAATACCTCCGCAGAGGAAAACCATACGACGTGAGATGACATAGGTGCCGACAATGCCACAAGCGATGCCCGAAAGCACCGCAACCAAAAGCGCATCAAAGAGAAAATCGTATGTGACAACTGCCGAGAAAAAATCCATTTAACCCTACCTAATTTCAATAATTGCGCACAAAGTTACTCAAAAGTCGCAAAAATTTTCATATTTTCGCGCCAAAATAGCCACCAAATAAGCAAAAATGAAAGTTTGTTTCTACACATTGGGGTGCAAACTCAACTTCTCGGAGTCCTCGACCCTCGCTCGTCAATTTGTTGATGGTGGCTGGGAGCGCACGGAGGATTTCAAGGAGGCAGATGTTTGCGTCATCAATAGTTGCTCTGTAACCGAACACGCCGACAAAAAATGTCGCAACATAATACGTCGTATCCACAAACTCAATCCCGAGGCAATAATTGCCGTGACGGGATGCTACGCTCAACTCAAACCCTACGAAATAGCCGCCATTGAGGGCGTGGATATCGTGCTCTCCAACAACGACAAAGGCGACCTCTATCAAAAAGTCGTAGAGTTGGGCAAAAAAGGTGTGCGACAGGAGGTTACGAGTTGCTCAACGGAGGAATTAACGCGCTTTTTCGCCGCTTTTTCCTCGGGTGATCGCACACGCGCTTTTCTCAAAGTGCAAGACGGATGCGACTATTGTTGCAGTTATTGCACCATCCACAATGCGCGTGGCGCAAGTCGCAATATGCCCATCGCGGACCTCGTTGCCGAAGCGGAGAGAATTGCCTCCGAGGGGCACAAAGAGATTGTTATTACGGGAGTGAATACGGGCGATTTCGGGCGTACTACGGGTGAGAGTTTTGCCGACCTTTTGCGCGCATTGGACCGAGTGGAGGGCATTGAGCGCTACCGCATATCCTCCATCGAGCCCAACCTCCTAACCGACGAAATCATAGATATTTGCGCCTCATCTTCCAAGTTCCAGCCCCACTTCCACATCCCAATTCAGAGCGGTTGCGATAGGGTTCTGCGAGATATGCGCAGGCGCTACAACACTGCGATGTTTGAGGCTCGCATTGAGGCTGTGCGCAGGGCTATGCCCGAGGCCTTCATAGGCATTGATGTCATTGTGGGATTTCCGGGCGAGAGCGACGAAGAGTTCCAGACCACCTACGATTTTTTGGAACGCCTTGCGCCTGCATTTCTCCACATTTTCCCCTTCTCGGCCCGAGCAAATACTCCCGCTGCGGAGATGAAAAACAAGGTGCAGGACTCGGTAAAAACAGCCCGCGCAGCAAGGCTTGAAGCACTTTGTGAGAGGCTACATAAGTCGTTCTATGACAAGTATGTAGGTTGCAAGGCGAAAGTCCTTTGGGAGAGTTCACCAAAGGCGGGATGGATGTATGGCTACACCGAAAACTACATAAAAGTAAAAGCACCTTTCGACAGGGCAAAAATCAACCTCACCGAGAGCGTTATGCTCAAAGAGGTGAATAATGAGTGCGAAATGTTGTGTGATTATATAAAATAAGTAGTATCTTTGCTTGAATATTCACCCTATTGAAAGACTCTATGAACACTATTAGGAAGAAAATATCGTTGGGATTCATCGCGCTCACTGTTGTGCTTTTTTGCGCGGTGATTATCAACATCTACGAGATTTCGCGCCTGGAACGCAACACCGAAGAGGTGATTGCCGAGGGTGCCGAATCGACCAACTACGCCACACAGATGCTCAACGCGCTGCAAAAGCAGAACCGCGCGGTGCTCAATATGGTGATTTTGGGCGAGAATGGCTCCTCTGCCGAGTATCACGAAGGGGTCTTTGAACTCAACTCGGCTATTGTGGAGGCGATGGAGAAGAATCCTCAAAACACCCAACTTACGGCCATTTACGAGGCAAATAGCAACTATCATAATGTTGTAGAGTACCACTCTTGGGAGAGTGGCGAGGGCGACGATAAGGCGTGGTTTATGGACTCCTATGTGGAGGCGTACTACACGCTCGATAGCGCAATCAAAAGTTATATGACTTCGCCCAAGAGTTCGGTAGCGGTGAGAATGTCGAGTCTGGAAAGCAACGTCTATAAGACAATGACTCCCAGCATATTGACACTCCTGGTTGCAGTACTCATTCTCTTGCTCTTCTACTACTTCATCGACACCTACTACACCAAACCTGTGCGCCACATTTCGCGCTCGTTGGATAATTTCCTAAAAAGTAGGGTGCCTTATCAGGTGAAAATCGAGGAGAAGAGCGAACTCTCATCCCTGAATGACAACATTATTGAGATAATCGGTCATATCAAAAAACAGCAGTAAGAATTATGCGTTTACAGGTGGTTTTCAGATATATCGGTATGGTGCTGCTCTTCGAGTCGGCATTCTTGCTCTTGTCTGCTGTAATCTCCTATGTCAATGGTATTGACGGTGGCTTTGCACCCCTTCTGCTATCTTTCCTACTCACTGCCCTACTCGGCAGTTTCCCGCTGATTTTCGTGGGCAAATCGAGCCGATTGAGTTCCAAGGAGAGTTACGCCATTGTGATTGGTGCGTGGCTCATTTCGTGCTTTGTAGGTACCTTCCCCTACCTTTTGTGGGGTGGCGAGTTTAGCGTGGTGAATGCTTGGTTTGAGAGTGTTTCGGGCTTTACGACAACGGGAGCATCCATATTGAACAATATTGAGGGGCTCCCCAAAGGACTTCTGTTTTGGCGTTCACTGACCAACTGGCTTGGAGGTGTGGGAGTTGTAATGTTTGCACTTGTGATTATGCCTATGGTGGGTCGTAGCCGTATGACGGTTTCCAATTTGGAGATTTCCTCGATGGCGCGCGACAATTACCGCTACACCTCCGCCACAATCATCAAAATCCTTATGGGCGTCTATCTGGGTATAACGATTGCCAATATAGTGGCACTCAAAATAGCGGGTATGGGGTGGTTCGATGCTGTGAATCACGGACTTACAACCTCCTCTACGGGCGGTTTTAGTACCCGCAATGCGAGTATCGGGTACTTCGACAACGTGTGGATTGAGGTTATCACCATCTTCTTTATGTTTTTGAGTAGTATCCACATCGGCATAACCTATGCGACCATTGCAGGCCACCGCAACAATATTTTCCGCAATGAGGGGTGCCGATTCTACATCTTCGGAACGATAATTCTCTGCCTATTTTTGAGCCTTAATCTCTGGGGTAGTGATACTTATGACACCATAGGCGAAGCATTACGCAAGGGAGTCTTCCAGGGCGTGTCGATTGTGACGAGTACGGGATTTGCTACGGCTGACACAAACCTTTGGACTCCACTTTGTATCTGCATACTGATTTACCTCTCCGTTCAGGGTGGTATGGCTGGTTCTACGGCGGGTGGTTTGAAGAGTGACCGCGTGTTGATGGCAGGCAAGGTCTTGAAGGCGCAAATTAAACAGCAACAACACCCCGGGGCGGTCATTCGCATCAAGAATAATGGTGTGGTGCAGGATGCCAGCGTGGTCAATTTTGCAATCATCTATATTGTTATCTATGTGCTCTTTATCCTCGGTGGAACGCTCATAAATACCGCTTGTGGATTGGATACGATGACAAGTTTTACGGCCTCCGTATCGTCGATGGGTAATATTGGTCCTGGCTTTGGCGAGGTGGGCTCGATGGATAATTTCTCGGCAATGCCCATCGTGGTAAAACTCGTCAGCACGTTGCAAATGTTGCTTGGTCGTCTGGAAATTTTCGGTTTGTTACACTTCTTTTCAATGAGATGGTGGGTTTAAGAAAACTATATATAAGTCTTGTTATCAGCCTATTGGCGTTACCACTCGTGGCTCAAAACACACTTGGTGGATTTGCCGAGAGGCAGATGCGCCAACTCTCCCTGCGTGCCGAGAGTATCCTCACTTTGTTGGAGAGTGCGCGTACAGAATACGCCTCCGCTCCAAGCGATTCGCTCGGTAGGGCCATCCACGAATTGGAATTGCAGAATGAGGCCATACAAAAGGCTCTTGCGAGGATTGCCGAACAACAGGTAGCACAGGAGGCGGTAGAGAAGACGGAAAGTGTCACCCAGGAGCAAAAGACAACAGTGGTTGTTCCCGCTCCCGAGGTGGATGCTGCTACCCCCGAGCAACAAGTGCAAATGGCAGAGGAGGCTACTATGGAGTCCCCCGTGACTACGGAGGTGGAGAAGGAAAGTGAGCCTACTCTTGTCGAGGAAAATGGCGAGGTGGAGGCCGCACAAACCATAGTAACCGAAGAGGTCGATATTGAAGAGGATAGTACTGAAAAAGAATTGATTGTCAGCGACAACTTAAAGGCTTTATTCAATACCTCGCGCCGTCGTTATACCCTAACGCAGTGCGAAATTGACACCCTCATTGAGGACTACGCCACCGCCTATCGAAGAGTAGAATTGGCGCTCAAAGGCTACGATGAGGCCACCTCCCTCAAAGCCCTCGAAGGACACTATGCCGACTACCTCAAAGCGATGGAGGAGATAGGAAAGATAGCCGATGAGGTTGCCAATCGTAGTGACCGCCTGATTGAGAGCAAGATGGAGACCTATTTTGGTTTTGCGGACTCGCTTGGAATTGACACTCTGCGTGCCCATCATACACGCAAAATGGAGAATATGGAGATGACTATGAGTGAGAAACTCGCCAGCAAGTGTACGGACCTCGACCTTGCCATTTATCCCCATCGTTTGCGTGGCACAATGTTTTTGGAGGCCGATTTGGCCCGCTATTTCGAACCCGAGATTGCCGACTCGCTACACCTTATGGCGCAAAATCTCGACTGCACACACACCCTTTTTGCCCCCACAAATGCTCCCAAGCGTGCAAATGCCAAATTTAGCGCCATAACCATCAAAAAGAAGAGCAAAGAGAGGGCCGTTTCGTCGCTTCCACTACTCAAAATACCCTCCGAGGGCGAACTCTACTCCATTACGGTGGCAAACTACGCAAGCCTTCCCCCTTCGACAAAGGTATTCCGAGGAGCCACTCCACTCTATCGTGAGCAACGCGAGGACGGACGCACCTACATCTACTTGGGAATGTATCCAACAGCCCGTAGCGCACAAGAGGATATTGCACTCTTGCGCAAGGTGGGCTTCAAGCAACCCACACTCATAATGTGGCGCGATGGCATACGCAGGGACGATTGGGTGGAACGCAACACCTCTACAACGCCCAAAACGGCAATGTATCGCATTGAGGTAGCGGGAGCCGAAGGTGCTCTGCCCGAAGAAGTTGTGGCGCTCATCAAGAAGATGGCACCCCGCAAGGAGATTTCGAAATATAACACCAGCGACGGCTCTACGGTCTTTACGGTGGGTATCTTCACAAAGAAAAGCGAGGCCCAATCGTTGGCTACCGCCATTTCGAAAGCATCTTCTAACCTTACCGCCACGATTACACAAGTGGGAAAGAGATAGATAATCACATAAATAAAGGATATAAAATGGGCGCGTAGGTTTCGACCTACGCGCCCAAGTTTTACACATATAGGGGGACTACAAAATATCCTCCGTAGCCTCCAATAAGCCCTCATACATTGTGGGGTGAGAGTGCACCGTAGAGGCTATCTGACGAGCAGTGATGCCCAACTGTTTTGCCATTGTGGGCTCGCCAAGCATCTCTATTACACTTGCGCCAATAATGTGAGCACCAAGCAGTTGGTCTGTCTTTGCGTCGTAGATGAGTTTCACGAAGCCATCCCTATCGCCACCAGCCGTAGCCTTACCCGAGGCCATAAACTGATACTTGCCGACTTTGATTTCGTAGCCCTGCTCGATGGCTTGCTTTTCGGTAAGGCCCACCATTGCCACCTCGGGAGTAGTATAGACACACGAGGGAATTGTGGTATAGTCGATGGCGTGGGGCTTCTCGCCACAGATTGCCTCCACACATACCGTAGCCTCTGCCGAAGCGACGTGTGCGAGTGCAGGGGTTGCCACAATGTCGCCAATGGCATAGATGCCCTCCACCGAGGTGCGGAACATCTCATCGACAACCACTTTGTCGCGTTCAACCTTAACACCAACCTCCTCTAATCCAAGATTTTCGATATTGGATTTTACGCCCACAGCCGAGAGCACAACATCGGCACGCAGAGTATCTGCGCCCTTCTTGCCCTCCACATCGACCTCGCAGCCATTCTCGCTCACTCTCACAGCCTTCACAGCCGTACCCGTAAGCACCGTAGCCTTCATCTTGCGGAAAGCACGCTCCAAAGTGCGGCTCACCTCTTCGTCTGCCAGAGGCAACATTTGTGGCAGGTACTCCACAACCGTAACCTTCACGCCCAGCGCAGCATAGACCCACGCAAACTCACAGCCGATGGCTCCCGAGCCCACGATAATCATACTCTCGGGCAACTCCGAAAGGGTGAGTGCCTCGCGCGAGGAGAGAATCCTGCGACCATCCACAGGCATAATGGGAATTTCGCGTGGGCGCGAGCCCGTTGCAAGGATAATGTGGTCGGCCTCGACACTCTCGGTTGTACCATCGGCCTTTGCAACCTCCACAACACCTTTGGCTACAATCTTTCCGTGTCCCTCTATTACATCAATGCCTAACTTCTTGAAGGAGAAGGCGATACCCTTGTTCATCTGTTCGGCAACACCTCTACTACGGGCTACAATCTTATCGAGCGAGGGATGCACCGTACCTTCAAAGTCGATACCATAGGCCGTTGCGGAGGTCATATAGTGGTAGACTTGTGCGCTTTTGAGCATCGCTTTGGTGGGGATACAGCCCCAATTAAGGCAGACACCACCAAGTTCGGCACGCTCCACAACAGCAACTTTTTTACCCTTCTTGGCAGCCTTGAATGCTGCAACGTGGCCACCTGGACCGCTACCTATGATTACAATGTCGTATTTCATTCGTATAGGTTTATTTTAGGTTACTTGTTTTCTCTATTTAACCACCTTCAAAACAGGGTTATCCTCGGCAATGGCACGCAAGAACTTCTCGCTATAACCGGGCTGGTCGGGGAAGGCGGGTTGTGCGGGGCTGTGTCCATTATTGAGGAAGCGGCCCTCGGCATCTTGTTTTTTGATATTGCCGTCAATATACTTAACCATCAGGTAGTCATCCAGATTGCTCCATTTTTCCCACAATGCCTGTGCCGTAGCAACGGAGTATGTGGTAGCAGCACTCTTCATCGCCTCACACGAACCCAGCGCGCCAAATTCGGCATCTTTCTGTGCAACCTCGGCAAGTTTAGCCATCTCCCACTCGTCAATTACCTTGCGAACCTCGGCACCGATATAGTCGTAGCGCAGGTAGGCAAATTGTGCAATGCGGTTGGTCATCCAGAACATCGACCTGTCGGAGTAGGTCAAAATATCGGCTGTCTTCTCACTCAAACACTCGGGAACCTCGGTTGAGCCACAATAGATGGGGGTCAAAGGCGAAGTGCCAGCATCGTCGGTGCCGAACCAAATAATGCCACCTACGGGGTCGGGAAGTTGGGGGCGAGCCTGTGCCACAAACCAAAAACCGGTCTGCTGGGTAGCAATTGCACGCTCCTGAACATACTCCTCGCCATCCACCTCGAAGCCCATAGGCCTCCAACGGTATGGAACCTTGCTGCCACCGGCACCAATATCGGTGGTCATATCCATCTTGGTGCCCTCGTAGTGGTCGCGCATCATATCAAATACATCTTTGGGCGAAAGTTTGCGGTTGGGCTTAACCCAAAGAGGCATACGGTTTGCGGGGTTGTGACCGAGCGCGTAGTCCTCATAGGCATCCATACCATCGGCAAACCTGCGGAAGAAACTCCACACCCTTGCCTCGCAACCACGCATTGCGCTGAAATCCAGCGGTGCGTAGGTGTCGCTGAAACTAAACTCCTCATCGGTGCCGTCGTAGTAGCCCATCTCGCGGGCAAACGAAATCACATCGGGAGCATAGAGGCAATTCTCGGGGTCATTCTTGGGGAAGGTGGTGATGCGTGCGTGGTTGGCGTGTGCCGAGATGTAGCCGTCGGGGATACGGCGTGCAACCCACACGATACCCTTATTTTTGGGGCCTTTGCCAATGAGTTCCATAATCCAAACCTCCTCTTTGTCGGCAATGGTAAAACTCTCACCACTTGATGCATAGCCGTGAGTATTAGCAAGATTCACAATACACTCGATAGCCTCGCGTGCGGTTTTGGCCCTTTGGAGGGTGATGTAAATCAGCGAACCATAGTCGATACGTCCTGCGGGGTCCTCCAATTCGGGGCGGCCACCATAGGTAGTCTCACCAATGATGAGTTGGTGCTCGTTCATATTACCGATTGTGGAGTAGGTGGAAGCCACCTGTGGAATCTCGCCCAAGTAGCGGCTGGTGTCCCACTCATAGACTTTCAGCCATTCGCCCTTTGCCCATTTAGCAGCGGGAGTGTGGTAGAGAGCGCCATAGAGTTGGTGTGAGTCGGCAGCGTAGGAGACCATATTGGAGCCATCTGTCGAGGCACCTCGTGTAACAATAAGATTGGTGCAGGCAAGTGCACTACCCCAAGCCACGAGGGAGATAAGTGCGGTTAGTAATGCTTTTTTGTTCATTGTTTTTGTTATTTATAAGATTAGTTTTCTCTCGAAGAAACAAATATAGAAAATAATCCCTAAATTTGCCAAACAAACCAAACACAAAATGTCCGTAAAAACTCAAATAGCAGAATTACACGCCACCCTACCCTCTGGTGTTACCCTTGTTGCGGTGTCGAAATTTCACCCTGTGGAGGCGCTTCAAGAGGCCTACGATGCGGGGCAACGCATCTTTGGAGAGAGCCGCCCACAGGAGATGTGTGCCAAACAACCACTCCTGCCAACCGATGTGGAATGGCATATGATTGGGCACCTTCAAACCAACAAGGTGAAACATATTGCGCCCTTCGTAGCGCTCATTCATTCGGTTGATTCCGAGAGGCTTGTGGTGGAGATTGACCGCCAAGCAGCAAAGTGTGGGCGTGTTATTGACATATTGTTTGAGGTGCATCTTGCCGAGGATGAGAGCAAGAGCGGCTGGGATGAGGGTGAACTGCGCGCATTCCTCGCTTCGGACAAGATGAAAGAATTTAATAATGTGAGAGTTAGGGGGCTTATGACCATTGGAACACTGACCGATGATATAGAACTCAACAAGCGTGAATTTTGCGCTCTTAAAGCATTATTCGAGGAGTTGCGCCCACAATTTGGCGCGGAGTTCGACACCCTTTCGATGGGTATGACCTCCGACTACCGCGAGGCCATTGAGTGTGGAAGCACAATGGTGCGCATCGGCTCCAAAATCTTCGGCGAGAGGGATTATTCCAAATAATATTATTGAGCACTTTTTTTGAGTTCCTCGATTTGGCACAAGATATCTTCTGCCGAATGGAGTGTTTTGTTATGGGTATAAAGTCCCACAGCACCTCCTATCAGCAAGCCCAAAAGAAGTCCCATACCCATAAAGAGTAACGTATCGGCATCTTGCCAAAATATAGCATAGATCTCATAGCCAAGCCAAGCCAACCACACTACAAGCAGTGGCACAGAGATGTAGTGCCAACGTTTGTATATTTTCCTCAGGCGGGCAACATCCTGATAGACCGCCACAAGATTACCCGACAGCAGTTGGGGGTTATTCAGGCGACGATGGGCCAAGAATGTAGCCAAACAAGCCACAGCAAGCATCACCGACGTCACACAACAAAACAGAGTTGATATGCCTATATTCCTAAAAGCGAAGAAGTTGGTTGGTATGGCAACAATCGTTATGAAGTAGAGAACTGCGGTGCGACGCTGTATGTCGGATAGTTTATTTGACATTGCATCCTTAATAAGCCTATCATTAACAATCTCTTGATTTTCAAGCTGTTTTTTCAGACTTGCGAGTTGCCTACGCATCTCCATTATCTCGTAGTTTTCCGTATTATTCATAGTTGTTGTACTCATTATTTGTTGGACATATTTTTGAGTTGTTCACGAATTCGCACAAGGCGCACCGACACATTTTTGGCAGAGATTCCTACGATTGCACCAATCTCCTCATAAGATAGATTCTCCAACCAAAGGAGCACTATTGCTCGGTCAAACACGCCAAGCTGACCTATTCGGTTACGCAATGTTTGCACTTGTTGATTATCCTCATCGGCATCCGAAAATAAATTTATATCCATTTTCAGGCGTGACGATTCGGGACGACGGCTCTTTTTTCGTTCTACACTGATGCAGGTATTGAGAGTGACACGGTATATCCAAGAACGAATGTTAGCATCGCCACGGAACGACTCAAAACCTCTCCACATAGCAATCAAAGACTCTTGGAAGAGATCATCCACCTCCTCCCTATCTTTGGAAAATATATAACAAACCATATAGATTGTCGCCTTGTTTTCTTCGACGACTCTCATAAACTCTTTCTCGTGTTTCTCCATTTTATTCGGATGTTTTTTCCTATTAGACGCCACCACCCGTCACAAAACTACAAAAAACATCAAAAAAATAATAGACGAGGGCAAAAGATTACTCCTCCACCCTCGTCTAATACTCTTTATTGTCCTCTTTTTTTACTTCACTCGCAGGCGTTGGCCGATGCGAATGGGGGTGCTACTCTTGATACCATTTAGGCGACAAATTGCGCCAACAGTTGTGCCATATTTGGCGGCGATTTTCGAAAGGTTATCTCCACTCTTCACCTTATAGTAAACAGCGTCATTCACAGTGGGTTTAGGCTTGGCGGCAGCCTTTTCGAGATTATCGACAATCTCCTCCGAGGAGAGAGGATTTCCATTCTTATCGACAAACATTTCGCCCATATCCTCACCCTCCTCTTCGAGTGCCTCGGTGAGTTTCGAGGAGACGTTGAAATACCCCCTTTCGAGTACAAAATTTTGCCACTTCAAATCGCCCGTCGAGAAATCAATAATCCTCTCGGGGTCAAACGTCAGGTCGGCATATCGCACCTCATAGTGCAGGTGCGCTCCCCTACTGCGTCCCGTATTTCCGCCATAGCCAATCACCTGACCTGCAACCACATAGTCATTAACCGAAACATTGAGTTTGCAGAGGTGACCATAGTAGGTTTCGAGTCCATTGGGGTGGCGAATGATAACCAGATAGCCATAGCCTCCCGAGTTGTAGCGCGCATAACGCACCTTGCCCTCGAAAGTGGCGAAGATGGGCTCTCCCGTGCGAAGACTGATGTCGATACCCTTGTGCATACCCCTGCCACGAGGCCCATAACGCGAGGAAATCCTCCCCAGAACGGGTGCGTGGTAGTCCGCAAGCGAATCTACGAGTTTTATCTCCATACTCTCTGGCACGTCGCCTATATTTACATCGCGGTAGGCGAAAACTTGATTCGTAACCCAATGGTTTAGAAATACTTCCTTGTTTATGAGAGTATCGTAATCGGGAATCCAATAGCGCCAAGTATTGTTGGTATAGGTGATAATTTTAGCCTTTGGCGAGTGGCTGTCGAGGGTGTCGATGGGCACTTCGGGCAACTCCTCAATGGTGTATTTACGTTGTGCAGAGGTGGGCATCGAAACCATCAACGCCACACACATCACTGCCCAAACAACCACACCAAATCTTCTCATACGCGCCCCGCTCTCTTCTCGCTCTCTTCTACTCTTGTTCGCTCTCTATCATCTTTGCCGCCTCGCACAATTGAGCGTAGAAATCCTCGCCAAAACACCTTACAAGGGGCTCTTCGAGTGCTCGGTAGAGTTTCACGCCGTTACGCCTGCCACACGCAAAAGCACAACGGCAAATATCCCAACGGTGGAGGTTGAGCCCATAGGAGCCATTGGAAAATCTCTTCACGCGGATGGGATAGAGGTGGCAGGAGATGGGTTTTTTGAAGGTGGTTTTACCCGCACGGTAGGCCTTTTCGATGGCACACAGCGTCACACCATTCTCCACAACCGAGTAGGCACACTCGGCATCATTGACCAAAGGTGTACAATAGTCGCCATCGCTATCGACATACATAAATCCCTGACGCTCAATCTCCGCCAAGCCTTCGGGGGTGAGATAGGGTTTGTAGTTTTCGAACTCCTC
Organism: Tidjanibacter sp.; assembly: GCA_045596685.1. Taxonomy (GTDB): domain Bacteria; phylum Bacteroidota; class Bacteroidia; order Bacteroidales; family Rikenellaceae; genus Tidjanibacter. The sequence continues at coordinate 41,166 of JAZOCT010000039.1, read as the reverse complement.
CTCCAAAATATCGACCTCCTCGATTTCCAGCGGGGCTCCTGCGTTACCATCCACGCAACACTCACCCTTGCACTCCTCCAAAGGACAACAGAACTCCTCGGTGAGAATCTCTGTGGAGATGATTTTGTCGTCTATCTCTATCATTGATTGCATAGTGCGTCTTCGATTACAAGGGTCAATACTTCACCCATAGTCATTCCCGCCTCGCGTATCTGCTTGGGTACAATGCTACCACCACTCATACCCGGAATGGTGTTAATCTCTATGAGGTAGGGTTCGCCCTCGGGGGTAACGATAAAATCGACCCTTGCAAGGCCCTTACAACGGCACGCCTTATATGCTGCGAGAGTCATTTCGTGGAGCCTCTCCGCCACCTCGGGCGCAATGTCAGCAGGGGTTATCTCGTCGCTCATACCTGCTGTATATTTTGCCTCATAGTCGAAAAATTCATTCTTGGCGACCACTTCTGTAATGGGGAACAGATACTCCTTTTCGGAGGTGACGAGCACGCCACAAGCCATCTCTCGGCCAACGATGCACTCCTCAATCAACACCTCGCGGCTTTCGTCAAATGCCTTAAACACAGCCTCGGGCAACTCCTCGGCACTCTTCACCTTCGTTACACCGCAACTACTACCGCTCGCGTTAGGCTTCACAAACAGAGGCAAGCCCAACTCGGCAACTATCGCCTCGGGTGCCACCCAATCGCTTTCGTGCAGAAGGATGCCCTTTGCAAGCCTCACTCCCGTATCGGCAACCGCCCTTTTGGTAGTCACCTTGTCGAAAGTGATAACTGATGAGGTCATATCACACGACGAAAACGGCACGCCCATCATTTCGAGATAGCCCTGAATGTGACCATCCTCACCTGGGGTACCGTGAATCATAATATAGGCGAAGTCGAACTCCACCTTACCCTCCGCAGTGGTGAGCGAAAAGTCATTCAAATCGAGGTCGTACTCCACCCCATCTTCGCGGTAGATGAAACGTCGTCCACAAACGTCAATCAGCCACACATTGTAGCGCTCCCTATCGAAAGCCTCCGCCACCTGTGCAGCACTTTGAAGGGCAATCTCCCTCTCGGAAGAGTTGCCACCTGCCAATAATGCTATATTTCTCATTGTCAATCTCCTATGGGTTGTAGTAATCTTTGTGGCGGAAGGCGAGAATCTCCTCAATCATATCGAGCCACTGCTCCGCCTCGCAGTTGGCCGCATCCATACGCAGCACGGCTCCAAAGTGGTTCTTTGCCGCGCCAAAATCACTACGCGCAAAGGCCTCCTTACCGAGAGCCAACTCCTGTTCGAGTGTGTTTTCCATATACAATTTATGTGTTTCTATGTATTCTTTAACCTCTTCGGGCACAAGGCATTCCCAATCGCCTCCCGAGGCAATCAACTCTCTCACCCTTGTGGAGGAAATTTCCATTTTGGGAGCCCCCACAAGCATCCTAAAAGGCTCACCGAACCACTCATCCCTCTCACGCGGATAGATGAGAATGGTGTTTTCCGCAACGAGTCTTTCGCCCTCCCTCCAAGTGTGGATTGTCGCACCCACATCTCCACCACCAAGAATGGCAAATTCTCGCTCGGGATAGAGCCCTTTCAGGTGGTCTATGGTGCGGATTGTGTAGGATGGACGCTCCATCGAAAACTCCACATCACACACCTCCACCCTCGGGATGTTGGCGACAGCCCTCCGCGCCATCTCCAAGCGCTCCTCTTCGGGTGCCAAACCCGCCACATCCTTATGGGGGTTTTGGGGCGAGAGCACCAGCCATACCTCTTCGGCAATTCCCTCATCAAGAACATATTGAGCCACCGCAAGGTGTCCCTTGTGCAGAGGATTGAAAGAGCCAAAGTAGAGTGCCGTCAGCGCCATTGTTGCCCACTATGCTATAAACTCCTCGACAGCCCTCTTCACCTGCTCGACAGCACTATCGAGGTCGTCATTGACCACAACCAAATCGAAGCGCTCGGCATAGCCAAGTTCCTCCCCGGCCTTACCGATGCGTTGTTCAATCTTCTCGGGCGAATCCGTCGCTCTGCCCACCAACCTACGACGCAACTCCTCAATCGAGGGGGGCATCACAAAGATGGACAAAGCCGAGGTGCCAAATATCTCTTTGAGCCTCACGCCACCCTTCACATCCACATCGAAGAGGATAGTGTGGCCCTTGCTCCAAATGCGCTCCAACTCGCTACGCAAGGTGCCATATTTCGTACCTGCATAGACCTCTTCCCACTCCACAAAAGCATCCTCGGCAATCTTCCTGTCGAACTCCTCGCCCGAAAGGAAATAGTAATCCATACCGTTCTGCTCCACGCCACGAGGAGCACGCGAGGTTGCCGAAACGGAAAATTCCAATCCCTCGACCACCTCCATCAATCGACGCACGATGGTGGTTTTACCCGAGCCCGAAGGGGCAGAAAATATAATCAGTTTTCCCATTTATAAAATATTGAGCACCTGCTCTTTAATCTTTTCGAGTTCATCCTTCATTTTAACTACCAAAATCTGGATTTCGGAGTCGTTGGCTTTGGAACCCATTGTATTGATTTCGCGTCCCATTTCTTGCGCCACAAAGCCGAGTTTGCGACCCACACTCTCCTCCCCCGAAGCCACCTCGCGGAAGTAATCACAGTGTTTGTCGAGTCGCACTTTCTCCTCCGTAATGTCGAGTTTTTCGAGGTAGAAAATCATCTCTTGTTCGAGGCGGTTGGCATCGTAACCTACCGAGAGAGTCGCAAGTTGGTCGAGGATGCGTTGGCGGATAACCTCGGTGCGACGCTTCTCAAAGGGGATTACACTCTGCTTGTAGCCCTGAATCAAATCCACGCGGTGCAAAAGGTCGGCGATGAGCACCGCACCCTCCTGTTCGCGGAACTTGTCGTGAGCCGCAAGAGCCTCGTCCACAGCCTTAAAGAGAGCATTCATTTCCTCCTCACTCACCTCATCGACCTCGCTCGACACCACCTCGGGCATACGCATCACCGAGGCCAGCACCTGCGACTGTACCTCGCTACCAGCCCCAAGTCCCGAAGCCGCCGCCAGAGCCATAAGTTGCTCGGAATAAGCCTTGAAGAGTTCGGCATTGATACTTGCCCCCGAAGGCCTTGCGGAGGTATTTTCGAGCGTAATAAAAATATCCACCTTGCCGCGTTGCAGGAGTTTAGCCGCGCGGTTGCGAATCTCATATTCGAATTGACGATAACGGGTAGGTAGTTTCACCGAGAGGTCCAACTGCTTACCGTTGAGTGAGCGCGTTTCTACGGTGATTTTGCGCTCCGAAGTGGTGATTTCGGACTTACCGAAACCTGTCATTGATTTTACCATCCTTCATTTTGTTTGAATCAAAGGGCAAAGATAGGGTATTTTTTCTTTCGTTGAGACAAAAATAAAGACTCTTTGAGTTGTTTTACTATAAAATATTGTGTATATTTGCGGATGCAATCTGTGATTGACGGAAATATTAATTGAACAAACACACATATACTAACTTTTTAATCTATTAATCAAAACAATGGTAAAACACAATTTCAACGCAGGACCTTCGGTTTTGCCCGACGTAGTAATCAAAAAAGCAGCAGAGGCTGTTTTGGATTTCAATGGTAGCGGCCTTTCGATTCTCTCGATTTCGCACCGCACAAAAGATTTCGACGCTGTAATGGACGAGGCAAAGGCCCTCTTCCGCGAACTCTTGGAGATTCCTGACAACTATCAGATTTTCTTCGTTGGTGGTGGCGCAAGCACCCAGTTCTTCCAGATTCCCTACAACTTCCTCGGCACCAAAGCCGCCTATGTAAACACCGGCGTTTGGACCAAGAAGGCTATCAAAGAGGCTAAGCTCTTTGGTGAGGTTGAGGTTATTGCTTCGGGCGAGGAGAGTGGCTTCTCGGCTATTCCCAAAGGCTACACCATTCCTACCGACTGTGACTATCTCTACACCTGTATGAACAACACCATCTACGGTACCGAGAACCACATCGACATCGACTCCCCCATTCCTCACATCTGCGATATGAGTTCGGATATTTTGAGCCACCCTGTTGATGTTTCGAAGTATGCTATCATCTATGGTGGTGCCCAGAAGAACTTGGCACCTGCCGGTGTAACCTTCGTTATCATTCGTGACGATATGTTGGAGAAAGTTGTTCGCAACGTGCCCAGTATGGTTCATCCCAAAACTCACGTTGATAACAACTCGATGTACAACACTCCTCCCGTATTCCCCATCTACGTTCTCTTGGAGACCTTGCGTTGGATGAAGAGCATCGGTGGTATGAAGGAGATGTACCGCATCAACTGCGAGAAAGCAGACCTTCTCTACAACGAGATTGACCGCAACCCCCTCTTCCGAGGTACCGCTGCAAAAGAGGACCGTTCAAGGATGAACATCTGCTTCGTAATGAACCCCGAGTATGAGGAGTTGGCAGGTGAGTTCTTGGAGTTTGCAAAGGCTCGTGGTATGGTCGGCATCAAGGGTCACCGCTTGGTTGGTGGTTTCCGCGCAAGTTGCTACAATGCCCTCCCCATCGAGAGTGTTAAGGCCCTCGTTGAGTGTATGCAGGAGTTTGAGAAACTTCACGTTAAATAAGAGAATAATCACCTAAAATAAACCTTTATAAAAGTCCACCGTATGCCTACGATTGTGCCATACACCTATGAGCATAAAAGAGAGCGTGCTGTGGACTTTTATGGCTTAATAGAACCTATGAAAATTTTAGTTGCAACCGAGAAACCCTTTGCAAAAGCAGCCGTTGAGGCCATTGCAAATGTGGTTAAAGAGGCAGGTATGGAACTCGCCCTGCTGGAAAAATACACAGAGAAAGCACAACTTTTGGAGGCGGTTAAGGATGCCGACGCTCTGATTGTCCGTAGTGACAAAGTTACTGCCGAGGTTATCGCCGCTGCTCCCCAACTGAAAATTGTTGTTCGCGCAGGTGCGGGCTACGACAATGTGGATTGTGCCGCCGCTTCGGAGCGTGGCATCGTAGTGATGAACACCCCCGGCCAGAACGCAAACGCAGTTGCAGAGTTGGCTCTTGGTCTGATGATTTATATGTCGCGCAACACCTTCAAACCCGGCACCGGTAAGGAGGTAAGTGGCAAAAAACTTGGCATTCACGGCTATGGCAACATTGGTCAGATTGTAGGTCGCTACGGTAAGGCTTTGGGTATGGATGTTTATGCACTTTCGCCCTCGATTACTGATATGAGCATCTTCGAGAACAATGGTGTAACCCGCGTTGAGACTGCCGAGGAACTCTATGCTAAATGTGACTACATTTCGCTCCACATCCCCGCAACTCCCAAATACCTCAAATCGGTAGACCGTCACCTCTTGGAGAGTATGCCCAAAGGTGCAATCTTGGTAAATACCGCCCGCAAGGAGGTTATCAACGAGGAGGACCTGATGGCCGTTCTTGGCGAGAGGGAGGACCTCAAATATGCCAGCGATATTGCTGCCGCTTGCCAGGCAGAACTCGTTGAGAAGTATGGCAACCGCGTATTTGCAACCCCCAAGAAACAGGGCGCAGAGACCGCCGAGGCTAACTACAACGCTGCAAAGGCTGCCGCATCGCAGATTGTTGATTTCTTCGTAAATGGCAACCGTAAGTTCCAGGTAAATAAATAGTCACGGGTTATGGTAAAGATTAAAGCATTTGCTGGTGTACGTCCACCACAGGCTTTGGCCCACGAGGTAGCATCGCGTCCCTACGACGTGCTCAACTCCGTTGAGGCAAAGGCAGAGGCAGGCGAAAAGAGCCTTCTTCACATCATCAAACCCGAGATTGACTTCGACCCCATCATCGACGAGCACGATGAGGCTGTCTACTCGAAAGCCGTTGATAACTACAAGGCTTGGAAAGAGAAAGGCTGGCTCGTGAAGGAGGAGAAGGAGTGCTACTACATCTACGCACAGACTATGAACGGCAAACGCCAATATGGTCTTGTTGCTTGCTGCCACTTCGAGGACTACTTGGAGGGACGCATCAAAAAGCACGAACTCACCCGCGCCGATAAGGAGGAGGATAGGATGAAACACGTTAGGGCACAGAGCGCAAACTTGGAGCCCGTGTTCTTCGCCTACCCCGAGAGGGAGGATATGAACGCCATCGTCAATCGCGTAATTGCCGAGGCTCCCAAGTATGACTTTGTGAGCGAGGATGGCGTAGGTCACACCCTTTGGCTGATTGATAACGACGAGGATATCAAGAATATCACCGCCATTTTCGAGCAGATTCCTGCTCTGTATGTGGCTGACGGTCACCACCGTACCGCTGCTGCCGCAGGTGTTGGCAAAGAGAGGATGCAGGCTAACCCCAACCACACCGGTGAGGAGGAGTACTGCTACTTCTTGGCTGTTATCTTCCCCGATGCGCAACTCAACATTATCGACTACAACCGCGTGGTTAAAGACCTCAATGGCTTGTCGAAAGAGGAGTTCTTGGCCGCAGTGGAGAAAGATTTTGTTGTGGAGAAGAAGGGGGCAGACATCTATAAGCCCAATGCTCTTCATAACTTCGGTCTTTATCTCGATGGCGAGTGGTATTCGATGACCGCCAAAGAGGGCACCTACGACGATAGCGACCCCATTGGCGTTCTCGACGTTACGGTTCTCTCGAACCTCGTATTGGATAAGATTCTGGGCATCAAAGACCTCCGCAGGGACAAACGCATCGACTTTGTAGGTGGTATTCGCGGTTTGGGCGAATTGCAGAAGAGGGTCGATAGTGGCGAGATGAAGGTTGCCTTCGCTCTCTACCCCGTTTCGATGCAACAACTCATCGACATTGCCGACAGTGGCAATATTATGCCTCCCAAGACAACTTGGTTTGAGCCCAAGTTGCGTAGCGGTGTGGTAATTCACGAGTTTTAGAAACTAAACATTATACCTATTTATTAATAACTACTAAACAGTATGGCAAAAATCAAGGGAACAATCGTTGTTGATACCGAGCGCTGCAAAGGCTGCGAGGTATGTGTTGCCTCTTGCCCCTGTGACGTTTTGGCGCTCTCGCCTAACGTAAATGGCAAAGGCTATAACTACGCCCATATGGCAAACCCCGACAACTGCACCGGATGTGCTAGTTGTGCAATTATTTGCCCGGACACTTGTATCACAGTTTACAGACAAAAATTTGAGTAGGCTATGGGAGAAGTTAAATTGATGAAAGGCAACGAAGTTATCGCAGAAGCTGCGATTCGTTGCGGTGCCGATGGTTACTTCGGCTATCCTATTACCCCCCAGAGCGAGGTCATGGAGACACTTATGGAGCGCAAACCCTGGGAGACTACCGGTATGGTTGTTGTTCAGGCAGAGAGTGAGGTATCGTCCATCAATATGGTGTATGGCGGTGCTGCTTGCGGTAAGAAGGTTATGACCTCGTCGTCGAGCCCCGGTATCAGCCTTATGTGTGAGGGTCTCACCTACTTGGCAGGTGCCGAACTTCCTTGCGTTGTTGTAAACGTTACTCGTGGTGGCCCAGGTTTGGGTACCATTCAGCCTGCGCAGAGCGATTACAATCAGGCGGTTAAGGGTGGTGGTCACGGTGACTACAAGACCATCGTACTTGCTCCCGCATCGGTTCAGGAGATGCACGACTTCGTATTTGACGCATTCGATTTGGCGTTCAAATATCGCAACCCCGTGATGATTCTCTCCGATGGTGTTATTGGTCAGATGATGGAGAAGGTAGAACTTGCCGAGCAGCGTCCCCGCTGGACCGACGAGGAGATTCGCCAGATGCATAGCAGTTGGGCGACTACCGGTAAGACCGCAGACCGCGACTACAACATCATCACTTCGCTCGAATTGGACCCCTACGCACAGGAGCAATTCAACTACAAGATTTTCGAGAAATATGCACGTTGCGAGGCCGAGGAGGTACGCTTCGAGGAGTACAAGTGTGAGGATGCCGACTACCTTATCGTAGCCTTCGGTTCTTCGGCTCGTATTTGCAAGGAGACTATCGAGATTGCTCGCGCCAATGGCCACAAAGTGGGCCTCATTCGCCCCATCACTCTCTGGCCCTTCCCCAGCAAGAAGATTGCCGAGGTTGCCAAGAGGACCAAAGGTGTGCTTGTTGCCGAGTTGAATATGGGTCAGATGGTAGACGATGTACGACTCGCTGTTAATGGTGCTGTACCCGTTGAGCACTACGGACGTACCGGTGGTGCAGTTTATACTCCCGACCAGGTATATGAGGCACTGAAAACTAAAATCATTAAATAGTTAAATCGTTATGGCAGAATATATTGTTGAGAAGACCAAAGAGAATTTGGTATATTCAAAGACCCCCGTTCTTACGGATAAGGTTATGCACTACTGCCCCGGTTGTAGTCACGGTACTATCCACAAACTCATCGCAGAGGTAATCGAGGAGATGGGTGTTCAGGAGAAGACTATCGGTGTTTCGCCCGTAGGTTGCTCGGTATTTGCATACAACTACCTCAATATTGACTGGATTCAGGCCGCTCACGGTCGTGCAGCAGCAGTTGCTACCGCCGCCCACAGGCTCTATCCCGACAAACTCGTCTTCACCTACCAGGGTGATGGTGACTTGGCTGCTATCGGTACTGCCGAGAGCATCCACGTTTGCAATCGTGGTGAGAGTATCGCTGTGTTCTATGTGAACAACGCTATTTATGGTATGACCGGTGGTCAGATGTCGCCCAATACCTTGATTGGTATGAAGACCGCAACTTGCCCCTATGGTCGTGATCCTCAATTGCACGGCTACCCCTATAAGGTTGCAAACTTTGTTTGCCAATTGCCTGGTGTTTGCTACGTTACTCGCCAGAGTGTTCACACTCCTGCGGCTGTTCGCAAGGCAAAGAAGGCTATCCGCAAGGCATTGGAGAACTCGTTGGCAGGCAAAGGCTTGTCGTTTGTTGAGTTCGTTGCAACTTGCAACAGTGGTTGGAAGATGAGCCCCGTTCAGGCTAACAAATGGATGGAGGAGAACTTGGTTGCCGAGTATCCTCTTGGTGACATCAAAGACGAATAACCCATTAAACAACAGAGAGATATGAAACAGGAATTGATTATTGCAGGTTTTGGTGGACAGGGTGTCCTCTCAACCGGTAAAATTTTGGCATACTCGGGTATGTTGCAGGGTTATGAGGTAAGTTGGTTGCCAAGTTACGGTCCCGAGATGCGTGGTGGTACTGCCAACGTAACCGTTGTGGTTAGCGACCAGCCCGTAAGTTCGCCCATCGTACAGATGTGCGACACCGTTATCGTTCTTAACCAGCAGAGCTTGGATAAGTTCGAGGCAAGTGTTCGCCCCGGTGGTAACCTCATCTACGATACCAATGGTATCACCGCCCACCCCACTCGTAAAGACATCAACATCTACACCATCAACGCTACCGAGGAGTGTGCAAGGATGGGTAACGCCCGTTTGTTCAATACAATGATTTTGGGTGGTTACTTGAAAGTGTGCCCCATCGTAGATATGGAGTATGTGAAGGTGGGCTTGAAGAAGTCGTTGCCCGAGCGCGCTTGGAAGACTCTTCCCGCCAACGAGCAGGCTATTCAGCACGGTGGTGAGATTATCACCCTCGTACACAAAGCCGAGTAGTAGAGGAACTGATGATGGTTGGAGTGGGGTTTCTGCCCCACTCTACCCAAAATATTCTCCACCGGTCAAATAGGGAGATAAAGTACGGAAAAATCTATTTGGCCACTTAAAACTTCAAAGGAGAGGGGCGACGCTAACCGCGTCGCCCCTTGTTTATGGCCTATCCAATCTGACTATTCCTACTCTGCGGGTTGGTCATTGTGCCACTTACCCGAATAGATAACCGCGCCATCGGCAGCGTAGAGTGTGCCCTCGCCCTCACTCTGTCCATTTCGGAATTGGCCAACATATTTACGACCATCCTTCCAATTGTAGGTACCTTTACCATTGGGTTTTCCTGCGCTCCACTCGCCATCGTAAATCACCCTTTCATCCACATCATAGAGCACACCGGTGCCCGCCTCGGCTCCGTGTTTCCACTCACCCACATACTTGCGCCCGTTGCTAAAATAGAGCGTACCATTGCCGTGAGGGTTATCCTTGTGGAAATCGCCCTCGTAGGCCTTCGAACCGTCGGGATTGTAGAGGATGCCGTAGCCTTCGAGCACATTATTTTTGAAATTGCCCTCATAGCGGGAGCCATCGGCCCAATAATAGGTGCCGTGTCCGTGACACACATCACCACGTTTGTAGCCCACATAGCGGTCACCACTCGGATAGGTTTCATCAACCAACACCGGTTTGGGTTCGCGCCTCTCCCTCGGTGCGTCATAGTTTCCCTCCCTAAATCCGTTTAGGACAGCATCTCTGCCCGAACCCTGGGGGTCTAATTGGTCGTATTCCTGCGCAAAAGCCACCATCGAGAGGCAAAGGATTGATAGTAAGATTAGCAGTCGTTTCATAGTAGTGTAAGGTTTTATTCGCAAATATAACAAAAGGATAGTAAAAAAACAAGGAGGGATTGCGATTTGCAACCCCTCCCCTCATTTTCTCATTGAGAAATTCTACTATTTGAACTCCACAAGAGCCTTACCATTCATTTCAGCAGGCTGTGCCACACCCATAAGTTTCAATACGGTGGGCGCAACGTCTGCCAACACGCCATTCTCCACGCTCTTAACCCTCTCGGATACCACAATAATGGGCACAGGGTTCAAGGAATGTGCGGTGTTGGGCGAACCGTCCTCATTGACTGCATTGTCGGCATTGCCGTGATCGGCGATAATCACCACCTCGTAGCCATTCTCCACTGCGGTTGTAACAACCTCCTTCACACACGCATCCACAGTCTTGACTGCCTTGTAGATAGCGTCCCACACACCTGTGTGGCCCACCATATCGCCATTTGCAAAGTTCAACGCGATGAAGTCGAACTCCTGCTTTTTGAGTTCACCGACAAGTGCATTTGCCACCTCGGGAGCGCTCATCTCGGGTTGGAGGTCATAGGTCGCAACTTTGGGCGAAGGAATCAAAATACGGCTCTCACCTGCAAACTCTGCCTCCCTACCGCCATTGAGGAAGAAGGTAACGTGGGCATATTTCTCGGTCTCGGCAATGCGCAACTGCTTCATACCGAGCGAGGAAACATACTCACCGATAGTGTTCTCCACATTCTCCTTATCGAATAGGATATGGAGTCCCTCAAATTTCGCATCGTAGGGGGTCATACAGCAGTAGTAGAGAGGAATGGTAGTCATACCCTCCTCGGGCATATCCTGCTGTGTGAGCACAATGGTGAGTTCTTTTGCCCTATCGTTGCGGAAGTTGAAGAAGATTACCATATCGCCCTTCTCAATCAGGCCAATGGGGCTATCGTTCTCATCCACAGCCACAATGGGTTTCACAAACTCATCCGTCACACCCTCATTGTAACTCTCCTGCATAGCAGCAACCATATCGGTAGCGTGGCGACCCTCACCCTTGACAATCTGGTCGTAGGCAATCTTCACTCTCTCCCAGCGTTTGTCGCGGTCCATTGCGTAGTAGCGACCAATAATAGAGGCTATCTTGCCACCGCTCACTTTGAGGTGGTTTTCGAGCGCCTCGATATAACCCTTACCGCTCTGGGGGTCGGTGTCGCGACCATCCATAAAACAGTGTACAAAGGTGCGCTCCGAGAGACCGTAAGCCTGGGCAATGTCAAAGAGTTTATGGAGATGGCTCTGCTGGCTATGTACGCCACCATCGCTCACCAAGCCCATAAAATGGACCTTTGCACCACTCTCTTTTGCATACTCAAAGGCGGCCTTCACCTCCTTATTCTCCATAATGGAGTTGTCCCTGCACGCGCGATTAATCTTCACGAGGTCTTGATACACCACCCTACCTGCGCCAATATTGAGGTGTCCCACCTCGGAGTTACCCATCTGGCCCTCGGGCAGACCCACATTCTCACCATCGGTGCGAAGTTCGGCATTGGGATACTTCGCCTCCAAAGAGTTCATAAACTCGGGCTGTGCCGAATAGATGACATCTGCCTTGTTGTGTCCACCTTTGCCCCAGCCGTCCAATATCATCAGTAATACTTTCTGTGCCATACCTTTCGTGTATTATGTAACCTAACTTTCTAACATACTTTATTTTACCGCAGCGAGAATCATCTCCTCTGCCACAGCGATGGCCCTCTCCAAGCCCTCGGGATTCTTACCGCCCGCAGTTGCATAGAAGGGCTGACCGCCACCACCACCTTGCATCTCTTTGGCAGCATTGCGAACCACATCACCGGCCTTTACGCCCGCCTTCACAAGGTTGTCACCCACAGCAACTGCCAACATAGGTTTGCCACCCTCGCGGCTACCCAGAACGATTGCTACATCGGGATTGACGGTACGAAGAGCGTAGATTGCGTCTTTAATCATATCAACGGGCATATCCACAACTTTCGATACGACCCTCTTCTCTCCAATAAGTTTGCCAACCTCCGCAGCGAGCCTCTGTGCCTTCTCGGCGCGGAAAGTGTCAATCTCCTTACGCAACTCGGCATTGTCGTCAATCATCTTCTTGATAGCCTGCAACAAGACGGGCGAGCCCACCATCTTGTGCACCTCTTTGAGAGTCTCCTCGGTCTTGTAATTAACCTCCTCGGCAACGCTGCCTGCCACAGCCTCAATTCGCCTTACGCCTGCCGAAATAGCACTCTCGGCAACAATCTTGAATTGGCCAATGACACCCGTAGCACTAACGTGAGTACCACCACAGAGTTCCACACTCTCGCCAAAGCGAATCATCCTCACCTTGTCGCCATATTTCTCGCCAAAGAGCATCATTGCACCCGCCTTCTGTGCCTCCTCAATGGAGCAGTCACGCCTCTCATCGAGAGGATAGTTGGCACGAATCATACGATTCACCCTGCGCTCAACCTCTCTCAACTCCTCATCGCTAACTTTCTGGAAGTGCGAGAAGTCGAAACGGAGGTACTCGGGGCATACGAGCGAGCCTTTCTGCTCAACGTGCGTACCAAGCACTTCCCTCAAAGCCTTGTGCATCAAGTGGGTAACAGAGTGGTGACGAGCCGAAGCAAGGCGGCTTTCCTCATCAACCACTGCCACAAATGTAGCCTCCACCCTCTCGGGCAACTCCGAAACAATGTGGATAGGAAGACCATTCTCCTTTATAGTATCAACCACTGCCAAAGTCTTACCATCGGCACTAATCGTACCCTTATCGCCTACCTGACCACCGCTATTGGCATAGAAAGGCGTGCGGTCAAAGACGAGTTGATAGAGTGTTTTGCCTTTGGTTGTCACCCTGCGGTAGCGCACAATCTTCACCTCGGTGGTGAGATTGTCGTAGCCCACAAACTCGGAAGTTGCGCCCTGAACCAACTCTACCCAATCGTCATTCTCCACAGCCGCAGCGTTGCGCGAGCGAGCCTTCTGTGCCTGCAACTCCACATCGAAAGCCTCCAAATCGACATTCATACCATTCTCCCTGGCAATGAGTTCGGTGAGGTCGATGGGGAATCCGTAGGTGTCGTAGAGCGTAAATGCCGACTTTCCGTCGATGGTATTGCTACCTGCCTTACGGCTCTTCTGCATCACACCCTCCAAGAGGTTGATACCCGTAGCAAGGGTTTTGAGGAATGCACTCTCCTCCTCACATATAACGCTCACGATGAGCGACTGCTGTGCTTTGAGTTCGGGGAACTGTTCACCCATCTGCTCCACCAATCCGGGTACGAGTTTGCAGATGAAGGGTTCGTTGAAGCCGAGGTAGGTGTAGCCGTAGCGTACTGCACGACGCAGGATGCGACGAATAACATAACCCGCCTTTACATTGCTGGGCAACTGACCGTCGGCAATCGAGAAAGAAATGGTACGCAAGTGGTCGGCAATAACCCTCATTGCCACATCTGCCTTCTCATCCTCGCCATAGCGTTTGCCCGAGAGAGCCGCAATCTCGCTGATGCGGGTCTGGAATACATCTGTATCGTAGTTACTCTGCTTGTTTTGGAGTACCATACAGAGCCTCTCGAAGCCCATACCTGTGTCGATATGTTTGTGAGGCAGGGGCTCCAACGAGCCATTCGCCTTACGATTGAACTGCATAAACACGAGGTTCCAAATCTCAATCACCAAGTGGTGGCCCATATTGACCATCTCACGACCAGGTTTGGCAGCAATCTCCTCCTCGCTACGCAAGTCGAAGTGAATCTCGCTACAAGGACCACAAGGACCCGTCTCACCCATCTCCCAGAAGTTGTCGTGCTTATTGCCGAGGATAATGTGGTCTTCGGGCAGATATTGTTTCCACATATCGTAAGCCTCTTGGTCCATAGGTACACCATCCTCGGGAGCGCCCTCAAAAACGGTGGCATAGAGCCTCTCTTTGGGCATTTTGTAGACCTCGGTGAGGAGTTCCCAAGCCCAATCAATAGCCTCCTTCTTGAAGTAGTCACCAAACGACCAGTTGCCGAGCATCTCGAACATAGTGTGGTGGTAGGTGTCGTGTCCCACCTCTTCGAGGTCGTTGTGCTTACCCGAAACGCGAAGGCATTTCTGGGTGTCGGCTGCACGATTGTACTTTTTCTCGGCATTGCCCAAGAAAATATCCTTAAACTGGTTCATACCAGCATTGGTAAACATAAGCGTGGGGTCGTTCTTCACAACCATAGGAGCCGATGGCACAATTGTGTGCTCTTTGCTCTGGAAAAAGTCAAGAAATTTCTTTCTAATTTCGTTGGATGTCAGCATAGTCTATATATAGTTAAATTATTACTCATCTTTTCAAGGTTGCAAAATTACATATTTTACTCTAATTTTGTCACCCAAAGAGAGCATTTTTTGCCAAATGAGGAAAAAAGAGTACAAATTCAACCCCCAAACGCTCACCTATGAGCCTGTGGAGTGCCCCACGCGACTGAAAAGATACCTTGTTGTGAGGCGCACATTGCTCTTTTTGCTTGCCTCATTGGTTGTGAATTTGGTCTATTCGCTAGCCTTCTACACCCCCAAGTTGCGCAATTTGGAACAAGAGGGAGAGGAGATTGTGGGCTCATTCAATACCCTCTCCGAGCGAATCGCCTCCACAAACCAGAAGGTTCTCTCGCTCAAACAGCGCGACAACAACGTCTACCGCTCACTTTTTGGTGCCGACACCCTCGCGCTGGCCGGCATCTACACCCCCTATCCCGAACAGATTTATGCGCAGCAAAACGGCGACTATGGAGGCATCGTGCCCAATTCGTGGCGCTCACTCGATGCGCTCACTCGTGAGGTCTATCGTCAGAGCCTCTCACTCGACGAGTTGCAGGTGCTCTCGAAGGACAAGGAGAAGATGGCGGCATCCATTCCGGCCATTTGGCCCATCAACAAGAAAGATTTGCGCGGACCTATTGGTGCCTATGGCCGCAGGCTACACCCCATCTACAAACGCTACATTCAGCACAAAGGCATAGACTTTGGTGGCAGGCGTGGCGACCCTATCTACGCAACAGGCAACGGCAAAGTTGTCCACTCCGAAAAGGGCCTGCGCCGCAAAGGTTATGGCCAACAACTCGTCATTGATCACGGTTTTGGCTACAAGACCCGCTATGCTCACCTGAATGAGCGATTGGTGAAGGTAGGACAGGAGGTCAAGCGTGGCGAACTGATTGGTTATATGGGCTCTACGGGTGGCTCTACGGGTCCCCACCTCCACTATGAGGTCATCTATATGGGCAACAATGTAGACCCCATCAACTACTTCCGTCGCGATATGAGCGAGGCAGAGTTTGACCGCATCATCGAACAGGCCAAAACCACCACTTACGAAACCCTCGAAGGCACAAACAATGAGTAGGCGTTACAACATATATCCCCCGAGCGAGAGCCGCGCAAGTCGCGTGGGCTCGGTGGTGTGGCGCATCCTCTCCGACGTGCTCATCTTTGCATCCACTCTGGTGGGTATCTATCTGCTATTCACCCTCTTCGACACCCCCACACAACGGGCTCAAAGGATACGCAACGAGCGCCTTACTGCGGATTACAGAGCATTAGAGAGTCGCTACGACACAGTGCGTCAGGTGCTCGACAATGTAATCGAGAGGGACAAAAATGTCTTTCGCATCCTCTTCGAGTCGGAGCCTTACGACTTCGACGACAACGCCACCGACCACCGTTGGGAGAGTCGCAAGCGTTTGGAGAAGTTGAGCGAAACGGAACTATACCGCGAGATGAATGAGCGAATGGGCTCTTTCGAGCAGAAGGAGGTCTACCTCGCATCACTCTTCCGGAGGATGAATAATGCGGTGGATAGTATGGGCTCCAAAGCCAATAATATCCCTGCTATTCAGCCCATTATCAATACCGAACTGACACTCCTCACTGCCCCCTATGGTATGCTTATTCACCCCTTCTACAAGAGCCTCGTGTCGCATCAGGGCGTGGACTACACCGTGCCTGTCGGTTCGCGTGTATTTGCCACTGCCGATGGCAAGGTGAAGGAGATTAAGGCGCGCAAAACCACCGCCGGGCGCTACATTGTCATAGATCACGGAGCGGGCTACGAAACCCAATACAGCCACCTTTCGCGAATCGACGTTAAGAAGGGGCAAAAGGTGCGCAGGGGCGACATCATCGGACTAACGGGCAACAGTGGCCTATCGCTCTCACCCCACCTCCACTACGAGGTGCGCTTCAATGGTATGAGGGTGGACCCCATTCACTATTTCTTTATGGAGCTCACTCCCCACGAATATAAACGTATGATTGAAATTGCCCAGAGCGGTATGCAATCGTTTGACTAACAACCCATTGAATATATGAACACCGAACTATTTACAACACTTGTAATTGTCGCCGTAATTGTTGCAATGGCCATTTTGATTCTTATCGGCCACGGCGATTGGCTCATTTCGGGCTACAACACTGCGAGTCCCGAGGAGAGGGCACAGTACAATGTTCGCCGTTTGAGGTTGATAATGGGTGTCGGTAGTCTTGTAATTGCAGCACTTATGGCAGTTGATGCCATCCTTCACCTCCGTTGGCTCATCTTTGCAGGCGTTCTCCCCATCTGCATCCTAATCCTCATCCTCGGCAACACTTGGGCGAAGAATTGATAGTTTTGTCTAACGTCTAACGTCGAAAGTCTAACGTCGCGTGGCGCCATTTTCGCAAAACTCACGTTAATATATATTCGGGCTCGGCAATCGCTTGCCGAGCCCGCAACTTTTAGACATTAGACGTTAGACGTTAGACATCACATAAACAACCCCACAAACATATAGAGCCAGTGGGACGCAATGGCTGCAACAATACCGCCAATGGTGTGAGCACCAATGGCCTTCGAGGTGAGAGAGCGGTAGCCGAGCGTGTCGAGCATAGCGGTGTGGGTGCTCAAATAGCCACTCCAACACATACCGATAGCCGTAAAGACCGCAATGGCATTGCCATCAACCCAGCCCGCCTGAATAAAGTTGGGAACCAAACCCAAAGCAGCACCCACAGCACCCAAAGCAGTGATGGGAAATGCCACCAAGTGGGGATCATTGAAGCCAAAAAGCCAATCGAACAAGAAATTAATCTTGCCCGCCAACCAGGGCAATAGTTCCGTACCCTCGTATGCCGCGCCCGTATATTCGCCCGAAGCCGAGGGACCAAAGGTTAGAATCATCACAAGGGTGGAGATTATAAGCACACCCGGGATAATCGCCAAACCGACATCCACACCCGTGCGACCACCATCCAAAAGCGAGTCGAGGATACGTTGGAACATCGGTTTTTTATACTCCAACTCTTCCTCTTTTTTCTCCTCCTGAACGACCACAGCAGGCTCGTATTTATAGTGAGGATATGCCTTAATAACAGAGCGTTGCATCAGCCTTGTAGAGACCAAACATCCGACCATTGCTCCCACAAAGCCCACCAACGGCTCCACAAAATAGCCCTGACCTATCATAAAGACAATCACCAATAGACCCATACCAAAAGCAGTGCCGAAGTTGGTGAGAGAGATGTATTGGTACTTCTTGAAATAGGAGGCGAATTGTCTATCTTGTGCCAGCGAGATAATCGCGGGGTTGTCCGACAGGAAAGTAACAACCGCACCCAACGAGGCAACACCCGGCAGGTTGAAGAGGGGTTTCATCAGCGGGCGCAAGAGTTTCTCGAACAATCTCACAACGCCAAACTCTACAAAGATGCGTCCCAAAGCGCCCGTAATCACGCAGATAGCCATCAGGTAAAACACCGTATTGAGCAACAAATCGTGCGCAGTATTCATCACCGTATTGAGCATATTTGCCGTACCCATCTTCGAGCCCAGATAGCCAAAGAGAATGAAAATAACAAGCAGACAGACGATGCCACTTGGCATTCTAAATCCGCGTTGTGTTGGTCTTGAATTAGCCATATAACTCTCGTTTTAGTTCCTATCCAAAAGGTTGATTCTCCAAGTCAGACCCGCTTGGAACATAAATTGGCCATCTTGCAGAGCAGCACCCGACACTGCATTGCCAAATGTATAGCAAGAGGCTGCGTGGATGCGCAGATTGCGATCACCTGTGGGGAAATACTCCACGCCACCACCCACGCGCCAAATCTCCGTACCGGGAAGAACGGTGGGTTCGAACATTGTCACACTTCCATCGTTGGAATCCAAAGATGCGTGGGTAAAGATGTTAAGTTTCTCATTCATAGCCCAATTGACATCCACCATCAACGACAAACTTGCATTATTTTTCAAGTTTTCCAAATCGTTGCGATACATAACATCCCACTCTACTGCCACGTCGCCAAATACCTCCCTATCACCAATGGCGATGTAGCCCGCAAACTTTCCGGGTGCATACTCCAAAAGGTTTATCGAAGAGAGGGTGTGGCTATTCATAACCATCAGGTTGTAGGCATACAAATTTTGATTGGTAAAATCATAAGGGCTTCGGCATATCTGACCAAGCAATTTGGTGTTGCCATACTTATAGGCGGCACTCACACCAAACTGGTAGCAAGCAATCTGGTGCCAATACTCCGAGGCGAAATAGATGTCGATAGGTGCGCGGTCATACTCATAACCTCCAATAGCAACCACCTGTTTACCTGCCGAAAATTCCCATTTATTGGTTGTGTAATTGAGTGTAGCCCAATCGGTTGCGGCAAAAGGCGACGATTGCACCTTATTGATGCGATAGCGGAACGAGTAGGTGAGGTTCTCGGTCAGCGAACCATCCATACGGAAATTTGCAAACTTACCCTCGAATCCCGAATGGTTCATACGCGAGGGCTCTCCCCTCATAGAGTCGAATTGCCAGTCGGCGCGCACCTCCAAATTGAGGCGATTGATTGTGTGTTGTGCCTGCAACGACCCCGTCACCAACAACAGCACGAGGAGGAAAAGTGAAGTTTTCTTCATCTTTGGGTAGAAATCGTTTAGTAGTTAAATTTGTGGTTAATAGTACAAAAATAGTGAAATAATCCATATTTCACTATCTCTCCATCAATATTTTACTCCACGCGGAGCAAAGTTATGTCAAATATAAGTGTCGAAAATGGTTTTATTACCCCCGCACCCCTTGCACCATAGCCGAGGTTGAAGGGTATGACCACCTCCCAACGCGCTCCCTCGGGCATCTCGCGCAGTGCGGTACGCCACCCCTCAATGAGTCCGCGCAGTGGAAAGGTTGCAGGTCGTCCTTTCTCGGTGGCATCGAAGGTCTTACCGTTGATGAGCATACCTTTGTAATGCACCGTAATCACACTTTTGGGGGTGGGTTTTGCCCCCTTCCCTTTGGTTATTTCGCGCACCAAAACACCATTGAAAAGTCGCCTCACGCCAGCCCTCTGGGCATACTCCTCCAAGAACTCCAAATTGCGCTCCTTGTAGGCGCTATTATTATTCACCAAAGCCATTTTTTTGTTCCACTTTTTTGAGTCCCATTTGGGTGGCAATTTCCTCCATTAAAGCGAATGCCGCGTCATATTCGTTGGGTATCTTGCCGTCGAGTATTGCGTCTTTTATAACAGCCTTTATTTCACCCACTTGTGAGCAAGGACTTAAACCATAGGTTTGCATTATGATTTCACCCGTAATAGGGGGTTGAAAATTGCGTACCCTATCCTTCTCTTCTATCTCTTTCATCTTCACCCTCACAAGGGCAAAATTGCGCAGATAGCGTTGCACTTTCGAGTCGATTCCGGAGGTGATATCGGCCTCGCAGAGGGTCATCAAATCCTCCACATCGTCACCCGCTTCGAAGAGCAGACGACGTACCGCCGAATCGGTCACCTCGTCCTCCGAGAGAATTATGGGACGAAGGTGCAGAAAGACGAGTTTTCGCACATACTTCATCTTCTCATTTAGTGGCAGGCGCAACTTGCGAAAAATATCGGGCACCATCTTGCTGCCGACAACCTCGTGACCGTGAAACGACCACCCCACCCTTGCGTCAAACGCTTTGGTGCGTGGCTTGGCAATATCGTGCAACAAGGCAGCCCAACGCAGCCATAGATTATCACTCCTTTTCGCCACATTATCAAGCACTTTCAGCGTGTGCACAAAATTATCCTTATGCGCCTTACCATACTTCACTTCCACCCCTTTGAGCGCTTCGAGTTCGGGGAAAATATAGGGCAAAAGCCCCGTTTTGGAGAGCAAATCGAAGCCTATGGAAGGAACGGGCGAGGCGACAATCTTGTGCAACTCGGTGGCGATGCGCTCTTTCGACACAATCTTTATTCGCTCCGCATTGCGTACTATGGCATCGAAGGTTTCGGGCGCAAGGTCGAAACCGAGTTGGGAGGCAAACCTCACACCGCGAATCATCCTCAATGGGTCATCCGAAAAGGTTACATCGGGGTCGGTGGGAGTGCGGATAATCTGACTTTCGAGGTCATCCATTCCACCGAAACTATCGAGCAACTGCCCATAAGTATCAGCATTGAGCGACCACGCCAACGCATTGATTGTAAAGTCCCTACGCAGTTGGTCATCTTCGATGGTTCCCTCCTCCACTGCGGGCTTGCGAGAATCGGGCGAGTAGGACTCCCTGCGCGCCCCCACAAACTCTATCTCACGCCCCTCCTTGTCGTGCAACATAGCCGTTCCGAAGGTCTTAAATACCGACACTTTGGTCTTCAACCTCCTGCCGAGAGCCTTTGCCACCTCGATACCGCTACCAACCACCACCACATCAATATCGGTGGAGGGACGGCACAAATAGTAGTCGCGCACATAGCCACCCACGACGTAGGCACGCAGTGAGAGCGAATCAACAATCTCTGTTATGTCGCGAAATATGGGGAGCGAGAGCGGAGAGTTTTCGAGCATTGTTTTGAAAGTGGTTATTTGAGTTGTGCCAAATAGCGATGTACGGTCTCTTCCAAGCCAAGATAGAGAGCATCGGAGATGAGCGCGTGACCAATCGAAACCTCATCGGTCCAGGGTATGCGCTCGGCAAAGTAGGCAAGGTTGTCGAGGTTGAGGTCGTGACCTGCATTGAGCCCCAGACCGCACTCTCGCGCCACCTCGGCAGCCACCACATAGGGGGCAATGGCCGCTTCTCTATCTTTATGGTAATCACGCGCATAAGCCTCCGTATAGAGTTCCACGCGATCTGCGCCACACTCTTTGGCACCCTTTACCATTTCGGGCACGGGGTCCACGAAAACCGACACACGAATACCCTTTGCCTTAAATTCAGCAATCTTTCGGGTCAGAAACTCACGGTTGGCAATTGTATCCCAACCTGCATTGGAGGTAATGGCGTTTGCCGCATCGGGCACAAGGGTTACTTGTGCGGGAACAACCTCCAAGACCAAGTCGGTAAAGGAATCTATGGGGTTGCCTTCGATATTGAGTTCGGTGGTGACGAGTCCTTTGAGGGCACGCACATCATCGTAACGAATATGGCGACCATCGGGACGAGGGTGTACGGTGATTCCTTCGGCTCCGAAACCCTCGATGCGACGCGCTGCAAGGAGCACATCGGGCATATTTCCGCCACGCGAATTGCGTATTACCGCAATTTTGTTTATATTTACACTCAATTTCGTCATACTTTTACTACTATTAGAGTTAGTTTTAAGGAAGTTTTAGGTATTTTTGCTGGGTGTAAAGTTATCACAAAGTTTTGTGAAATGAAAATAATTTTGTTTTTGCGTCCATCTTCGGGCGCTTCGATAGAGTGTTTTGATGCACTGTTAGAGGGAATTAGGGCTCGCGGAGTGGAATTTTGCGTAAACGATGCGGCCCTCGAATGGTACGCCTCGAAGGGGGGTAAACATCTCTTCGAGTGGCAAACATACGCCTCCATACAAGAGGTGCTCACCGATGATTCGATTGTCATCTCCTACGGTGGCGACGGCACACTTTTGAGTGCTGTGCGCTCATTGGGTGGCAGACAAGTCCCCGTATTGGGCATAAATTCGGGCAGGCTCGGTTTCCTCGCCATCGTCTCCCAGCAGGAGGCTTTGGGGGCTCTCGATGCGCTCGTTAGCGGAGAATACACCATCGAGAAACGCACCCTTTTGCGAGTTGAAGGAGATATTGAGGAGGGCGTAACTTCTCGCTTGGCTTTCAACGAGTTCTCCGTTCAACGCAACCATATGGGAATGATCGGTACGAGGGTGGAAATAGACGGGCGAGTAGTGGCCAACTATTGGAGCGATGGTATGCTCGTTGCAACCCCCACAGGCTCCACTGCCTACTCTTTGAGTGCGGGTGGTCCCATCCTTGCCCCCGAGTGCAACTGTATGGTGCTAACCCCCATTGCTCCACACAACCTCACGATGCGTCCCGTTGTGGTGCCCGACAGCAGCCACATACGCATCACGATTGATGCCCGCGACCCACACGCAGTGGCCGCCATCGACAATGAGAGTTTCACCATTCCCAACGGTTCCTCGTTCACAATCACACGCGCCGAGGAGCAAGTTTTTTTGGTGAAATTGCAAAATATATCCTTCTACGATACGTTAAAGAAAAAAATGATGTGGGGTCTTGATGGCAGAGAGTCAAAAAATTAGCCACCCAAGAGTAGATATTCACCCCCTATACCTATTGTAAAAAGAGAACTTTATCGTATATTTGCGCGTTTAATTAGAGAAGAAATGGCAAATAACAACATAGAGAAGAAGATTCCCAACCACGTTGCTATCATTATGGACGGCAACGGCAGGTGGGCACAACAGCGCGGAAAAGAGCGCCCCGAAGGACACATTGCAGGTGTTGATGCTGTGCGTCGCACCCTGAAAGCCGCCGCCGATGAGGGCGTTAAGTATCTCACACTCTACACCTTCTCCACCGAGAATTGGGGACGACCCAAAGAGGAGGTCGATGCAATTATGGAACTCTTCTGCAAGAGCGTGATTGCCGAGACCCCCAATCTGAAAGCAGAGGGCGTGAGGACAAAAATTATGGGCGACAGGAGCGCGCTATCCGACAAGGTCAATCACTACATTGAGCGCATTGAGAGCGAAACAGCCGAGGGTGAGCGTATTACCCTCATCTTTGCGATGAATTACAGTTCGCGACACGAACTCACCGAGTCGTTCAAAGTAATGGCCCAGAGGGTTGCCGATGGTCTGTTGCGCCCCGAGGATATCACCACCGAGTATATCTCCAAGAATATCTACACTGCGGAGTATCCCGACCCCGATTTGGTAATCCGCACGGGTGGCGAGTATCGTTTGAGCAACTTTTTGATGTGGCAGTCGGCGTACAGCGAACTCTACTTCTCCCCCACTCTGTGGCCCGATTTCGGCAAAGAGTCGCTCCACGAGGCCATTGAGGCATACGGCACACGCAACCGCCGCTTCGGACTTGTTGAACCCAAATAGTTTTCCCCAACGAAAGACGAATAATACCTCCAAGCGATGTATAGAAAATTCATCATACTCACAACACTCTTACTGCTTGCAGCCACAGCACTGATGGCGCAAACGGAGCCCACGATTGTGGCTATTGACGCTACCGAGGAGCCTACGGACTCTCTCTCGGTGGACCTCAATGCCCCTCTTGCGGACTACTCTGCGCCCAAACGCTACACCATACGCAACATCTCCGCCGAGGGCATCAAATTCCTTGACCCACAGATGCAAATCAACTCTTCGGGCTTGGCCGTTGGCGACCAGATTTCCATTCCGGGTACGGAGATTTCCGACGCAATCACCAAATTGTGGTCGAAACAGTACTTCTCGGATGTGCAGATTTTCGCCACTCCTGTGGGCGATAGTGTCGATTTGAACATTGTTCTCTCCGAGCGTCCCCGCATCTTCCGCTGGTTGTTTGAGGGTATCAGCAAGAGTGCTACAAACACGCTGACCGAAGACCTGAAACTCAAACGCGGTGCCGAGACTTTGAGC
This sequence comes from Tidjanibacter sp., assembly GCA_045596685.1. Lineage (GTDB taxonomy): Bacteria > Bacteroidota > Bacteroidia > Bacteroidales > Rikenellaceae > Tidjanibacter. Next base: position 16,859 of record JAZOCT010000039.1, on the reverse strand, counting down.
GACTACAACATCGAAAGAAGGATAAACCAAATCAAAGACCACTACATACACAAGGGTTGGAGAAATGTGGAGGTGACACCCCGCATTGAGAACGATAGCGTCATCAAAAATGCCGTAAATGTAACCTTTGTTGTGGATAAGAGGGAGAAGGTGAGAATTGGTGAGATTAACTTTGAGGGCAACGAGGTCTTTACCGACAAGCAGTTGCGTAAGGTTATGAAGAAGATTCACCAGAAGAGCATCAACATCTTCCATAACACCAAGATGCGTGAGGATGAATTGGAGGAGGATTTCGCCAATATCATCGACTTCTACCACTCGAAAGGCTATCGCAACGCGACCATCGTCAGCGACTCCATCTATGTGATTTCTCCCGAGCGTATCGGCCTGACAATCACCGTAGATGAGGGCAACAAATTCTTCTACCGCGACATTAAGTGGGTGGGTAACAGCAAGTACTCCACCGAGCAACTCAACAGTATTCTCGGCTTGAAGAGGGGTGATGCCTACGACAAAAAGACGCTCAACGAGAGGCTTGGTGTGGGCAAAGAGGATGACCCCGAGGATGTTTCGACGGTGAATGCCCTCTACCAGAACGAAGGCTACCTTGCATCGCAAATCGCCCCCACCGAAATCATCATTGGTTCGGACAGTATCGACTTGGAAATAAAGATTTTCGAGGGCCAACAATATCGCTTCAACAATATTGGCATTACGGGCAACAATAAGGTCAATGATGAGGTTATTCGTAGGGAGATTTACACTCGCCCCGGCGAACTCTACAACCGCGCATTGCTGATGCAGACTATGCGCCAACTCGCCGCAATGGGCCACTTCGATGAGACGGCCATCCGCCCCGACATCCGCCCCGTAATGGGCTCCAACGACGCTGTGGATGTGACATGGAACCTTACGGAGAAGGCTTCGGATAAGTTTGAGATTAGCGGTGGTTGGGGTGCCGGTATGTTTGTGGGCTCGCTTGGTGTGGTATTCACCAATATGAGTATGCGCAACTTCTTCAACAAGGACGCTTGGCGACCCTACCCACAGGGTGACAACCAACAACTCTCCATAAGGGGCCAGACCAACGGTACCTATTACAGTTCTATTTCGGCAAGTTTCACAGAGCCCTGGCTCGGTGGCAAAAAGCCCAACTCGCTGACTGTGGCCGCTTATTGGTCGGAACAGACCACCAACTACTACACCGCCTATACGGGTTTGGTGGACAACGGTCAGTATTTCCGCGCGATGGGTGCGAGTGTCGGCTTGGGCAGGAGGCTTTCGTGGCCCGACCAATACTTCACAATCTACAACGAACTCGGCTACCAAGCCTACGATATGAAGGATTGGAACTACTTCCTCATTAGCAACGGCAGGGCTAATATATTCACCTTCCGCACGTTGCTCTCGCGCAACTCCACCGACTCACCCATCTACCCCCGTAGAGGTTCGGAGTTCAGTTTCTCGCTGACGCTGACTCCCCCCTATTCGCTCTTCACCCCCGACAAAGACTACTCGTCGATGACGGATGCGGAGAAGTACAAATGGATTGAGTATCACAAATGGATGTTGAGTTATAAGTGGTACTACCCCTTGACCAACGATGGCAAACTTGTTGTAATGACAAGAGCAGAGATGGGTTATCTGGGCAACTACACACCCGAGAAACAGTCGCCCTTCGAGGGATTCGACGTGGGTGGTGACGGTATGTCGGGATATAACGTCTATGGTGTGGATATTGTCTCGCTGCGTGGTTACGACGAGGGAGCCCTCACGCCAAGTAGCAACAACTACACCTACGCCAACGTGTATAGCAAATACACCGCCGAGTTGCGCTACCCCATCATTATGGAGCAACAGTCGCAAATCTACGCGCTGATGTTTGCCGAGGCCGGTAATGGTTGGCTATCGTGGAGGGGCTTCAATCCCTTTGAGTTGAAGCGCTCGATGGGTGTTGGTCTGCGTATCTTCTTGCCTATGTTTGGTCTGCTGGGTATCGACTGGGGCTACGGCTTCGACAGCGCCTACGGTAGCACAACGCCAAGTGGCAGCCAATTCCACTTCGTAATCGGACAACAATTTTAACTAACTTAATTTATATTGCTATGAAAAAGAGTATCATTCTTGGTGTTTTGGCATCCATCTTTGCCCTGGGAGCATCGGCACAGAACTATGCAGTTGTAAATTCGCAGAAGATATACCAATCCATTGAGGCCTATGCAGCCGCTGTGGAGGAGATTGACGCACTCGCAACCTCCTATCAGGAGAATATCGACGAGGCATACAAGAAGGTTGAGGAGATGTACCAAAACTATATGATTGCCAAATCGGGCCTCACCTATGAGGAGCAGCAGGCAGAGGAGCAGAATATTATCGCCAATGAGCAGAAAATCACCACCTACCAGCAGAATGTTTTTGGTACCGATGGTGTTTTGACCAAGAAGCAGGAGGAGTTGCTCAAACCCTTCCACGAGAAGGTGGCAAAGAGCATTGCCGACTATGCGGCCTCGGCAGGCTACGCGATGGTCATTGACATTGCCACCACCGCCCTGCCCTACTACTCGCCCACCATTGATATTACAGAGGAAATTATCAAATTAGTTAAATAACAATCAAAAATCGTTCTATGAAATTTATGATGAAACTTTCGCTCGCATTGGTAGCGCTCTTCGCCGCCACCTCTGTGAGCAACGCACAGCCCAAATTTGGTTATGTGGACTCCAAAGAGATTATCTTCACTATGCCCGAGATTGCCGATGTCCAGGCCAGCCTCGAAAAGTTGCAGAAGGAACTCGAAGAGCAGTTGGAGATTATTCAGGTAGAGTACAACAACTGCTTGGTTGAGTACCAGAAGAATGCCAGCACCTACTCCGACGCTGTTCGTCAGAGCAAAGAGCAGCAACTTATGAGCCTCCAACAGCGCTACGAGGAGTTGGGTAAGGCAGGTTCGCAGGATTTGCAGAATCAGCAGGCAAAACTTATGCAGCCCGTATTCGAGAAGGCGCAACTCGCCATTGAGAAGGTTGCTGCCGAGGGTGGCTACACCGCCATTTTCGATATGAACGCTGGCTCGCTTGCCTACTACGACAAGTCGCAGATGACCAACATCGCACCCCTTGTTAAGAAGGAGTTGGGCATTCCCGAGGATGCAACTCCCGCTACTCAACAGTAAGGAGAATATATTGCGAAGAGGCGCTTCTATTGGCGCAACAAAACAAAAGTTCGCGAGTATCAAGATGATACTCGCGAACTTATTTTAACGTGGGTTTCGCGAATTTGGCGCAATGTAAGCAGTTGCTAATCAATGCTATTTCAGGTGCGCCAATTCACAAAACACACGTTAAGGCTTTCTGCGAAAGCCCAAGTCTGCTTCGCAGACCGACGAACTTTTACATTCCCCCTAAATCCCCCTTTGTCAAAGGGGGACTTGGTCAAAGAGTTCTACTCTTTGAGGAGTGGTTCTGGCCAAAATTCAGTTTGTTATAATTGGCGAAACTCACGTTATTTTAACGTGGGTTTGCCTTCACTCGAACTATTGGAATCGGGGTAGGTCCTCGCGGACAATCACCCTCGTATCCTCAAAAGCCCCTCGCCACCACGAAATGGGGGCACTACGATGTGCAAATCCCTCCGAGAAGTCGTTGTCACCATCGTACCAGGGCATAACAAACGACCAAGCAATTCCCATATCCAACTGACGCGAAATATCACCCATCTTGCCAGCCTCACAAAGAGCCAACATACGATGGGGATAAATCTCACCCACACGCCTCCACAGATTCTCCGCAGTAGTTGGCGAAGCATCGCTATTGGCGTTGCATACAACAATATCCACATAGTCGTCACCCGGGAAATAGTCGGCATCGCCAAGTCGCGTATTCCACACCCAAATGAGGTTATTAACCCCCTTGTTGCGGAGATAATCGAACATTGTCTGCCAGAGTTTCCTGTAAGGCTCTCTACCTTTGACACCCCACCAATAGAGCGACTTATTCGTATTGATTGTCGCCATCTCAATCTCCTCCTGCAATGGGCTCCAAAGAATCACAATTCCCTCTCTTTGGTAGGCAAGCAATATCTCGGCCATCTCTGCAAGGTCGGCTTGGAGCACACCATTCTCCCAAGTCCCCTCGGTAAACATCTTTCTTATATCGAAGCGTGTAGCACTCGACTCACAAGTATACTTACGCATTCCCTCCTCCACAGGCACACTCCAATGCCAACAAGCCGAGAGCAAGCCACCTGCCGACCACCACTCCTTACTCACACTCAAATCGTTGTAGTTCAAGTGTGTTGAGGGAGAAGCATATAGGTGTCGGAACTCCAAATTGAGTATTGCTGGGTGTAGGCCCGTCCATTGCGCCACCCACTCTGCCTCGTTCTTCATCCAATACTCATCCACCGATGCCGAAGTGAGGGTGTAGTTGCCATAGATTGACCAGAGGTATGTATAGATATCCTGCGCCAAAGGCATAGCCTCCCCATTGGCAAGCATCACAGCCGGCTCGGTGGGAGGAACGTATGGGCCCTCCTCGGTACGGAAGGAGATTAGGCGTTCTTGATTCTCGCCCCCCGTCTCCTTGTCCACCACTGCACCATAACCAATAGTGAGGGTGTAGTCGGTGAGGTATTTCATCGCTTCGAGGGTTGTAATTGTGAGCATCTCGTCAGCAACACTCACCTCAATGGGAAGGTGGGGCTCAAAGAATACCTCCTCTGCGCGATTGAGCCTCACAGGACGGTCAAAGAGTATAATCACATCGGTGGGTTCCACCTTCACATCGGTGGAGCCATTCGTGTGTGTTTGGGCGATAATCTGGGGCGTTACCTTCTCAATATCGGGCGTGGGATTACAAGAGGCCGCAAACAAAGCCACCACCCCGCACAGGAAAATCTGTATAAATCTTCTAATCAGCATATATTTTCGTCGCAAAACAAATTTGGTCAATTTATCCACAAATATAAAAAAATAGTAATAAACTGCAAAACACACCCTCCACAACTCCCCTTCGACACCCGTTGGGCACACAAATTGCTACACTCTCGCAAAAGGATGCAATATTCACTTTGTAGGGCAATGTGTTCAAAAGGTCGCTATGGCAAAATATAATCTAAATTGGGGAGTTAGTTGTAAAAACAGCCACTCCCCGAGAGCAAAAGAGCCTCTCGGTGGGCAAAGAAAAACCAATAGTTCAAAAATGGGAAACGAAAAAGCCACACGCATACAAACCTCCCTGCTCAATGCAGCGGAGAAGAGGGCACTCGTATGGTTGGCATACCGCCAGCCACGTTGGATGACCTCCGACATACTGACCTACATAGGTGTTGCAGGAGCACTCCTTTGTGGATTGGGATTTGCACTTTCGAGCATCGACATCAACTACCTTTGGCTCTCCTCGTTGGGTCTGGTGATAAATTGGTATGGCGACTCGTTGGACGGCACCCTCGCCCGCGTCAGGGGCACACAGCGTCCAAAATATGGGTTCTTCATCGACCACTCAATTGATGCCATAACCATCACTATGATGTGTTTGGGTGCGGGTCTATCGCCACTTTTGAGGCTCGATGTGGCACTCGCGGTACTCGCCTCCTACCTGATTCTCTCGATCTACACCTACGTCTGCACCATCTGTACCAATCAGATGAGGCTCACCTATGGCAAACTCGGCCCCACAGAGTTTCGACTCATTATCATCATTGCCAACACCCTCTTCATCTACACCCCCTGGCACACACTGCACTACACCTTTGGAGGTGTAGTGATGGGGCTCTTCGACCTGATAGCCCTGGCAGTGGTGGGAATTATTATGATACTTTGGCTCACCCAATGGCTCACAGACCGCAAAAAACTCTCGCAGATGGACCCATTGAGGAGTTTCAATCAGGAGGAAATTAGGCAACAAATGAGGGAAGAACAAGAGAAAAGAGGTAAGAAAAGAGCATAACTCCCCCCTCCCTCACCATCGCCTAACCCCTACGCACAATGAGCACCAAGTACCTACAATTTGTCATAAGCAGAGCCCTCGGCACGGGTGTGGATACACTTGTGTTGTGGTTACTCTCGCACCACATATTTGGTGGTGAATATTGGACCACCTACATTCTCTCCCCCGTCATCTCCTTTGAGTGTGCCGTGATGAGCAACTTCCTATGCTCCTACTTTTGGATTTGGCGCGAGAGAATATCGCAACATAGCAAGCGTTCTTTCTGGCGACACTTTGCGGGATTCAACCTCTCCTCCTTTGCAGGATTTGTGGTAAAGATGTGCTTTTTGTTGCTCTTCGAGAGGATTTTCGGCTGGGGAGTGATTGTGTGCAACCTCGTGGCACTCTGCATCTCCGGGGTGCTGGGTTTCTTTCTCTCCGAGTCGGTGGTCTTTCGCAAAAGCAAACCACATCCACACCACAAGTTGCTCTCCGAAGAGGAACTCGCCACCCTCTCACCCATTTTCAGAGGCAAGGTGGGTGGATGGCTGGCGCGCGGTACACTGCGCATCTGCGGTGTGACGGGTGTGAATAATCTCTACGATAGCATCTACGACCACAAAGGTATTGCGGGTGCTCATCGGGCCCTCGACATAATCGGGTGCGACTACCTTGTGGGCAATGCCGAAAGGCTCCATAGGCTCCCCGAAGGGCCATTTATCACCATCAGCAACCACCCTTATGGTGCCATTGATGGTGTGATTCTCTTGGATATGATTGGAGCAGTGAGGCCGGATGTGAAAATTATGGTCAATAAGATTCTCGCCCGAGTGGAGTCGATGGGCGAAAACTTCATCACCGTCACACCCACCGAGAATGAGAAGAAGAGTGCCGATGCCACAACCCTTGCAGGCATCCGGACCAGCCTCGGTCACCTCCGTAGCGGACACCCAATGTGCTTCTTCCCCTCGGGGGCGGTCTCGGACCTCCACCTCTGCCCTCCGTCCATTCGTGACCGCGAGTGGCAAGAGGGAGTAATACGCCTTATGCAGAGAGCCCGAGTTCCCATCGTACCCATCCATTTCGAGGGACGTAACTCTTTGTTCTACTACTCTTTGGGACTCATTGATTGGCGTATCAGACTACTACGCCTACCACGCGAGGTGCTCAACAAAGGCAGGGGGAAGCATCGGGTAAATATAGGGGCTACCATCACGGTGGAGCAACTCTCCGAAATAGAGGACCTCGATAGACTGCGCAGCACCCTGCGCCAAGCGGTCTATGATATGCCCGCCACTACCACATACACCCCTTCGAGCGAACTACACAAAGGCACCACACAGCGTTGAACATCGTATATACAAAGATAAGTTACGAATTGATTTTCAACACCATACCAGAATATTTGCACACATTGGGCATAATACGTTTTGTGAAAATCCGCAACCAAATTCACCACCGATACACTACATTTGTAATGTAAATAAATAAAGTTAATGAACAGAAAAAGATGAAAAAGATTTTTACAACCATTCTCGCCACCATTCTTGGTATTATGGCACTCTCCGCACAGGAGCAGTTCTTGGGCAATTGGACAACCATTGACGATAAGACCAAAGAACCCGCAGGTATCGTGGAGATTTACAAAGATGCCAACGATGGTCTCTACTATGGCAAACTTATCGGCACCTATGGTCCCGACAAGAGCAAAGTGGGTACTATGATTGTTAGGGGTATGAAGTACGAAGACGGCGTGCTCAAAGGTGGCCGCATCTACGACCCCGATTCGGACAAACTCTACTACTGCACAATCAAGTACGACGCAAAAAACAACTCGCTCGACCTGCGTGGCTCTCTCGACAAACGCGGTCTGCTGGGTAGGACACAGACTTGGATTAGAAAATAAGACACATTTTTTACACTCTCATTTTCATAACAACAATTCGAAGAATCGGGCGACGAGGTGACTCATCACCCGATTCGCTTTTCTGGGGCTAACAATTGTGTCAAACGCAGACAGCGAGCCTGCAACCCTAATAGCCAAAAGAAGAGATAAATACAAGGCGCACAAGAAAGCGGACTCCGCATAGTAGTAATAGAGTGTATATTGCGGAGGGATTTTTGATGCCAAAAGAAGGAGTGGCTTCGCAGTTCCAATAGCCAAAAGAAGAGATAAATACAAGGCGCACAAGAAAGCGGACTCCGCATAGTAGTAATAGAGTGTATATTGCGGAGGGATTTTTGATGCCAAAAGAAGGAGTGGCTCCGCAGTTTGCTCATCGCAAATGAGGAAGCCACTCTCTGAATTTTGGTGCAAAAAGCACCCGCAAGATACGCTCTATTGGCGGGGGTCACGCATAATCGCACTCTTATCAACTCGCAGAGTCACGTTGCCATCAACCTCCATAAGGATGTCGCGCTCGTTAATCTCCTTAACTACGCCATAGATACCACCAGCGGTAACCACCTTCTGACCTTTGGCAAGCGAGTTACGGAAGTTATCCAACTCCTTCTGCTGTTTGCGCTGGGGACGAATCATAAAGAAGTACATCACCACGAAAAGCATCACAATCATAAGGAGCGAACTCCACATTGAGCCCTGCTGGGGAGCGGTGGCTGTTGCTGCTTGGAGCATAATAGTCATAAAATTCATAATTCTTAAAGGTTTATTGTGTTAATATTTTGTTGTTTCCTTCTGCTCTACAAAGATATTTCGATAAATGCAAAAAAGCAAAATACGCGCCCGTTTTTTACTCCATATCGGCACACACCATCAACCTCTTGGGCTCGGAGCCTGCGGAGGTTTTGATATAGAACGCTCGCGGGGGAAAATAATTGTATCCCGAGGAGTAGAAACTCATCTTTGCGCCCATTTTTTCGCCCTTGCGGAGTGGTTGTTTCGAAAATTCCAATTCGAGGCACCCGCACGAGGTCTCGGTTGAGAGGAGCACGATGGGCCTATCGGTAGTATTCACAAAGACCAGAGGTATCTCCACCTCTTCACCTGCACGCACCCTGCCAAAGTTGAGAGTGTCGGTTGTTTGGGTGGCGGAGATGTCGATAACCACCCCCTGTGGCAGGGCCTGGTTCTTGGCGGAGCGCCCACCACACGCAAGGCATAAAACAGCAAATGCCACCACCGAAAGGTAGCATTTGGCTCTATTGATATTCACTTTTAGGCTGCTCATAGTGTGTGCAGAGAGGGGGATTAAATTTCCACGAGTCCCCTACCCTGTTTAACAATCTTGCCATTGGCCACAAGGTCGGCAGAGATTCTATCCAAAAGACCATTGATGAAGGTACTGCTACCGAGGGTGCTGTAATATTTAGCAATCTCGATATACTCATCGAGTGTCACCTTCACGGGGATGGAATCGAAACCAACGAGTTCTGCCAAAGCCGTTGCGAGAATCACATTGTCCATCATTGCGATGCGCTCCACATCCCAATTTTTGGTATATTGCTCGATGGTTGCCATATTCTCCTCGTAGTTCACCGTAGCCATTGCGAAGAGGCGTTTGAGGAAGGCTTCGTCATCGTCGCTCTTATATTGGGGCAGAAGGGCGATTTGTTCCTGTTTTTCGCGCATTGAGCCGAGGGTTCGAAGTACCATAATAAGGATGAAGTCGAGGTCGTCGCTCCACATAATCGAACTCTCCTCCAAGACCTCCGTGAGCATTGGGTTGTCTTGTACGGTCTGGATGTAGAACTCCTCCACGAATTTGCGGTCCTCTGCGTAGGAGTGACGCTCGGAAGCCATATACTCTTTGTAGTAGTCGGCCTCGGTCATTTTTTGGTAGAGGTGTTTGATGAGTTCGGGATATTTTGCCCATCCGAGTTTGTGGTTCACGAGCATTTGGTCGAGAGCCTCATCATTTTCGATTTGTGCAATCACTCGGTTATCGGCAAACTTGCGATTGGGGTTGAGTTCTTCTGCTGTTGGGAGGTGTTTTTTGAGTGCGATTTCTATACGTTCTTGGGCATAACGCTTAACCTCTGCAATCAGCTCAAGAGTGTGTGGATAGAGGTCATAGGCTTTATTGATAGCGGTCAAGAGGTTTTTCTCTTCGATAGGGAGAGAATCTGCTGCACCGGAGAGGTGAGCATAGAGGGCTTTTACGACCTTAATTCGTAGAAATCTTCTGCTGAACATAGTGTAGAACGTATATTTTTTATAATTCGGGCACAAAGATACAACGTAAAATTGAAAATTGAAAGTGGAAAATGGAGAATTGAGAAATAATGCTCACCTCTGGCATCTTGTTCAAAAGTCGGTTGATGGTCTCCACAAAAACGAGAGGCTCCCGATATGCTCGGCAGCCTCTCATTTTTGTCAATCTTATAGTAAAATTAACGCGACAGAGCCATTCTCTCAAATTGGGATATTTTTGTCTGTGCAGCCTTTTCCTCTTTATCAATCGACATACTCCTGTCGTTGAGAACTCTTCGGCCACCAACTTTGCCTACGCTTCCATTAGCAAGCACAGTGGGATGCTTGGGTGCATTGACTGCTGCGTAGTCCTCGGTGGGATAGATGATACTCGAATACTCACTCCATCCGGTGGCATTGCCGTAGTCCCCAACATTCCAGTAAGGCACATAGATTGCGAGGTCTCCGCTGGTTCCATAGAATCCCAACCACTCTCCATCATCGTCGGTTCCTACACTTGCGGGAGTTTCGCCTTCGCAGTATACAGTTGCAAGGCTCTCGCAATTAGCAAAGGCGCCATAGCCGATATACTCTACCGACGAGGGAATTGTAATTTCAGGAAGATAAGGACAATCCCTAAAAGCCAGAGCGCCAATCCACTTCACACTCGCAATATTTGCAGAGGCAAGGGAGGTGTAAGCAAATGCATAATCCTCAATAGTATGAATAGTATCCGCAAGATTTATCCATTCAAGATCCATTCTGGAGAATGTTCCATAACCAATAACCTCAACGTCACTTGGGAAGGTAAATTCACCTGCATAACCACCTGCATACGCTTTTGCCACGCCATCCTCCACCAAGAAGAGTCCATCCTCCGATGCAAAGTTGCCGGAGAAACTTGTCAGACCATTGCAAGCACCAAATACCGAAACGCCAAGACCAGTAACGTGGCTGGGAATTGTGACACTTGTGAGGTTGTCGCAGTTGAAGAACAACTCATCGGGAATTGTGGTAATACCCCTTGGAATGTCTATGTCGTAGAGTGCAGATGCTGCAAAGGCATTATTTCCGAGATAGGTCAGATTGTCGGGCAAATCAATCGAGGTTAAACCACTACCAGCAAATGCATAGGGATAAATCTCTGTCACACTCTCGGGAATATTAATATTTTCGAGGGCATAACAAGAGGTAAATGCATAATATCCAATCGAAGTAACACTATCGGGGATGGTGACGGATTCGAGAGTTGGGCATTGCTCAAAAGCATAATTATCAATTGCGGTGATGCCATAAGGTATATCGTAGGTGGTCAAACCTGCGGAAGCAAACGAGTTGAGCACACCATCTACAACCAAGCAACGACCGTCCTCGGTAGCAAAGGCACTCTCAATCTTCTCCAAGTAGGGACAACCGGTCACAATACCAGAGCCAATATTGAGCACACTCTCGGGAATTGTGAATGTTTCGAAAGCACAATAGCAGAACGCCCATTGCTCAATCGTTGTAACACTCTCGGGAATTGTGATTTCAGCAAGGCTTGAACAATACATAAAAGCGCCTTGTCCGATGGTGGTAAGTTCACCATCGAAAGTGATTTTACCCACGCCATTTTCATAGGTATTAGAAACTATATTTGCATCAAAAGCATTGATATTACTAGGCTCTACGATATTGCCATCGGTGGAGGTGTAGTAGATGACTGATGCATCGCCCACATAGCCACAGGGGTGCTGAACTACGTTGATAATATTGGTAGTCTTATAGTTGCCGCCCTGTTCCTCTATATAACCATAATCATACTCCTCATTGTATACATAAACATACTCATAGAACTCCTCTTGAATAGTGATGGTTGCAGTGCGCTCCTCGGTGGTGTCGTTATAATCGACCTCAATGTAGTTAAAGTACCCATCATAACCATAGAGAGAGCAACGCAACCAATTGCAAGACTCCTCGTAGGACATATAGTTGCCGTAGGAAACCAACTCAAAAGGTAACTCATAACCATAGAAGTAGCCACCCTCGTAGCCAACAGTCCAAGTAATCTCATTTACCTCTATCTCGCCAGTACCGTTCTGATAGATTCTGTAACTGAAACCAATACGCTCGTCATCGCCCCACATAGTATCATAAGGCTGCGAATAGATGTTTACGTATGCCCTCCTGCAACGACCAGTGTCGTTCTTCTCTACCTTGACGTTGATGGTCTTCTCTTCGAGAGCCTTGGTCTCAACCAACGACAACCAATCGGCAACATCTTCGCCACCGTAGTAAGACTCAAACTCAACAGTGTACTCCACATTGGTCAAGAAGTTGAGTTGAACAACCTCACCCTCTCCGCTCACAATAATATCGCTCGCATCATAGGTACCAATCGCGCCATTCTCAAACTTCAAGGTGCGCATAACTACACTCTTACCATCGGTGGCAAGCACGGTAATCTTGCTGTTCAACAAGAGTTCTTGCTCCAATTCGCTCGGCATCTCATAACCGCCCCCCATACCTTCGCTAACAAAGTGGATTGTACCTTTTTTGTTGTCCTCCGCGTCGGGAATGGCAGTAGCAATCAATAGATACGAATTAGCAGAGAAGGCTTCAACGGTGATGTCATCGTAGTTGCTCTCCACTGTATAGGGAATAATGTACTCCTGACCTGGCATAACCACGTCGATGTGGGAGTAGTCAAACGAAATCGAAAGCGTGGGAGCGTTGGGGGTCACAGCACCCTCCTGCAAGGGAATAACCACTGTGCGACCATCCGAAAGATTGAAAGTCACGCTGTCGGCTCCAATCTCAACAGAGGTAATGATGCAGGAAGAGGTAGTGCCACTCTCGCCATCTTTACCATCTTCGCCGTCTTTGCCATCTTCGCCATTCTCACCGGCATCACCTTTGTCGCCTTTGTCTCCTTTGTCACCCTTTTCGCCATCGGCACCATCCTTACCGTGTTTGACGGTAATGGAGGAACCATCGCTAAAAATGATAAGATAACCCTCGGCAACCTCCTGCACGGAGGTGATAACAAGGCCGTTCTGGTCGGCATTAACAAGAGTTTCGACCTCCGAAACGCGCTCTTCGAGGTCTTCGATACGATCAATGATGGAGCCATCAATGCCCATCTCATCACAACCCGCAAGTGTGAGTACAAATGCGGTTGCAAGCATCAGTAGAATTTTTTTCATAATATTGTTTGTTGTTTTGGTTGTGTGTCAGAAGTCGCACAAATTTATGAATAAATCTGTAAAAAACAATATTCAACTTTCAATTCTCAACTTTTCTCGGTACTTTTGTGCCAATTATGGAACACAAAGAGTACAATGTAGTAGTCGTTGGCGGTGGTGCCGCAGGACTTATGGCAGCAGGAACAGCCGCAATGAGCGGTAACAGCGTGCTGCTACTCGAAAAAATGGAGAAAACAGGACGCAAAGTCCGCATCACAGGTAAGGGACGTTGCAACCTCACAAACGTCTGCACCGATGAGGAATTCCTCGCAAAAGTGCAAAATGGCGCGGGATTCTTCACCTACGCCTACACACAGTGGAACAACAAAAGCCTCATCCGCTTTATGGAGCGCAAGGGCGTAAAACTCGAAACCGAGCGCGGTGGGCGCGTATTCCCCAAAAGTGGCAAAGCGTGGGATATAGCCCAAGCATTGGTGGATTGGTGCCGCGAGGAGGGTGTGCAGGTTGAGTGCAATGCCAAAGTGGAGAGCGTCAATGTGATAGCGGGCAAGGTTCGCAGTGTGACCTACCGCAATGCGCGCGGTTTCCAGCGCAGGGTCGAGACCCCCGCTGTGATTCTCGCCACAGGAGGTGCCTCCTACCCCGCAACGGGCTCCACAGGTGACGGCTACCGTATGGCTCACGATGTGGGGCACGAAATCACCCCTATCCGCCCCTCACTCGTACCACTCGAAACCTCATATGAGGAGGCCCCCTTTATGGCAGGTTTATTGCTGAAAAACGTACACGCCGACCTGGTGGTCGATGGCGAGATTGTACAGAGCGAATTTGGCGAGATGTTCTTCTCGAAGCGCGGTGTGGAGGGCGCTATTATCCTCCGTATGAGTCGCAAGGCTGTCGATGCCCTCATTGAGGAGAAGAGAGTGGAGGTTGTTGTGGACCTCAAACACGCAATGGACCACGAGGAGTTACGCGAGAGAATCTTGCGTGAGATTGCCGAGCAGCCCGCCACCCTCACCGTTGGCGAACTCTTGCGCAAAATTATGCCACGCGAATTGGTGGTACCTATGGCAAAGGCTTGTGGTGCCCACGCCAAACACTCTATGGGCGAGTTGAAGGAGGAGAAAATCGAGCGCCTTGTGGAGGCTCTCAAACACTTTGTCCTACCCATTAGCGACTATCGCCCCTTCGAGGAGGCCATCGTCACCGCAGGTGGTGTAGACCTTGCGGAGATTGACCCCCACACTATGCAGTCACGCAAGGTGGAGGGATTGTATTTTGCGGGCGAACTGATGGATATTGATGCCAATACGGGCGGCTACAACCTCCAAATAGCATTCTCAACAGGACGACTTGCCGGACAACTTCGCAAGAGCAAAGACGTGATGTTGTAGTTCTTCGGATGGGTGCTATGCGTCTTTGGCTACATCTTCGCCACTCTCGTGGCTACGGGGTGCACTCCCCAATGCTCTACCGCATCATTCGCGAGGCTATGATGCCCCGCAGGATGAAGGATGGGGAGCACGCACTCTACGATGCACTCCTTGCGCGTGGGGTGTCGAGGCGCACAGCCACAAGGCTCCAAAACCTATTCTGTGTGGAGGGCTATCGCGCCTGGCGCATAGATGAGGATGGAGAGGATGGGGAGTTGGTGGTTCTCACTTCGGAGTGCCCGCAGAGGGTAGTCGAGGAGGTCGCAGGGAGGCTTTCCAAACGCGAAGGCGTTGTGTGTATCCTGCGCAAAATGACCAACTTACAAAGGCGCGCGCTGTGCAGAAATTTGGTCGAAAGCCACCATTCGATGAGCGCCGAGGGCCCCACGATGTTGCTACTTTTTGCACGTCACGATTTACGAAAACAACACATTATAATATAGGAGTAACGATATAGGAACGCTTATGGCACGAATTTATACTCGCACAGGCGACAAGGGCACAACTGCACTGATTGGTGGCGAGCGTGTGGCCAAAACCGACCCCCGCGTGGAGGCCTATGGCACCGTCGATGAACTCGGAGCCCAGATTGCTCTGCTCTCCGACTTTGCTGGTGAGGAGGGACTCACAGAGATGGTTGAGGTGCTCGACAAGGTGGCTGTGGATTTGATGAAAGTGGAGGCTGTGTTGGCTCTTTCGGAGAGTTTCGAGGGGGATATTGCCAGGGTTTCGCAGGAGGATGTTGTGCGATTGGAGCAGAGCATCGACCATTTTTCGGAACACTTACCCCCATTTAGAGGTTTTACGATACCTGGTGGCCACCGTGTGATTTCGCAGTGCCACGTTTGCCGCACAGTGTGCCGTAGGGCTGAACGTAGGATTCTCGCTGTTACGGAGTTACGCGCTGTTGAGGAGCCACTGCTGGCCTATGTAAATCGCCTTTCGGACCTGCTCTATACTCTTTCCCGTTGGAGTACCCGCGAGTTGGGTGTGGAAGAAAAATTGTGGGTAAAGTAGAGAAACTATTGCAGTTAAAGGTTTTTTTTATACTTTTGCAAACCGCATTAACTACAAAATTAACATAACAACCTAAAATTCAGAGTTTTATGTATTGGACACTTGAATTGGCATCGAAACTTGAAGATGCACCCTGGCCCGCAACCAAAGAAGAACTTATCGACTACGCGGTGCGTACCGGTCTTCCATTGGAGGTTATTGAGAACTTGGAGGAGATTGAGGACGAGGGTGACGTTTACGAGAGCATAGAGGACGTGTGGCCCGACTACCCCAGCAAAGAGGACTTCCTCTTTAACGAGGACGAGTACTAACAGAGAGCGCCTCTCTTCAAGCACTTAAACCTTGACACAGCAGCCTGCGGGCTGCTTTTTTTATTTTCTTCCACACTCAAAACTTGTTCTTGGGTATTAAAAACGATACCCGAGAGCAAGGGGGAGGAAACCTCTAATATTGTAGGGGAAAAGCCCTCTCATAAGTTAGGAGAGGGTCCGCGTAGCGGGGGTGAGGTCTGTCAATTGAGAATTCAAAATGCAAAATTCAAAATTCAAAATTATTCCCTCTCATAAGTTAGGAGAGGGTCCGCGCAGCGGGGGTGAGGTCTGTCAAGCCTCCCCTACGATAGGGGAGGTTTGGAGGGGTGGTCGTAATTGCGCTCGGTGTCCTCACCGAGCAGTGCCCGAAGGGCGGGTGAGGTCTGTCAATTAAGAATTCAAAATGCAAAATTATTCCCTCTCATAAGTTAGGAGAGGGTGCCCGAAGGGCGGGTGAGGTCTGTCAAACACACGCCCCCGTCGCTACGCGCCACCCCCTCTAATTTAGAGGGGGAATAACCTTCCGTTCTTCACGGGTATTAAAAAAGATACCCGAGAACAAAGGGGTGGAACCTCTAATTTTGTAGGGGAAAACCCTCTCATAAGTTAGGAGAGGGTGCCGAAGGCGGGTGAGGTCTGTAAAGTCCGTCTTGCCACGATTCATTGCAAGTGAGGCGGTTGGCATCTACCACGCTTTATTGCGGGCAATCGAGTTGCCCGCTTTTCTTTGCCACTTTTGGTGGCAAAAGTGGCGCAAAAGCCACGCACGACATCTCTGGCGGGAGGGCGGAGCGCAAAGCCTAAAACAAACGCTGTCGCGGGCAAAGCATTTGCCGTCT
>JAZOCT010000038.1:0-10299 GCA_045596685.1 Tidjanibacter sp. | reverse complement strand
TTTGGTATCCTCTTCTAACATTTCCTCGCGGGTAAATCCCTCCTTTGACAAAGGAGGGACTTGCTCAAAGAGCCTCAAAAAGGCTCTTTGATAAAGCGGATGTTTCGGAATTTCAATAAGTTGAAATTCACGAAACTCACGTTAACATTAGAGGGGAAATAGCGTTCCATTCTTCTCGGGTATTAAAAAAGATACCCAAGAACAAAAGGGGTGGGACCTCTAATTTTGTAGGGAAAAACCCTCTCATAAGTTAGGAGAGGGTGCCGAAGGCGGGTGAGGTCTGTCAATTGAGAATTCAAAATTCAAAATTCAAAATTATTCCCTCTCATAAGTTAGGAGAGGGTGCCGAAGGTGGGTGAGGTCTGTAAAATCCGTCTTGCCACGACTACCGAAGGTAGGCGGTTGGCATCTACCGCGCTTTATTGCGGGCAACCACGTTGCCCGCTTTTCTTTGCCACTTTTGGTGGCAAAAGTTGCGCAAAATCCACGCACGACATCTCTGGCGGGAGGGCGGAGCGCAAAGCCTAAAACAAACGCTACGCGGGCAAAGCATTTGCCGTCTTTGTTTCTTAACGCCTTTGTGCTCCGCCCTCGCCACGACCTCACAAGGAGGTCGCTTCTCCGCCGACGATGTAAAGTGCGGGTTCAAGGTGCGCCCTAATGGGCGCGGGTATTAAAAAAGATACCCGAGAAGAATTGAGGGTTGAGAATTGAGAGCAGTCAGCCCCACTCGTTTACGGGTATTAAAAAAGATACCCGAGAACAAAGGGGGGGGACCTCTAATTTTGTAGGGAAAAACCCTCTCATAAGTTAGGGGAGGGTGTCGTAACGGCACTTTTGTGAGGGTGGTTCTCCAAACTCTCGACCTCCGAGTGAGAGATGAGCGAGCGCGAGTAGAATATCGCGGAGCAGATGCAAGGCATACGAGAAAGCGGAGTCCGCAGTTTGCTTGACGCAAATGAGGAACTCCGCTTATCGATGTATAACGCAGCAGATGCCCGCGAGATTCGCTCGCCCTAAAACAACGGAGCCAACAACCTCGCCAACGGCTCCATAAACTTGCTCAAATGAGAACGATTCTGCCACTTCTCGGGGGTCATCTGCTCGGCATCCTCCAAATCCTCGAAGAAATAGTCGCGCAAAGTGCACGTCAGAGGATTGTCGTAGATGAGCGCCTGTACCTCAAAGTCGTCGTTGAAACTGCGGTAGTCGAGGTTGGCAGAGCCTATGGTGCAGAGTTCGTCGTCGATGGCGATGAACTTGGAGTGGTTGAAGCCCTTGCGGTAGAGGTAGACCTTCACGCCCGCCTCCATCAGTGCGTCGAGGTAGGAGTAGCCCGCCCAGGCAACAAAAACATTGTCGCCACGAATGGGAATCATCAGGCGCACATCGACACCACTCAATGCCGCAATCTGCAAGGCGGTGAGAATTGCATTATCGGGCAGTAGGTAGGGGGTGGAGATATAGACGTAGCGTTTGGCTTGTCCGATGGCGGCAAAGTAGGAGTGTTTGATGGATGCATAGGGGGAGTCGGGGCCCGAGGTGGCAATCTGCATTGGGCACACATCCTGCACATCGCTGGCGGGGAAATATTGGGGCTGGTCGAGGGTCTCGCCATCGGTCACAAAGGCCCAATCGGTGACAAAGACCGTCTGCAACATAGCCACCGATTCGCCCACAATACGGATTTGGGTATCGCGCCAAATGCCTCCCCTGACACCATCAACGTAGCGGTCCGCAATGTTCATACCGCCCGTATAGCCCACCTTACCATCTATGATGACTATTTTGCGGTGGTTGCGATAGTTGGCCAGGCTCGAAAAGCGGGTGAAAAAGACGGGCATAAAACTCCTCACCTCTATTCCCGCATCGCGCATACGTTTGATGTCCCTATTCCACAGCGCCCTGCCACCCACGCTGTCGTAGATGACCCTCACCTCGACACCACAAGCAGCCCTCTGGCGCAAGACCTCAAACATCTGCTCGAAGAGTTTGCCACTCTCGATGCCGAAGAACTCAATGTGGATGAAACGCTCGGCGTGCGCCATATCGTCAAACATACGGGGAAAGCAGTTCTCGCCATTGTTGAGAATCTCCACCCTGTTGTGGAGCGTCAGCGCCGCGTGGGAGTTGTTGAGCATCAGTCGTATGAGGCTCTTGTCGAGGTCGGCCAAGTCGTCACACCTGGGCAACTCGCGCAGTTGGTCGCCACAAATCTTGCCGAGGAGTTGGTTGTCGAACAACTCCTTCTGCATAAAAGTACGCTCCTTACGGTGGTTGCGACCAAACATAAAGAAGAGCACAACGCCTCCGACGGGAAACATCGTGATGAGCATAATCCACGCCAAAGTCTTGACGGGCTCACGCCTGTCGGCAACCAAAGCAAGCACCACTACGACCACAAATGCGGTGTAGGTGAACGATAGCACCGTCCACAGGTCAGTAAAACCAAATGCCCCGTTAATCAGAAACATAACTCTCCTTTATTTTATTTGATTGACAAATTTAGCACAAATTTTGTTTATTCGAAAAAGATAGTTACCTTTGTGACAGATTTAGGGCAAATATGTGCAAAAAGGTATTGGGTTTCGACCTTCACAGGTCGGAATTCATATTTTTTTCGCGCTCCCCCAAAGCGAACAAACATACAAAAACAATAACTAAAACAACTTAATTTTACTATGGCAAACGAAACAATTGTTCTGACCAAAGAGGGTTACAACAAAATGAGAGCCGAATTGGACCAGTTGCGTATTGTTGAGCGACCCAAAGCAGCCGAGGCTATCGCCGAAGCACGCGACAAAGGCGACCTCTCGGAAAACGCCGAATACGACGCAGCAAAAGAGGCACAGCGCAATCTCGAAGAGAAAATTATGCGTATGGAGATGACTCTTGCCAACGCACGAATCATCGACGAGTCGCACCTTGATTTGAACAAGGTGCAGATTCTCAACAAAGTACGCATCCGCAATAATAACACCGGTGCCGAGATGGAGTACACCCTTGTGGGCGACCACGAGGCAAACCTCGCAGAGGGCAAACTCTCGGTGGAGACCCCTATCGGTCACGCACTCCTCGGCCACAAGAAGGGCGACAAAGTGGAGGTTACCGTTCCCGTTGGTGTGATGGAGTTCGAAATCCTCAATATCTCCATCTAACCCCCCCCCTAACACCACAAAACAAAAACTCGACAACAAAATGTCGAGTTTTTTTTGTTTTTATAACCGCCTGTATATCAACACATTTGCAATTTGCCGCAAAAAATTTTCAAAAAAAATTCACCCCTCGTGCAACGTTTTGACCCCTTTTTGCATCTATAAGGTAAGGAGGTCGCCTTTCTCTCCCTTCGGCGGCCCGCCTACCAACTTCAAAATAGGATGTTTGCGATGTGTGGCGCAGCATCACAAAAAGAGCACGTTTCGTCTTAAACGTGCTCTTTTTCTTCTTCCACAGCACCCACCCTCGGAGGCATAAGTTTGGCTTATAGTTCTATCGAAAAATATCATCGCGCAAAAGGGTACAAAATCTGAAAAAGTGCACTATCTTTGTAACAACAAAAAACCGATAGAAAATAATTAACCTATAAAAAAACACGACAACTATGAAAAAGAACATCAGTGACCGCCTTGTAGCGGCTATCAACGACCAGATTAACGCCGAACTTTGGTCGGCATATCTCTACCTTTCGATGTCTATGGACCAGGAGGCAAAAGGCAACAAAGGTTTTGCAAATTGGTTCTTCATCCAATTCCAGGAGGAGCAGGACCACGCACGCATCTTTATGAATATGCTCAACTCGCGTGGCGCAGAGGTTAAATTGCAGCCTATCGCAGCCGTAGATACCGAGTGGGCAAGCCCTCTGGCAGCGTGGGAGAAGACTTTGGAGCACGAGCAGGTAGTAACCGCACGCATCAACAACCTTATGGCTATTGCCAAAGAGGAGCAGGACTACGCCTCGGAGAGCACCCTCAATTGGTTTGTGGATGAACAGGTGGAGGAGGAAGAGAACGCCCGCGACATTATCGACATCTTGGAGAAGATTGGCGACAACAAATACGGCCTCTACGAGTATGATAAGGAGTTGGGTGCAAGAGTCTACACCACTCCCTCCCCCCTCGCAACTGCCGAGTAGGAGGATTTGGAATTAACATCTAACAACCCATACACACGCGGGACACCAGATTGCTGGTGTCCCGCGCGTATTTTATAAAATAGGTGTATGGGGGGTAAGAAATCAATAATTGGGCTCCCACCGCAAGAACTGAAAGTCGATTGACGAAAAAGTGCATAGAGGCGAGCGAATTTTAGGCGGTGCCGTAACGGCACTTTTGTGCTGGTGGTGCTTTGAAAACTAAAAGCCGTAGAGTGGAGGGCTTTTTGGAGGCGTAACGCCTCTTTTGTGAGGGTGGTTCTACCAAAAGTTTCAACAGAAATTAAAAACTCATAGAACGAGATGGATGCAAGGCAGAGGCGTAACGCCTCTTCTATTATGGTGGTTCCTTGCAACAGAAAAAACGCATAGAGGCGAGCGAATTTTAGGCGCACACTCCAAAAAAACAGAAGGCGCAGATTGCCGAGGGATTTTTGTGCCAAAAAAGAGGGCGACCTCCGCAGTTTGCTTGACGCAAATGAGGAAGGTCGCCTTTCGAATTTGGTGCAAAAAGCACCGGCAAGATGTGCCTTATGCCAAAATCTCCAACATCTTAATAGCCGCAGTAGCCACAGGGGTACCAGGACCGAAGATTGCAGCAGCACCATCGCGGTAGAGTTCGTCGTAGTCCTGTGCGGGGATAACACCACCAACAACCACTACGATGTCCTCACGACCAAGTTTCTTCAACTCTGCAATAATCTGGGGCACGAGGGTGAGGTGACCCGCTGCAAGCGACGAAACACCAACAACGTGCACATCATTCTCAACAGCCTGTTTTGCAGCCTCTTCGGGAGTCTGGAACAAGGGACCCATATCCACGTCGAAGCCGAGGTCGGCATAACCGGTAGCAACAACCTTTGCACCACGATCGTGACCGTCCTGACCGAGTTTTGCAATCATAATACGGGGCTGACGACCCTCGCGTTTTGCGAACTCCTCAACCATCTCTTTCGCTTTGGCGAAATCTGCATCATTCTTCATAGCACTCGAATATACACCTGAAATGGAACGAATAACTGCTTTGTAGCGACCTACGATAACCTCGCAAGCGTCGGAAATCTCACCCAAAGTAGCGCGAACCTTCGCAGCCTCAACAGCGAGTTCCAAAAGGTTGCCCGTCTTGGTCTTAACAGCCTCGGTAATGGCAGCCAAAGCCTTCTGTACGGCAGCCTCGTCACGGTTAGCACGCAACTCTTTGAGGCGTTTCACCTGACTCTCACGAACTGCGGTGTTGTCCACAGCAAGAATGTCGATGGGAGCCTCTTTCTCCAAACGGTAGCGGTTCAGACCTACGATAACCTCGTCACCGGAGTCAATCCAAGCCTGTTTGCGAGCCGAAGCCTCCTCGATAC
Source organism: Tidjanibacter sp. (assembly GCA_045596685.1). Taxonomy (GTDB): domain Bacteria; phylum Bacteroidota; class Bacteroidia; order Bacteroidales; family Rikenellaceae; genus Tidjanibacter. Next base: position 4,794 of record JAZOCT010000038.1, on the reverse strand, counting down.
GCATCTTGGGAAGACCTGTCTCGATTGCTTTTGCCATACCACCGAGTTTCTCAATCTCCTGAATGTGCTCCCAAGCCTTGTGTGCAATCTCATTCGTGAGGCTCTCAACATAGTAGGAACCTGCCCAGGGATCTACCGAGCGGCATACGTTGGTCTCCTCCTGGATGTAGATTTGGGTGTTACGAGCAATACGAGCCGAGAAGTCGGTAGGAAGTGCAATAGCCTCGTCGAGAGCGTTGGTGTGCAACGACTGGGTGTGACCCAGAGCGGCACCCATAGCCTCGATAGCGGTACGGCCTACGTTGTTGAAGGGGTCCTGCTCGGTGAGCGACCAACCCGAAGTCTGCGAGTGGGTACGCAATGCGAGCGATTTGGGGTTCTTGGGGTTGAACTGTTTTACAATCTTCGCCCACAAGAGCCTTGCAGCCCTCATCTTCGCAATCTCCATAAAGTGGTTCATACCGATAGCCCAGAAGAACGACAAGCGGGGAGCAAACTGGTCGATGCTCATACCTGCATTCACACCTGCGCGGAGGTACTCCAAACCGTCGGCCAGGGTGTATGCCAACTCGATGTCGGCAGTTGCACCAGCCTCCTGCATATGGTAACCCGAGATGGAGATGGAGTTGAATTTGGGCATATTCTTCGAGGTGTACTCAAAGATGTCGGCAATAATGCGCATCGAGAATTCTGGTGGGTAGATGTAGGTATTACGCACCATAAACTCCTTCAAGATGTCGTTCTGGATGGTACCGGCCAACTGGTCGAGGGTGCAACCCTGCTCCAAACCTGCAACAATGTAGAACGCCAATACGGGAAGTACCGCACCGTTCATAGTCATCGACACCGACATCTGGTTCAATGGAATACCATCGAACAGCACCTTCATATCCTCAACCGAGCAGATGCTCACACCTGCCTTACCTACGTCACCAACAACCCTGGGGTGGTCGGCATCGTAGCCTCGGTGAGTTGCCAAGTCGAATGCTACCGACAGACCTTTCTGACCCGAAGCCAGGTTACGACGATAGAAAGCGTTGCTCTCCTCGGCTGTCGAGAAACCTGCATACTGGCGGATGGTCCAGGGGCGCATAACATACATAGTACTATAAGGGCCACGCAAGAAGGGAGCCACACCTGCTGCATAGTTCAGGTGCTCCATACCCTCCAAATCCTCGGCGTTGTAAAGGCCCTTAACGGAAATCTGCTCGGCAGTCATCCACTCTTTCTCCGAAGCAGCGCACTTGTTCTGGCAGCAACCCTCGGTTGCACCAGCAAACTTAATATCTGTAAATTGTGCTCTCATAATTTTTTCTCCTCCGATTAAATACCCAACTCTTTAAGATAACCTTTGAGCGTTTCGAGTACATTGTCCCTCACGCTGATGAAGTGGGTGATACCCTGTGCTTTGAGTTCCTCGGCACAAGCGGGAGCGCCAGCAACCACAACAATTGCCTCCTCGCCGATGAGTTTTGCAACCTCGGGAGCAACCACTGCGTAGTCGTCATCCGACGAACATACAACCACGATGTCGGCTTTTGCCTCTTTTGCGGCCTTCACGCCCTCCTCAACCGAAGCGAAGAAGGTGTTGTCCTGCACTTTGATGCCTGCACAAGCAAAGAAGTTGCAACTGAACTGTGCCCTTGCCCTTGCCATTGCGAGGCTGCCACAAGTGAGCATAAATGCTTTGGGAGCCTTGCCACTTGCATCCACTGCCTGGCGCATAGCCTCAAACTGCTCGCCACCACGATAGGGAACAAGCGCATTCTCGCCAGCCTCACAAGTGCAACTGCACTCTGCCTTCTGTGCCTCCAAAACCTCACCGAAGTTGGGGAATTGGTTGGTACCAAGAAGGGTGATACGACGTGTAGCCACCTCTTTGTTTTTCTTCTCTGCCGAAGCCTTCACCCTTGCGCTGATTGTGCCTTTATTGAAAGCAGCGATGTAGCCACCCTCGGCCTCAACCTCGCGGAAGAGCTTCCAAGCCTCCTCGGCGATGGAAGCGGTGAGGTTCTCGATGTAGTAGGAGCCACCTGCGGGGTCTACTACGTTATCGAAGTGCGACTCGTTCTTCAAAAGGAGTTGTACGTTGCGAGCGATGCGCTCTGCGAACTCGTCGTTCCTGGTAGTTGCAAAGTTGAAAGGCAGAACCTCCAATGAGTGAACACCACCGATGGCGGCACTCATAGCCTCGGTAGTACCACGAAGCATATTCACATAGGAGTCGTAGATAGTCTGGTTCCAAGCCGAAGTGACAGCGTGGAGGTAGAGTTTCTCTGCGCACTCGCACTCGGGATTGTAGGCCCTTACGATATTGGCCCAGAGGAGCCTTGCAGCGCGGAGTTTGGCAATCTCCATAAAGTAGTTGGAGGTGATGGAGGTGGTAAAGCGGATGCTGCAAGCAGCCTCTGCCACGCTCACGCCACGCTCAACGAGTTCAACGAGCAACTCGTGACCAGCGGCGAGCATATAGCCGAGTTCCTCCACGATGGTCGAACCGCTGTTGCCGAGGATGGAGCCATCGACACCTGCGAAACGTACGCGGGGATACTCTTTGCCGTAGCGTTTGATGTAGCCGGCGATTTTGTCGAAGCACTCATCGCCACGCTCTTTGCCACAGCAGAATTTACCGAAGCGGGTAAGGCCCCACATCAGGGGGTCAAAATCGAAGGCGATGCGTACAGCCTCTTTGTCGAACTGCGCTGCCCACTCCATAACGGGCTCCACGATAGTGGTATTGGAGGTGCAGATGTAGAATACAACCTCATTCTTGGTGGGGTCGATACCTGCGGTCAGAGCCGACACGAACTCTTTGTCTACCTCTTTGCAGATTTCGAAAGCCACGCTACATACGCCACTGTCGAATGCTTTGAGTGCTTTTTCGTTAGCCTCTTTGGGGCACTCCACATAGATAGTCTGAAAAACTTTCCACCTGTTGCAGTTCTTAACACCACGAACATAGGGGAACTCGCCAGCCGAAGCACCGAGGAATTTCACTGCTGCGAGGTCCTCTGCGCGGTAGTAGGGGCGGACATTGAAGCCCTCGGCTGTGCGCCATACCAATTTTTTCTGGTAGTCAGCGCCTTTGAGGTCGGTCATAATAACGCTCTCCCACGCCTCTGTGGAGACTGCTGGGAACTCGTCGAACAACCTTTCGTACTTGTTGTTTGCCATAACTTTTTGTTAATGTTGTGAGTTTATAGTTGATTGTTTGTTGTAGTTTTCGTTGCTATATGCACATAAGTGCGCAAATATAACAATTTTATGAATACGATGTTCCTCTTATATGCAATGTTTTTTTACTTTCGTAAAAAGCCCGCAGCATACACAGCAAAAAAATCGCAAGCGCGAAGTGTGCGCTTGCGATTTTTTCAACTTTTCAGGCGAGCATTCCTACTCCGCAAAACCGATATCTGCATCAGTAATGGTGAAGGTCCAGTCTCGATGAAAGACTGTGAACGTGGAGGCCTCGTTATCGCTATCCCATTCTTGATAATCCCACTCGCTCTCATTGAAGATGTCGTGACTGCCGTTATCAACACCATATACCCACTCCTTTACAACCTCCACTCCATCCTTGGGGGTAATGTAAATACTACCGCTCACAAGTTTCTCGAAACCCTGACAAAGAAACAAATCGAAATAAACATCATCAGAGTAGCGTCCTCCCCTCATTTCATCCACCTCACTATTACTCAACAATTCATACTTCACAAAGACATCGCACTCTGCATTCCACTCATTTAAGCAGACCAAATCCAAATGCAATATCAAATCTTCATCCGTATTATTTTGAATAATCCACATCCCTTGGTGTGGCGGAATAAACGCCCACTCTGGATCACAGGAATAGAGTAACAGACAAGTCAAACAAACAATAAATTGCTTCATATTTTTACAAGTTAAGGTGTTTCCTAAACACTTTATTTATCAACGATGTATAATTTTTGTTATCTTCAATAAGTTGATCTTTAAAAGACTTTATTGTATCTACATCACTTAACATACTTTGGTTTATTTCTTGCAAAGACATACCATTGCGGTACAATTCTAAAATCACTTCGGGCTCAAACCGATATCCGCATCGGTGATGGTGAAGGTCCATTCGCGTTGATAGGGAATACCATCTTTCCCCGCTCCCGAATCATTGTAGTTCCACTCATCTTCATCAAAAATATCGTGAAAACCATTATCTTCACCCATCACCCACAACTTCAAGACCTCTTTATTGGAATTCATCAGCCAAACTTTACATTCGTATATGTTTTCAAGACGATAAAAATGTTTGTGAAAATTCAATTCATCTTGATTGGAGGTTTCAAATATACTCCACAACACATCCCCGCTTGTGACAATATTCTCCGACACCTCATTACATTTTTCACCCCATTCGTTTAGTCCAATAATTTCCATACACACTATCAGATCCACATCGGTAGAGTTTTCATATCCCCATTTTCCGACATAAGCAATGGATCCCTCCCAAAGCAAGCCACAAGAACAAAAAAACAGGCAAATAAAACAGAAAAAATACTTTCTCATAACAACCATATTCCCAACTTATCCTTAAATTGTTTTTCTATTAGGTTCCTGTATGTGTTATTGTCTTCCATCAGTTGATACTTAAAATCTTCAAGCGTCACAATGTCTATGGTCATACTTTTATTAATCTGTTGCAAAGTCATACCCCCTTTATACAATTCCCATACAATCTCTGGCTTAAACCAATATCTGCCTCGGTAATGGTGAAGGTCCATTCGTTGTGGTAGATGGTGTAGTAGGTTGTGGTGGTAT
>JAZOCT010000037.1:0-43791 GCA_045596685.1 Tidjanibacter sp. | reverse complement strand
TTCGAGTATCATTCCCAAATTCGGTATCAATATCTCGATGACTTTGGACCCCTACGAGGTGGATAAAAAGACGGGTGTGAAGTACGACAAACTGCTTCTCAAACGAGGCATTCCGGGACGTATAGCCTCCACGGGCTGGTCGTGTGGTTACACCTTCAACTCCTCCGACCTCTACACCGAGGCAACCATCAACGATATTTCGCAACAGTACCCCGAGTACTCCAACCCATATTTCTACGACCCCAACGACCCGTTGGACCCTGCCCTGAGGCGTCAGTTGATGACATCGCAGTACTACGACTTCTCCATGCCGTGGAACTTCTCGTTCAACTACTCCATCAACTACACCAACAACGGTATCAAAGCAAAGGTGGTCAATACATTGGGTTTCAACGGCTCCATTACGCTCGATAAGGAGAAAAATTGGGCCATATCGTACACGGGTGGTTTCGACTTCGACAAGAAGGAACTCACCCCTGGTGTGGTAACGCTTGTGAGGGATTTGCACTGCTGGCAGATGAACTTCTCCTGTGTGCCGTTTGGTTATCGCAAGAGTTGGAGCTTCAATATCAGTGTGAAGTCGTCGCTCTTGCAGGACCTCAAATATGAGAAGAGTTCGTCGCACTACGACAACCTCTACGAATAAACGCACGCATACATAACATAAAACTACCTTTAATTACAACTCGTAACTACTATGAACAGACGTTTGTTTGGTCTTTTGGCCGCCTTTGCCATTATGCTCACTTCGGTGGCGAGCTGCAACGACGTGACAACCAATCCTCCCGCTGAGGAGAAACCCAATAATGAGCAACTTATGCCTTTGCGACTCTCCACCGTAGTGACCGGAAATTGGGTGTACGAGGTGGCGAGGCCCACATTGGCCATCGAGGTCGAAAACCCCAACACCGTGAAGGCAACCGCTGAGATTAAGGTGACCTTCAATACCGACTTGAAAGCCACGGTAACCACGGTGGAGTTGACCGAGGAGGTCGAGGCCGGTGAGAAGAAAAGAATAGAGGTGAGTCCCAATGTGGATTTGGGCGCAGGATTCTACAAGGCCGTATTTGCAATCAATGGTCGCAACTCGCGCTCGTTCACTTTTGGAGTGTCGCCCACAAAGATTGTATCCGCACCCGACAAACAACCCGACTTCGACGCCTTTTGGCAGACCGCCATTGAACAACTCGAAAGCGTGGATATGAATGCTACGCTCACCGAGATTCCCTCCAAGAGTGGCTCGGCTCGTAAGGTCTATCTGGTGGAGATGCAGTCGGTACCCGATGGCCTCACGGGTGAACCTGTGACCATTCGTGGCTACTATGTGGAGCCACAGGACGGCGAAAAACACCCCGTGATAATCCACTACTACGGCTACGACGACCTGAAACCCGTCTATAAACCCCACTGCCCATCGGGAGGCTCGTCGGCAACCTATGCCGAGTTTTACCTCTCCACTCGCGGACAAGTGCTCAACAACCGTCCGGCAAACCTCAGGGAACCCGACGGAAAGGGCGATTTTGTGAATATCTACGGCGATTGGTTCGCCTTCAATTTTGGCAATAGGGACGGATACTACTATCGTGGTGCTTTCATGGATTGTGTGCAGGCCGTACGCTTCATGGCCACACGCCCGACCAGCGATATGGACAACCTCTTCGCCGAGGGTTCGAGCCAAGGCGGTGCATTCTCCTATGCGGCTGCCGCTCTGAGTCCTTACCCATTCCGCGCCATTGCACCTTGTGTGGCATTCTTGGGCGACTATCCCGACTATTTCAATATTGTGTCGTGGCCGGGTAATGTGGCTCGCGACAATAAAGGTAGTATGACCGACGAGGAGATGTATTCTTTCCTTTCCTATTTCGACACCAAGAATTTGGCTACCCGCATTTCGTGTGCTGTCATTGCGTGCAGCGGCTTGCAGGATGGAACCTGCCCGCCACACACCAATCTGGCTCCATATAACAACCTCGCCACCGACGACAAGGAGATTCACTACTACCCACAGATGGGACACGAAATTCCCTCCGATTGGTCGAGTAAATACATGCCCTTCTTCCGCGCGCGCACCAAATAGGATTTGTGGCGTCGAGCGGTTTGCGTTAGAGAAAAAAGATGTGGTAACGGGCCATTTAAGTTGATAGCCACGTTAAATTTACGTTACTTTTTGGGTGTTACTAAAAAATTTTAATATTTCTCTTTGGTAAATGGTATAAAGTTTATACTTTTGCGATGTGAAAATAATAACAGCAATTATATATTAATTTTCTAAATCAATTAGGATTATGGCACAGATTAAGATTGGTATCAACGGCTTTGGTCGTATCGGTCGTTTGGTATTCCGCGCTGCTTGCAACCAGGCAGACAAATTTCAGGTAGTTGGTATCAACGACCTTATCGACGTTGAGTATATGGCTTATATGCTCAAATACGATAGCGTACACGGCAAATTCAACGGCACCGTAGAGGTAATAGATGGCAAACTCGTAGTGAATGGCAACCCCATACGCGTAACCGCAGAGCGCAACCCCGCCGACCTGAAATGGAACGAGGTAGAGGCAGAGTACGTTGTTGAGTCCACCGGTCTTTTCCTCACCAAAGAGAAAGCACAGGCACACATCGACGCTGGTGCTAAATATGTAGTTATGTCGGCTCCCTCGAAAGATGACACCCCTATGTTCGTATGCGGCGTTAATACCGACACCTACGCAGGTCAGACCATCGTTTCGAATGCATCTTGCACCACCAACTGCTTGGCACCCATCGCCAAAGTTATCAACGACAAGTTCGGTATGGTAGAGGGTCTTATGACTACCGTTCACGCTACCACCGCAACCCAGAAGACCGTAGATGGTCCTTCGGTTAAGGATTGGCGTGGTGGTCGCGCAGCAGGCGGCAACATCATCCCCAGCTCCACCGGTGCAGCAAAGGCAGTAGGTAAAGTTATCCCCGCACTCAACGGCAAACTCACCGGTATGTCGTTCCGCGTTCCTACCCTCGATGTTTCGGTTGTTGACCTCACCTGTACTCTCGCAAAAGAGGCTTCCTATGCAGAGATTTGCGCTGCTATGAAAGAGGCTTCGGAGGGCGAGCTCAAAGGTATTTTGGGCTACACCGAGGACGCTGTTGTTTCGAGCGACTTCATCGACGACGCACGCACCTCTATCTTCGATGCAACCGCTGGTATCCAGCTCACTCCCAAGTTCGTGAAACTCGTATCGTGGTATGACAACGAGTGGGGTTACTCGAACAAGGTGTTGATGCTCATTGAGAATATGAAGCGCTACAACGGCTAAAAAACTAATATAACGAGCGTCTGCTGCGTTATACTTCGATAAACGGCTTCCTCATTTACGCCAAAGTAAACTGCGGAAGCCGTTTTCTCGTATGCCTTGCATCTGCCACGCGATATTCTACTCGCTGGTGGGGATAAGTGCTGTGTTGTTTTAGCCCCACCAGCACAGAAGTGCCGTTACGGCACCCACCAGCAACCCTCCCATAAGTTAGGGGAGGGTTTACCCCCCTTTGTTCTCGGGTATCTTTTTTGATACCCGCGTCCGAGTGGGGCTGACTGCTCTCAATTCTCAACTCTCAATTCTTCTCGGGTATCTTTTTTAATACCCGCGCCCGTTAGGGCGCACCATAGACCCGCACTTTACATCGTCGGCGGAGAAGCGACCTCCTTGTGAGGTCGTGGCGAGTGCGGAGCGCAAAGGCGATAAGAAACAAAGGCGGCAAATGCTTTGCCCGCGTAGCGTTTGTTTTAGGCTTTGTGCTCCGCCCTCCCGCCAGAGATGTCATGCGTGGCTTATGCGCCACTTTTGCCACCAAAAGTGGCAAAGAAAAGCGGGTAACTCGGTTGCCCGCAATAAAGAGTGGTAGATGCCAACCGACTCATCTGCAATGAGTCGTGGCAAGACTATTTTTACAGACCTCACCCCCGCTACGCGGACCCTCTCCTAACTTATGAGAGGGTTTTTTCCTTTTTTGTTAGAGGGTTTACCCCTTTTTGTTCGCGGGTATCTTTTTTAATACCCGTGAACAAGGATGGGGGTGGATAAACCTATGATGATGGTTGGAAGGAGGGCTTTAACCTATGATGATGGTTGGAGGGGACTTAAACTTGTGATGAGGGTTGGGAAGGCTTAAAACAACGACAGTTGGTCTTTGTCGTGGATGAAGGTGAGGCGGTGGTGGGGTGTGAGCCCATATTGGGCAATGGCAAGGCGGTGTTGTTTTGTGGGGTAGCCCGCATTTTTCGCCCAGCCATAGTGGGGGTACTCCTCGCCAATCTTCGCCATATAGTCATCGCGGAAGGTCTTGGCAAGCACCGAGGCAGCAGCAATGTTGGCAAAGCGCGCATCGCCCTTAACCTCACAACGATAGGGAATGGGAAGCCTCGGATAGAAGCGGTTGCCATCTATCAGCAGATGGTCGGGCTTGATGGCGAGCCTTTCGACGGCCCTTTGCATTGCCTCAAAGGAGGCTTTGAGGATGTTTATCTGGTCTATCTCCTCGGCGCTTACCTCCGCCACAGCCCAAGCCGTAGCATTGGCCATTATGTGTTCGCGCACTTCGTACCTCTCTTTGGCACTCATCTGTTTGGAGTCGTTGAGCAGTGGGTGGAAGTAGTCGGGCGGCAGGATTACCGCAGCCGCAAAGACAGGACCCGCCAAGCAACCCCTGCCTGCCTCATCACATCCCGCTTCGAGGCACTCTTTCTTGTAGGATATTTCGAGCATAGTGGTGCAAAAATAGTAAAATATAGCAACTTTTCCCACTACAAATCTCTATATTTGCAACGTGAAAAGCAACCAACAGACCGACATACTCTCGCAACCCATCCCCATCATCCTCCTCACCTTTGGTTTGGTGCTGGCTGGGGAGGTGGTGCGCACCCTTATGGTTCCCTTCGTAGCGGAGAGTGTGGAGGGTGTGCTCTCGCCCGTTGGGGTGTGGATCGATGGTCTGTGTGGCGGTGTGGTCGATACCATTCTCGGGGTACTGATGGTCATTATGGGCTCGGTGACGCTCACGCGCATCATTGGCCGCTATTCGCTCTCCGTCATCCGCTCACTTGTGCCGATGGTGCTTTTTGTGGTCTGCTTGTGTGGCGTGCTCTTCCCAATTGGTAGCACAGCTCTGCTGATGGCCCTACTGATGGTCATCCACGCAACCGAACTGATGATTATGAGTTTCAAACGCACCGAGCGTTTCAGTGAGGTTATGCGGGCGGGCTTCTGGACAGGATTGGCAACCCTCCTTGTGCCCGATATGGTCTACATCTTGGCACTCCTTCCCGTTCAGTGGCTCATCTGGCAACGCTCCCCACGCGAGATGGTCGCCGGAGTAATTATGGTCTTTCTCCCACTCCTTCCGGCATCGTTTTGCTATTGGGTGGGTGGCAAGAGCCCGCTGTGGCTCGCTGGCGAGTGGTGCAGGAGCCTCTCTCCACTCCACATTGTGGACCTCAACACACTATCGCACCACGCGGGAGGCATCGCCCCCACCATACTCTTTGGAGTCCTTCTGCTACTTACCCTCGCAAGCATTGTGGTCTTCCTCGAAGGCTTCACCTCTATGCGAATTCGCGCCCGCAAGGGACATATCTACTTCACAATTCTCTACCTTGTTGGCTTGGCGATGCTCACCCTGGGTATCCCCGCAGTTGTCGCCATCCTCACTATGGGCTTTGCCTCCGTACCCCTCATCCACACCTTCCTCGTCAGACGCAAAGGTCTGTGGAGCGCCATTACCTATATACTGATAGTGGTGTTCACCATTGTGGCTACCATCCTGCCCCTGATGGGTGTCTAATCCCACTTTCAAGCATTTTCTTTCATTCATTAGGCTCCGATTTAGGAGGTGTTGATAATCCTATGGCAAGGGTTTGTTCATCTGTCTGTGTGGTCCGCTCAATGGGGCGTATCTTTGTGTTGCTATGATACAAACCACAAAACCACACGCTGGCAATAGTGCCCGCGCAACCCAGAGTGTCGTTGTGCCTCGTGCCCACGACACATCAAAGGAAGACTTTGAGGCCTTTGTGCGACAAAGTCTTTCCCGAAATGTTACCCTTTCTACCCTTGCCTCGGAGTGTAATATGAGCCTCTCGCGGTTCAAATCTCACTTTCAATGGCATTTTGGCACCTCTCCCCATCGCTGGATTACACGCGAAAGGCTCACCCTCGCACAAAGACTCCTGCTGACTACCGACCATCCAATCAAAACCATCGCCTATGAGTGCGGTTTCAGTAGCCCGTCACACCTTATCCGCCTTTTCCACAAGCACTTTGGCCTGTCGCCAGCACTCTATCGTAATGAGTTTCGGGACAAATTTCACCTTCCATCCCCATTGGTCAAATTATAAAACAGAGAGTTTGTTATTAAAATATATTAATAACACCCTACCACTTTTGGAGAATATTTAATAATATTTAACCAATTGGGGGCGAAATTTTCGTAATAATTAAAAAATAGGGAGATTTTTTGATAAAAAATTTGTTTTTACCCAAAAATGGCGTACATTTGCACCAATGTTTTACGGGACATTCTTCCCGTACCTCATTAACCTAACTAACCTAACCTGATGAAGAGGGGTAGACGTGAGTCTTCCCCTCTTATTTTATCTTTATTTTTTGCCAACGACTTACCAGCCCCACACTACCACCTCCCTTTGTTCTCGGGTGTCTTTTTTAATACCCGCGTCCGAGTGGGGCTGACTGCTCTCAATTCTCAATTCTCAACTCTCAATTCTTCTCGGGTATCTTTTTTAATACCTGCGCCCAAAAACAGACCTCACCCGCCCTTCGGGCACCCTCTCCTAACTTATGAGAGGGTTTTTCCCTACAAAATTAGAGGTCCTACCCCTTTGTTCTCGGGTATCTTTTTTAATACCAGCGTCCCAAACGGACCTCACCCGCCCTTCGGGCACTGCTCGGTGGGGACACCGAGTACAATTACGACCACCCCTCCAAACCTCCCCTATCGTAGGGGAGGCTTTACAGACCTCACCCCCGCTACGCGGACCCTCTCCTAACTTATGAGAGGGTTCACCCTTTGTTCTCGGCTATTAAAAAAGAGACCCGTGAACAAATGGGGCTATATCCGAGGATGGAGGCTAAAATACACACCTTTACAACTGATTGACAATCAGCGAATTACCCCCCCCGTAAATTTTTTATTATTTTGTTGGAAATACCTCTGAAAAGTCGTATTTTTGCGATACGAACATCCTAATTTCAAACTTAAAGTCAAATAACTATGAAAAAACTATTGCTTGCTGCGCTTGTTATGATTTGCTGCACCTCGTGTGCGACCATTCTTTGTGGTACCAAAGATAGGGTGACCTTCGATAGTGAGATGAGGGGAGCTTCGACCAAGATGATTATTGATGGCCGCCTGCACAGGGATGTTACTTTCCCCTACAAGGTGAATATTAAACGTGGTTTCAAAGCCACCGAGGTGCGCATCTCGGCGGAGGGGTACGAGCCACAGACTATCTACATCAATAAGTCCTTCAATGCGTGGTCGATTCTCAACCTTGCCGACATTGCAGGTTGGGCTATTGACGTGGCAACGGGTGCTATTACGAAGCCCGCTTCGGACCACTATTGGATAGACTTTACCCCCGCAGCAGAGTAGTTGGAGGTAGAGTATGTTAAATAAGATAGGAATCGCAAAATGCGGTTCCTATCTTATTTTGAGGTCTACAAAAACAAATATGAGGAATGAAAATAGTAGAGGGTATCCACATCGGATACCCTCTATCTATTTTGCTCAAATACCTTCAATTACTCTACGCGGTTAGCGCTACCAAGAACGTTGATATTCTTGTTTTTGTAGAGCTCTTTGAGAGCGTCGCGAGCGGGACCCAAGTATTTGCGGGGGTCGAACTCTGCGGGGTCTTTTGCGAACACCTCGCGGATAGCGGCGGTCATTGCCAGACGGCCATCCGAGTCGATGTTGATTTTGCAAACTGCGCTCTTGGAAGCCTCACGCAACTGCTCTTCGGGAATACCCACTGCATCTTTGAGTGCGCCACCGTAGGTGTTGATGATGGCAACTTTGTCCTGGGGTACGCTGCTCGAACCGTGAAGTACGATGGGGAAACCGGGGATGCGAGCCTCAATCTCTTTGAGGATGTCGAAACGCAAGGGAGGGGGCAGAAGGATGCCCTGCTCGTTGCGGGTGCACTGTTCGGGTTTGAACTTGTTTGCGCCGTGCGAGGTACCAATCGAGATAGCGAGCGAATCAACGCCGGTTTTCGAAACGAAGTCTACAACGTCGTTGGGGTCGGTGTAGGTGTGGTGCTCTGCCACAACCTCATCCTCGATACCTGCCAATACGCCGAGTTCACCCTCTACGGTCACGTCGAATTGGTGTGCATACTCCACAACCTTTTTGGTCAGAGCCACGTTCTCCTCGTAGGGGAGGTGGCTACCGTCGATCATAACGCTCGAAAAGCCCATATCGATGCACGATTTGCAGATTTCGAAACTGCTACCGTGATCGAGGTGGAGAGCGATAGGAATATTTTTGCCCAACTCTTTTGCATACTCAACAGCACCCTGTGCCATATAGCGGAGGAGGGTCTGGTTGGCATACTTGCGAGCGCCTGCCGAAACTTGGAGGATTACGGGCGAGGAGGTCTCAACGCAAGCAGCGATGATTGCTTGGAGCTGCTCCATATTGTTGAAGTTGTAGGCGGGAATTGCATAGCCGCCCTCGATTGCCTTGGCAAACATATCACGGGTGTTCACCAAACCTAAATCTTTGTAAGATACCATATTAGTTAATTTTATGTGTGTTTGTAAAATTGTTTTACCTAACCTTTTTGTCACCTTTTCGCGGTACGCGGAGGTGTAATTATTAAAAATTTTTACAAATATAAAAGGTTTTTTTGGAATAACAGGTATGTTTAATGTTATTTTTTTGTAAAAAATACCTTACCTTTGCATGTTTGTATGTTCCGAGTCAGAAACAATTGAAGTAAACTAATAATAAAACCAAACAATCTTATGAGCGAATTTAAGTATCAGCCTATGTTTGAGCACGGTGTGGACAACACCGAGTATGAACTTGTGAGCAAAGATTATGTAAAGACCATCGAGTGTGACGGTAGGAAAATCCTCAAAGTGGAGCCCGAGGGTTTGGCTCTTTTGGCAAAGAGGGCCTACGAGGATGTATCGTTCTACCTGCGTGCTTCGCACCTCGAAAAACTCGCCTCCATTCTTGCAGACCCCGAGGCTACCGACAACGATAAGTTTGTGGCACACACGATGATTGCTAATCAGGTGGTGGCTGCCGAGGGCCAGTTGCCCACTTGTCAGGATACGGGTACGGCTATTGCCATCGGTAAGAAGGGTGAGAATGTTTGGACCGGTGTGGACGATGCAGAGTACATCTCGAAGGGTGTCTATGAGACCTACGCGGAGCGCAACCTCCGCTACTCGCAGGTGGTGCCCATCACTATGACCGACGAGCACAACAGTGGCAACAACCTCCCCGCGCAGATTGACATCTACTCCGAGCCCGGCAATGAGTACAAATTCCTCTTCATCACCAAAGGTGGTGGCTCGGCCAATAAGACTTTCCTCTATCAGCAAACCAAAGCGCTCTTGAATGAGAAGTCGCTCACCGCTTTCATCGCCGAGCATATCAAAGACCTCGGTACCTCGGCTTGTCCTCCCTACCACTTGGCATTGGTTGTGGGTGGTACCTCCGCAGAGGCCAACCTGACGGCTGTGAAGAAGGCTTCGGCTGGTTATTTCGACAATCTTCCCACCGTTGGTAACGACGGTGGCAGGGCTTTCCGCGACTTGGAGTGGGAGGAGAAGGTTCTGAAAATCTGCCGCGAGAGTGGCATTGGTGCACAGTTTGGTGGCAAATACTTCGTACACGACGTGAGGGTTATCCGTATGCCTCGCCACGCTGCATCGTGCCCCGTAGGCATTGGTGTTAGTTGCTCGGCAGACCGCAATATCAAGGCCAAAATCAACGAGGAGGGCTTGTGGATTGAGAAGTTGGAGAAGAATCCCGCACGCTTTATGCCCGCAACGGCTCCCAATATGGCACCCGCAGTGGAGATTGACCTCGATGAGGGTATGGATAAGGTGAGGGAGACCCTCTCGAAATATCCCGTCAAGACTCGCTTGAATCTCAAAGGTACCCTTATCGTGGCTCGTGACATTGCCCACGCACGCATCAAACAGATGCTCGATGAGGGTAAGCCTATGCCCGAGTACTTCAAGAACCACCCCGTCTACTACGCAGGTCCCGCAAAGACCCCCGCAGGTATGGCCTCGGGTAGTTTTGGTCCCACCACTGCTGGCCGTATGGACTCCTATGTGGATTTGTTCCAGAGTGTTGGCGGTTCGATGGTGATGGTTGCCAAAGGTAATCGCTCACAGGAGGTTACCGATGCTTGCCAGAAGCACGGAGGTTTCTACCTCGGTTCGATTGGTGGTCCTGCTGCGATTCTTGCAAAACAGAGCATCAAGAGCGTTGAGGTTGTGGACTTCCCCGAGTTGGGTATGGAGGCCGTGAGGAAGATTTATGTGGAGAACTTCCCTGCGTTTATCATCGTTGATGATAAGGGCAACGACTTTTTCGCAGAATTTAAGCACTAAACCTCACTGAAAGTTCGTTCCTATGACGTGGCTATCCCTTAAAAGGGGTAGCCCCGTTGTGATGTGATAGATACAAACCAAGAGTTAGATGGTAAGAAAGATTATTCTGTTTCTTGTTGCATTGTGCGCATTTGTCACCGGTGTGCAGGGCGAGGAGATCTCCTTTGAGGTCAATGTTCCTCGTGTGGTAGCCGTTGGTGAGCCTTTTGGTGTGGAGTTTTCGCTCAATGCCAAACCCAGAGATTTTGAGGCTCCTTCGTTTGAGGGTTTCGATGTGCTTGCGGGCCCATCGACCTCCACGAGCAGTAGCGTGCAGTTCATTAATGGCAAGATGAGCCAGTCGGTCAATCACACGATGAGTTTCGTGTTGGTGGCCAACACCGAGGGCGAGTTTGTCATAGGCGAGGCGAGTGTCAAGGCCGATGGTAAGACCTATAAAACCTCGGCGGTGACGGTGAAGGTGATCAAGGAGGTCACGGGAGGTGGCGGTCAGAACTCCAATAGGGGTTCAAAAGGTGGGGAGCAGACCCCCGCAGCGACGCTTGCCGACGACGATGTGCTGATTGTGGCATCGGTTGATAAGACCAATGTCTACAAGGGAGAGCCTGTGCTCGTGACCTACAAACTCTACACTCGTGTGGCTATGAATGCCGAGGGACAGAAGATGCCATCCTTTGCGGGTTTTTGGACCCAGAGGCTCAATGTCGATGCCAACCGCTGGTTGAGGGAGGAGTACAATGGCAAGTTGTACGATGCTTGCCCCATTGCCGAGTATCTTCTCTTCCCGCAGCAGAGTGGCAAACTTACCATCGACCCATTGGAGATGTCGGTGGTTGCGCGCTTGCAGGTAAAAAATCCACGCAGGGGACACGACCCCTTTGCGGATTTCTTCGATGTGCCCCAGATACAGGAGGTGCGCAGAGTTGTGCGCTCGCGCGAGATAAACCTCAATGTGAAACCTCTGCCCGAGGGTGCACCTGCGAGTTTCAGTGGTGCTGTGGGTGAGTTTGCGATGAATGTTACCCCTCCTGCCGACGAGATAGATGCCAATAGTGCAGTGACCTATGTTGTGAAAATCTCGGGTACGGGTAACCTCTCTATGATTCAGGCTCCGCAGATAAACCTCCCCACCTCTTTCGAACAGTATAGCGTGAAGAGTTCGGAGAGTATCCAGACCTCCACGAGAGGGGTGAGTGGTTACCGCCAATTTGAGTACCCGATGATTGCTCGTGCCGAGGGTGATTTCTTTATTCCTGCGGTGGAGTTCACATATTTCAATCCCCGCTTGGCGAAGTATGTGACCCTCACCAATGCCGAATATGCCATCCACGTTCTGCCCGATAAGAGTGTGACGAGCGGTATGCCCAATGCTGCTTTGGTGAGTGGCATAGATAAGGAGGATATTAAGTTTCTCGGTAGGGATATACGCTTCATCCACCTCGGAGAGCCCGCCTTGCGTCCCAAAGGTAAGATGTTCTTATTCAGTGGCACCTACTTCCTTATTGTTGTTGTGATGTTGGTGCTCTTTGTGGCATTGATGATGTGGCTTGCACGCTACTTGAAGTCGATGCGCAATCAGGCGACGCTCAAAGGTAAGAGGGCCAATAAGGTGGCACTTGCACGCTTCCGCGCCGCCGAGAAGTATATGAAGGAGCAGAATACGAGGGGCTTCTATGAGGAGATGTTGCGTGGCTTGTGGGGCTACCTCGGAGATAAACTCAACATTCCCGTTGCCGACCTCACGAAAGAGAGCGTGCGCGAGAGACTCCTGCGCAAAGGCGTGACGAGTGAGGATGTGGAGAGTTACATTGGGCTCATTACCGATTGTGAGTATGCACAATATGCCCCCTCGGGTAGTGGGCAGATTGAGGATGCTTACTTGCGTGGTGTGGGTGCTATTTCGCGCCTCGAAGCGGTGATTAATAAGTAGTTGGAGGAGAAAGGAAAAGTATGAAAAAGATATTTTTGATAGTGACGCTTGCCCTCGTGGTACTTTCGGCTCGCGGAGAGAGTTACGATGTACTTTGGGAGAGGGCAGGAAGGCTCTATGCCGCAGGCGACTACAATGGGGCAGCGGCAACCTATGACTCGATAGTCAATGAGGGGTGGGAGAGTGCTCCACTCTACTACAACCTCGGCTGTTCCTATTTTAAGGCCGGTAAGAGTGGCGAGGCGATTCTCAACTACTACCGCGCACAACGACTCTCGCCTGGCGATGAGGATGTGGCCTATAATCTTGCCTATGCGGAGAGTTTTGTGAAGGATAAGATTGAGGCTGTGCCGGAGTTTGTACTTGCCCGTTGGTTTTCGCGTGCGAGGAGTATGATGGGGGTCGATAGTTGGGCTGTGCTCTCCATCGTTATGCTTGGCTTGTTGCTCATTTCGTTGGGCTTCTACCTGCTTGCCGAGCGT
Organism: Tidjanibacter sp.; assembly: GCA_045596685.1. Taxonomy (GTDB): domain Bacteria; phylum Bacteroidota; class Bacteroidia; order Bacteroidales; family Rikenellaceae; genus Tidjanibacter. Next base: position 30,748 of record JAZOCT010000037.1, on the reverse strand, counting down.
CGTAGGATTCGCAAGACGGGATTTGTCGTAGGTATTCTTTCGGCTGTTGTGATGCTCTTGTCGATTGCCTTTGGAGTGAGTGCGCGTAGTGCTCTGCTGAACCAAGAGGAGGCAATAGTTCTCTCCACTGCGGCTGTTGTGAAGGCCTCCCCCGAGCGCACCGGCAAGGATTTGTTTATTCTCCACGAGGGCACGAAAGTCGAGGTGCTTGATACCTTTGGAGAGTGGAGCGAGATACGCATAGCCGATGGTAATGAGGGATGGATTAGGAGTTCCTCGATAGAGATTATATAGGGCAGATAGGGCCTATAAGACTTATAGGAAGAGATACACAATTTTAAGTTAAAAATAGGTGGTCGTCGGGTTGACGGGCATCGATTGACAAAGTTATGTCGAAACTACTAAATGATGCAGTTGGGGAACTCTCCAAATTACCTTCGGTGGGTAGGCGTACAGCCTTGCGATTGGCTCTTCACCTTTTGCACGAGGAGCCCGAGGAGGTAGAGGCGCTTTCGGAGGCTCTTGTGCGCTTCCGTAGGGATGTGCGCTTTTGTGCTCGTTGCAACAACCTCACCGATGAGGAGATATGCCCCATTTGTGCAGACCCTGCGAGGGATAGGCATACTGTGTGTGTAGTGGAACAGGTGGGCGATGTGATGTCCATCGAGAACACCCGACAGTACAATGGCCTCTACCACGTTTTGGGTGGCGTTATTTCGCCGATGCAGGGCATTTCGCCCAGCGATTTGAAGATAGACCTTTTGGTGGAGAATATCGCCAGGGGTGAGATACGCGAGGTGATTTTGGCTATTGGTGCGACGGTTGAGGGGGAGACTACCTTATTTTATATAATGCGTCGCTTGGCGCAGTTCCCCGACCTGAAAATCACGAAGATTGCGCGCGGTATAGGTGTGGGCGACGAGATTGAGTATGCCAACGAACTGACCATTGCCCACGCACTCCACAATAGAATAGAGGTGCAGAGGTAGAATGGAGAATTTTTATAAAAATTCTTGTCCAACGTTGGACGTTGGACACAAAAAAAGGTTGAGAACTCTCAACCTTTTTTTGTTTATTCTTCGCCGGTGACGTTTTTCCAATATTTCACCGAGGCATCGATGGTTTTTTGTGTAGCCTCTTCGCCATATTTGTCCACATCGGCAACATTTTTAGGGCCGTGATTGATACACAAGGGGCCATTCAAACAGCCGCCCTCGCAAATCATACCCTCGAAGAAGTTATACTCACTCTTGCCCACTTTGAGTTTGGCGAGGTTGAGCCTACACTCGTCAATACCACTCATATAGACAGGTTTGAGGTCCTCGTAGCCCTGCTCCATTGCCAAGTTGAGGAGGCCCTGAACGATACCACCTGCTTTGGCGAAGATGCGACCATAGAAAGATGCGTTGTTCAGAGGGGTATCCTCCTGCTCTGTGGTCTCAATATCGCGTGCGTCGAGGAATGCCTGCAACTCCTCAAACGACATTACGGAGTCGATGGCACCATTTGTCTTTTCGAGCGTGTACTCCATCTTCTTTGCCGCACAGGGGCCAATGAATACCACCTTTGCATTGGGCTCGCTCTTTTTGATGAGCCTTGCAATCTCAATCATAGGCGAGGGAGTGTGCGAGATGTGCTGACGGAGGGTGGGGAAGTTAATCTCAATGAACCTCACAAACGAAGGACAGCACGAGGTGGTAAGGAGTTTCTTTTCATTCCACTCTCTTGCCTCCTTGTAGAGTGTGATGTCGGCACCCATAGCCACCTCAACAACGTCGTGGAAGCCGAGTTTCTTGATGGCGGTCACTACCTGCTCGATGCGACCATAGCGACATTGGCTTATGATGGCGGGAGCGAGTACGGCATAGACCTTGTAGTTCTCCTTTTCGGCATTCTGCAACATACGCACAATATCCAGCAGGAGCGATTTGTCGGTCATTGCACCAAAGGGGCAGGCAATTACGCACTGACCACACATAATACACTTATCGTTGTCGATTACGGCCTTTTTGTTCTCGTCGATACTGATAGCCTTCACCTTGCAACTCTGCTGGCAGGGGCGCACCATCTTGATGATGGCACCATAGGAGCAGACCTGTGTACACTTACCACACTCGATACACTTGTCGTGGTCGATGACGGCACGCTTATTTACGATGGAGATAGCATCTTTGGGGCAGATATCCTTGCAGTGGTGTGCGATACAGCCACGACACGCAGGAGTTACCAACATTGCGTTGGTGGGACACTCGTCGCAGGCAATGTCGATCACCTCAATGACATTGGGGTTCTCTTTGTTACCACCACTTGCCATACGCACCCTCTCTTGGAGGATGGCGCGCTCCTTGTAGATACAGCAACGTAGTTCGCTTTTGGGTCCGGGGGAGATTTTCTTTGGGATGTCGATGTATGCCCTATCGAGAGTTCCTTCGTAGGCACTGCGCACAACCTCTTTGAGTACGTTGTATTTGAGGAGTTGCACGCTGGTGTCGAAAACTTTGTCTTGCTTCATAATTCTTATGGAGTTTTGCAAAGGTGAGTGGTGTTTCTTCATTCAATTCTGCCACAAAGGTAATCTTTTTCCCCTCTCGTGCAAAATCCAAACACACAAAAGGGCGACAATTTTTCCCTAATAGTGACAAATTTTACAAGTTTATATGCAAGTTATGGGTGGAATTATTAAGTTTTTTTAATAATTTGATTATCTTTGTGGTATATTTCGGCAATAAGTTATAAAAACGATATACACTATGGAGAAGAAACTGCACTTCGAGACACTACAAATTCACGCTGGTCGTCACCGTGACCACACCTGTTCGCGTGGCACTGCCATCTATCCAACAGCGGCCTACGAATTTCCCACTTGTGACTACGCTGCCGACCTCTTCAACCTGAAAGAGTTTGGCAACATCTACACCCGTTTGCAAAATCCCACCTCTTCTATCTATGAGGAGAGGGTTGCTGCTTTGGAGGGTGGTGTAGGTGCTTTGGCGGTTTCGTCGGGTATGTCGGCCCAATTGGTAGTCATTACCTCGCTTTGCAAGGCCGGTGATAACATTGTGTCGGCCCCACTGCTCTATGGTGGTACCTTCAACCAATTTAAGATTACCTTCCGCAAGATGGGTATTGACTGTCGCAGGGCGGAGAATGACTCGGTGGAGGCTTTTGAGGCTCTCATTGATGAGAATACCAAAGCGATTTATGTGGAGTCGATGAGTAATCCTGCTTGCTCGGTGCCCGATTTGGAGGCGCTCGCAGCGTTGGCCCACAAGTGGGATATACCCTTTGTTGTGGATAATACCTTTGGTGCGTGTGGCTACCTTTGCCGCCCCATTGAGCACGGTGCCGATATTGTGGTGGAGAGTGCCACAAAGTGGATAAATGGTCACGGCACGGCTATGGGTGGAGTGATTGTCGATGCCGGTACCTACGATTGGACCAATGGTAAGTTCCCCGAGATTTCGGGTCCTTCGGAGGGCTATCACGGCTTGGTATTCGCGGAGGCCTTTGGCCCTATGGCTTTCATTGTGAAGTGCCGTGTGGATGCCTTGCGTGACTTGGGTTGTTCCCCCTCTTCGTTTGATAGTTACCTTATGCAGTTGGGTCTCCAAACCCTCGCTCTGCGCACTCGCCACGAGGTGGAGAGCACCGCACGTCTTGCGGAGTATTTCCGCACCCATCCTTTGGTGGAGGATGTGCAGTGGGTGGGCTTTGAGGAGCACCCCTCGCATAAGAATGCGCAAAAATACTTCCGCTACGGCTCTTCGGCAGTCCTCTCGGTGGTGCTCAAAGGCGACCTCAATACGACCATTAAATTTGTTGAGGCTCTGCAACTTGTGCTCCATATGACTATGATTGGCGACTCGGTGAGTGTTGTTACCCACCCCGCATCGACCACCCACAAACAACTCTCCGATGAGGAGCAGAGGGCTGCGGGAGTAACCCCAACACTCCTGCGCATTTCGGCGGGCTTGGAGAATGTGGAGGATATTATTGCCGACTTCGAACAGGCATTTGAAGTAGCCTTCAAGTAGCGAGCGTGCCTTGTGGGCGATTTCGTCGTTATGCTTTTGATTTTGCTTCCTCATTTACCTTATCGTAAACTGCGGAGCAAAATCAAAACCAAGCCTTGAACTCGCCTCACAAAACCCACTCGTGGCGTGAAAAATAGATATATATGAAAGAATTTTTTAATGAACCCTTCGTGTTGGAATGTGGAGCAGTACTCCCCGAGGTGGAGGTAGAGTACACCACCTATGGTACGCTCTCACCCACGAAGGACAATGTCATCTGGGTGTGTCACGCGCTGACAGCCGATAGTAGGGTTGCCGAGTGGTGGCCCCACACGGTGGAGTGTGGGCGTTTTTTGGACCCCGAGAGGTGGTTTGTTGTGTGTGCCAATTTTCTGGCCTCGCCCTATGGTACGACCTCGCCTGTGAGTATCAATCCCGCAACGGGGGTGCGCTATGGTGGCGATTTCCCGATGATTACCGTGAGGGATATGGTGGCTGCGCATCGCAGGTTGGCCCGTAGGTTGGGTATCGAGCGCGTGGAGTTGCTGGTGGGCAGTTCCATTGGTGGATTTCAGGCTATGGAGTGGGCTATTGTGGAGCCCCACTTTGCCAAACGCATAGCACTCATAGCCACCTGCACTCGCTCTTCGGCGTGGGCCATAGCCTTCAATGAGTCGCAGAGGATGGCCATTGAGGCCGATGCTACATTCCATACCGATGCTCTCGATGGAGGTGCTGCGGGTATGGCTGTGGCGAGGAGTGTGGCGCTGTTGAGTTATCGTGGCGCGGAGGCCTACAACGCTACGCAGACCGACCCGGATGGTGAGAGGCTTTGTGGCTATCGTGCCACGACCTACCAAAGACATCAGGGTGAGAAGTTGCGTCGCAGGTTCGATGCCCACTGCTATTGGCGCTTGACGGAGGCCGTTGATTCTCACAATATTGCGCGTGGCAGGGGCGATGTGGAGGAAGTTTTGCGGGGCATAGAGGCGAAGACATTGGTGGTAGCCATTACGAGTGACATACTCTTTCCGCCAAGCGACCACGATGTGATGGTGGCGAACATCCCCGATGTGCAGTACCGCCTTATTGACTCACCCTTTGGTCACGATGGTTTCCTTGTGGAGTATGAGCAACTCGATGGAATCATCAAGGAGTTTATGAATTAGTAAATAATAATTTTGACGGTTGAAATATAGAGTCTAAACATAAGCGATACGCAGTATCGCCTAAAAATTTTTGGGCGACTTTTTATAAAAAGTCGCGAAAAGATATGAAAAAGGAGATAAAGATAGGCCTTTTTGGCTTTGGTAGCGTGGGGCGCGGGCTTTATGATGTGCTGGGCGCGGTGGAGAGCAACGATATAACCATCAAGCGCATCTGTGTGCGCGATATTTCGAAGGATAGGGGCGTGGAGGCCGATTTTACCGATTCGGCAGATGCGATATTCTCCGACCCCGAGATAAATATGATTGTCGAACTGATTGACGATGCGGAGGCCGCCTATAGTATCGTGCGTCGCTCGTTGGAGCAACAACTGCCGGTGGTGAGTGGCAATAAGAAGATGCTTGCCTACCACCTTCCCGAACTCATTGAGTTGGGCAAAAAGACCGCCACGCCTTTCCTCTACGATGCCTCGGCGTGTGGCAGTATTCCCGTCATTCGCAACCTCGAAGAGTACTACGATAACGACCTGCTGGTGTCGGTGAAGGGTATCCTTAATGGCTCTTCCAACTTTGTGCTCTCCAAGATTTTCAATGAGAATATGGACTACGCCTCGGCTTTGAAGTTGGCGCAGGAGTTGGGCTTTGCCGAGAGTGACCCCTCGCTCGACTTCGATGGCTGGGATTCGATGTTCAAACTCGTGATTCTCACCATCCACGCTTTTGGCCTCTATGTTGCTCCCGAGAGGATTTTCCGCTACGGTATCTCCACGATGAACGAGGCAGATATACGCTTTGCCGAGGAGAAACAGCGACGCATAAAACTTGTTGGCCACGTTGAGAAACTCGAAGATGGCGGTGTCTATTTGTGGGTTGTGCCCCAACTTATCTCCCGCGATAAATATATTTACAGCGTCGAGGACGAGTTCAATGGCGTGGTCATCAAGGGTCGCTATTACTATAAACAGTTTATGTTTGGTCGCGGTGCAGGCGGTCATCCTACGGGTGCGGCAGTGTTGAGTGACATCACTGCTTGTCGTTACGACTATCGCTATGAGTATAAGCGTATGAACACCTCCTCTCCCGTACACCACACCGAGGATGTTACCCACCGTATCTACTATCGCTATCGCACCGAGGAGGACGCTACGCTCATTCACTTCTCGAAGGTCAGGGAGCGTTATACCTCTTCGGAGTGGAGTTACATTGTTGGCGATGTGAAGCTCTCCGATTTGGTCTCCATCAAGGAGAAGTTGGCGGGGAAGGATATATTTCTTGCCGCCTACCCCTGGGATTAGAGAGATTTTGGCGGGCGATTTCTGCGTTACGCTCAAAAAAATTCCCCTCATTTACGTTTAGTAAACTGCGGGGAATTTTTTTATCGCAAGCCTTGAACTCACCTCGCCAAATTCTCTCTAATTATAAAAGTGGTGTCCCCAGAATCATCTTAACTCCCTAATAAAGACTCGGGGCGCACCGTTTGGTGCGCCCCGCGACGTTAGACGTTAGACAACTCTACCCTCTACGCATTCTTCTGCATTGCGGCAAGGCGCGAGGCCACAATCTCCTCATCAATCTCCCTGACGAGCATCTGCATCTTCTGCTCGGGGACATTTTCGAGGTCGAGAACCATAAGTGCATCCAGTGCGTCGCAGAAGTCGTGGTCCACATTGAAGCCTACAACCTGACTGCCAAGTTGCAGATATTTCTTGATGAGCACAGGAATCGAGCGCTCGTCTTTCTCAATATCGCAAACAATCTTATCCACCAGAGCGATGTTTTCCACCTTCTCGATGAGCGAACTGTCGATGGGGGCATCAATACCTTTGGCCCCCGTTTGAGGATGAACGTGTTTGGCTATTTCGTGGTTGAAACACTGCTGTTGCAGGTGGTTGAGGATGATGGTCTTCGAGGAGCGTTGGAACTCACCCGAGATGGTCACAGGACCCACCAAATAGCGGTAGTCGTGGTGCGAGAGAAGGGTGTGGAAAATACCCCTCCACAGCATCAACAGCGAGGTTGGCTTGCGCTGATAGTCGGTGGTGATGAACGAGCGTCCGAGTTCGATGGATTGTTGGAGCATCTCTTTGAGTTCGTTGTCGTAGCGGAAGAGCGAGTGGGTGTAGAAGCCATCGAGTCCGTAGCGCTCCATAATCTCTCCACCGAACCCCATACGGTAGGCACCCACCAAAGCGCCCGCCTCTTTATCCCAAATGAAGAGTTGGCGGTAGTAGTCATCGTATTGGTCGATGTCGCAACTCTTCATCGAACCTTCGCCAATGGAACGGAATGTGATTTCGCGCAGACGGCCAATCTCTCTCATCATCAGTGGAATATCTTTGGTTTTAGCCAAATACACCGAGAAGTGGTCACTGTGATCGAAGAGTTTGCACTCACTGCTCAATCCCTCCACTTCGGCACGCAGAGCCTCGCGCTCTACGGGGGCCTCGATGTCGCTCATATTGCCCTGCTCACGAGCAATGTCGGCAAGTGAGCGTACGGGTTTCTCGTGGCAGTCACGCAGGTAATCGACCATTGCACGCAGGTACTTGGCGTAGGTGTCGAAATCCTCCAACTCCTTCAAACGTGATGAGGCAATGGGAGCACCAATGATGATGGGGAAGGTCTTACCCTTCTTGTTGAAAATCTCGCGACAGAGCATTATGGTGCGCAAGCGGGGGTGGATTTTGCCCAAGAGGTGGAAGGTGACGCTGTTGCGTGCATCAATCCAGCAGGGGACAACCGTAGCACCACTCTTGCGGATGAATTTTAGTGCGGAGGTGTGCCACTTCCTGTCGCTCACCCACTTTTTGCCCCAGCCACCGTGCCAGGTCGAAACCTCACCTGCGGGGCAGAGCAACAAACAGCCACCCTCGGAGACGTGTTTGAGTCCGAGTTTCAGGCCGGCGAGCGAGCCACCTTTCACCTCGTCGAAGGGATTGACGGGGAAGAGGTAGGGCTTCATAGGCTCCACGCGGTTGAGGAGGAAGTTACCGAGCACCTTCACATCCTGACGTACGCGGGTGATGGCTTGGAGCATCACGATGCCGTCGGGGATACCCGTTGGGTGGTTGCAGATGATAATAACAGGACCCGTTGCGGGGATATTGTCAATACTCTTCTGGTCCACATCGACCTTCACCTTAATCTCTCGGAGGATGGTATCGAAGTCTTGTGTGGGCTGATTCATAATGTTCTCGTAGGCAGTGTTGGCCTTGTAGCCGCCAAATACCCACAAGATAAGTTTCGACATAAGTCGGGCGAAGATACCCTTGCGCCCAAAGGTAAAATCTTCGGTGCTAAATAGTTTGGTGCTCATTGCTAATTTTCTCCCTTCGTGCTACTGCTTTGTGTATTACAAAGCATATAGCGCACAATTAAGTTACAAAAATAGGATATTTTTTCGTAATCTCAACAAAAAGTCGTTATTTTGTAGTGAAAAACACAAAAGTGGGGTGTGGAGCCCCTTGAAGTATGAAGCAGAACAACCTCCTTGACCACTTGAAAGAGCGTGTGTCGCTCCTGCCGACAACCCCTGGAGTCTACCAATTTTTGGACTCCTCGGGGAAGGTTATTTATGTGGGTAAGGCGGTTAATTTGCGCCGTAGGGTAGGCTCCTATTTTGTGGACTCCAAGAAGCATAGTGCCAAAGTCAAAGTATTGGTGTCGAAAGTCGTAGAAATCAAACACATAGATACGCCTTCGGAGAACGATGCACTGCTGCTCGAAAACTCCCTTATCAAGACCCTCAAACCACGCTACAATATCCTCCTGAAAGACGATAAAACATACCCCTGGATTGTGGTTCGCAACGAGCCGTTTCCGAGGGTGGAATCGACCCGCAGGATGGTGCGCGATGGTTCCCAATACTATGGTCCCTATTCGTCGGTTGTGGCGCAGAGGGCGGTGCTGGACAGTTTGAGGGAGATTTACCAAATCCGCACCTGCTCACTCAACCTCTCCTCGGACCAAATCGCCAAAGGTAAATATCGTGTCTGCTTGGAGTACCACATTGGTAATTGTGCGGGTGCTTGCGAGGGTCGCCAGAGTGCCGAGGAGTATGGTCAGATGGTGGAGTTGGTGCGCAAACATTTGAGGGGCGATTTGCGTCCCGCAAAGGAGTACCTCACCGCCCAGATGCACTCGGCAGCCGAGGTGCTTAATTTCGAGAAGGCGACACTCTATAAATCGAGGCTCGATGCGCTCGCCAAGTATGAGGCCAGGAGTGTGATTGTCAGCCCCACGTTGGGTGATGTGGATGTATTCTACCCCCTCACCGAGGAGATTGATGCCTACTGCACCTTTGTGCGCGTGTCGCGTGGTACGGTGGTGGCCTCGCGGACAATGTACCTGACGGTGGGTGCCGAGAGTGATAGGGCTACGATTCTCTCCTATGCTATTCGTCAGATGGTGCCTGCGGTTGCCGAGGGTAGGTTGGCAAAGGAGGTTATTGTTCCCTTTGTTCCCGATGAGGAGTTCGAGGGCGTGAAATTCACAGTGCCCCAGAGGGGTGACAAACTTTCACTTTTGGAATTTGCCCGCAAGGGGGCGGTTATGTTCCGCGCCGAGAGGCTCAAAAATATGGAGATTAAGAATCCCGAAAGGCACACCGAGCGTCTGATGGCGGCTCTTATGCGTGAGTTGCACCTCGACCACGAGCCCCGCCACATAGAGTGCTTCGATAACTCCAACTTGCAGGGTACCTACCCTGTGGCTGCGTGTGTGGTGTTTCGCGATGGAAAGCCCCCGCGTAAGGAGTACCGCCACTACAACGTAAAGACGGTGGTGGGCCCCGATGACTTTGCCACAATGAGAGAGATTATCGCCCGACGCTACAAACGAGTGCTTGCCGAGGGTGGAGAGTTGCCCGATTTGATAGTTGTCGATGGTGGAAAGGGACAACTATCCTCGGCTGTAGAGGTGCTCACAGAGTTGGGGCTGATTGATAAAGTGCCCGTTGTTGGCTTGGCGGAGAGGTTGGAGGAGATATACTTTCCGGGCGACCCTCTGCCCTATAACCTCGATAGGAATGGCGAGCCACTGAAAGTTGTGCGCCACATCCGCGACGAGGCCCACCGCTTCGGCATCACCTTCCACCGCAACAAACGCTCGGCAGGATTTACGGTGACATCGCTCACCAACATTGAGGGCATTGGTCGGCAGACGAGTGAGGCCTTGCTGAAACGCTTTGGGAGTGTTGCGGGTGTCACTCGTGCGAGCCTCGAAGAACTCACCGAAGAGGTGGGCAGAGCAAAAGCCGAGAGGGTTTATGCCTATTTTCACAAGTGATAATGGCTTGCGGTGTTGGGCTTGTGCTTGTGCTTAAATTGACTCATTCTATCCAAAAACTCCATATAGTGAAACATATTGATTGTTAGTTGCGTATAAATATAGAAAGATTTATTCCGATGGACATTCACATTTTTGACGGCGTGTTGTAATCCTATTTTTCAGACCACCGCGCAGCCCCACTCCAGACTGCGTAACTCATTTGGGGCAAGAAAACAAAAGTTGCATAATAAATACTTGAATGATTGATTATGAAAAGATTGATATTTTGTTTAGCTTGTATTTTGTTGTGCTCGTGTGATCCTATTTGGGTATTTCATCCACCTTATTGCAACTACTGGTGGGTGGAGAATGATAGCTCGCAAGAATTGGTTGTGTTGGTGGGTGTCAGCAATGTAAAACAAAGTGGAGATGTGTACTCTTTTGAAGATGAATACGCACTGTCAAAGGGTGATAGTTGTTATGTATACAACAACATTGGCGAAATTGGCGAAGATTTGTCAAAAGAGACTCTGTTTGCGTTGATGACCGCCAATGTGGACTATATTAAATTTGCAAATGCAGACAAGAGTATTATTTTTAGAGAGTTTGATATCAATTCGAGCAATGTTCAACATAATCCCTATGAGGAGAGTTCGTGGGAGTATAAAGAGTTTACGGAGCAAGTTTCGGAAGATTATTACCAACTATTCAAAATGTGGTACTACACCATCACCGATGAGGATCTTGTAGTGGCGGAGTAGTGGAAATAGAGAGCGCTGAAAGTTGTGCGCCACATCCGCGACGAGGCCCACCGCTTCGGCATCACCTTCCACCGCAACAAACGCTCGGCAGGATTTACGGTGACCTCGCTCACCAACATTGAGAGCATTGGTCGGCAGACGAGTGAGGCCTTGCTGAAACGCTTTGGGAGTGTTGCGGGTGTCACTCGTGCGAGCCTCGAAGAACTCACCGAAGAGGTGGGCAGAGCAAAAGCCGAGAGGGTTTATGCCTATTTTCATAAGTGATAATGGCTTGCGGTGTTGGGCTTGTGCCTAAATTGACTCATTTTATATCCAATATGCTCAAAGAATAAATAATTTGTTTAATAAATACTTGGATGATTGATTATGAAAAGATTGCTATTTTGTTTAGTTTGTATCTTGTTGTGCTCGTGTGATCCTATTTGGGTATTTCATCCACCTTACAACAACCAATTGTGGATGCAGAATGATAGCTCGCAAGAGTTGGTTGTGATTATAAATATCAACAAAATAAAGGAAGATGGACAGGAATTCTCTGGTGAAAGAGAACATAAACTTCTTGTCGGAGATCGTTGTTATGTGAATAATGATTATAACAATCCAGAAGATTTGTCAAAAGAGGAATTGTTTGCATCGATGATTAAGGATGTAAGCTGTATTAGAATAACAAATGCCGACAAGAGTGTTATTTTTAGGGAATTTGTGAATGATGGCAATAAAGTTCTTCATACTCCCTTTGAGGAGAGCTCGTGGGAATACGAACATTTCACAGAACGAGTTTCAGACGATTATTACCAACTATTCAATTGGTGGTACTACACCATCACCGATGAGGATCTTGTAGTGGCGGAGTAGTGGAAATAGAGAGCGCTGAATAATTCAAAAAAAATATCGCAGGGACCGAGAGTTGCTTGCGATATTTTTTCTATATTTGTAGGCTACAAATAGTGTAAATACTTAAAACTATATAAAAACTTAAAAGACAATGGAAAAAGTAAGATGCCTTATCATTGGTGGTGGCCCTGCCGGTTACACCGCCGCAATCTACGCTTCGCGTGCAAACCTCGCTCCCGTACTCTATGAGGGTTTTGAGCCTGGTGGTCAGCTCACTACAACCACCGAGGTGGAGAACTTCCCCGGCTATCCCGAGGGTGTCAATGGCCCCCAGATGATGGAGGATATTCGCCGTCAGGCACTCCGCTTTGGTGCCGACATCCGCGCAGGCGTTGTGACCAAAATCGACCTCTCGGAGCGCCCCTTCAAAGTGGTTGTGAATGACTCCGACGAGATTGAGGCAGAGGCTGTTATCGTGGCTACGGGTGCTACCGCCAAATACTTGGGCCTCCCCAGCGAGGCAAAATTCAGGGGTATGGGCGTGAGCGCTTGTGCAACTTGTGACGGTTTCTTCTACCGCCGTAAGGATGTGGCTGTTGTGGGCGCAGGCGACACCGCTTGTGAGGAGGCAACCTATCTGGCTTCCATCTGCAATAAGGTCCATATGATTATCCGCAAGGACTATATGCGTGCCTCGAAGGTTATGCAGGCAAGGGTTGAGAATACCCCCAACATCGAGGTGCACTACCTTTGCAATACGCAGGAGATTTTGGGTGACGAGAATGGCGTTACGGGCGTAAGGCTCATCCACGCCGATGGTCACACCGAGGATATCGCCATCGACGGTTTCTTCCTCGGCATCGGTCACGCACCCCAGACCAAACTCTTTGCTGGGCAATTGGAACTCAACGAGGAGGGCTACATCGTAACGCAGGGTGCGTCGAGCAAGACCAGCGTTGAGGGTGTCTTTGCCGCAGGCGATGTTAAGGACCCCCACTATCGTCAGGGTATTGTAGCGGCTGGCAGCGGTGCTATTGCGGCAATGGACTGCGAGCGCTTCCTGCTGGCGCAGAAATAGTTGTAGGTGAAATACACATCCGAAATACTTGGTGGCATACACGCTGTACTCTTCGAGATTATCGAAGAGATACAGCGTGTATCTCGTCTGCTTAATATCAACACCTTCGCTATTGGTGGTACGGCCATCGGTGTCCACTTCTGGCAAAACATCCTCCCCTGGGACGATGATGTGGATTTCGGAATGCTCCGAGAGGACTACACCAAATTTCTGCGTGAGGCACCCGCATTGTTGGGCGAGGATTTCGAGTTGCAGGAGTTCTCCACCGAGCCCAACACCCCGTTCTATTGGGCGAAGGTGAGAAAGAAAAATACACTGTTTTTGGAGGATGGTGTGGAGTGGTGCGATATTTCGCACGGCTTTTTTGTCGATATTTTCCCCTTTGACCGCATCCCCAACAATAGATTCTTGGAGCGCTTTCATCGTGTCGAGAGTGCTTGGTTCATAAGCGCTTTCAGCCTTTGGCCCTATTGGCAACACAGGCGTGAGATTCCGCGCTCGAAGTCACTCTACTACCAAAAGAGCCTCATCAGTCGTGCAATCCTCGGGATACTCTACCGCCTTGTGGACCGCAAGTGGCTCTATCGGAAGATGTGTAAGGAGATGGGGTGGTTCAATGGCGATGGTAGGTGCCGCAGGGCAAATGTTGTGCGACTGCCGCTCGATGTGGCGGATTATGAGTCGCTTCGCAACCCCCGCGAGGCCACTTTCGGAAGACTTGTGGTGAAGGTTCCTCGCGACTTGGAGGGCTACCTACACCACCACTATCCCGTCTTGATTAAGGATATACCCGAGGAGCAGAGGGTCAATCACGCACCCCTGAAACTCTCCTTCGATGTGAAAAATGGCAAAATCTATGAGTAACGGCAAACCTCAATTCTCGGTTATCATCCCGCTCTACAATAAGGAGCGCGAGGTGGAGGCTACCATTCGCTCTGTCTTGGCGCAGACCTATGCGCCCCTCGAAATCGTGGTTGTCGATGATGGCTCCACCGATGGTAGTCGTAAGGTTGTGGAGGGTATCTCCTCACCCCTTGTGAGGCTCATCAGCCAACCCAATGCGGGTGAGTGTGCGGCACGCAATAGGGCTATGAGTGAGGCGCGTGGAGAGTGGTTTGCACTCCTCGATGCGGACGATTGCTGGAAGCCCGAGTTTTTGGAGGAGGTGGCGGCAATGATTGGGGAGTGGCCCGATTGTGGTATCTACTCTACGGCTTTCGAGGTTGTGAGTCCTACGGGTAGGGTGCGCGGAAATTGCCCTATGGAGAGGGGTGTCGTGGAGAATTTCTGGCGAGAGAGTATGACACACTACGTCACCATTCCCTCGGCTACGGTGCTCTCACGCGCGGTTGTCGAGGAGTTGGGCGGCTTCCCCGAGGGTATGAAGATGGGTGGCGACCAATGGATGTGGATAAAAGTTGTTAGCCACCATAAGGTCTGCTTTTCGCCCCGCCCGCTGTGCGACTACTCGATGGTTGCATCCAACCGCTCGGGAGCAATCTATACCCCCGAGAGGTGTGATAATGACCTTGTGCAGTTCTTGAATCCCCCCTATGCATCTCGTGAGGAGAACTTTTGGAGGGCAGAGTTTGTTGCCAAGTGTGCCATTGGTAAGGCGCTGACACTCACTGCCAAAGGCGATACGGATTTTGGCCGACGTGTAGTGCGCGATTTTGGCTATACGCGCCACTATCGTAGGGGTTGGTGGAAACTGCGCCTGTTGCTACTTCTACCACGCCGACTGCGTGCTCCGCTGCATAATTTCTACAATCGTATGGCTTGGCGCTTGGCGCATAAAGGACTATAAAGGGAGAATCAACCTGATTCTCCCTTTATAGTTTGGTCTACCGTCTACCGTCGCGGGCTCGCTGAAACAGCGAGCCCGAAAATTTCTGGGAGTTTAGGGAGTTTAGGGAGTTTAGGGGATTCATAGTTCTCCCTAACTTCTCTAACTTCCCTAAATAATTCCTCGGGGCGCACTATTTGGTGCGCCCCGCGACGTTAGACATTAGACGTTAGACAAGAATTTTTATAAAAATTCTCAACTCTCAATTGACCACGCTTCGCGTGCTCTAAAATGCTCCCGCTCGGCATAGTCTGCAAGCAGCCTCTGCGCTCGCTCGACTCGCATTTGCCTCAATTCTTCTCGGGTATCAAAAAAGATACCCGAGATGAAGACGGTTGACGATGGACAAAAATTCTCAATTCTCAATTTTCAATTCTCAATTTTCAATTGTATCTTTGTGAGTTATATTGGCATAATTTGACTTTGCACCAGATGAAAAAAGATAGAAACATTCCTTCGTGGGTGCCCTATGTGGGTGCCGTATTGCTCTTTTTGGCGCTTGCGCTCTTCTACTTTGCTCCCCAGATGGAGGGCAAGGGGCTCTCGATGGGTGACATCACCCAATATGAGGGTATGAGCCACGATATCAAAGAGATGCAGGCAGCGGGCGAGGACCCACAATGGACGGGTAATGCCTTTGGAGGTATGCCTGCTTATATGATTAACATCGAGTATCCATCGATGCTCATCAAGAATTGGAGCACCGATTTGGCCAATGCTTTTGGTCGTCCTGCGGTGCTGATTTTCTTGGCGTTGGTGGGCTTCTGGGTGATGCTCCTGATGTGGGGCGTGAATCCTCTTGTGGCGATAGTTCCCGCCATCGCCTACGGATTCTCCACCTACTCGATACTCATTATTGGTGCGGGACACATCACCAAGATGTTTGCCTTTGCATACGCACCCCTGCTTGTGGGCGGTGTGGGCTACACCTTGAAGGGGGGCAAACTCCTACTCGGAGGTCTGCTTACAGCCCTGTTTGGGGCGTTGCAGATTGGTGCCAACCACCCACAAATCACCTACTACTTTGCCATTGTCATCTTGGCGCTGTGGATTAATTCTCTTGTTGTAGCGGTGAGGGAGGGTCGTGTGCCCCACTTCGTGAAGGCCACGTTGGTGCTTGTCGGGTCGGCAGTATTGGCGGTGGGTGCTAACCTCTCATCGCTCTACTACACGGCACAACATCAGCCTGACACGACCCGAGGAGGAAGTGTGCTGGCTTCGGAGGGTGGTGATTCGGAGGAGAGCGGTGGCCTCGATATAGCCTACGCTACGGCGTGGAGTTATGGCCGCACAGAGAGCCTCAATATGCTCATTCCCAATCTTATGGGAGGTTCCTCGTCGGGGGGCTTTGCCTCGGATGGCATCGTTGCGGAGGCTCTGCGTCCCTATGGTGCCCGCTCGCTTGCGGGTTCGCTCCCGGCCTATTGGGGTGACCAACCCGGAACCGCAGGTCCCACCTATCTTGGGGCTGTGGCGCTCTTTTTGGCGGTGCTGGCCCTCTTCTTGTTGAAGGGTAGGGAGAAGTGGTGGCTTTTGGTTGTGAGCCTCTTTGCTTTGTTGCTTTCGTGGGGCTCCAATCTGATGTGGTTTACGGAGTTGATGTTCAAATATCTCCCGGCCTACGACAAATTTAGGGCCGTATCGACAGCATTGGTTATTGTTCAGTGGAGCGTTCCTCTGCTGGCGGGTATTGTGCTGTGGCGCATCTGGAAGGGCGAGTACGATAGGGCGACACTCGTGAGGGGCATCGCGTGGTCGGCAGGTATTACGGGAGGTGTGGCACTTGTGCTGTGGCTTTTGGGTGGCGGAATGTTCTCCTTCTCGTCTGCCTACGACGCACAGATGGGCCTTCCCACCGATATTGTCCTCGCAATGGAGGCAGAGAGGGCGGAGATGTTGAGGTCCGATGCTCTGCGCACACTTTTGTTTGTGGCGCTTTCGGCGGGAGTTGTGGCGCTCTTTGCGTGGGAGAAGATTCAAAAGGGTACGGTTGTGTTGCTTTTGGGCGCACTTGTGACCATAGATATGGTGGGAGTCGATAGTCGCTACCTCTTCTGGGATGACTTTGTGGAGAGTAGCAAAACGGAGATACTTCCCAGCGATGCCAACCTCCAAATTATGGAGGACCGCTCGCTCGGCTATCGTGTGGCAAACTTTGCGGTGAGCACCTTTAACGATGCCACCACGAGTTATTTCCACCGCTCGGTGGGTGGCTATCACGGAGCCAAACTGTCGCGCTACCAAGATCTCATAGACCGCCAACTCTTGCGTGGCAACCCCGAGGCCTACGATATGCTCAATACCAAATATTTCATCACCCCCGACCAGGCCGGCACTCCCACAGTGGTGCTCAATGAGGGGGCCAATGGTGCTGCGTGGTTTGTGGAGGATGTGGTTGTGGCCACTTCACCCGAGGAGGAGATGGCACTGCTGGATGAGATTTCCACCAAACACACCGCTGTGGTGGCGGAGGAGTATGCTCCGATGGTCGAGGGTGTTGCGCTCACCTCGGGGGAGATAAATCTGGTGAAGTATAAACCAAACAACCTCGTCTATCGTTATAGTTCGGAGGGTGGTGGTTTGTGCATCTTCTCGGAGATATTCTACGATAAAGGGTGGAGAGCCTATGTGGATGGCCGCGAGGCGGAGTACCTGCGTGCCGATTGGGTGTTGAGGGCTATGGTATTGCCCGCAGGCAGCCACACCGTAGAGTGGCGTTTCAGGGCCCCCGCCTTCGATATTGTGGAGGGTGTGACGCTCACATTCTCGCTGGTGATACTCGGCGGTTTGGCTGTATGGATTGCGGTGTGGGCGACGAGAAGAAGGAAAAATGTCGAACAACAATAGGAGATTATGAGTAGTAACAAACAGTTGCGCCGTAAGGTGCGTGGTTCCTATGCCATCTCTACCGTGAGTATCGCTTTGGTGCTCTTTTTGGTGGCGAGTGTGGGCTATATTATTTGGAACCTCTCGAAGGCCACCGATAGCATCAAGGAGCGAATGACGCTCTATGTGATGATGGAGCCGACGGCTGCCGATGCCATTGTGGAGGAGGTGGGCTATAAGTTGCGCACGATGGAGGGTGTCCGCGAGGTGAGGTTTATCTCCAAGAGCGATGCGGCAGCCGACTTCAAGAACTTTGCAGGAGGCAGTTATGAGGACCTTTTGGAATACAATCCTCTGCCGGCATCTTTCGAGGTGGGCTTGGCAGCGAGTGAGAGCCCCAAAGAGTTGGTGGGGAGGATTGAGAGTGTGGCTACCGAGTGGGTGGGTGTCGATGAGGTCATCTACCAACAGGGGATGGTGGAGAGTATGGATGCCAACCTCGGGAGGTTCAAACTCTTGTTGGTGGTCTTTGGCGCGGTGCTACTCATCATCTCGCTCATACTGCTGAAAAACACCATCCGTATGAGTGTCTTTTCGCGTAGGGAACTGATTGCGACAATGAAACTTGTGGGTGCTACAAAGAGTTTCATCAAGCGTCCATTTGTGGTTGATAGCCTTTGGATGGGCTTGGCAGCGGGAGCCCTTGCCTCGCTGATGTTCTGGGGTATGTTGGTGGCTCTTTCGGAGGGCGTACCCTACTTGGTGTTCATTTCGGGCGGTAGGATTATGGCATACTTCTTTGGTGGTATTGTGCTGGGTGGGGTGCTGGTTTCGACCATTTTCACCTCCTTGACGCTTGGGAAGTTCATTAGGATGAATAGTGCTAAAATACATATATATTAATTATGAAAGGAAAGGAAAACAAGAGCGAAGAGATGGTCTTTTCGTGGGCAAACTATAAGTGGATGCTCATAGGTGTTGTGGTGCTCGTTGTGGGCTTTGTGTTGATGGCCGGAGGAGGCAGTGCCGATCCCGAGGTTTTCAACTACGAGGAGATATTCTCGTGGCGTAGGATTGTGCTTGCCCCCATTGTGGTGCTTGCAGGTTTCGGATTGGTAGGCTATTCCATATTCCATAAATCGAAATAATAGTTAATTCTCAATACACAATTTGTCTTATGTCTATTTTTGAAGCATTTATACTCGGATTGGTGCAGGGTTTGACGGAGTATCTCCCTGTGAGTAGCAGTGGTCACCTGCAAATCGCCAAAGAACTCTTGGGTGTACAACTTACGGATAATATCGCCTTCGATGTGATTCTCCACTTGGCAACGGTGTTGAGCACCATTGTGGTGCTGTGGTCGTCGGTTAAGAGGGTGTTCACGGGCTTTTTCTCCTTCCGTAAGGGCCCCGATATGACCTATGCGCTGAAAATCATTGCTTCGATGATACCTGTGGGTATTGTAGGCTTTCTGTTGAAAGATACTTTCAATGAGATGCTTGCCTCGGACTATGTGATGTTGATTGTGGGCTTGATGTTGCTCCTAACGGCTGCCCTTTTGACCTTTGCACAGTATGCCAAACCTCGCCAGAAGGAGGAGATTTCGTGGGGCGATGCGATGATTATTGGCACCTCACAGGCTGTGGCTACTATGCCTGGTTTGAGTCGCTCGGGTACCACCATCGCTACGGGCTTGATTTTGGGCAATAAACGCTCGGTGGTTGCCGAATTTTCGTTCCTGATGGTGATTATTCCCATCTTGGGTGAGTCGCTGTTGGATGTTATTGGTGGCGATTTGGCCAATATTGGTGTGGGCTTGTTGCCCCTTGCTGTGGGCTTTATCACCTCGTTTGTATCGGGATGCCTGGCGTGCAAATTTATGCTCAATATTGTCAATAGGGGCAAACTCGTTTGGTTTGCAATCTACTGCCTTGTGGTGGGCTTGATTTCCATTGGTAGTTACATCTTCTAACCTATGCATCAGACTATTAACCCCACCACACCCTTCCCCGAGGGAGTTGTTGCCGTTGTCGATAAACCTCTGGGTTGGACAAGCAGCGATGTGGTGCGCAAACTCAAATACCTCCTGCGCAAACTCGGCTACCCGAAGATTAAAATTGGTCACGCCGGAACGCTCGACCCGTTGGCTACGGGTGTACTGATTGTCTGCATTGGTAAGGCCACCAAACGTGTGACGGAGATACAGGCGGGCGAGAAGGAGTACATTGCCGATGTGGTGCTGGGGGCAACAACTCCGAGTGGCGACTTGGAACACCCCATTGATGCAACCTTTCCCACCGACCATATCACCCGCGAGAGGGTGGAGGAGGCCCTATGCTCGCTCTCGGGCGAAAGGTTGCAGACCCCACCCGTCTATTCTGCCAAGATGATTGACGGTAAGAGGGCATATGAGTATGCCCGTGAGGGCGAACAGGTGGAGATGCGTCGTGCGTTGATTAATATCTTCGAGATGGAGATTTTGGAGTTTTCGATGCCACTTCTCCGCATCAGGGTACGTTGCAGCAAGGGTACCTACATCCGCTCGCTGGCTATCGAGATAGGTGAGGCGCTGAATAGTGGAGCCCATCTGTCGGCTTTGCGTAGGGTGCGTAGTGGCGAATATAGGGTGGAGGATGCCTGGGCACTCGAAGATTTGGTGCAGGCGATGAGTGTTCCCACAGCGGAGTGAAAAAAAAGTTCCATCTGATTGAAACAAAAATGATTCTCAAACGTATATATCTTGTTACGCTCTTTGGTAACGCCACTGGCTGCAAACGAGAAAACGAATAAACACCATAATAATTATGAAGTTATCGCAGTATAATTACAACTTCTCTCCCGAACTGCTCGCACAGTATCCCGTAGAGCACCGCGACGAGTCGCGTATGTTAGTGCTCCACCGCAAAACGGGCGAAATAGAGCACAAACTCTTCAAGGATATCATCAACTATTTCGACGAGAGTGATGTGTTCATTCTCAACAACACCAAAGTATTCCCCGCACGCCTCTATGGTAATAAGGAGAAAACGGGTGCCGAGATTGAGATTTTCCTTCTGCGCGAACTCAACAAAGACCTCCGCTTGTGGGATGTCCTTGTGGAACCTGCGCGCAAAATCCGTATTGGCAACAAACTCTACTTCGGCGAGGATGATGCTCTTGTAGCCGAGGTTATCGACAATACCACCTCGCGTGGTCGTACCTTGCGCTTCCTCTACGATGGCTCCTATGAGGAGTTCCGTGAGGTGCTGGCACAGATGGGCGAAACACCCCTGCCGCGCTGGGTGAGGGAGAAGGTGGAGCCCATCGATGAGGAGCGCTACCAGACCATCTACGCCAAAGAGGAGGGTGCCGTTGCTGCCCCCACCGCAGGCCTTCATTTCTCGAAACACCTTCTCAAACGTATGGAAATTAAGGGTATCGAAACTGCGGAAATCACCCTCCACGTTGGCTTGGGCAACTTCCGTACTGTGGATGTTGAGGATCTGACGAAACATAAGATGGACTCGGAGCAGATAATCATTCCCGCATCGACTGCCGATATTGTCAATCGTGCAAAGGAGAGCGGTCACCGCGTGTGTGCTATCGGTACCACCGTGCAGCGTACCATCGAGTCGTCGGTTTCTACCAACGGTATGCTGAAACCCTATGAGGGTTGGACCAATAAGTTCATCTTCTCGCCCTATGAGTTCAATGTTGCCGACTCGATGGTCAGCAACTTCCACCTCCCAGGCTCAACCCAACTGATGATGGTTGCGGCTTTTGGCGGCTACGACAATGTTATGAACGCCTACAAAGTCGCCATCGAGGAGGGTTATCGATTTGGGACTTATGGTGATGCGATGCTCATCCTGTAAAAAACGCATATAACGAGCGACTGCTGCGTTACGCTCAAAAAATCCTCCCTCATTTACGTTCAGTAAACTGCGGGAGGATTTTTTTCGCAAGCCTTGCATTCATCTCGTTCTATGCGTTTTTTGATTTCTGTCGGAACTTTCGGGAGCACCACCAGCACAAAAGTGCCGTTACGGCACCTCATTTGCGATAAGCAAACTGCGGACTCGCCTTCTTGTTTGGCACAAAATTTCCTCCGCTCTATGCGTTTTTTGATTTCTGTCGGAACTTTCGAGAGCACCACCAGCACAAAAGAGGCGTTACGCCTCCTAAAACTCCGCTACGGCGCGGACGGTAGAGTCATTACGTTTGGTCACCTGATACTCTGTGCTATTGATGATGAAGTAGCCCAAAGCGTAGGCGCACACTTCGCCCTCATACTCCTCGTCGGGGGTGTAGAGTTCCTCACTCTCCGTTGAGGTCCAATAGTCCTCCCATTTCTCTTGGGGGGATACGGGGTGGAGGGTGTGGAGCGGGGTTGCCAGAAATGTGTCGAGCGTAGCATTGACTTTGGCGTGGGTCTCCTCCTGCATAAGTAGTTCAACCTCCTCGATGGCAGGTAGATACCATCCGTCGCCCAATTTTGCGCACCACGCAAACGCAGGGTAGAGGTTCTGCCAATTCTCAATGCTCATAACCTTTGTCATATTGTTCTTGCCACACTTGCGGTCAGTGGCTCCGATTACTCGTTTTTGTTCCTCGCCTAACGACCACAATAGGTCCTCGCTCGACTGCGCCATACTCACAATTTTGCCGTGTGTCCCATCCTCGTTGATGTGGAAAACCACGCCTCGCAGGGTGCCATTGTTGTAGTAGTCACCCACTTTGTAGGGTGCCGAGGTGGTGGCTGTCAGGGCACCGTCCTCCACTTCGACCTCTTCGATGGGGAAGGTGGCGATGGCTCTCACTTTGGCGTAGAGGCTCTTGCCGTTGTCGTTGCTCACACCGCCTTTCGAATTGACACCCCAAGCACAATACTTACCACTCGTATAGCAGAAATCCCTCTCCGTTGAGGACCAGAAATCGACCATCTCGCTTCTGCCGGGGATGGGGGTTGCTCCGAGGGCTTTGAGGGTATTATTCACCAGACGAGAGGTTGTGGGGTTGAGGATAAACTCGCGCAACTCGTTGATGGCGGGCAGGTGCCACCCTTTGCCTTGCGCCACACACCACGCAATGGCGGGGAACTTCTCCTTCCAACCATCAAACTGTGTGATTAGTCGGCAGTTGGCCAAACCATTGTCCATATCCATAGCACCCAAAAGGCGGTTTGTACCCTCGTTGGTGCTTGCCCATTGCCTCACGCCTCTGCTCTGTGAGAGATTTACGATTTTGCCACTTGTGCCATCCTCCGAAACCTGGAATACGACACCCTCCAATCCGCCTTCGTTGTAGTAGTCGCCCACTTTGTAGGGCCCCGAAGTGGGCTCTTTGGTGAGGGTGGGGGTGGTTACTTGTGCTACGAGGGTCTGCGAAAAGATGAACAGTCCACAGAGGAGTATGAGTGTGCGTAGGGTATGCTTCATAGTTTGTGTGGTGTGATGTTTTCACCCGCAAAGATATGTTATTTTCCGCTAAATAGCCACCCTCGGACAACTTTTTAAGGCTCTCTGGGGGTGGAAAGTTGAAATTTTCTTTGGCGGGGTGTTGGCGGAAATGCAAAAAATTTTTATTATCTTTGCAACGTATTATAGGCTTTTTGTAAAAGTACCTTTGCGAGTGTGCCGAAATCGCAGTTTTTGGGGTGCTTTTACGTTGTAAACTAAAAATTTAAGAAAAGTGGCAGGAGCAAAAATACTGTGTGTTTGTCAGGAGATATTTCCCTATCTTCCCGAAAGCCCCATTGCGACCACTTGTCGCACACTTTCGCAAGCGATGCAGGAGCGAGGCTTTGAGATTAGGACTTTTATGCCCCGCTTTGGTTGCATCAACGAGCGTCGTAATCAGTTGCACGAGGTTATCCGCTTGTCGGGTATGAACTTGATTATCAACGATAACGACCACCAATTAATCATCAAAGTAGCGTCGATTCCCGCTGCGCGTGTGCAGATTTACTTCATCGACAACGATGAGTATTTTGCGCCTCGCAAGGCTACATTCCGCAATGCCGAGGGTGAGGAGTTTGAGGATAACGACCAGAGGGCAATCTTCTTTGCTCGTGGCGTGTTGGAGACGGTCAAGAAGTTGCGTTGGAAACCCGACGTGGTACATTGCCACTCGTGGTTTACGGCTGCTGTGCCCCTCTACCTGCGCAACTGCTACACCGATGAGCCTTTGTTCTCCTCTTCGAAGGTAATGTTCAGCATCTACGACGACACCTTCAAGGGTGTGTGGGGTGAGGCCTTCCGCCAGACGATGCTGGGTGAGGGTGTGCCTGCCGAGAAGATTGACAATTATGGTGCGCTCACATACGAAAATCTTATGAGGCTCGTTATTGACAATGCCGATGGTATTATTGTTGAGGCACAAGAGTTGCCCGCCGAAGTTGAGGAGTACCTCAAAGGATGTGGCAAGAGGGTCTTGCGACCCACAGGCGATATTGCCGAAGAAGAGAAACTTATGCAGTATAAGGAATTTTATGACTCTATTCTCTAATGAAATAAATCTGAAAGGTGTCGGCGCTATTTTGGTGTCGGCACTTGTACTTTTCTTTACCTCTTGTGTGGAGGTCGATGACACTTTGGGTACCAATATCATTCCTCCCGGTCAGGAGTTTGAGGTGCAGTTTGCCTCGTTGGAGGAGGGTATTGAGAGTTATATTACCTACACAGACTCCATTTCGACGGGAACTCTCGACTACGCCTATTTTGGTAAGATGACCGACAAGCACTATGGTGCTGTTACGAGGTCTTCGGCTTTGGTGCAGTTTACTTATGCTGTCCATTCGGATAGTATTGCCCACAAGGGTGTAGAGTCTATGCCCGACTCGATGGTGCTGGTTGCGGGAATGAAGACCGTAGGTGGCGACACGCTCAAAGAGCAGACGTTTGACATCTATCGCTTGCGCGAACTCTTGAAGAGGGACGAAATGTATTATGGCGGCACCGACTACGAGAAGTATATCGACGATGAGCCACTCTTCTCGTTCACTTTCAGGGGTAAGCCTCACGGTGCCAATGAGTTTGACACTCTCTCGTTGCACCCCACCGATGCGGGTAGGAGGTTTATGGAGGAGTTGTGGAGTGTGGATACGACCTACTACTCGAATGATAGCCTCTTCTTGGAGCAGTTCAAGGGCTTCTATATTACCCCCTCGGGCTCTTCTCCCGAGGATGCAGCAATCTATGGTATGAATCTCCAATGGGATACCAACGATGGTCCTGCGAGTTACGTTGTGATTTACGGCCACGAATACCCCTCGGGAGGTGACGAGTCGCTTGTGGAGGATGATGTTATGAGGGCCTTCTACATCTCCAATAATGAGAAATATACGAGCCAGACGGCTGTGACTGTTGTGGAACACGACTACTCGGCAATGGTCGGGGGTGCGAGCATCAACTACGATGTGGCGGCAGATGAACCACTTACGAATCCCGTTTCGGAGGGCTATGTTCAGGGCTTTTTGGGTGTCACCACGACCCTCGAACTGACCGAGGAGTTTGTTGCCTCGTTGCGTGCGCTTTGCCCCGAGGGAAGGAGTATTTTCATCAATCAGGCGAGGATGTATGTCGATTTGGCGGAGGATGACTACACCTATTACGACTACGCGCCTGCGCGTGTGGGCACCTATACGAACTATGCGAAACTTACGGCGGTGCCCGACTATAACTACTACTACGAGGAGAACTACGAGACCGAGTTGCTCTATGGGGGCTACCTGAATCGCACCTTTGGTCGCTATGAGATGGACCTTGCGTTGTATCTCCAAGAGTTGCTCAACGATAAGGATGGCGAGGTTAGCCGTAGGATTACCCTCGGTATGGGAGCCTATGAGTATATGCAGGATGGTATGGTGAAACTCTCGCTTACGGGCTCTTCCCACCCTGTGAAGTTCGACATCACCTACACGTTAATCGGAAAGTAAGGGGCGATGGATGTATAAAATAGGGGATGGCAAAAATTGGTGCCATCCCTTTTTTTAGGTAAAAGCGTGCGCTTTTTTTTGAAAAGTTCGACAAGTGGCTTATCTTTGTGCGCCAATATATATAGGTATGGCGCATTTTTTGTGTCCCTATAACCTCCGTAATACAATGTGGGGAGGTGTGGAAATTAAGAATAAACGTCTGATATATAGAACAATGCAACAGAAAAATCTGGTAATCGTAGAGTCCCCGGCAAAGGCCAAAACTATCGAAAAATTCCTCGGTAAGGAGTATAAAGTCTGCTCCTCCTATGGTCACATCCGCGACATCGCCAAGAAAGGTGTCGGTGTGGATGTGGAAAATGGCTTTGTGCCCGCTTACGAAATAGCACCCGAAAAGGCAAAGATGGTCGCTGACCTGAAACGTATGGCTTCCGAGGCAGAGAGCGTCTGGCTCGCATCCGATGAGGACCGCGAAGGAGAGGCTATCGCTTGGCACCTGACAGAGGTGCTGGGGCTGCCCATTGAGCAGACCAAACGTATTGTATTCCACGAGATTACCAAAAATGCCATCCTCGAAGCAATCGCCTCGCCTCGTAGGGTGGATATGAATCTTGTGAATGCACAGCAGGCACGAAGAGTGCTCGATAGGCTCGTGGGATTTGAACTCTCGCCCGTATTGTGGAAGAAGGTCAAACCCGCACTCTCGGCAGGTAGGGTGCAGAGCGTTGCCGTAAGGCTCATCGTGGAGCGTGAGAGGGAGATTATCGACTTCAAGGCTACGCAGTTCTATAAGATTTCGGCCCGCTTTATCGCCTCGGATGGCAAGGTGTTCAAGGCGGAGTTGGACCGTAAGTTCGACACTCGCCAGGAGGCTGTGGCACTGCTCGCATCGCTTTCGGGTGTCGATTTCAGGGTGTTGAGCGTGGAGTCGAAACCTGCGGAGAAGTTCCCCGCACCCCCATTCACTACCTCTACACTGCAACAAGAGGCCGGTAGGAAACTCTCGATGACTGTGGCGCAGACAATGAGTGTGGCACAGAAACTCTACGAGAGCGGTTTCATTACCTATATGCGTACCGACTCGGTGAACCTCTCGAAGCAGGCTATGGCGGCGGCCAAAGAGGAAATCTTGTCGATGTTCGGCGAGGAGTACCACTCGTGGAGGGCCTATAAGACCAAGAGTAAGGGGGCACAAGAGGCCCACGAGGCAATTCGCCCCTCCTATCTCAATCGACAGAGCATCGAGGGTACCTCGGTGGAGAAAAAACTCTACGAACTCATCTGGAAACGCACTGTGGCATCGCAGATGACCCCTGCAAAAATAGACCGCACGGTGGTTACCATCGAGGTGGGAGGACACACCGAAAGATTCGTTGCTACGGGTGAGCAGATGCGCTTCGATGGTTTTATGAAACTCTACTCGGAGTCTACGGAGGACGAGAACGAGAGCGAGAATGCGGTATTGCCCACCGTAGGTGAGGGCGAGGTTGTGGCGCTCAAAGATGCTACCGCCACCCAGAAATTCACCCAGCAACCCTACCGTTACAGCGAGGCATTGCTGGTCAAGAGGCTCGAAGAGTTGGGCATTGGCCGCCCCTCGACCTATGCGCCTACTATCTCGACCATCATTGCTCGTGGCTACGTCATCAAACAGAATAAGGAGGGTGTGAAACGCTCCTACGACCAGATAACCCTCTCGAAGGGCAAACTTACCGAGAAGACCCACCAAGAGGTTGTCGGTAAGGAGAAGGGCAAACTTGCGCCTACCGACATCGGTATGTTGGTGAATGACTACTTGGAGGGTCAATTCCCCAAGATTCTCGACTATAACTTTACGGCGACTGTGGAGAAGGAGTTTGATGCCATTGCCGATGGTAAGGAGGCGTGGACGGAGATGATTGCCGAGTTCTATGGCGACTTCCACAAGACCGTAGAGGACGCTTTGGGCAGCCAGATTAAGCAGAATAGTTCGGTGCGCCAATTGGGTGTAGACCCTGTGAGTGGACTTCCCGTTTCGGCCCGCATAGGTCGCTATGGTCCTATGGTTCAGATTGGTGGTGAGGATGGCGACAAGGCACGTTTTGCCTCGCTCAAAAAAGACCAACTGATTGCTACCATTACGCTCGAAGAGGCTTTGGCGCTCTTTGCGCTTCCTCGCACTTTGGGTGAGTATGAGGGCGAGGAGGTATGCGTAGGTGTGGGTAAGTTTGGTCCCTATGTGCGCTTTGGCAGCAAGTTTGTGTCGCTCACCAAGTCGGACGACCCCTATACTATCACCTACGAGCGTGCTGTGGAACTCATTGGTCAGAAGCAGGCGCAGGATAAGGCTTCCAAGACCCCCATTAAGACCTTTGAGGGTGCGCCCGAGATAAGGATTATGACGGGTATCTATGGTCCCTACATTCAGGCTAATGGCAAGAATTATCGTATTCCCAAGACAAAGGACCCCCTGGCAATGACGTTGGAGGATTGCAGGGCAATCGTGAATAAGAAATAAATACGTTAAGGGCTCCCGCGCGGGAGCCCTTCTTTTCTGCAATTTTCACCTCTTGACTTATCTGCGAGAGGTGGTTTTTTGTGTTCTCGCCTAATAAGACTCCGAAAGAGTATTGTTTGTTTTGGAAATATTTTTTAATTTTGTGACAACAAAAGAGTTGCATAGACAATGAACGCGAGTTCAATATAAGGGTATCAAATACCCCTCCCAAGAAATTGGGGGGGGTATTTTGTTGGTTATCAATCAGTTACCAAATAACAAACCAAATTTATATTACTATGAAAAAACTTTTTACACTTTTTGCGCTGCTTGCGATGTTCTCATTTGCGGGTTGTGAGGTTCTCGGTGGCGATAACATCACCCCCGACGACAACCAGACCGAGCAGCCAAATGACAAACCCGATAATGGCAACACCGAGAATCCCGACGACGGTGGGGGAAATCCCGACCTTATCACTCCTCCAACCAACCAAATTTGGTACACCTCAACCGACGGGAAGATTGTAACCCCTAACTACGCCGACGTCTTTGGAGCAAACATAGTTTCCAATACCTACGAGGACAGCAAAGGCATCATCACCTTTGATGGCGATGTTACAGAGGTTGGATATCGCGCATTTCAGGAATGCCACAACCTCTCAACCTTAACATTGCCTAATAGTGTTATTATCATCCTACAAAACGCATTTAATATGTGTTCAAACCTTGCGAGTATAGATATTCCTAACAGTGTTACTTCAATTGGGAACTGGGTATTCTATAACTGCTCAAAACTTACAAGTGTAACCATTCCGGATAGCGTTATAGAGATTGGATCTGCGGCTTTTTGGGGTTGTTCGAGTCTTGTAAGTATAAATATTTCCAGCAGTGTTACAACGATTGGAGGCGAGGCATTTTTCCATTGTCCAAACCTTGAAAGTATTGTAGTGGATGCTAACAATCCAATTTATGATAGTAGGGATAATTGTAACGCAATTATAGAAACAGCCACAAACACCTTATTTGTGGGATGTAAAAATACAGCCATTCCCAATAGTGTAACCTCTCTCGTAGATAGTTTTGCAACGTGTTCGAGCCTTACAAGTGTAGTCATTCCCGCAAGTGTCACTCTGATTGCAGGTGCTTTTAAGGATTGTACAAATCTTGAAAGCATTGTAGTGGATACAAGTAATCCGATTTATGATAGTCGAGATAATAGTAATGCAATTATAGAGAGTGCAACAAATACGTTAGTAGTAGGATGTAAAAACAGCATCATTCCTAATGGAATTACGTCAATTGGCATAGGCGCGTTTCAGGGTTGTGGAATTACAAATATTAGTATTCCCGACAGTGTTACTTCGATTGGCGAAGGTGCATTTTATGGCTGTTTGGGTCTTACGAGTATTACCATACCCGATAGCGTCACCTCAATTGGAGGGAATACATTCTATGGTTGTTCAAACCTATCCAGCGTAACTCTTGGCAACAATCTTTCTTCGATAGAACCAAATTTATTTATGTTCTGTTCATCCCTTTCGAGCGTCAATATTCCAAAGAGTGTTACTTCGATTGGAAATACGGCTTTTTGGCACTGCAAAAACCTAAAAAGCATATCAATCCCCAACGGTGTCACCTCTATTGGCGGATCTGCATTTGCAGACACAGGACTCTTTGAACTTACAATTCCTGCAAGTGTGCGGCAAATAGGTCAGTATTTGGTCAATGAGGATTGCCCCAATTTGGAATCTTTGCACTTTTTGGGTGCCACCCCTCCATCTTTCATATCGGGTAACGGTAGAACGGTTGCAGGCAATCTCAACAATCCACTGTTCGCAATTTATGTTCCTAATTTAAGAGCGACGTATGATTATAGAAATGCTTTCAGTGATAAAGATATCTATCCCAAAGGAGCTATCCTAAATAAGATACATTACACCTCAAATACGGGTGAAATTATAGAAGACCCTGAAATAGGTTATCCAATTTTAAGCAACAAATACTATGGAAATGGTGGTGTAATAACCGTCGGTCATATCATTAGAGATATTCCCAAACAGGCATTTTTTGCGACAACATTGACTTCTATCGTTATTCCTGACAGTGTAGAAAAGATTGACCACGAGGCGTTTGGGCAATGTATGTGGCTTTCCGAAATAGAATGTCGCCCAATAACGCCACCTACAATAGATGGGCTCAACACATTTACTATCACCAGCAGTTTGGAGATCTATGTGGATGACGATGTATATGATGATTATGCATCTGCCAATCTTTGGGGAACTGTGTGGGGTGCATTTCTTCGCTCAACATACCTCTATTAGAGAAGTAGTTATATTTGTATAGAAGTTTTTCGCGGGTATCTTTTTTAATACCCGCGCCCATTAGGGAACACCTTAATTCTCAACTTTCAACTCTCAACTCGTTCTCGGGTATCTTTTTTAATACCTGCGCCCGTTAGGGCGCACCATAGACCCGCACTTTACATCGTCGGCGGAGAAGCGACCTCCTTGTGAGGTCGTGGCGAGGGCGGAGCACAAAGGCGTTAAGAAACAAAGACGGCAA
>JAZOCT010000036.1:0-6769 GCA_045596685.1 Tidjanibacter sp. | reverse complement strand
GTGGGCTGCTTAATGCTTATATTCCTCCCTAAATCCCTCCTTTGACAAAGGAGGGACTTGCTCAAAGAGCCTCAAAAAGGCTCTTTGATAAAGCGGATGTTTCGGAATTTCAATAAGTTGAAATTCACGAAACTCACGTTATTTTTATAGTGTGAAGAGTCGTAAAACTGTGCCGATGGTATTTCAATTGTTGGGCTAAAAATTCTTGCCGAAACTCAAATAGATACCACCCAGGGGAGTGAGGTTGGTGCCACTTGCGAGCACTGTGAAGGGACCGAGGGAGGTGTGGTAGGTGTATTTCAGGCCGAAGCCCAGCAGAGGTTCCTCGAAGCGGAACATACGCAGAAAATTGTTATCCTCAATCAGCAGATTGGCCACAGCCGAGATATAGTGATTCTTGGCCACCTTTGCGCGCGTCTCAATTGCACCCACCATTACCGAATTGGCAAACTGCTCAACGTGCTGGATACCCACAAAGGGCATCTGCTGGGGCATATACCTGCCCGGAAGAATGCCACCCAAGCAGTTACGATAGGGGTAGGTGGCCTCCATACCAATCAGTGTGCGACCATAGAGCGAGGGAATGGCTGCAATCCAGTCGCCAAAGGAGATGGCCCCCATCAACTTGTATTGCACCGAGGCAAAGGGAACGTGATGGTGCACCTCAATACCATTGTTGGTATGGAGTGTGTAGTTCATATCGAGCGACCAACCGCGCGTGGGGATATATATATCATTGAGGTTGTCGTAGTGCCCCGAGAGGTTGTAGTTGATGTACGCCTCGGGTTCTGCCTCGATTTTGCCACCCTCGTAGAAGGTTTCGTGGTAGTTGAAGAAGTCCGCATCCACACCCGTTGAGATGTTGAAGTTGCGGAGGTATATATCCGAAAAACGCATCGACAACTTATGAAAATCGAAGGTGGAGGTGTGTGAACGCTTTTCGTTTTGGTAGAAAGTGAAGTTGTTGTATTGGAAGCGGTAGGCAAAGGCGAACTCACCATAGAACACCCTGCTACTCGACGCCTTGATTTGCAGGAAGGGACTCTCGCTCAAACGGGTTGTGAGGGCGATTTTGGGCTTGAAGTGGTTGCCTGCGATGGTCATCTCGGTACCCAAGAGGAGCGATGCCAACTCTTGGGAGTCGAAACGAAAACCGACGTGCAGGGAGGCGTTTTGTTTCTCATCCACCCAGATGCGCAGGTCGTATGGCGCTTGATTGGAGAGAGAGTACTTCACAAAGTCGAAGCCGCCAATGCTCCGAATCTGCTCAATGGCGCGATTGAACTCCTTGCGGGTGACAGTGGTGTAGGGTTTGATGTCGAGGTACATAGATATGAGCCTACGCTCTGCATTCGAGAACCCATCCATACGGATATTGCCGATTTTGAGTTTTGTCTGTTGGTCGTAGTAGCGCGTGCGCTTCGGGGGCATATATCCCTCGGGCAAGCCAATCTTCTTGCGTAGGGCGTGCAGACCTTCGCGGTGTCTGTCGGCCTCCTTCTGTCCGCGCATAATGAGCGAATCGACGGCCTCTTGGTTGAAACTCGCTGCCGAGTAGGGGGCAATTTCGGGGTGGATGTAGTAGTCGCAATCCTGCTTGTTTTTCTCGTAGTTTTCGCGCCCGAGGAAGAGGGTGAGTTGCTCGAAAATAACAATCAGATTCTCCACATCAGCATCGGTTTTGATGCCATCCGAGAGGTCCACACCGATGACAATGTCGGCACCCATATCCCTCACCACATCCACCGGAAAGTTGTTGTAGACACCGCCATCCACCAAGACCATATCTCTGTAATTTACGGGCTTAAAGACCCCGGGAATGGACATACTCGCGCGTATGGCTGCCGAAAGACTACCTCCGCGTGCCACATACTCGCTACCCGTATTCATATCGTAAGACACGCAGGCAAACGGTATGGGGAGGTTGTCGAAGGAGTCGGTGTATTGGTATCCCAACAGGAGTTCGTTGAGTTGGTCCATAAATCTGTCGCCCCTGACAATGCCACTCGGCATAGATATATCGTTTGTCGAGAGCATCACGTCGAACATATAGGCATCGTCTTTCTGCTTGTCGGCAAAGAGTTGTTTGTCGCGCGCGTTGCGGTCTGTGAAGATGTCAAACCAATTCATCGTAGCATACAACTCCTCAATCTCCTCTATGGTGTAGCCTACGGCATAAAGACCGCCAATGATGGAGCCGATGGAGGTGCCGGCGATGTAGTCGATGGGGATGCCTGCCTCCTCAATGGCCTTGATGACGCGCAGTAGGGCGGCACCTTTGGCACCACCACCGCTCAATACAAGTCCCACACTTTTGCGCCCGGGGGCTGCGGGGTCGTCAATCTTGCCCGTTGCCATTGTGGAAAGCGCGGGGTCGTCAATCTTGCCGTTTGCCATCGTGGGAAACGCGGTGGCGACGAGCAGAGCCACACCGAGGAGTGTGGCGAGGAGGTTTTTGTGGAGTGAATGTTTCATAATATCTTTTTGTTGTGGTTGCGTCGGTTGGGTGGGTTTGTGGTAGCAAAAAAGGGGATTCCTCTTGGTCGCAGTGTGCGAAGAAGAATCCCCAAAGTGGTTATGTATCCCTTTTTGAAGGGGGGTGTTCTATCTATTCGTAACTGCCCGATTTGAGCATTGCTACCTCTTTCTCGGTCAAAAAGCGCCACTCGCCACGTTTGAGTTTCTGTTTGGTGAGGCCTGCGAAGTAGACCCTGTCGAGTTTGCCGACGTGGTAGCCCATATGTTCGAACATACGCCTCACGATGCGGTTCCTACCCGAGTGAATCTCAATGCCCACAGCATTTTTCATCTTGGGGTCATCGACGTAGCAGATGTCGTCGGCTGCGATGTCGCCATCTTCGAGCGTAATACCGAGAATCATCTGCTCCATATCGGCCCTTGTGAGGTGCTTATCGAGGCTTACTTGGTAGATTTTTTTCTTTTCGTAGGTGGGGTGTGTGAGTTTTTTTGCCAAGTCGCCATCGTTGGTCAGCAGGAGTACTCCCACCGAATTTTTGTCCAGACGGCCTACGGGATAGATGCGCTCGGTGCAGGCATTCTTCACGAGGTCCATCACGCTTTTGTCGGCGTGGGGGTCATCGAGGGTGGTGACGAAGCCTTTGGGCTTGTTCATCACGATGTAGACCTTCTTTTCGTTCTCGATTCTCTTACCGTTGTAGCACACCACATCCTCGGGCATAACTTTGGAGCCGAGTTCGGTTACGACCACACCATTGACGGTGATTTCGCCCTTTGCGATATACTCATCGGCCTCCCTGCGTGAGCAGATGCCCGACATCGAGATGTAGCGGTTCAGACGAATTGCGCCCTCCTGTTTGGGAGTGTCGTAGGTGGGGTAGTTGTCGAGTGTGTATTGATTTGCGGTGTTGATATACCTTTTGGGCTCGGTGCTACGCTCTGTGCGTGGTTTGTGCTCTGTGCGTTTTGGGGCACCCTTCGAGAAAGGTGCGCGCTTGGCAAAGCCACCCTCGCGGTTGAAATTGCGCTCACGATTGTAGGGGCGCTCGCCACCCTCACGATTGAAATTACGCTCACGATTGTAGGAACGCTCACCGCCCTCGCGGTTGAAATTGCGCTCACGATTGTAGGGACGCTCGCCACCCTCGCGGTTGAAATTGCGCTCACGATTGTAGGGACGCTCGCCGCCCTCGCGGTTGAAACCACGCTCACGATTGTAGGGACGCTCGCCACCCTCGCGGTTGAAACCACGCTCCTCACGGTTGTAGGGGCGCTCTTCGCGGGGTTGGAAACTCCTCTCGGAGCGGTATCCTGCCTGCTGTTTGTTGCGCTCTATGAGTTTGTTGTCGCGTGTGAAATTGGGGTTGTAGGAGCGTCGTTTTTCGGTATATTCACCGTTGTTGTTTTCGCGTCTGAAAGAGGAGAAAACGGCATTTTCGGAGTTGCTCCTCGTGGTTCTTGTGCGTTTGTCTTTGGTGAAGGCTTTGTAGCCCTCATCGCTCATTTCAGAGTGTGCCCTCACGGGGAAATCTGTTTTCATAGTTTTCTTTTGAGATATAAAGTATTAAAGTATGCTACAAATGTAACCTATTTTTTTGGATTAACTACGTTTTTCTCTTCGATTTTATTGCCTTTGTAGCCACCCACCTATCAATTTTTGTGCCCCTCTGACATCATCTGCCCTCTCATCCCCATAAAAAAGCAGGGGCACAATGTGTGTCCCTGCTGTGCAATGTTGCCAGTGTTTAGTACTCAAATTTCATTGTGCAGGTTGCGCTGTGGGTGGCTCCGCTCAAAAATGTATAGGTGAATGTAAAATTCACTTCATCGGGCCTCTCGGGAGGAGGATTTGGCAACCAATATTGAACTTGCAGAGCAGTAGTATGGTCTGCGTTGATTATGCTACTGACGGGGAGGAGTTCTTCACGACTGATGTCGGATTCCAGTTTGTAATCGGGATAGGTTACATAGTAGTGGCTGAAAGTAGGCCCTTTGACCAAAAAATAGTCATTGAGAATACCTCCCGCAGGAATGCCAAACAACTCTTTGTTAGCAGTAATCTTCGCCTCTACTATGGCGTCATTTATGGTGACTATAAATTGCGTTCCAGTCATCTTTCTTATGTCTGCCAAAATTTGTTGCTCAATATCAAGACACCTACTCTCTTCATCGGAGAATATGCAACTAACGTGGATTTTTTTGTCACCCGATGCCTGCCAAACGATATTGTCTATGTACTCAATGTACAAGTTTTTACAATCTGTAAAAACATATGCAGAATCGGGATTACCTTCGAACAGGGGCTGTTGCGGCTCATTGTCGCACCCCACCGCCACGAAGAGAATGGTAAAGCCTATAAATGTTTGAAATAATCGTTTCATAATACTACCTTATTTGAAATCCATAAATTAATTCTATCACATCATCATAAGGCCAATCTGCAGGCAATGTCGAATAGAGTGGTTTTACTTGAATTTTACAATGATAGAGTCGCTATTGATTTCACCACTTGACAGTTCGGTAACTATGGTGAATTCAACATTACCCATCACCCCTACTGGGGGCGTAGTGTCTTTGGGGTATAGATGAAAGGTGGAATCAATTATATAACTATTATCAATCCATTTGTCGATGTCCATAAATTGTTCGGATTGTTCTACAAACTCGCCATCTGGAAAGGTAAAGGTGGGAGCTCCAATATGAATCTGGTATAAATCATATAACTCCTCGCCAGCCTCTCTGCCGAATACGGGCATATCTGCTTTAATACTCACACTCTTCAATGAACCATAAACGTAATGATAAGCATAATGGCGGGTGGGATAGGAGATGTTTTCCAACTGCTCTCTCATATAGGCGGAGAGGGCTTTTATCTCTTCTTGATTTCTCCACTTCTCAACTTGTCCAGCCACATGGTCACCACAATGATACAAAATAAAATAGTGTTTATTGCTATCAGGTATTGTTTTCTCATATAATATCAAGGAGAGTGTGGTAGATGGTGATAACGTGCATGGTTCAACGGGCATATTTAATCCCTCTTTCATTGGGTCATCACTCTTCTGCTCGCACGATACTGCTGTCAGCAAAAATAATATTGTCAAAATTTTTTTCATCGCTTTCATAAGCGTTTAGTTTTGAGGTTGAAAATTATATACCATTTTAACATCTGTATTAAACGTTGTGTTATTGATTGTCCAACTGGGGGAAGTTGCATACCAAGCCATATCAACTGTTCCTCCCCATCCCCAATTCATTTGGATGAATTGGGAGTCAACGGTGGATACTGAACTTGAATAATGCGCGTCATCTTTATCAAGTGTCATAAGAAACCATTCTGTTTTCTCTGTTTCATAACTAACAAAATAAGATGTGGTTATCTTGCGGGTGATTTTGTAACCATCTATAATCCAAGAATGTCCCCCCTCACTGCTTGTTGCTCCAATTTATTGAGGTAAGTTGAAGGTATCGATACACTCCACTCCGTGACCGAAGTCACACAATACAGAGAATACTACATCTGGTGCTAGTTCCTCGGCGCAAATAGACTCTTTGGGAACAATGAAAAAATATTTCGGCGTGATGTAGCCACCTTTGGTCCAATCATCAATTTCAAACACAATGGGTGATTTATCAAATTCGACAAAATTTGCATTGGGGAATGTGAAGACAAGACCATAAATGTAGAGCATAAAGAGGTCCGACAACTCTTCACCCGCAGCCCTTCCACAAATTGGTTTATTGGCGGTTATGTTTATATCCACTATGCTGTTGTATACATAGTGACACTGTAGGTGATGGTTTGGATTTTGTTTGCGTATGGGGTTATATACAGCCTCCATTTTGTTTCGAATCTGCTCTGATTCTTCCTCCCATTTGCTCAAATCGTAGGTATAAGAAACACTTGTATTTATGTTTGTGTGCCAAGGAGAGACGTTCTCATCACCTTGCAACGATAATGATGATGAATTCAAAGTTATAGTAATGCCTTTTTGCGGAGAAGACAGCGTTAGGGCGAACTCGTCTATAACGTCATAGTCTTTGGTGTCGCACCCAGTTATTGCAATAGCGGTTGCAATAACAATCCAATAATTAAATAATCGTTTCATAATGCAGTTATTTCAATTCAAAATCGTGTAACATTCCTAAATAGGAACAAGCAACCGAAAATAGAGCCACGCATAACGAAATGAGTAGGCGTAACTTTTTCATAATGAATGGTTTTGCGCTCAAACTTATTGTGCCCCGATGAGTGACATAGCGGGGGCGAGGGCTACGCGACAGGTGTTAT
>JAZOCT010000035.1:0-16475 GCA_045596685.1 Tidjanibacter sp. | reverse complement strand
TAGTCGCTTGAGTATTAAAAGATTACCTTTTGAAAAGTTATATAGCATTGACCATAAGAACGATAATAGTATTAACTAATTGGTACAAGTTGGCTCATTGCGACAAATTTTCTCTATCCACTTTTTGAGGCTGAATTTCTGAACAGCGGGAACGGCTGTGTTTATCTTCGATTTTAGCAAGCGATCTGAAATCCAATGTTATTATGCGCAATATCTTGTATTATATTGATTATACGGCAATTACAATGTTTACAACATAGAGAAGTAAACATTGCGTGTACTCTTTTTGTACAAAGATTTCTGCTTTATCCTCACCCACAAAACGCACAATAAAATCCCCAAAATCTCAGACTCAAAAAATATAACATTTACATATACATACAACCCAGCCTTTTGCGGACTTTGCAAAGAAAGTTAGCACACTCCGTCAAGTTTGAATAATTCTTATTACCTTTGTACATAGAGAGAAAATGTGAGAAAATTTATGAAACGGCTTATCATTCTAATTGTGTTATTGACGGGAGCATTGTGTAATGTTAGCGCACAAGATAGACGGCATCCTACGCATACATCCACTACCAAGAGTGACGAGATTAAGTCTTTCATTACGCAGATGTATAACGACAAACTTTATGAGGATTACGCCTTTTTGCAGAAACATTGCTCTACGGAACTGCTCAAAAAACTTCAAGATGCATACCCTTACGATACCGATGGAAGAGCGTATGCAACTTGGCTATTTAGAAGTGGTCAGCAGGATAGTAAACCCGGGTCAGACGACAAGACCATTATGCTTGAAGTAAAAGCGGATGGTGATTGGTTTGTCTATACTGCATTGGATATGGGCTGGGAGTTTACTAACAGAATCAAAACCACCAACAAGGGTGGCGAGATTGTAATAGAGGATGTTTGTGCGGTCAAAGAGTAACGCGCAAAGAAATTTCCATTACCTTTGTATGAAACAAGGCAAAGAGATATGAAACAATATATTTTGATAATAATTGGAATACTATGTCTTCAATCGTGCGTAGTAACACGAGGCATCAAATATGGCAACGCATCTGTCGATGACTATACGGTATTTGAACAAGATACTGTCGCACGAGGAGTGCAGACTTTCAAATTCCACGAGAAACAACAGAATAACACATTGGTTGATACTCTCAAATTTGACATATACCTTTCCAAAACCGACACTCTTCTCAACTTAACACTCCGAGAGGCAATGGACTACTATGATATACCATCGGCTGCAATAGTCGTTCAAAACGACACAATCCTCTTTGAACATTATAGCGGCGGTTGGGACGGAGATAGCCAATCGTGCATCTTCTCGGTAACAAAAACAGTTACAAGCTTACTATGTGGTATCGCACTCAAAGATGGCTACATAAAGAGTTTGAGTGATCCTGTGACAGATTATGTGCCCGAACTTAAAGATGCAGATCCAAAGTTCGCTCAGCTGAAGATTGAACATTTGCTTGATATGACGGCGGGGCTCAAATTCAATGAGAATTACAGTTGGAATCCATTTTCCAAAATGGCAAAACTATATTTTGGCGGGAACACTCTCAAAGTTCTAAAAAGCCTGAAATTCATTAACACTCCTGGTGAAAACTTTTCATACGACTCTGCCACAACGGCAATACTGGGAGTTGTCATTGAGAGAGCAACTGGAAAACCTTATGCACAATACCTATCGGAAAAGGTATGGCAACCACTCGGCATGGAGCGTGATGCGCTAATTGGACTAGATAGTAAGAAATCCCACACAGCAAAAAGTTTCGCAGGCTTAACTACGAATGTTAGAGATTTAGCAAAGATTGGTAGATTGTTTTTGGAGAACGGGGTGTGCGATGGAGAGAAAATTGTAGATCCAACATTTATTCAGCGCTGTTTTAGCACGCACATTTCGGGCATATCAGGCAAAGGACAAGGGCGATATTCTTACTCCTGGTATTGGGGAGTTGCAGATGAGGAAAATGGTAAACGAAAGTTTTTCGACACACTAGAAGAGTTAGAAGTTTACTATAAAGACCACCCAGATAAGAGTATTAATCGGATATTCAAAAACCCAAATAATGGCTATTTTGCTGTATTGCATAATGGCGGATTCTGGGGTTTTGGGCTATATGGCCAGGTACTATATGTCAATCCAAGCAAGAATATGATAGCGGTATTCCTTGGAGCCGATCGCCTGAAAGACTTTAATATACTTTTTGATCAATTGAGCACTTATTTGAACTAATAATTCTTACGAGATAACAATGGCGACTACTCAACCGAACTGAATGCTCTAAAAAGTTTTGAGAAAGGTTGTAACACAACCTTTCTCGCTGTTTTTACAAGATCAAACCAAAATAGCGAATCTCTATTGGGTTTTAACATCAGCCATCATCGTTTACCACTGTTTATCAACCATTTGCGACCTTCCGACACCATTGGGCAGCAGCGGATTATGCGTCAGTTATTGGGCAAAACAGCGGGCGATAGTTTCTCGACATCTTGCAGCGAGAGATAGACGCCCTTACCGTATAGTGCTCCCTGTCGGATAGTTGCTGTGTTGGTCACTAACTACTTGCTGTTCATTGGGAAATAAAAGTAAATCGAGCCCACCTGCATAGGTGGGCTCGATGCGGTCAAAGTTGTCCATCGTGGAAATTTGATGTGTCAGAAGAGCACCGAGTAGGTCATAGAGATGGTGTTGTTGCGGTGAACGGTATCCCCGAGGATGGGGCCACTCACAAGAATCTCTTGCCCATTGTCGGCATAGTAGTAGTCATACATCACACTATTGGTGAAGTGAGCCCTCGAAAGAGTCCACGCCAAATCGAGCGAAGAGCCTGTGGCAAACCTCCACCCCAGACCGAGCGAGAAGTTGTCGCTATGGGTCTTATAGGTGCCAAAGAATGGATTCCCCTCCTCGCTGTACTCCTTTGCACCTTTGTTGAGGGGCGAGGCGTAGTAGGCATAGCCACCACGCAGATAGAGACTCTTGATGGGGACCACCTCCACACCCACGCGGAAGTTGTTGGCAGAGCCGAGGTCGGCCCTCACATCACCCAAGAAAGCCTCCTCCAAACCATCCGATTCCATCCTCATATTTTTGTACCACACCTTGTCCCAATCCACCGAGATTATTGCCCTATTGGAGAGTGCTATTGAGGCACCCACGAGCAATTTCGAGGGCGAGGAGTAGTCATAGGTGAAGGTATTGAGGTAGGAGTCGGCATTGAATCCGTCGCCATCCATAAACTTGGTCTCCATATAGGCTTTGTAGTCCCTCGAAAGGCTCACAGCCGTAGGCGTGTGGTAGGCAATGCCTATGCGCACAGCACTCACAGGACGCAGAATGGCTCCAATCTTGAAGTTCACTCCCGAGCCATAGTTAGCAACCATCGGGCGGAAAATCATATGTTGCAAATCGCTCCCTTGCGCACCACGATACTGCTCTGTGTAGTTGTAGTAGATGACCTGCTCAATGGATTGCACACCGAGGGTTGTGCCGAGGTAGAGGATGTTGCCAAAGTTGAAGCCCATCGAGAAGTCATACTCTCCCACGCTACCCTCACTCTCCATATAGAGGTTTGCATCGATTCTGTTTTCCAGAGGCACACTTTCCACAGTATAGTTACCCGTGAAAAGCCCCTCGTTGTTCATCACAGGGTCGATGAACCAGGTGCGGTAGGCGAGTACGCCACCCCATTGGTCGGGATAGATGTCGGGGTTGGAGAATGGGGACTTCGAGGAGCCCAACTCCGAGGGGTCGATGCCATACATCTGCTCGGCAAAGAACTCTCCGATGGTCACCTCGCCATTGTTCCAACCGGCCTCGTTGCGGAAGTTGAGGTCGGCGAGTCGGTTGTAGCCAAAACCGATGGTGAAACTCACCAGGGCACCCGTACCCTGATAGAGATTCAGTGCTGTGCCCACTTGGTTGAAGGCCACGCCTCCCTTGTTGCTGGCAAATCCGACGTTACCATTTGTTGAGTGGGTGTGGTCGTAGAGCATCGACATCGAGAGTTGCGAGGTGCGATACATACCCAAACCTGCGGGGTTGATGGCCATACTCGAAAGGTCGGCACCGAGGGAGGTAAAAGCGCCACCCATAGCCGCCACCCTTGCCGACATAAAAGTGTGTTCGGATTGGGCGAACTTTGCCGCCTCCATATGGCTCATATTTGCGGGGCTTATGACCTCGCCACCCATAGTGAGGATTTGTGCTCTTGCCACAGTCGCCGAGAGCACCACCATTATTGCTATACTCAAAATCCTTTTCATAGCCATCATTGTACGAAAAACCCTAACTTATTGTATCTCTACTTTCTAAACTTTGCATCCTTGCGCCTGTTGCCTTACCTCTATTGTTATCTGCCGCTGCGCGAGGAGGAACGCGAACTGCTACCACTGCTAAAACCGCCACCACTGCTGAAACTACTGCGGCTCGACGATACGCTACCTCTCGACGAGGAACTCGACGAGGAACTGCTGCTCGAACTACTACTCCTCGAACTGCTGCTACGGCTTACACTCGAAGAACTCTTGCTCCTCGACGAGGAACTGCGCGTAGCACTCGAATTGCTACTTGACGAGGAACGGTTGCCACTGCTCACACTCGAACTTCTTTTGGGCGAGGAGGAACTGTTGCTTCCACCCCTAATTGTGGCGGAGGTGCCACGCGAGGAGCGCGAGGAGGAGTTGCTCACACCACTCGTGCCATTACCTCTGAACGAGTTGGGCCTATTGGCTATGGTCGAACCATTGAGCGTACCCGAGAGTTCATCTTTCGAGATGGGTTTGCTCACTTTGCCACCCTCTGTACGGGTTGTGGTGCCCGATGGGGTGCCCACTCCGTTGCGAATATCTGCTACGGAGCCTCTTACGGGGCGAGCAGTCGAACCGCCGACGTTTGCCGAGCCACGATTTGCGGTGTTGTTTGTACCACCAGCAATCTGTGTGCCACCTCTCGACTCATCGCGTCCTCCGAGTCGGTCATTGTAGGAGAGAACGCCACCACCCGGACGCATCGACGAGCCACCGCCACCGGTGCCATAACTTGGACGGTGGGTCACATTGGGCTTCTTGTGTCCGCCATCACCGTGAGGACCTCCGGGGCCACCCGGTTTGTGGTGTGGGTAGTGAGGATGGTGTGGGTATCCATAGTGAGGGTGATACCCGTAGTTGGGGAAGTACCAATTATAGTGGTAGAATGGGTCGCAAGCCCAGTAGGGCGAGTTCCATCCCCAATAGTCCCAATAGGCGTAACTATATCCATAGTAGTATGGATTGTAGCCGTAACGATACCCGTAGTAATAAGGGTTGTTCCAACTGCCGAACATATTGGTGATATAGCGAGGCTCCACCCACACTTGGTCGCCCATAACCATAACGGTGTAGAAAGCGGGGTCGTAGGCGAGAGTGAGGAAGTAGGCATCGCCATAGCGATAGTCCCAATAGGAGGAGGGGAGTCGGTAGGTGAGCGAGGTGAAGCCCTGCAAGCGACGAGCGTAGGCACTTGCGTAGTCATCCACATAGATATTGTTGTAGGTGATGTTCACATCTCCACCTTCGGAGGGCACAACGATACCCGCCGAGGCGCTTTCGCCATCCAGTCCGCCCAAGATTTCGTCAATATCTGCCTCGGCATTTGCTGCGGCAATCATTGCTGCTATGCGTTTTTCTCTTTCGGCTTGTGCTGCTGCCTCTTTTTCTGCCAAGAGGCGCTCTGCTTCGCGCAGTGCTGCCACATCGTGTACACCATAGAGGTCATCTTCATAGACGGCTGCTTTCGACCCTCCGCCAAGTGCGAGGGTTACAGAGGCACCACAGCCGCTCATTGTGAGAGCCATCGCCATCAGTGCGATGCTCATTGCCAGAATGTTTCTTGTTCTCATCATAGTCTTTATGCTTCTTTGTTGGTGAGATTACACTACTCTTCCTACTATTATAGACGCAAAAAGGGGGCAAATCGTTGCACGCGGGGCGAAAAAAATTTCTATTTCCCCTCACATTAGTGAGGAAGAGAGATTTTTTCGCCAAAAAAGTGTACCTTTGCGGATGGATTTTTGCATCACACACAAAAGTACAAATTTGATGCGAAAGATTAGCAAGAGAGTGTAATATTTTTTTGGCAAGAGAGACAAAAAGAAAGAAATATAGACAACAATGGCAAAAGAACTCAAACAACTCACTCCTCGCGAGGAGAACTACTCGCAGTGGTACAACGACCTGGTGGTGAAAGCAGGTCTTGCAGAGAACTCCGCAGTAAGGGGTTCTATGGTAATCAAACCCTACGGCTATGCAATCTGGGAGAAGATGCAGCGCGCTCTGGACGATATGTTCAAGGCTACGGGCCACGTCAATGCATATTTCCCTTTGTTTATTCCCAAATCGTTTTTCAGCCGTGAGGCCGACCATGTTGAGGGCTTTGCCAAAGAGTGTGCAGTGGTTACCCACTACCGCCTGATGAATGCCCCCGATGGCAACGGTGTGGTTGTGGACCCCGAGGCAAGGCTCGAAGAGGAACTCATCGTGCGCCCCACCTCCGAGACCATCATCTGGAACACCTATAAAAATTGGATTCAGTCCTACCGCGACCTTCCCATTCTTTGCAACCAGTGGGCAAACGTGGTTCGTTGGGAGATGCGTACCCGCCTCTTCTTGCGCACTGCCGAGTTCCTCTGGCAGGAGGGACACACCGCTCACGAAACACGCGAGGAGGCTATTGAGGAGGCACAGAAGATGATTCGTGTCTATGCCGACTTTGCCGAGAATTGGATGGGTGTGCCTGTGATTATGGGTACCAAGAGTGCCAATGAGCGCTTTGCGGGTGCTGTGGATACCTTCACTATTGAGGCGCTGATGCAGGATGGCAAGGCTTTGCAGAGCGGTACTTCTCACTTCTTGGGTCAGAACTTCGGTAAGGCTTTCGATGTAC
This sequence comes from Tidjanibacter sp., assembly GCA_045596685.1. Lineage (GTDB taxonomy): Bacteria > Bacteroidota > Bacteroidia > Bacteroidales > Rikenellaceae > Tidjanibacter. The sequence goes on along the minus strand of JAZOCT010000035.1, from coordinate 9,538 downwards.
AGTTCGCCACCCGCGAGGGAGGTATGGACTACGCTTGGGCTACCTCGTGGGGTGTTTCCACCCGCTTGATGGGTGCGCTCATTATGTCGCACTCCGACAATAACGGTCTTGTATTGCCTCCCAAGTTGGCCCCCATCCAGGTGGTTATGATTCCTATCTATAAAGGTGATGAGGAACTCGCAAGGATGACCGAGGAGTTGGAGAAAATTGCCGTTAAACTTCGCGCCAAAGGTATCAGCGTGAAGATTGACAATCGCGACAATGTGCGCTCGGGCTTCAAGTTTGCGGAGTACGAACTCAAAGGTGTTCCCGTAAGGCTGGTTGTAGGTCCTCGTGATTTGGCCAATGGCACTGTGGAGATGATGCGTCGCGACACTTTGGTGAAGGAGAGTGTTGCTTTGGAGGGCATCGAAAACCTCGTAGAGAGCACCCTTGAAGATATGCAGAAGAGCATTTATGAGAAGGCGTTGGCATTCCGTAACTCAATGATTACCAAAGTGGATACTTGGGAGGAGTTCCAGGATGTGTTGGAGAACAAGGGCGGTTTCATTCTTGCTCACTGGGACGGCACCACCGAGACCGAGGTTGCCATCAAGGAGGCCACCAAAGCGACCATTCGTTGTATACCCTTCGACACTGTTGATGAGGAGGGCACTTGTGTGTTCAGTGGCAAGCCTTCGCAGCGTCGTGTATTGTTTGCCCGCTCCTACTAAAAGCGCCTATAAGCGACGGGGTTTTGCGCGGGTGTGATAAAATAGTTTGCGAAGAAGAAAAAAAGTCTTAATTTTGCCCCGCAAAATATTGGTTCCGTAGCTCAGTTGGATAGAGCAACAGCCTTCTAAGCTGTAGGTCTTGGGTTCGAGCCCCAACGGGATCACAAAAAAGGACAGTCGTTTGACTGTCCTTTTTTGTGATCCGTATTCGACCACTCCTCCAAACTTCCCCTTTCGTAAAGGAGGCTTATTGTTTCACTCCGAAACTATGGGCAATATTGGTGAGGTACGGGGGTTGGAGCATAGGTCAACTCCCATTCTGCGGGCGACACCGTTTGCAATCCGATAAAAGCGGGTAAAATCCGATGTGGTTGTGGTATTGGGGTACGATGGATGGAGGGGAATGGATATGAGTTTTTTGTCAATATGTCTTTGATTTGCTTTTTAATTTGTATCTTTGCGCGAAGAGTGCCCAAAAGGGAACCTCTACACCATCCGAACACAAATAGCGTAAAGATTAACAATATGAAACTCAAAAACCTATTTCGCATTCTCTTGGTAGCGACAATGGCGCTCCCAATACTACTATTTGCACAGTGTACTACTGCGCAAGATTTTGCCCTCGGCAATAGTTCTGCGGTGGTTCCACTGACTGTTAAGACAGGCACCACTGCGCACTTCCTGACCGACTACTACCCACAATGGGAGGGCGCAACAAACCTGACAAGTGACGATGAGCGTCTGCAACTCACGCCCACCACCGACAATTGGGAGCAGTTTGAGGTCACAACCCAGAGCAATGTGCTCGTCTCGACAATAGACGTATGGCACGAGGAGAGCAAACTCTCAATCGTTGTACTCGGGGGCGTGCGCGACACCGAGGGTAGTTTTATGTCATCAACCAACGTCAAGGGCGGTGTTGTCACCATCGCTGCCTCGAAGCCCGTAGTGGAGGCTGTGGCAATGTGGCAAAACGAAGTAATCGGTGATGTTAAGATTGAGGGCAACACCATCGAGGTTACCATCCCAAGTGTGGCCAAAAAACATCAGCGCTCGCTGGTGCGCATCTTTGCTGCATCGGAGGAGGGCCGTTTCAACGACGTACTGCTTCCTTTGGAGTATGGCAAGGTGGTGGTTGATGCAAAAGATATTCGCCGTCAGGATTTCCAATCGCAGATTCTCTACTCGCTTATGATAGACCGTTTCAATAACGGTACTACGGCAAATGACTGGAAAATCAACTCCCCCGAGGTGTTGGATAAGGTGGATTATCAGGGAGGTGATATTGTGGGTATCACCCAGAAGATTGAGGATGGTTTCTTCACCGACCTCGGCATTACAACCATTTGGATTTCGCCCATCACACAGAATCCCTATGATGCGTGGGGCCAGAACCGCAATCCCGACACCAAATTCTCGGGTTATCACGGCTATTGGCCCATTTTCAGCACCGTTGTCGATAAACGTTTCGGCACCGACGAGGAACTTCGCACAATGCTTGCTGCGGCTCACGAGGGCGAGATGAACGTGATTCTCGACTATGTAGCAAACCACTTGCACATCGACTCTCCCGTTCTCAAAGAGCACCCCGATTGGACAACCGACCTTATATTGCCCGACGGACGCAAAAATATCGGCTTGTGGGACGGCGAGACACGCCTTACTACCTGGTTTGACGAACACATCCCCACTCTCGACACTCGTCGCGAGGAGGTGTGCCAGCCTATGACCGACTCGGCTCTCTATTGGGTGCGTAAGTTTGACTTCGACGGCTTCCGCCACGATGCTTGCAAGCATATTCCTCTGAACTATTGGCGTATGCTCACCCACAAGATGAAATCCTCGATGCCTGACCGCGCGCTCTGGCAGATTGGCGAGACCTATGGCGATATTGAACTCATCGGTTCCTATGTGAAGAGCGGTATGATTGATGCCCAATTTGACTTCAACCTCTACCACACCTCGCGCGATGTTATTGTTGATGAGAGTCGCTCGATGCGCGATATTGCGAAGGTTATTGAGGAGTCGGAGGCCGCCTATGGCTCCCACCACACGATGGGTAACATCACAGGCAACCACGACAAACCTCGTTTCTTGTCATTGGCGGGTGGCGATATGTCGCTGTGGTGCCCCGACGACAAGGCCGAGGGTTGGCACCGCAAGGTTGGCGTAGGCGACAATGTGAAGGGTTATGCTCGTTTGTCGCTATTGAAGGCTATCATCTCCACCGTTCCTGGTGTACCTTGTGTATATCAGGGCGACGAGTATGGCATACCTGGTGCAAACGACCCCGACAACCGCTATATGATGGAGTTCGACGGCTACAACGAGTTCCAACAGAGGGAACTTGCCGCCACCAAAGCGATGTTTAAGTATCGTCGTGCATCTATGCCTTTGATGTATGGCGACTATCGTACCTTGTATGTCGATGATGACGTACTTGTATTTCTGCGCCACTATATGGACCAATGGGTAGTTGTTGCCCTCAACATACGCCCAGAGGCTCGCAAAGTAGAGGTCGCTCTGCCCGCATTTACCAGCGCTACGAGTGCAGAGGTGGCTCTTGCAGCAGAGGGTGGCGAGGCTACGCTGGCGGAGGGCAACATCAGCCTGAACATTCCCGCCTATGGATATGTTATTGTGAATGAGTAATCTAAACGCAAAAAATATTATGAAGAGACTATTTACATTGGTCGCTCTTTTTGCGACTTTGGTAGGTTGCATCGGTTGCAACAATGAGAGCGCACAGGCTTTCGACAAGTTCAATTCTGTTGTTTATGAGTTCAATGTTCGCCAGGCCACCGAGGAGGGCACCTTCGCGGCTGCGGAGGAGTACCTGCCCGAACTCAAAGCGATGGGTGTGGATATCGTGTGGCTTATGCCCATCAGCCCCATTGGAGTTGATGGTCGCAAGGGTACGCTCGGCTCCTACTACTCCATCATTGACTATAAGGCCGTGAACCCCGAGTTTGGTACTATGGAGGACTTCGACCACTTCCTCGCTACGGCACACGACTTGGGTCTGAAAGTGATTATTGACTGGGTTGCCAACCACACCTCGCGTGATGCCAATTGGTGGAAAGAGGGCAAGAAGGATTGGTATGTGATTGACCAGAAGACGGGTCTTCCCATTGTTGAGTATGATTGGACAGATATTGCAAAACTCAACTACAAGAATGAGGATATGCGTGCTGCGATGCTTGATGCTCTGAAATTCTGGATTGAGAAGGGTGTTGATGGCTATCGTTGCGATGTTGCGATGAATGTGCCTGCCGACTTCTGGAAGGGCGCTTGGGAGGAGATTCGCAAGATTAACCCCGAGGTTTATCTTTTGGCCGAGGGCGAGGAGACTTGGTTGCACGAGGCGGGCTTCGAGGCCACCTACGCTTGGGAACTCCACCACATCTTCAACGCTATGGCAAAGGGTGGCAGCGAGACCAAGAATGTGGCCGGAGATGGCACCATTAAGACCAACGCAAAGAGCGTCAAAGACCTCAAAGAGTATATGGAGCGCGACGATGAGAGGTACCCTGCACCTGCAATGCGCCTTATGTTTACCTCCAACCACGACGAAAACTCGTGGGCAGGTACCGAGTTTGAGCGTATGGGCGATGCCCACAAGGCATTTGCCGCTCTGACGTTTGTTTTGCCCAAGTCGCAACCCCTCATCTACACCGGTCAGGAGATAGCCCTTTCTCGTCGCTTGCAGTTCTTCGAGAAGGACTCCGTAGTGGAACTCGTTGATTTGGAGTATGGTAAGGAGTACCGCAATTTCTATCGCACCCTCTGTTCGTTCCGCCACGCCAATAAGGCATTGGCTGCTGGCGAGAATGTGGCACCTATAAGATTTGTGGAGGGCGTAGGCGAGAACGTATTGGCATTCACCCGCCAGAAGGAGGACAACACCGTTCTTTGCTTGTTCAACTTCTCGGCAGAGCCCACAACCATCACCCTCACCGAAGCCGAGGCTGGCGACTATAAGTGCGCTTGTGGCGAAGCCAAGAGTTTCAAGGCTGGTGACGTTGTGGAACTTGCGGGCTGGGGCTTTATGCTGCTTGCGAAATAGGGGCTTTAAGTAAAGAAGTAACCCAACACCACAATCGAAAAGACACAAAGAGGGAGATTCTTTTCTCCTTCTTTGTGTTTTTTATTTGTTTTCTCTATCTTTACAAGTAATAGACTCTCTCTTCTGTTGGAGATAACAAGTCTATGTCGCCTGTCAATCGTATGACAGCGGGTAACGCTAATCACTAAAATAGTTGTTGAGATATGTTTGGGCTTTCGATTATAAATTTCTTCTTGCAGGAGATTGCGAGCAAGGGTATCGACTGTGTGCTCCAAAGATTCAGTAGACGAGAGGCCCTTACCAATGCCTACGAAAGGGGAGGTTTGGAGAGGTGCTCTAAATTGCGCTCGGCATCCTCGCCGAGCAGTGCCCGAAGGGCGGGTGAAGTCTGTCGCGCCGAAGGCGCACTTTGTCACCTACCGTCGACCGTCAACCGACTACCGACTACCGTCAACCGACGCGGGCTCGCAATTCGCGAGACCAAATCATTAAGGAATCATTGCCCTTAATGCCCTTAAAGTCTTTAAAGTCCTATATGGCTTATAATCTAATTTTCAACTTTCAACTCTCTTCGCGGGTATTAAAAAAGATACCCGAGAGAAAAATGTGTACCCCTGCTCTCGTGTAAGCACAAAAAAACCAACCCTTATCGGATTGGTCTAATATGGAGCAAAGCGACAAGCCCTCACTCCAAACCGACGCACGAAGACATCTCCGCCCGGGGCATATAAAACTCCTTGTACCCCTTCTTGAAATCAAATGCCATCTCGATATACTATTAATAATAATCACAAAAAAATAATATAATACAAATATAATTATTAAATAAATAATTGCCGATTTGGGCAGAAAAATATATCTTTGTATCGGATGATCAACTACTTGGATATTGTATAGAGCCGCCGATGGCGGCAGAGGTTACTCCCCACATCGTGCAGGGAGCGGGATGTTGTGCCCAAAAGCAAAAGATTAGCTCCCAAAAATCAATTAAATAAATAATTAATTCGAATTTAATTCACATTAATTCCGCAATTAATTGAATTAATAAATACCTATAATTAATAATATGAATAACGAAAACAGAAGCAATATCCACGATTTCGATTTCAACCTCATTTGTGAATACTTCTCACTGACCGAACGCCAAGGACCAGGTAGCCGAGAGATGACCCTCAAAGCCCTGAATATCATCGGCAATACAGGCTCAAGAAGCGTCATCGCCGACCTCGGATGTGGCGCGGGGTCGTCGGCTCTCATTCTTGCAGAAACAACCGGAGCACAAGTGATTGCAGTGGATATATTCGACACATTTTTGCAACAAGTTCGACAGAAAGCTCGCGCGAAAAAACTAAATATCAACACGCTGAATGCGCCTATGGAAAGCCTCTCTTTCGCCCCAAAGAGGTTGGATGTCATTTGGTGTGAAGGAGCAATATATAACATAGGTATCAAGCGAGGTCTGGAACTTTGGCGCACATTGCTCAAGGACGGAGGGCACATTGCCTTCACCGATGCCACTTGGCTCACAGAAGAACGACCCTATGAGATTGAGCATTTCTGGCAGGAAGCATACCCACAAATGGGAACCATAGAGAGCAACCTGACGCTTATTAAGGAGGCCGGATACCGAACAAAAGAGTGGTTTGTGCTCCCTCGAGAGTGTTGGACCGAGAATTTCTATGAGCCCCAACGTGCTGCACAAACGCTATTTTTGAGCCGCCATAAGGACAATCCTACAGCCGAAATGCTTGTCGAGAACCAACGCCACGAGGCAGAAATGTATGCCCGATATGGTCACCTCTATGGTTATGTGTTCTACATCGTTGAGAAAAGCAAAGATTAATTCTGACGTACCAATATTTTCATAAAACCAACCGTGTGGCAGAGAGTTCTCTGCCACACGGTTATATTTTCCGACAAATCAGTAGGAGAAGGCGCTATCTGTTTAGCCGTTACCCATCGCTCCCTACATCTTATTGATTTCATTTTGCAGAGTAGCAAGGAAACGTCCGGCGTGGGCACCGTCCATCTGGGTGTGGTGGAATTGGAACGAGAGAGTCAAATAGTAGCGGAAAAAACGCCTCTTGTAGCGCCCCCAGATGATGAATGGGTTGTTGAAAATGCCACTATTCATACCGATAGCACCATCTATCTCGGTATCGATGATTGCGGAGGTGCCGATGACCATACAATCCTCGGACAAATCCCTATCCTGACAGGTGGCGGCGACTTCGGAGGTGTGGTGCAAGTATTGCTTGTTGAATTCTTCCAAACTGTCATCAAAGAGAATGTCGCACGAACTCACCTCTCCGCTCTTGTTCCTCACGATTGTGTTCACCGCAATTGAGTCGTATTGTATGAGTTCCGCACCCACGGGTAGCATATAGAACTCCTTAATAGGAGCCGCAGCCTTACCTATGCACCAATCAAGCAACATATTGAATTTCAACTGCTTTCTTTTGCTTACCTTTACAAGTTTTGTCACATCGAGGGTCTTGATAAAAGTCACCATCGGATTAGGAGCTTTCATCCAAAATTCGTATGCAAACGCACGTGTGGTCTGCTTGGGATCAACTGAATGTGCCATATAGATTGCTGTTAATTTGTGAAAATGGGGCGCAAAGGTAAGCAATCTGCTCGGAAATTAACAAGACTTTAGCCCTTATTCTAAACCGACGCACGAAGATATCTCCGCCCGGAGCATATAAAACTCCTTGTACTCCTTCTTGAAATCAAAAGCCGTCTCGAAATAATTTTTACAGATTGACACCTATGTCGTCAATCAGTTTATTGACCTTGCGGCGAAGTTTATTGACGATAGGCACCCATATAATAGCCAGAGCTATCAAGCTACCGATGCCAACACCGAGCATCGCACCACCACAAAATTCCACCACCCTTACATTAGCCGACATTAACACCTGCAAAAGAATAAGAACCAACACAATACCAACAAAAATACGCAACAAGTTACACACAGTACGCAACGAAAACGAATAGACCTTATTCACTTGGCGCAATTTGGTATATGTGTCGTTCTTCATATCAAAAGGACCTTCCGAAGCGCGCTTTTGGAGATAAATCCAATCCTTAAAATCGCCCACAACGCGTATTCCACAATCGGTAAGGAAGTTGAAATAGCTCTCCTTCACCTCGTCGGACTCGGTGCGCTCTACCATATCGAGCTTATAGATATACTCCCCCTCATTGCCACGTCGAAAGATATAACGGCAAAAACCTACAGCTGTGAGATTCCATCCTGCTCGTGCCATTTCATTCAAAAAAGCCTCTTCCTTCTCGTAGTCGGCAATAGAATAGAATCGCCAAAGTTTCTTAATTTCCTTCTTCTCCATAATTGTTAGTTATTTTGAATAAACCTATTTGTTTGGGTTGCTTAATATATTTCGTCCATTTTCAAGTAACTCGGCAAGACGCAAAAGTTCCTGTTCCAAAACTTCGCGACCCGCCGCCGTTAGGCGATAATCTTTTTTACGACCCTCCTCTGGAAGCTGCTCAATCCAACCCTTGTCAAGTAACGAAGCCAATGCCCCATAAAGCGTTCCAGCCGAAAGTCGCACCCTACCATTACTCAATGCAGCCGTCTGCTGCATAATTCCGTAGCCGTGCATAGGCTCAACCAGTGCTAGTAAGATGTAATATACCGCCTCGGTTAATGCATTATTAGTTGTATTCATCGGTTAATAAACTATAACATTTATTTCGTTTATCGTTATATCGCCTGCCGATACAAAGGTAAACGATATAATCTATTTTCGCAAATAATTTTTGAAAAAACATCAATTTATCACTGCACAACCAAGCCCAACCCCACAAACCGACACCCGAAGCGAGCGCAGAGGCTGCTTGCAGACGATACTCCACAACCTCGGAGCGACCTCCCAATCAGGGAGCAACACACTCCACCCTCCCACAAACCTCGGAGCGACATCCCAATTAGGGAGCGAGGAGGGCGTAGAACTCCTCGCGGGGTGGGTGGGATGCGCCAACGGCGCATTCAATGCCTACCGTCGACCATCGCAGACTCACATCTGCGAGCCAAAATCATTAAAGAATCATTGCCCTTAATGCCCTTAAAGTCCTATAAGGCTTATAATCTAATTTTCAACTTTCAACTCTCTTTGCGGGTATTAAAAAAGATACCCGAGAGAAAAAAGGAAACCCTCCCATAAGTTAGGGGAGGGTGCCCGAAGGGCGGGAGAGGTCTGTCAAGCCTCCCCTACGAAAGGGGAGGTTTGGAGGGGTGGGTAACACAATCAATGGCGGCAAACAGCCGCCTCTTTAAGACCACTGCACGGCAGTGGATAGAGGCAAAGCAGTCCCGTCGTGTAAGCACAAAAAAAAGACCAACCCTTTTCGGATTGATCATTCGGAGCGAAGCGACAAGCCCTCCTTTTCAAAGGAGGGTTTGGGAGGATTGTATATATTTGTTGGCGGCCAATAGCCGCCTCTTTAAGACCACTGCACGGCAGTGGATAGAGGCAAAGCAGTCCCCGTCGTGTAAGCACAAAAAAAAGACCAACCCTTTCGGATTGGTCGTATGGAGCGAAGCGACAAGCCCTCCTTCTCAAAGGAGGGTTTGGGTGGATTGTATATTCGATGGCGGCAAACAGCCGCCTCTTTAAGACCACTGCACGGCAGTGGATAGAGGCAAAGCAGTCCCGTCGTGTAAGCACAAAAAAAAGACCAACCCTTTCGGATTGGTCTTAAAGAGGCGGCTACCTACTCTCCCACAACTAAA
>JAZOCT010000034.1:0-5293 GCA_045596685.1 Tidjanibacter sp. | reverse complement strand
TAGGGAGTGTAGGGAGTGTAGGGAGTGTAGGGAGTGTAGGGAGTGTAGGGAGTGTAGGGAGTGTAGGGAGTGTAGGGAGTGTAGGGCTCTCTCCTTAATCTCCCTAACTTCTCTAACCTCCCTAAATTCCCTAAATTCCCTAATACGTTTTCGGGGGCTCCAATTTGGAGCCCCCGCGACGTTTGACCAGACTACGTCTGTTCTAAAATGCTCTCGCTCGGCATAGCCTGCAAGCAGTCTCTGCCCTCGCTTACTCGCATTTGCGACGTTGGACAATAATAAAAAAATCCACCGAATTGTTCGGTGGATTTTTTCTATCCGAGGTAGGATTTGAGCAGTTTGCTACGGCTGCTATGGCGCAGGCGACGTATAGCCTTCTCCTTAATCTGGCGCACACGCTCACGAGTGAGGCCAAACTTCTCGCCAATCTCCTCCAAAGTCATCTCCGAGCAACCAATGCCGAAGAAATACTTAATAATATCTTTCTCCCTATCGGTTAGGGTATCCAGTGCGCGGTCCACCTCGGTGGCAAGCGACTCGTTGATAAGGCCCCTATCGGCATTGGGCGAATCGGCATTCACCAGCACGTCCAACAAGTTGTTGTCCTCGCCATCGGCAAAAGGTGCATCCACCGAAACGTGGCGACCCGACACACGCAAGGTGTCCGAAACCTTCTCTTTGGGGAGGTTGAGCATATCGGCCAACTCCTCGGGTGAAGGGGTGCGCTCGTTCTCCTGCTCGAAGCGACCAAAGGCCTTATTAATCTTATTGAGCGAGCCTACCTGGTTGAGGGGAAGGCGTACAATACGCGACTGCTCGGCAAGAGCCTGCAAAATCGACTGACGGATCCACCACACCGCATAGGAAATGAACTTGAAACCGCGCGTCTCATCGAACTTCTCCGCAGCCTTGATAAGACCCAAGTTACCCTCATTGATAAGGTCGGGGAGCGAAAGACCCTGATTCTGGTACTGCTTCGCTACGGATACCACAAAACGGAGGTTTGCTTTGGTGAGTTTTTCGAGAGCCTCTTGGTCGCCTTTGCGGATTCGCTGGGCGAGTTCCACCTCTTCTTCGACGGTGATGAGTTCCTCTTTGCCAATTTCTTGCAGGTACTTGTCCAACGAGGCACTCTCGCGGTTGGTGATAGATTTTGTGATTTTTAACTGTCTCATTTCTTGCCTTTTAATATTTTTTCCTTGTTTCCATCCTACGGACAGTCCCCATCACACATCCCCAACTATTCCACCAGCGAGTAACTTGCGCTGCGGCCCGTATTGGGGTAGATGCCGTCTACCGAGGTTACCTTCTCCACTTTGCCACCATCGAGCAATTTTTCGAGTTCGGCAACACTGCCCACTGCTGTTTCGTTGATGTGGGTAATCACAAAACCGGGGCGCACTCGTGCTTTGGCGAGGAAGCCTCCCTCCTTCACTGCGGTTACCCTCACACCGCCATTGATGCCCAATTGGCGTGCTACTTTGGGGCTCACATCTGCGAACTCACCACCCAGGGAGCGAAGGTTTGCAAGGTCCTCTTTGCTTACGGGGTCTGTCTTTCCGGCTCTATTACGCAAAGTGACCTCAAAAAGTTTCACTTTGCCCTCTCTTTTTACGGAAATTTTTACTTTTTCGCCCGGACGCTTCGAGGCAACGACCTCTCCGAGTCGTGCCGAGGAGTCTATTTTCTTGTCGTCGATGGAGATGATGATGTCGCCTTTGCGGATGCCCGCAGCCTCGGCAGCACCATCTGCCGACACCTCGGCAACCCACGCGCCACCTATCTCACTGATGCCCAATTCCTCGCCACGCTGCTCCACGAACTCGGCATTAATCTCCTGATACTGAATGCCCAACAGGGCACGCTGTACAATACCGTACTCCTTCAAATCGACCACAACCTTCTTCACAATACTGCTCGGTACGGCAAACGAATAGCCGATGTAACTTCCCGTTTGGGACTGAATAAGGGTGTTGATACCCACCAATTCGCCCGCAGTATTGACCAACGCACCGCCACTATTGCCCGGATTTACGGCTGCATCGGTTTGGATGAACGATTCGATGCTGTATTGCGAGGGGATGGCTCCCAGATTGCGCGCTTTGGCGCTCACGATACCCGCAGTGATGGTCGATTGGAGGTCGAAGGGGGAGCCTATGGCCAGCACCCACTCGCCCAAGCGCAAATCGTCGCTCGAACCGAATTTGAGGAAGGGGAACCCTTTGCCCTCAATCTTCAAGAGTGCCACATCGGTTGTGGGGTCGGTGCCCACCACTTGTGCCTCGAAGGAGCGACCATCGTAGAGTTTCACCTTTACCTTTGTGGCGTTTTCGACAACGTGGTTGTTGGTCACAACATAGCCGTCGTCGGTGATGAGCACACCGCTACCACCTGCCCTTGCCTCTCGCGTGGAGGGGGCACCATAGCCCTGGGGGATGCCGAAGAATTGGAGGAAGGGGTCGAAAGAGGGCTGCCCCTTGATGGTGGTCAGCACCTCAATATTGACCACAGCCCCCACAGCATTCTCGGCGGCATAGGTCAAATCGGGGTATTTCTCCTTTGCATAGGAGGTGAAGTGGTTGAGCGACGAGGAGTCAAGTCTCTCCTCAAACTCAACGGTTTGTTCTGTCGGGTTGTTGTTTTTCTGTTGGTTGTTGATGACAGCGGAGGCACTCACAGCCCCCACCAATGCGGCACCCACAAGGGAGCCAATGATAGTAATCGCCTGTTTGTTCATAGTTTCCAAAAAAATGTGTTTCCAAAAAATAATTCTTTGAGGCGATGTGTTACATAGGCGTTTTCGGTTTTATTAAAGTTTGTTTCGGGATAATAACGCACACCCGCATCATAATATTGTGATATTTTATGAAAATTATTATATTTGCAAAAACCTCTACACCGATGGATATATTTTCACATTTCGATGTGTAGCACTTGTACTTTTGCACACCTTGCACAGTCAAGCCCAAACTGCGTAACTCATAATGGGCGAATAGATTTGTTTTTTTCGCAAAAAAGTATTGATATGAAACATATTGCATACATATTGATTGCGAGTTTGTTCTTGTTTTCGTGTACAAATGAGGTGGATTTTGGAATCGAAGAGGAACACATTGCAACATTAAACGATGAACTCAATTTGACCGATGGGGTTATTATTGGCGAGAAGTTACGCAATCCCTACTCTTTGGATGTGATGAGGCAGGCTTGCGACCTACTCTACCCACCAACACGAGGTGAAGACCCCGTTTCGGACTCTCTTATTACGCCCAATGTTAAGTATGTGCGCTTTCTTCCCACCGATTCCACCGAATATCGAACACTCTCCACTTCGGGTTATGAACTTTTTAACTACCCGTTGGATTACGATATTTTGGGCGATCCGAGTGATTACCACGACCCCAATTTGCCACCCGAACAGATAACGTGGCAATATACGGTTATGCCAATTGAGGACCCGCTACCCATTTCGAGTGCCGAGGTGTTGGAGTTAGGTTATATTCCTGACCCAGCCGATGACTTGAATAGTATTTATGACCTAGAAGCAATCGAAGATACGGCAAATGGAATAATTAACGAGATGACAACCGATAGACTTGCCGGAGGAATAACTTCGGGGGTTACTGTTACAAATACGAGTACACCACCCACGATAAACACAGATTCAGAGATTGTACCACATGTGGGTGAAATAGAAGTTTGTGATAAAGGTACGATGGATGAAAGCACTCCGAGAGGTGTTAAGGGTGTTAAGGTAAGAGCAAGGCATTACTTTAAGATTCGTACAGCCTATACCGATGAAAAAGGGAGGTATTTTATAGATTTAAATGAATTTAAGGGCTGTAATCCTCGTTTTGAATTGCGATTTGAAAATAAATACGGCTTCAAGATAGGATATGGCCTCAAATTGATTATGCCCTCTACATTTGATATGAAGGGGGTGCGCAGTTATAGGTTCAATGCGATAACAACGGACGAAGGAAAGTATAAGGCGTGGGTTTTGAGCACGATAAATAATGCAGCTTATGATTGGTATGAGCGTTGTGAAAAAGAGGGTATGCCAACCCCGCCAAAAGACTTGTATATTTGGGCAATGGAGATGGCAGGTGGGGCAGCGTGCCCAATGTTTCATCATAATACAATACAAATGGCTGGTTTATCAATACCTGCGATTGTCCGTAAATATTTTGATTTTGATGACAATATAATTAGACCTAATATATTTAACGCACTTGTTGAACTTGTTGCTCCAGATGTGGTTGTATTTGGTGTGGATAAGATAGAAACACCTACAATGTATGATAATACTTGTCACGAATTGGCTCACGCAACACATTTCCAGCAAGTGGGTTCTACGGTGAATGAAAGAGCAATGTGGTGGGCTGATGTTATTCAATATGAAATTGCGTGTGGTATTGTAGAGGGCCCCTATGAAGCAACAGGTGTCCCTCACAGTGGCAAAGTTGGAGTGACCGAGATGTGGGCCCACGCGGTGGGGCATATTATGGAGTATGAGTATTCTGGTGATGAGATGAAAAATCATCCTGATGCGGGTAAATATTGGTTTAAGCCTGAAATTATCTGGGAGTTGTATAAACTTGGAATGCCATTGAGTGATATTAGCAAAAGTATGGTTGAGGATGTTGTTTCTTTGTCGGATTTTAAGTGGCAATTGATGGAGGATAATGAATCTTTTGCGACTCAAATAGATAGTCTTTTTGTAAAGTACTTATAAATGAAAATAGTTATTATGAAAAGATTTTTAGCTATTCTTATCGGCGTGCTTTGCGTGGCGTGTAACAGACCGTTTATTGTTTTTGAGCAAAAATCACCCTACCATAGTGAATGGACAATTGTCAATAATACGGGTTTGGATATCGTGTTATATATGGAAATGACGTGCGAAAATACAGAACAAAGAGTTTATGTTGATATTGAAAAAAATCCATTGTTGAATCATGAAAAGTTTTGGCAGGAATATACTAGTGACGAGAAAGTTAGGAGTGAATTTATGGGCTTATTTCATCGCTTGGAGAGGACAACCGCATGCAGGGTATACCTCACACCAGTGGATAGCGATGAGATTCTGAAAGAGTGGGTGTGGGGTAAGGATAACGGCGAGCACGATTTCTTCGATGAGTCGGAGTGGAAGCACAACAGTTGGGAGGATACCACCACAACCTACTACACCATCTACCACAACGAATGGACCTTCACCATTACCGAGGCAGATATTGGTTTAAGCCAGAGATTGTATGGGAATTGTATAAAGGGGGTATGACTTTGCAACAGA
>JAZOCT010000033.1:0-7454 GCA_045596685.1 Tidjanibacter sp. | reverse complement strand
GCGGAGCGCAAAGCCTAAAACAAACGCTGTCGCGGGCAAAGCATTTGCCGTCTTTGTTTCTTAACGCCTTTGTGCTCCGCCCTCGCCACGACCTCACAAGGAGGTCGCTTCTCCGCCGACGATGTAAAGTGCGGGTCTATGGTGCGCCCCAACGGGCGCGGGTATTAAAAAAGACACCCGAGAGGAATTGGGAGCAGTCAGCAATCAACAATCAGTTGTCAGCCCCCATTCGGTCGCGGGTATTAAAAAAGATACCCGAGAAGAACGTGGGGCGGAGGTGAGGGTGGAGGTGATGGTGTGGAATAAAGTTCGCGGGTATTAAAAAAGATACCCGAGAAAAGCGCGGTAGATGCCAACCGCCTTCCATTCGGCAGTCGTGGCAAGACGAAAAAATCGCGGGTATCAAAAAAGATACCCGCGAACAAAATGGGGAAATTTCCTTAAAGTCTTTAAAGTCCTTAACGCCTACTCAAAAACGTAAGGCTCGATTGCGTCAGCATAGTCGCACCAATACTCGGCACTCTTGTATGCCTCCACGCTCTCGGTGGGCACATAAATCTTGCGGTCCGAAGCATGATTGTAGAACATATCCCCACCTCCCGTTGGCGGAGTCGTAGACTTGCAATAAACCTCTTTGATGTTTGGGCTGTCTGGAAAAGCCAAGTTGCTAATAGCAGAAACTGTTTCTGGAATAATAACTTTTTCAAGTGATTCACAATAACCAAAAGAGTAGAAACCGATAGTGGTTACTTCTTCGGGAATTGTATACTCGGTCAACCCTGACGGTGCAAAAGACTTCATCTCACCATCCACAACCAAGCCACGCCCATCCTTGGAAGCATACACACCACAAAATTCAACAAGATTATAGCAAGCAATAGCCGGATTGCCCTCAATTGATACATTATCAGGAATTGTTAAACTCTGTAAATTCTCTGCAAGCATAAAGGCTCCCATTCTTATCACCTCCAAATCTGTATCGAAAATAATAATACCTCTATCATCTTGGTATGTGTTCGATATGACATTTGCACCAAAAATATCTGAACCATCGCCATCATCCCCTACTCGAGGCTCCACTATATTCCCATCGGTCGAGGTGTACCAAATCTCGTTGGCGGGAGGAAGGTCGCCCTCTTCCGCCTCACTATCCGAAGCAAGAGGAATCTTAATCACTGTGCCGTCCGAGAGTGTGAAATAGGCGTACTCCTCGTCCCAGGTTACGCTCTGGAAGAGGCTGTCGCCATCTTTGCCATCTTGTCCGTCGGTACCATTAGTACCATCTTCTCCATCCTTTCCATCCTCGCCGTTGGCACCATCTTTGCCGTCTTCGCCGGTGGCTTTGCCCAGCTTTTTCCAAGTTGCACCGTTGTCGTAGGAGATATACCAATAGCCGTCGCGGATTTCGAGTTGGGGTGTGATGCCATCTTTGCCGTCGGCACCGTTCTCGCCATTGGCACCATCGTTGCCGTTCGAGCCATCAGCACCGTCTTTACCATCAGTACCATTGGCTTTGATTTTGTTGCCGTTCTCATCGAGCAACCACTCACCATCGAGGGTCCAATAGTAGGCACCATCCTCGTCTTGTGCTACGCCAATGGTAGGGGTGTAGCCATCTTTGCCGTCGGCACCATCCTTACCATCCTCGCCATCGGCACCATCTTTACCATCGGTACCGTGGTAGATTGTGATAGGCTCCGATTGGGAGAAGGTGATGGTGTAACCAATAATCTCGTCACCCTGCTTGATGGGGGCGATTGAGGTGATGGTGTCGTGGTTTTGGAGAGCCGTAACAAGGGTTTGCAGTGCTTCGATGTTGGTGTTCATCTTCTGGCACTCCTCCTCCAACTTCTCCAAGCGACCATCGAGGTCGTCGTAGAGGTCTTCGAGTTCGTCGATTGCATCCCAAATGCGGCTGTCATCGAACTGCGAGCAGCCCACAAATAGCATCGTTAGTGCTGCCGAGAATAAAAGTAAAAGTTTTTTCATAGTGTATAAAGTTTTGGTTTGTTAAAGTGTTATCTACCAAAACCATACAACTCCAATATGGCAAAAATGTAAGCAAAAAGAAAGTGTGGAGTTGATTTTCGTTTATCACTATGAAGGTTGTGGAAAGACCTAAACTGAAATAAACTATACAATGCCCCACACTTGAATAGTATGAGGCAGATATGCACAAAGCGTGCATAACCACATAACTACACAAGAGATGAGTGCTGTTCGTATACCCCTCAGTTTAGAAAACTTCCACATTTTCATAGTAGGATAGTGCGAAAACACTTTCAAAAAATATGTCCGCCTGTGGGCATTAAACCCATAGGCACCACAAATATAGAAAAAATTTTCGCAAAACGAACAACACTCACCGTTGAGGGCATTGCATCACACTAAAAAAACACCTCGACAAATCATTGCGGTATTATTGTTGCTAATTAGGTGCAAAATGGCCACCGGGTATTGTTTGCGCAGAAAAAAAATGTATCTTTGTGGTCACATAGCCGATATATGGCATCGGGTCGGATGCCATATGTTCACAAAAAGTTCGTTATTTAATACAAATCACTATACACCAAGTCTTATGCAAGATATGGAGACACTTATGAGCAAAAGCCTCTCGGAACTCCGAGAGATTGCTCGTGCACTCGGTCTGGATATTCGCTCCGGACGAGAGAAACTTGTGGCAAAAATACTCGATGCTACACGCCCCGAGGGTGAGGAAGGTGTAGCACTCGGCCAGGAGCAAGAGGCTCCACAACGCAGAACGCGACGTAGGATTACAGCCCCCAAAGTAGCCTTCACCACTCGTTATGGTGAGGAGGAAGAGAACAGCGAAGAGGGCGAAACACCCACCGAGCCCACAGCAGAAATTGTGGCAGAACCCATAGCAACAGAGCCCGCTCCCGTAGAGGAAACGCCTGTGGTAGCACCCGCACCCAAACGTCGAGGCCGTCCGCGCAAAAATCCTCTGCCCGAGGAGGTTGCAGTGGCACCTGTGGCTGTGGCGGAGAGCGGAGATGCCGAGCCCACCGTAGCCATTGAGCCCGCACCCGAAGAGGCCCCCAAGCCCCGACGCGGACGCAAACCCAAAGTGGTCGTTGCCGTGCCCGAGGAGAGTACACCCGCAGAGGATGAAATTGCCGTAGAGGCAGAACCTGCAATCGCCGAATCCGAACCTGTGCAGGAGATTATCTCTGCCGAGGAGCAGGAGGCGCGCGATATACAACGCGAGATTGAAAATGTGATAGTCGAGGGTGAGGGAGTTTTGGAGGTTATGCCCGATGGATACGGATTCCTTCGCTCGGCAGACTACAACTACCTCAATTCGCCCGACGACATCTACGTCGCTCCCTCACAGATTAAAAATTGGGGTTTGAAACTCGGCGATACCATCCGAGGTATCATCCGCCCCCCCAAAGAGGGAGAAAAATATTTCCCGCTGGTGAAGGTTTTGGAGGTCAATGGTCTTGCCCCCGAGAATTTGAGGGATAGGATGCAGTTTGAGTATATGACCCCTCTATTCCCACAGGAGAAATTCTGCCTGACGGGTAATGGACACAACAACCTCACCACGCGCATCATCGACCTCTTTGCCCCCATAGGTAAGGGTCAGAGGGGTATGATTGTAGCACAGCCCAAAACGGGTAAGACAATGATTCTACAAGAGATAGCCAACGCCATTGCCGACAACCACCCCGAAGTCTATCTCATTGTTCTGCTCATCGACGAGCGCCCCGAGGAGGTGACCGAAATGGCGCGCCACGTCAAAGCAGAGGTGGTCTCTTCGACCTTCGACGAACAGGCTTCGCGCCACGTCAAGGTTGCCGAGATGGTTTTGGAGAAAGCCAAACGTATGGTTGAGTGCGGCCACGATGTGGTCATCCTTCTGGACTCCATCACCCGCCTTGCACGCGCCTACAATACAGTACAGCCCGCCTCGGGTAAGGTGCTCTCGGGCGGTGTGGATGCCAACGCGCTCCACAAACCCAAACGCTTCTTTGGTGCTGCGCGTAAGACCGAGGAGAGGGGCTCGCTCACCATTATCGCTACCGCACTTTTGGATACGGGCTCAAAGATGGATGAGGTCATCTTCGAGGAGTTCAAGGGTACGGGTAATATGGAGTTGCAACTCGACAGGAAACTCTCCAATAAGCGCATCTACCCCGCAGTGGATGTCACCGCCAGCGGTACCCGTAGGGAAGACCTGCTCACAAGCAAAGAGGCTCTCGGACGCACTTGGGTGTTGCGTCGCCACTTGGCCGATATGACCTCGGTGGAGGCTATGGAATTGATGCAGAAGCAGATGCAGAACACTGCCAGCAACGAAGAGT
The DNA here is from genome assembly GCA_045596685.1 of Tidjanibacter sp. Lineage (GTDB taxonomy): Bacteria > Bacteroidota > Bacteroidia > Bacteroidales > Rikenellaceae > Tidjanibacter. The sequence goes on along the minus strand of JAZOCT010000033.1, from coordinate 3,126 downwards.
TGCTCATCACTATGAACCAATAAGAAGGATTGAATCTCTAAATTAGACAAACGAATATGAAGAAATTTTTGTTTTCCGCGTTGAGCCTCGCATTGGTGCTCAATAGCCTTGTAACCTTCGGCTGGGGTCCCACCGGTCACGATGTGGTGGCAGCCATTGCCGAAAAGCACCTCACAGAGAAAACCAAAGCCGAAATTGACGCAATATTGGATGGGCGCTCAATCGTCTATTACTCCTCGTGGATGGATAATATCCAGAACTCACCCTATTGGAACAACGGTTACAATAAGACCAAAACTTGGCACTACGCCAATGTGGATAAGGGCGAAACCTATCAGACTATGAAGAAGAACAATAGTGGCGATGTTGTTTCGGCTCTTACAATGCTCACCAATGAACTCACCAATAACTACGAGAACCTCACAGATAGTATGAGGGCGGACTATGTGAAGATGATTGTCCATATGGTGGGCGATATGCACTGCCCAATGCACGCAGGCAGGCTCTCCGACCTGGGCGGTAATCGCACGAAAGTTAGATGGTTTGGTAGGAATACCAACCTCCACTCGGTGTGGGATAGTAAGATTGTGGAGTCGGCTCGCAAGTGGAGTTATAGCGAGTGGCGCGACCAGTTGGACCGCAATGTTAGCCCCGAGTGGGTTGCGACCATCTCTGTGGGTGGCTACGAGGAGTGGTTTGGTGAGACTGTGGAGGGTGCGGCGAAGATTTATGCCTATGTGGAGGCGCTTGGCGAGGAGAATCCCAACCTTTCCTATCAGTTTGTCTACGACTTTTCACCCCTGCTGGAAGATAGACTACTTACGGGTGGTTATAGATTGGCTTGTGTGCTAAATACTATTTTTGACCCCGCGTGGGTGGAAAATAAATAATAAATGTTTATATTTGTGGTCGCAAGTGTTGCGGAACGATATTTGTGTCCTTTGCGCCACAAATAATGCGGAAATAGCTCAGTTGGTAGAGCATCGGCTTCCCAAGCCGAGGGTCGCGGGTTCGAGTCCCGTTTTCCGCTCGAAGTTACGGGATGGCAGAAATGCCATCCCGTAACTTTTGTTGCAATGTTTATACGAACCCGCGTCCCTCGAAGTCCCCCTTTCCCAAAGGGGGATTTAGGGGGAATGTGAGTATTTTTCGCGCTCACTCGCGCGTAGCGTGAGTTCGAGTCCCGTTTTCCGCTCGAAGTTACGGGATGGCAGAAATGCCATCCCTTAACTTTTGTTGCAATGTTTATACGAACCCGCGACCCTCGAAGTCCCCCTTTCCCAAAGGGGGATTTAGGGGGAATGTGAGTATTTTTCGCGCTCACTCGCGCGTAGCGTGAGTTCGAGTCCCGTTTTCCGCTCAACGCACAGCGATAATCGAAAGATTATCGCTTTTTTTGTGCGTTTCGCGGAAGAGTCCGCGACCATATAGACAATCGCTCCAAACCTCCCTTTGATAAGGGGGGCTTCGATTGGAACAGTAATGGTGTGGCACAATTTTGGGAATATGATGATAGATATTTACAAATCCCGATATGAAACAGAACGACAAAAAACACTTGACAGCCGAAAATGGCCGCCCCATTGCAGACAACCAAAACACACAAACCGCCGGCGTGCGTGGCCCTGTAACCTTGCAGGACCCCTGGCTGACCGAAAAGTTGGCCCACTTTGACCGAGAAGTAATACCCGAGCGTCGTATGCACGCCAAAGGCGCAGGAGCATACGGCACATTCACACTCACGCACGACATCACAGCCTACACCCGTGCTTCAATCTTCTCGGAGGTGGGCAAGAAAACCGACTGCTTTGTCCGCTTCTCTACCGTTGCAGGCGAGCGTGGTGCAGCCGATGCGGAGAGGGATATTCGTGGCTTTGCGATGAAGTTCTACACCGATACGGGCAACTGGGACTTGGTGGGCAACAACACACCCGTATTCTTCTTGCGCGACCCCTTGAAATTTCCCGACCTCAACCACGCCATCAAGCGTGACCCACGCACCGGTATGCGCTCGGCAAACAGCAATTGGGATTTTTGGACCCTCCTGCCCGAGGCTCTGCATCAGGTGACAATCACAATGTCACCACGAGGTATCCCCGCCTCGTTCCGCAATATGCACGGCTTCGGTAGCCACACTTATAGTTTCATTAACGCCGACAACCGCCGTACTTGGGTTAAGTTCCACCTACGCACCTTGCAGGGCATCAAAAACCTGACCGACTCGGAGGCCGAGGCGTTGATTGCCAAAGACCGCGAATCGCACCAACGCGACCTCTTTGAGGCCATCGAGCGTGGCGACTACCCGCGTTGGTTGATGCAGGTGCAACTGATGAGCGAAGAGGAGGCGCGCAAGTATCATATTAATCCTTTTGACCTTACGAAGGTGTGGTATCACGGTGATTTCCCGCCGCACGATGTTGGTATTCTGGAACTTAACCGCAACCCCGAGAACTTCTTTGCCGAAACCGAGCAGGCGGCATTCAACCCGATGAATGTCATCGACGGAATAGGTTTCTCGCCCGACAAGATGTTGCAGGGCCGATTGTTCTCCTACGGCGATGCACAGCGCTACCGCCTGGGTGTAAATCACCACCTTATTCCAATCAACAGACCACGCTGCCCTTATCATTCGTATCACCGTGACGGACAGATGCGTACCGACGACAACGCTGGGCGCACTATAGGCTACGAGCCTAATAGTTATGGCGAGTGGCGCGACCAGCCCCACCTCAAAGAGCCGCCTTTGTCAGCCGCGGGCGAGGTATATAATTACGACGAGCGAGAGTTGGATAGCGACTACTTTACACAGCCGGGCAAGCTTTGGCGACTGATGACGGCCGAAGACCAAAGGGCAACTTGCGAGAACACCGCCCGCGCTATGGGCGATGCGGAGATATTCATCAAACAACGCCATATACGCAACTGCCACCGCGCTGACCCATCGTATGGCGAGGGTGTCGCGAAGGCATTGGGTCTATCGCTTTCGGAAGCCCTAATCGCCGAAGACCCCGCCCACCCTAAGTGGGATATTCGAGTATAAACAATAATAGCATACATGCACAAAAATACTCCCAAAAGTTTTTTTATCTTGACTTTTGGGAGGTTATTTATGTGCAAAAATACAAT
>JAZOCT010000032.1:0-2711 GCA_045596685.1 Tidjanibacter sp. | reverse complement strand
TTGGGGCGCACCATAGACCCGCACTTTACATCGTCGGCGGAGAAGCGACCTCCTTGTGAGGTCGTGGCGAGGGCGGAGCGCAAAGGCGTTAAAAAACAAAGACGGCAAATGCTTTGCCCGCGTAGCGTTTGTTTTAGGCTTTGCGCTCCGCACTCCCGCCTTAGAAGTCGTACGGGGCTTTTGCGCCACTTTTGCCACCAAAAGTGGCAAAGAAAAGCGGGCAACGTGGTTGCCCGCAATAAAGCGAGGTAGATGCCAACCGACTCACTTGCAATGATTCGTGGCAAGACGGATTTAACAGACCTCATCCCCGCTACGCGGACCCTCTCCTAACTTATGAGAGGGAATAATTTTGAATTTTGAATTTTGAATTCTCAATTGACAGACCTCACCCCCGCTACGCGGACTGCTCGGCGAGGACACCGAGCGCAATTACGACCACCCCTCCAAACCCCCATAAAACAATGGTAAAAATATGAGTTTTCACTAAATATGGTGCGATGATTTGTTATATTATTACAAATCAGTGTATTATGGATGAGAGAGGCGATTGTTTTGAGCAGGGTGAGCACCTTGCAGCAGGATTTGAAGCAGCAGACTGAGGAGATTTTAGGGGAGGTTTACAAGGATGGTTTTAAGGAAGAGGAGGTTATCCTCATTGAGAACAAGGAGTCGGCAGCCAAACATTGCCAGATAAACGATGTGATGTTGTCGAAAGAGATAGACGATGCTACATTATCACTCCGCGAGAAGGTTGAGATCGTGAAGAAGGTTATCTATATGGTGACCGTAAGCAAACCAAGTAAGGGTGAAGCGGTAATCAAACTATATAACAAACTGAACAATGAGGTGCTTATCTATGAAGTGGGGGGGGCGTCAGCTGAACTGTGTCAGGGCTGTTAGATAAATACGAATTTTATTTGACTCTTTCTTTTCCGAACCGATTCTTGACAAAGGCTTTTCCATTGCCGGCAATCTCTTGAATCGGCTTACCTGTACTGCGCAGGGTGAAGACCTCCATAATGGCAAATCCTCCCACATAGAGTAGTGCCGCCCATAGCCATTGGATACCATCGTATTCAACACTGCGGTTGATCAGTACGAGCGCCCAGATACTGTATATTCCTTGAACCATAGCCGTGTACCAACCCGGGCTTACGCCCTTCAGACGGAACATCACGATACCCCAGTTGTGGACAAACATCTCGAATATGCCCAGGATAAGCACAGGGAAAACAAGCCACATCTGATTCGGGAACAAAAGGGCCAACGAAAACATCACGGCAATATATGTGTCTGCCGCTATGTGGATGAGCCCGGGAACAGGGAGTTCTTCCGGCGTAATCCCCATAGCCCGTCCCATTACTCTAATGAACCTTTCCTTGTATGCCTCTTCGTATTCGTGCGCGACCAAGAGGAAGAAAAGGCCCATCACCAGTTTCTGCACCAGGCAAAGTGATGCCCAATGAAGGCAGGCCCAGATAGCCCAGCCCAGGAAATAAAGGCCCAGAATATGTGTCGTATTCTTGGCCAAGAACAGTCCGAGTTTATTCATACTATTAAATTTTATAGCCCGATGAATTCCGATTTATCGGTGCAAATATAACAAATCTACTTCTTTTTTCATCGTTACTGTGTATTACAAAAATAAAACTTTAAACTAATAGGAATTTGTGTGGGTATTAAAGTAGCAAAGAATGTTAAAATAATATGGAATGGGATTTAATAGATTTCTTTATAAAGCCCATTTGGTTGTGTATACTTTTGTGGAACTCATCCAATGTCGTGTTCGGTTTCATTATGGAAGAGTGCGCAGACTATTACCAAGTAGTCGGGAAGGAGGCCATCTTTACCCCACAGAAGTTTAATACCAAAAAGTTCTTGGGATATCAGAACTACATCAAAGCCATAGGCTTCGAGCGAGGGGCGGACAAATTGGGGGTGCCGGCAAGGTTCTCCACACAGGCGCGAGCAGCTCTCTTCTTCGGTGCAATAGTAACATTTTCCGACATAGGAACACGCCAAGCCATTATGCTCCTTTTCCAAACGGAGCAGGTGTTTATCAATATGTCTGCGCTCCGGCAAAATCAACTCCTCGGCAACATTCAGAGGTAAACCTTGCTCTCGTGGGGTGATTTTTGTAGCAATTAGCAATACACTCTGATATTGGCGCAGTCGCTCCTTCGCATCGAAGTCGAATGGCGGACATCCCCAACTCCTACCATAGTTTTCGCACTCGCGGCAATAGCCACCCACCACCTCCTCATTGTGGAAGCGTCGGAAGAGCTCCTCGGTGGGGATAGTTTGTGTCAGTTCCTCTCGTGTGTACTCAATCATAGCCACAAATATACTTATTATTTCTTACTCCACTTGGGCGTGATGCCGATGAAAAACTCGAAGTTGATACCCGGCATTGGTCGCGAGAGCACCGAGAGATACTCCTCGTCGAAGAGGTTGTTAATTGTACCTTTTAGAGAGATGTCAGCCCTACTGAACGAAAGTGCTTTTTCGAGCGTGATATTGCTCATAAAGTATTTGGGGAGTTTGCCCGTCAGCGTGAGGTCGTTGGAGGACATCGTAAAGCGTTCCGAGTAGTAGCACCACTTATAGAGGAATGACCAACTGCGCCACGAGATTCTTCCCGTGAGGTTTGCCGAGTGACGGGGTATATATGGGAGCTGCTTGCCCACCGAGCGGTCCGCCTCGCTCAT
>JAZOCT010000031.1:0-34608 GCA_045596685.1 Tidjanibacter sp. | reverse complement strand
CAAAGTCTAAAACAAACGCTACGCGGGCAAAGCATTTGCCGTCTTTGTTTCTTAACGCCTTTGTGCTCCGCCCTCGCCACGACCTCACAAGGAGGTCGCTTCTCCGCCGACGATGTAAAGTGCGGGTCTATGGTGCGCCCTGGCGGGCGCGGGTATGAAAAGGCTACCCGCGAACAAAAAGCTGACTGCTGATGGTTGAATGTCGAAAGTAAAAAAGCCCACCGCTGAATAATTTTCAACTCATACCTTTCAACTTTCAACTTTAATCTCTATATTTGTGGATTGAATGTGCGCGCGCAGGGCGTGCGCGCGTGGAACGACGACAAAAACAATTAACATTATACAATTAACACTCTAAAAATTAAAAAGTTATGAAAATTTCGCACATCGAGCACTTGGGTATCGCAGTGAAGAGCCTCGAAGAGGCTATCCCTTACTACGAGGAGGTTTTGGGTCTGAAATGCTACAACATTGAGGAGGTTGCAGACCAGAAAGTAAAGACCGCTTTCTTCAAAGTTGGTCAGACCAAGATTGAACTTTTGGAGCCCACTTGCCCCGAGAGTACCATTGCAGGTTTTATCGAGAAACGTGGCGAGGGTATCCACCACATCGCATACGCTGTTGAGGACGTTGCAGAGTGCTTGGCAGAGGCAGAGGAGAAAGAGGTACGTCTTATCGACAAGGCTCCCCGTAAAGGTGCCGAGGGTTTGAACATCGCGTTCCTCCACCCCAAGTCCACCAAAGGCGTTTTGACCGAACTTTGCTGCCCCGGCTGCAAATGTGAGGAGTAGTTTTGAAATTCAAAATTCAAAATTCAAAATTCAAAATTGCAGAGGAGTAGGTGAGGTCTTTGGGCGTCAGTGAGGGTGTAGTACTCTTTGGATGGCGCAAAAGGAGATTCAGGGATAAAAAAAAGGAGAGGCCTCATTTTACTAACGAGCAAAAGTTTGTGGGCGACTTTTTGCAAAAAGTCGCAAAAGCAAACAATTAAACGCTTGAAGAGTTCTTTGTAATAGTGGTGACTTTATCGAGCCCCGCTCGACCAAGTCCCCCTCACAGGAGGGGGATTTAGGGGGAGGGTAACACAATGATACGCCGCAGGCGTTTCACTCATAATTTTTTGTGGGTGGGCGCTAAACATTACATAGAACTACAAAGGAGCAAACAACTAAACACTTAAAATTAAAGTAATTTAACAAAAAATTATGAGTGAAATTCAGGATAAAATCGCGAAACTGATTGAGTTGCGCGAGGAGGCAAAGATGGGTGGCGGTCAGAAACGCATCGACGCTCAACACGAGAAGGGCAAATACACAGCCCGCGAAAGACTCGCTATGCTCTTGGATGAGGGTAGTTTCGAGGAGTTCGATATGTTTGTGACTCACCGTTGCGTGGACTTCGGTATGGAGAAGAGCCACACTTTGGGTGACGGTGTTGTTACCGGTTATGGTACCGTTGATGGTCGCTTGGTCTATGTTTTCGCACAGGACTTCACCGTATCGGCAGGTTCTTTGTCGCTCACTATGGCAGAGAAGATTTGCAAGATTATGGATATGGCAATGCGCAATGGCGCGCCCGTTATTGGTTTGAACGACTCGGGTGGTGCTCGTATTCAGGAGGGTGTGAACGCACTTGCAGGTTACGCAGAGATTTTCCAGCGCAACGTGATGTCGAGTGGTGTTATTCCCCAGATTTCGTTGATTTTGGGCCCCTGTGCAGGTGGTGCAGTTTATTCGCCCGCGCTGACCGACTTCGTGATTATGAAGAAGGACACTTCCTATATGTTCCTTACCGGTCCCAAAGTAGTTAAGACCGTTGTGGGCGAGGATGTAACCCAGGAGCAACTCGGTGGTGCAAGTGTTCACGCCAGCAAGTCGGGTGTTACCCACTTTGCAGTAGATACCGAGGAGGAGGCTATCAACATTACCCGCCAACTGATCAGTTACATTCCCCAGAACAATATGGAGGATACCCCCGTTGTTGCTTGTTCGGACCCCATTGACCGTTTGGAGGATTCGCTCAACGACATCATTCCCGACAACCCCAACAAGGCTTACGATATGTATGAGGTTATCCACGCAGTTGTGGACAACGGTGAGTTCTTGGAGTCGCAGGCTGCATACGCTCGCAACATCATCACCGGTTTTGCAAGGTTCAATGGTCAGAGCGTAGGTATCATTGCCAACCAGCCCAAGTTTATGGCAGGTGTGTTGGATATTAAGGCTTCGTGCAAGGCTGCAAGGTTTGTACGCTTCTGCGACGCTTTCAACATTCCTATCGTAACCTTCGTTGATGTTCCCGGCTTCTTGCCCGGTACCGGTCAGGAGTATGGTGGCGTTATTGATCACGGTGCAAAACTCCTCTACGCATACTGCGAGGCTACCGTTGCCAAAGTTACCGTTACCTTGCGTAAGGCTTACGGTGGTGCCTACATCGTGATGAGTTCGAAACACATTCGTGGCGATATCAACTACGCTTGGCCCTGCGCAGAGATTGCCGTTATGGGTGCAAGTGGTGCTGTTGAGGTATTGTGCGCCAAAGAGATTAAGGCTGCCGAGACTCCCGAGGCTCGCGCTGCCCTCATTGCCGAGAAGGAGCAGGAGTACAAAGACAAGTTCTCCAACCCCTATCGCGCTGCTCGCTACGGTTACATCGACGACGTTATTGAGCCTCGCAACACCCGCTTCCGCGTGATTAGGGCATTGCAGAGTCTGGCTACCAAACGCCTCGTGAACCCCGCGAAGAAACACGGAAATATTCCTTTGTAGTGTAATCAGTTAAAACCGAAACAATATGAATTGGTCACAAATTTTGTGGATTACTCTTATTGGTTTTTCGATTGTGGCATTGACTCTGGTGCTGTTGATTTTCATCATCAGACTCTTTGGCGTAGCGTTTGCCGCCAACCACAAGCAGAAAGTTGCCAAGAAGAGTGCCGCCAAAGGTGAGGAGGCTCCCGCAGAGGTTGTCCTCCCTGGTATGATTTCGCCCGAGGAGGTTGCCGCTATTGCTATGGCTATCCGTCTGGCAGCAGGTGAGGAGCACGACAGAGAGTCGGAGATTCTCACCATCCAGACTATCAAGCGCGCATACTCGCCCTGGAACTCGAAGATTCACGGTCTTACCCGTCTTCCCGAACACAAATAATCAACACGTTTAGACACAAGTAAAAAAGAGATGAAAAACTATAACTTGAAAATCAACGACAACGAGTACAAAGTGCAGTTGGACAAACTCGACCACACCTCCAAGACTGCCCGCGTAATCGTAAATGGTAACGAATACATTGTTGAGGTAGACGGTGTTAAACCTATGCCTACAAGCAAACCCCAGGTGTCGAAAGCCACCTACTCGGCATCGGCTCCCACCGCTGCTCCCACCGCTGCTCCCGCAGCCGCACCCAAAGCAGCCTCGGCTGGTGGCGCGAAGATTACCTCGCCCCTGCCCGGTACCGTTTTGGCTATCAACGTGGCAGTTGGTGACAACGTAACCGTAGGTCAGACCGTAGCCGTTTTGGAGGCTATGAAGATGGAGAACAATATCACTGCTGACCGCGCAGGTGTTGTTAAAGAGGTTTGCGTTGCCAAAGGTGCAAATGTACAAGAGGGTGAGCCTCTGATTATTCTTGGCTAATAAATAAGAAGATAGACTATGGTTAAATTACTTACTTCGACTGTAGGTCAGGACATCATCAACTTCCTCCAATCCTCGGGCATCTATATGATGTTCGTTGAGGCTGGTGGCTGGAAGTGCTTGGTGATGATTGCACTCGCTTGCTTCCTGCTCTACCTTGCCATTAAGAAACAGTATGAGCCTCTGCTCCTGCTTCCTATCGCATTTGGTATGTTGCTTACCAACCTTCCCGGTGCGGATATGTTCCACTCGGAGATTTTCGCTGGTGGTCACATCGATTGGGAGACCCTCTCCACCGGCCACGCAGGTCTTTTGGACTACCTCTACCTCGGTGTTAAACTCGGTATCTATCCCTGTTTGATTTTCGTGGGTGTGGGTGCGATGACCGACTTTGGTCCCCTGATTGCCAACCCCAAGAGCTTCTTGATGGGTGCTGCTGCCCAGATTGGTATCTTCCTCACCTTCCTCGGTGCTTATGCAATGGGCTTTTCGCCCGCAGAGGCTGGTTCGATTGGTATCATTGGTGGTGCCGATGGTCCTACTTCAATCTATCTGACAAGTAAGTTGGCTCCCAACCTCTTGGGTCCCATCGCTATCGCGGCTTACTCCTATATGGCACTTGTGCCCGTGATTCAGCCCCCCATTATGAGGGCTCTCACCACCGAGAAGGAGCGTCAGATTAAGATGACCACCCTCCGTCAGGTATCCAAAACCGAGAAGATTATCTTCCCCATCGTTATCACCATCATCATTGCTCTCATCCTTCCCAGCGCAGCGCCTCTGATTGGTTGCTTGATGCTCGGTAACTTGATGAAAGAGTGCGGTGTTGTTGACCGCTTGGCAAAGACCGTTCAGAACGAGTTGATGAACATTGTAGTTATCTTCCTCGGTATCACCGTAGGTGCTACTGCCACTGCTGATGCCTTCTTGAACTTCAAGACTCTGGGTATCTTGGCGCTCGGTATCGTAGCATTCTCGTGCGGCTCGGCAGGTGGTGTTCTGCTTGCCAAACTTATGAACGTATTCTTGCCCGAGGGTAAGAAGATTAACCCCCTCATCGGTTCGGCAGGTGTTTCGGCTGTGCCTATGGCTGCGCGTGTGTCGCAGGCCGAGGGCCTCAAAGCCAACCCCAGCAACTACTTGCTGATGCACGCTATGGGTCCCAATGTGTCGGGCGTTATTGGTTCGGCAGTGGCGGCGGGTATTCTTCTCTCCTTCCTCGGCTAAAAAACGCATATAGGCGGCGCCTTTGGCGTTGCACTGCGATAAATCCCCTCCTCATTTGCGTTTGCAAACTGCGGAGGGGATTTTCTTGTGCGCCTAAAATTCGCTCGCCTCTATGCGTTTTTTTTGTTGCAAGGAACCACCATAATAAAAGAGGCGTTACGCCTCTGCCTTGCATCCATCACGTTCTATGAGTTTGCTTCCGACCAGCAAACTGCGGAGAATTTCCTTGACCTTCTTAAAACCCACTTAATGTTTTCGGGCGCGGTAACAAAGTTGCCGAGCCCGACGTTTGACCAGACTGCGTCTGCTCTAAAATGCTCACGCTCGGCATAGTCTGCAAGCAGCCTCCGCCCTCGCTTACTCGCATTTGCGACGTTAGACATTGGACGAGATGTAAAGAGCAACTAATTGCTCTTTACATCTTTCAGGCAGGTTACGCCTTGTGAGTGGAGCGCCCATTTGCCGTGAGCGCGGAGTACCTGTTCGACAATATCCCTCACGCACCCTTTGCCACCGCCAAATTCCGACACATAGCGAGCAACCTCAATGCACTCCCACGCGGCATCCGCAGGTGCTACGGGTAGTCCCACAGCCTTCATACACTCCAAGTCGGGAATGTCGTCACCCATAAAAATCACATTCTCGCGGTTGAGCCCGAGGCGTGCGATAACCTCATTGAGGCATCCCAACTTGTCGGCCACATCGAGGTGCAACTCTTCCACTCCGAAGTGTTCGAATCTCTTGCGCAATATCTCACCTCTACCACCGCTGATGATAATCACTTTGTAGCCCATCTTTATGGCGTAGGCCACCGAGTAGCCATCTTTGGCGTTGTACTTACGGATGAAGTCGCCATCTGCCAGAGGAATGATACCCCCATCGGTGAATACGCCATCCACATCAAACACAAAGGCTTCGACCTTTGCGATGTCCTCTTTGAAATTTCCCATAGTTCTTTATCTCGTCTTATTTGTTGTCGCTAATCTTCATTGCCCAGAGTGTGTGGTCAATCTCCGCGAAAGCCCACCTATCGCCTGCACCCTCTTTTGCTCCCAGCGCCTTGCAGATGGCGGCGGTGGAGAGCGGGAAGGAGTGCCTTACGACCTCCAATCGGCCCCCAATGAGGGGTTTCAACTTTTTGGGTTGCCAGGGGAGCGATACCTCTATATTATATATATGTCCCATAGTGGTCGTTGGGCGCTCGGTGGCAAAGGCGTAGGCTCCGAAGTGGTCGAGCCCCTCGCTCCTGCACCACTCACCGACAAGCCCAGCCTTGCGCAGTGCCGCATCGGGCACCACGAGGTGGGTGTATGGTGTGGGGTCGAATGGTTTGTTGTGGGTCTGTGGTCTGCGCTCGGCCTCCACAGAGAAGGTGCCACAGCCGAGAGCCGTAGCGGTTATGGTGCTCTCCTCGGCCCCCTTTTCCCACCAAGCCACAACCTCCTTGACCTCGCCCGAAAGCGATACAACCTCTACGCTCGCCCCCTTGCCGAAGGCCACAAGTGCCTCTTTGATGTCGAACATTGGTGAGAGTTTCACCACTATATTGTGGCTCTTCTCTTTGAGCATAGGAAGGAGTGATACCATATTGGGTGAGCAGTCCTCCAAGCAGACCATCTTTTTGCCCTCGGCATTGCGCCTATCGGGGTCGGCATAGATGAGGTCGGCGTAGGTGAGCCTCTCCAAGAACTCCTCCGACTCGCCCGTGATAACCTCCACGTTATCCACACCCATAAGTGCAAGATTGTGTCGTGTGATTGCCGCGAGGGTGGGGTTGTGCTCAATGGCCACAACCCTCTCGAAACGCCTCGAAAGATAGAGTGTATCGACCCCCAAACCGCAAGTGAGGTCTATGGCGAGAGCCCCCGAAAGGGGTTTGTGGGCTGCGCACTCCTCGCTACTCGACTGTTCGAAGGCGAGAGGTGGGAGTATGGCGCGCGAGGCGTAGTAGGTGGGGAGTTTTTTCTCGGCTCGTTGCAGATATTTCACTTGGGTGGCAACAAGGCGTGCGTGGGGCACACGCCTATCGAGCGCGATGCTCTCCGCACTGCGCCCAATATTGCGCTCCACCTCTTGGCGGAACTCCTCCGACAGTAGTATCTCTAACTCTCCACTCTCCATTGCCTTCTATCCTTATGAAACACTGCGACCAATACCCCTGTCCCCATTAGCAGGTAGCACACTGCCACCACCCAGCCGGGAACCTCCACCTCAATAGCCGAGGCGGGGAGTGAGGAGGCATACTTCACGATGGCATTTTGCACCTTCGCAGCACCTCCCGCAATCCATCCCATCACGGGTGCGAGTGCTCCAATGGGCAAAGATACCCAAATAAATCCAGTAAGCACAATAATTTCGGCAGTAAGTATCACCACAGGGTTGAGAAAAACACCCACAAGGCTCACTATGCCAAAGGTGTGGGCCACCAAAGGAATGGTTGCAAAGGTCGAACACACGCCCACAATCACCACCCCCAGCAGAGTGCGAACAACCCTATGGTTGCGCTCACCCCCAAAGAACTCCATCCAGGGACCAAACCCTATGGCTATGCCTATGACTGCCACAGCCGAGAGGGTGAAACTTATGTCGTAGAGGTTGTTGGGATTCACAAGAAGCATCACTCCGAGGGTGCCACAAAGCACATTGAGTGACGAGCGTGAGGTGCCATAGGCAAGGGCCATCTGGGCCACCACAAACATCAGCGTAGCCCTCACCACCGAGGGTGAAAGTCCCGTTACGATGGCGTAGAGAATCATCACAACGGAGGCCACAATGTTGCGCACAATGTGTCCTCTGCGTCCCGCAATGGGTAGGAGCCAGCAGAGCCACCACACCAACATCGCCACAATGCCGACGTGCAGACCCGAGATTGCCAGCAGGTGTGAAGAGCCCGCGCGAGAGTAGTCGTCGCGCAGTTGGCTCCCAATATCGCCCCTCCATCCGAGGAGCATAGCCTTCATCACCGCACTCTCATCCCTTGCCAACCCCAACATATCCACACGCTCCAATAGGGTGCGCTGAATTTTGTGGGCCGCGATTTCGGGGGTGAGAATCTCCTCCTCCACCTGCCAATCGGCCTCCGAGGTGAGGTAAAGTGTCCCCACATAACCTCTTCGACGCATAAGGTCGCCATAGGAGCCCTCGGGCAAAGGACGAACCCTGCCATTCAATACACCCCTCTCTCCGAGTCTTACAGTGAGCGCAGTGTCGGTACGAAGCAGGATTTTCTCCCTGCCATACGCCCCCGTTATCTCGGCATCACACCTCTGCCATCGGCCCACAGTGTAGGGCTCGGTGAGGATGGTTGCCGAGAAATGTTCCGCCTCTGATGAATGGTTATTGGGTTGTGGCTCACGCAGTTCGGTGGCGCATAGAGCCCAAAGAACAATAGAGAGTGCAATGTAGACCTCGCTGGCCCATTTGCGATGTAGGGCATAGCCGAGTGCGGAGCATACCACAGCACCCACAGCCACCCTCCATACACTCATCTCCACAGCCCCACCAATCAGTATGCCTACAATAATGAGGGGAAGGATTTTGAGGAATGGCGGAAGGCTACGCATACGAGTTGAAGATTGAAATTTGGCCAATGCGAGTTGCGGAGAAGGGAAGTGTTAATTTCCCCTTTTCAACTCTCGACTTTCGTGCCCCAATTCTCCCTGTCGAGGTTGCGGTAGCCGATGGCCTCGGCAATGTGGGCGGTGGTGATACTCTCCGAGCCCTCCAAGTCGGCAATCGTGCGTGCCACCTTGATGATGCGGTTGTGGGCACGCGCCGAGAGTGACAGGCGCTCCATAGCCCTGCCCAAAATCTTGGCACAAGCATCATCCAATGGGCAGAACTCCGCGAGCATAGCACTATTCATCATAGCATTTGTAAAGACCCCATCGATACCCTCGAAACGTTTTCGTTGGCGCTCCCTCGCGGCAATTACCCTCGCACGGATGGCGCTACTCGGCTCCGCAGGAGTGATGTCATTCATCTGGTTGTACTCCACAGGTGTGACCTCAATCTGTATATCAATGCGGTCCATCAGCGGGCCCGAAATCTTGTTGATATACTTCTCCACAGCGTGGCGTGAGCAACTACACTCTTTGGTGGGGTGGTTGTAGTAGCCACAAGGGCAGGGATTCATAGATGCCACAAGCATAAAGTTGGCAGGGTAGGCTACCGAATATTTGGCCCTCGCAACCGTCACAACCTTATCCTCCAACGGCTGGCGCATAACCTCCAAAATGGACCTGCCAAACTCGGGTAACTCATCGAGAAAGAGAATACCATTGTGGGCAAGCGAAATCTCGCCCGGCTGGGGATTGCTACCACCTCCCACCATAGCCACAGCCGAGGCCAAGTGGTGGGGTGAACGGAAGGGACGACGTGTGAGGAGCCCCTTTTCGCTGCCGAGTTTGCCCGCAACGGAGTGTATCTTGGTGGTTTCGAGAGCCTCTTCGAGCGAGAGAGGGGGCATAATTGTGGGCATCCTGCGTGCGAGCATCGTCTTGCCCGAACCCGGAGCACCAATCATCACAATGTTGTGACCGCCCGCAGTCGCCACCTCCAATGCGCGCTTGACATACTCCTGGCCCTTCACATCCGAAAAATCCTCGCCATAGCGGTTGGCCCTCTCCTCGAAGAGGAGGTTCGTCGCAACCCTCGTGGGTGCAATATCGCGCGCTCCGGAGAGAAAATCAACAGCCTCGCGCAGTGTGCCTACGCCAATGACCTCCAAACCCTCCACAACAGCCGCCTCCTCGGCATTTTCGCAAGGAAGTATCAGACCCCTAAAACCCTTTGCAAGGGCTTCGATGGCTACGGGTAGGGCTCCCTTGATGGGCTTCACACTACCATCGAGCGACAATTCGCCCATTATCATCCATCTCTCGATACCCTCACTCTCCACCTGTTCGGTGGCGGCAAGAATGGCAATAGCAATGGGAAGGTCGAGCGCAGAGCCCTCTTTTTTCAGGTCGGCAGGCGCAAGATTGACAATGGTCTTTTTGCCCACCATTCGCAGCCCACTATTCTCAAATGCCGAGCGAATCCTCTCCTGACTCTCCTTCACAGCGCTGTCGGGTAGTCCCACCAAAAACATACCTATTCCAGGTGACACATTAGCCTCCACCTCCACAGTGAGGGCATTGATGCCTACCACCGCACTGCTATATACTCTCTTAAAAGCCATTGTTTATGTTTTTGTCTAACGTCCAAGGTCTAACGTCAAACGACTTTGATGTTTACTTTTGGCTGTTAGTTATTCTCTGCGATTTGTTGTGAAAAGTTGCCCAAAAACTTTCTATACCAACTTTGTTCTGCTCTAAAATTCAAGCCTTTGGACTTTTAGACGTTAGTCGTTAGACGTTTGACAACGCTAAAACGGTGCCTCCTCGCTTGTGCTCATTGCTGTGCCGCGAGCCTTCGACCCGTCGGCACCCGCACTCGTGGGGGGCATACCGAAGTCGGCACCCGCCGAGGCAAAACCTCCCATATCGCCAAAGCCTCCGCCTGCCATCTCCAAGCCACCATCAATAGCACTGCCATACTCCCTCTCACCCGAGAAACCTTCGCCCGCCAACGAGTCGAAGTCGCAGAATTGGGCGTAGTCGTTGAGGAACTTCATACGGATGGTATCGGTTGCGCCATTACGGTGCTTGGCAACGATAATCTCCGCGAGGTTTTTGGTCGTAGTGCCATCCTCCAACTGCGTAAGTCCGTAGTATTCGGGCCTATGGATGAAGGCTACAATGTCGGCATCCTGCTCAATGGCACCACTCTCACGAAGGTTGGAGAGCTGGGGACGCTTGCTGCCACCCTGCGACTCCACAGAGCGGTTGAGCTGCGAGAGTGCAATGATGGGGATGTTGAGTTCTTTGGCAATAGCCTTCAAGGTACGCGAAATGTAGGCCACCTCCTGCTCGCGGTTGCCCTTCGTATCCTGGGGGCCGGTCATAAGTTGCAGGTAGTCAATAACTACGAGTTGAATATCGTGCTGTGCTTTGAGTTTTCGGACCTTCGAGCGGAACTCCGTAACGGGCAGTGCGGGAGTGTCGTCGATGTAGAGTGGGGCCTCCGAGAGTGGCTTGGCCGCCTTTTCGAGGTGGTTCCACTGTTCGGGGGTGAGCCTACCGCTACGCACATCGCGCGAGTCGAGTTGTGCCTCTGCCACCAGCAGACGCATCATAAGTTGTGTGGCGCTCATCTCCAACGAGAAGAAGGCTACGGGTTTCTGCTCATCGACAGCAATATTGCGCGCCATAGAGAGCACAAAGGCGGTCTTACCCATCGAAGGACGTGCCGCAATGATAATCATATCCGAGGGTTGCCAACCGAGGGTGAGTTTATCCAAATCGCGGAAGCCGGTAGGTACGCCATTGATTTTGCCGCCCTTTTTGCTTGCCTCCTCAATCAGTCGGAGTGTCTCCCTCATAATGTTGCCCGACGACTGCACCTCTTTGGAGATGTGTCCTTCGGCAACCTTGAAAATCTCCTGCTCGGCAAAATTGAGCAAATCCGAGAGGTCTTTCGACTCATCGAAGGAGCGTTGGAGAATCTCATCCGAGGCGCGGATAAGTTCTCTTTGTACATATTTTTGAGCCACAATGGTGGCGTGGTATTCGAGGTTGGATGCCGAGGCGACCTTCTGTGTGAGTCGTGCGAGGAAGGGGGCACCACCTATGGCTTTGAGTTGTCCCTCTTGTTTGAGTTTCTCGGTGACGGTCAGTAGGTCGATGGGTTTGAGTTCCGTCGAGAGGCGCTCGATGGCGCTATAAACTATGCGGTGGGCCTCGCTGTAAAAGGCCTCGCCCGAGAGATAGTCCTGTACGGTGATGATACCATCTTTTTCGAGCATCAGCGCACCGAGTACGGCCTCTTCGAGGTCGAGTGCGTGGGGCAGAACCCTGCCTTGCACTTCGGTCACAGCCTTGAAGGCCTCTTCATTTTTACCCTTTCTGTATCGTGTTTCGTTTGCCATAGTGTGTCTATTTATCTGCGTTTCTTCTGCTCAAAGGTACTCTTTTTGCCTCGGTTTTCAACTTTTTTCCCGCGAAAGAAATAACTTTTTTGCTGACACTTCTCCTCGCGACTGTTAGCAACATAGACCTCTTTGCCCGTATAGGGGTCTTTGCCCGTGTAGAACATCACCGAGGAGAGCGTCATAGGCGTGGGGGTGAGGTCTTGCACCTGCTCGGTCAGCAGATTCAAGGCGCGGGTCTTTGTTGATAACTTTTTCATATCCTCCTCCCTACAACCCGGGTGCGAGGAAATAAAGTAGGGTATGAGTTGGTATTTTAGTGAATTCTCCCTGCATACCTTCTGGAAGAAGGCGTGGAGTTTTTCGAACTCCTCCCACATAGGCTTACGCATAAGGCGCAGAACGTGGGGCTCGGTATGTTCGGGGGCCACTTTCAGGCGACCAGAGGTGTGATTCACTATCACCTCACGCATATATCTGCCGCCATCATCCGGAATGTCGTAGCGTATGCCGCTTCCAATGAAGGCTTTTTTTATCCCCTTCACCTCCCTCACTTTGCGGTAGAGGTCCAGAAGGGGGGTCAGGTCGCGGTTCAGGTTGGGGCAGACGCGGGGTGTGAGGCACGAGGGGCGCACACACTTCTTGCACAGAGTTTCATCCTTACCTCCCAAGCGGTACATATCTGCCGAGGGACCGCCCACATCCGAGAGGTAGCCCTTGAAGTCGGGCAACATCTTCACCTTCTCAATCTCGGCGAGGATACTCTTCGGGCTCCTCGAAGTGACAAACTTACCCTGATGTGCCGAGATGGTGCAGAACGAACAGCCACCAAAACATCCTCGGTGGATATTGACCGAGTGCTTAATCATCTCATAGGCAGGAATGGTCTTATCCTTATATCGGGGGTGGGGTAGGCGGGTGTAGGGCAAGTCGAAACTGCGGTCCAACTCCTCGGTGGTCATCTGCTCATAGGGGGGATTGATGACCACAAAACTCTCACCCACAGGCTCTACAATGGTTTTGGTCTGCTCCTTGCGGTTGCTCTCAATCTCCATCATTACGAAGTTCTCACCAAAGGCATCCTTATCCTTCTGGCACTCCTCGAAGGAGTGCATCATAATGGTGCTCTCTTTGGGCAGGCGCTCCACATAACTCTCCTCGGCAATGAATCCCACTTGTGGAAGTTTGCGCAAGAGTTTGGCATTGTAGCCATTTTTCAGCGCCTTTGCCACCTCCACAATGCTCCTATCGCCCATACCATACATCAGCAAATCGGCTCCACTCTCCACAAGGATGGAGGGTTTGAGCCCATCGGCCCAATAGTCGTAGTGGGTGAGTCTGCGGAGCGAGGCTTCGATACCTCCGATGATGACGGGGGTGTGGGAGTAGAGTTCTTTGAGAATTCGGGTGTAGGTCTTAACGGCATAGTCGGGGCGGAAACCGAAGGCTCCCCCGGGGGTGTAGGCATCGTCGTGGCGCAGACGTTTGGCTGCCGTGTAGTGATTCACCATCGAGTCCATCGACCCCGCCGACACGCCAAAAAAGAGGCGTGGCTTACCCAACTTTTTGAAGTCCCTCAAATCGTCACGCCAATTGGGCTGTGGCACAATAGCCACACGGTAGCCCTCTGCCTCCAAGAGCCTACCGATGACGGCAATGCCAAACGAGGGGTGGTCGATGTAGGCATCGCCCGAAAAGAGAATTACATCAATGTAGTCCCAGCCGAGAGCCTCGACCTCTTTGGCGGATGTTGGTAGGAAACGCGACATAACAAAATTCAAAATTCAGAATTCAAAATTCAAAATTTTTTGGGTACGAAGAGCAATGAACTATCCCCATAGGAGAGGAAACGGAAGCCATTGTCCATAGCGTAGCGGTAAATCCTCCTCCAATCCTCACCCACAATGGCCGAAATGAGCAACAGTAGGGTGCTTTTGGGCTGGTGGAAATTGGTTACCAAAGCCTCGATTATGCGGAAGCGGTAGTGGGGGGTAATCATTATCTGGGTGGCGGCTGAAAGGTTTTCGATACCCTCGCGCTCCATCCAGCCGGCGAGGGCTCCCAAGAGTCTATCGGCCCCCACCTCTGCGGGGATGTCGTAAATTTCCCACTGGCCGACAACTCTCTCTGCATCGGGCTCTCCCCCCTGCATCACTCTCCAACCGAGTGCCGAGAGCGACTCGATGGTGCGGGTGCTGGTGGTGCCAACCGAGATGATGTGGCCCAGATTGGCAATAAGGTTGCGGAGTGTGGCGAGTGTAATTATGAAGTGCTCGGTGTGCATTGTGTGCCTTGTGGCATCCTCCTCCTTGACGGGAAGAAATGTGCCAGCGCCAACGTGGAGTGTCACCTCCTCGGTTTGGATACCTCGGGTGTGCAACTCATCAATCAGGCGGGGAGTGAAGTGTAATCCCGCAGTGGGGGCCGCAACGGAGCCTTCAATGCGCGAGTAGACTGTTTGGTAGCGCGTGTTGTCAATCTCCTCGCTCTCGCGGTTGAGGTAGGGAGGGATGGGTATCCTTCCGAGGTGCTCGATAACCTCCCCGAAGGTCGCATCGGCATCCCAACGGAAGGTCACAACGTGTGCTTTATCGACCTGCTCACCCCTGAATGCCTCCAAGCGACAAGGCTTGCCATTCATCTCGAAATCAATGAGTAACGCACCTTCCTTCCACTTTTTCAGACCGCCTACCAAGCAACGCCACTGACACTCACCCTTGACCGAAAAGGCATTTTCGTAGTCGGCAGGGGTGTGGGGCTCCAAGCAAAAGACCTCCAAGCGTGCGCCACTCGGCTTGTGCATAATGAGCCTTGCGCGGAATACTTTGGTGTTGTTGAAGACCAAAAGTGCCCCTTCGGGCAACTCCTCGGCAAGATTGTAGAACCTACGATGGGCAATGGTGCCCTCCTTCCACACCAAAAGGTTGGAGTGGTCACGCTCCGCGAGAGGGAACTTTGCTATTCTCTCGTCGGGCAACTCGTAGTCGAAATCGTCTATATATAGGGAATCAATTCTCAATTCTCAACTCTCAATTTTCAATTCAAAAAAAGTTTGGTGTGGGGTGTAAGCCGAGTTCTGTACTGCGTGCTCCACTTTGGATGGGTTGCTCACAACCCTTCCTCGGCGGCGCAGCCTTCGTCATTAATCTATACACTGCACTTGCGTGCAGGTTAAAGCGTTCTACCCCTCGACATCGGGCGAGCAACCCTACATACTGTCGATATACTTGAACTTGCAACCCGTCGGTAGTACTGTCCCCAATGTGTCACCACACGGGCGGTGGGCTCTTACCCCGCCTTTTCACCCTTACCCCTTTCGGGGCGGTTATTCTCTGTTACCTTCAACCTTGCCGTTGCCGACAACTTTCCGTTAGAAAGCACGGTGCTCTGCGTTGCTCGGACTTTCCTCTCCCTCCCCAAAGGGGAGGCAGCGACGAAACCCCCACGCCAAACAGAGTGCAAAATTACCTATAAAAATTGAGAATTGAAAATTGAGAATTGAGAATTATATTTACTACCTTTGCGGTATGTGAAATTGCGTATAAATCCAAAAATATTTGAAAAATGAAAAAAGTTCTCATTTCCGCTTTCGCACTCTTGGCAAGTGTCGCACTCTTGGCAGAGGAACCCACCACCGAACCCTCGCCCTGGACTATGGCAGGTAGCGCCAGTATCACAGGTTCACAAATGACACTCACCAATTGGGCTGCGGGTGGCGACCCAAGTGTGGCTGCCGATTTCCAATTCAACTACTCCATTGATTACAAGAAAGATGCATACCTCTGGCAAAACCGCTTGGAGTTGGCCTATGGTCTCAACCGCACCGAAAGCAACGGATTGCGCAAGACCAACGATAAAATCTACCTCTCCTCCTCCTACGGTCACAAGGTCTATGATAATCTCTACGTTTCGGCCTTGCTGAAATTCAACACCCAATTTGCCCCGGGCTACGACTATGCTGTACCCGAGGGTGAGGGCTACAAGCAGACCTCCGGTTTTATGGCTCCCGCCTATTTCAGTGGCGGTCTTGGTGTGGAGTGGGCTCCCAAAGCGTGGCTCTCCGTCAATGCCTCGCCCGCAACTTGGAAGGCTACGGTGGTCAATGTTGAGGCTCTACAACCCATATATGGCTTGGATGGTACCTCCACACGCCACGAGTTTGGTAGTAACGTGAAGATTGAGGCGAAGGGTACCATCTGGGGCGACCTTTCGGGCTACACTCGTCTGAACCTCTTCTCCAATTTCCTCGACAAACCACAGAATGTCGATGTCGATTGGACTGTCCGCTTCGACCTGAAAATCAACAAGTGGCTCTCGGCAAATCTCAATGTACAGATGATTTACGACGATAATATCAAGATACCACAGCCCGATGGTTCGGCCTATCCTTGCTTGCAGGTTCAGGAGGTGGCAGGCGTGGGACTTCTTGTCAAATTCTAGTGCGAGCACATATCGCGGGTAAATTTTGCACCGCTCTGCGATAGGCGAGTTCCTCATTTGCGTTTAGCAAACTGCGGACTCGCCTTCTTGTTTGGCACAAAATTTTCTCCGCGATATGCACTCGCGATTTTTGTCTAACGTCTAACGTCTAACGTCTAACGTCGCAAATGCGAGTAAGCGAGGGCAGAGGCTGCTTGCAGACTATGCCGAGCGTGAGCATTTTAGAGCAGACGCAGTCTGGTCAAACGTCGCGGGCTCGCGTTTGCGAGCCCGAAAACTTTACAGGAGTAACAAGAGTTACAAGAATTACAGGAAGAACAAGGTTTTCCTGTTTTGGGAGTGTAGGGAGTGTAGGGAGTGTAGGGCTCTCTCCTTAATCTCTCTAACCTCCCTAAATTCCCTAAATTCCCTAAATTCCCTAACCTCCCTAACCTCCCTAATAAATTTTCGGGCTCGGCAAATTTTGCCGAGCCCGCGACGTTAGACGTTAGACGTTAGACCTTCGACCTTAAAAAAGCGACAGGTTGTCAAACGAAGGGTTGAGTTCGCCCTTCTCGATGCGGTGGATAATCTCCACAACCTTATCATTCATAGGGGTGGGGCAGCCGACCTTGCGACCAAAGGCGCTCACAACACCATTGATGGCATCCACCTCCGTAAGTTTGCCCTTCTCAATATCCTGCAACATACTCGCCTTCAAGAGTGCGTGTTTGCGGATGGCAATGGGAATGATGAAGAACGAAATGGCTTTCTTGATACGGCCTTTATAATCGAGTAGTTTGACAATGTCTTTGCCTTGCACGGGTTCAATCTTGATGCCTCCCGTAGCGCACACGTCGATACACTCCTTGATGAGCGCCTGCACGATGCGTCTGGAAGCCTTCGCACCAGCCGCCTCGCCAAAGGTGCAACCCAAAACCGCACTCATACCCGAGAAGGAGGCGTTAATCAGTAGTTTGCTCCAACGGGTGCCTACAAAATTGTCATCGACCTCCACTTCGCCCATCAACTCCAAGAGCGACTTCACCTCCTCGAAGTGTGCGTTGCGCTCCGAGGTGAGCGCTCCGAGGGAGAAGGTGAGGCTATCGGGTTGGCTGGTGAGTTCGCATACGCCCGCCTGTTGCATAGTCGCGCCCCACGCTACCGTACAGCCCAACGTGCGGTTATCGCCCACAATCTCGCCAATCTGCAACTCGGGAATGCCGTTTTGGAGGGTGACAATCACCCCATCCTCCGCCAAAAACTCCTTCAAGCGGGCCACAACCTCACCATTCTGCTGTTGTTTGGTCATCAGAAAGATGATGTCATAGGTGCCCTCCATCTGCTCGGGGAGATAGGCAGTGACGGGTTGGGTGAAGTTCACCGTGCCGACCACTTGTGCCCCCCTCTGTTGGAGTGCCTCAATGTGGGCTTTGTTGCGATTGATGAGGTCTACTTTGCCCCCGTTTTTGGTTATATACGCGCCCAAAATCGTACCCAACGACCCTGCGCCATAGATTGCAACTCTCATAGTATTGACTCTAATACATTAATTATTAATAAAAAAAGGCGTAGGATTCAGTCGCTACGCCTATGAAATATTCAGTGTGGTTATTTGCCAAGTTTTGCCCTGACGGCACGCAACATATCCACTACCATCTTCTCCAAATCCCAATCGGGACTCCATCCCCACTCCTCACGAGCACAAGTGTCGTCGAGTTTATTGGGCCAACTCCTCGAAATCTCCTCCTTAACGGGATCTACATCGTAGTCCATAGTGAATTCGGGGATGTGTTTGCGAATCTCGGCAGCGAGAATCTCGGGAGTGAAACTCATAGATGCAATGTTGAACGAGTTGCGGTGACGCAGTTTGGTGGGGTCGGCCTCCATCAAATCCACGATGGATTTGAGCGCGTCGGGCATATACATCATATCCATATACACATCGGCAGGCACAGGGCAGGTGTAGTGACCTGTCTTGACAGCCTCGTAGAAAATCTCCACAGCGTAGTCGGTAGTACCGCCACCGGGCATTGTTACATTGGAGATGATGCCGGGGAAGCGCACACTGCGGGTGTCCACACCGAAACGGGTGTTGTAGTAGTTGGACAGAAGTTCGCCTGTAACCTTGCACACACCGTAGATGGTGTTGGGCTGCATTGACACATCCTGGGGGGTGTTATCTCTCTCGAAGTCGCCACCAAAGGCACCAATCGACGAGGGAGTGAAGAGCGCACAACCATACTCGCGGGCAATTTCGAGCGAGTTCATCAGTGCGCCCATATTGACGTTCCACGCACCCTGGGGGTTCCTCTCACCCGTTGCCGAGAGTACGGCTACGAGGTTGAAGATGGTGTCGATGTTGTAACTGCGCACCAATGCTGCATAGGCCTCCCTGTCGAGGATGTTGAGAATCTCAAAGGGACCGTCGTATGCCAAGTGTGGACATTCGCGAAGGTCGGCTGCTATGACATTCTCGGGACCATAGATTTTGCGGAGGTAGCCCGTAAGTTCCGAGCCAATCTGACCACCCGCACCAGCGATAAGAATTCTTTTCATTGTCTATTTGTTAGTTTTTTAGGTTAGTCTTTTTTGGTAGTTTGCGCCTCTTTTTTGTACTTTTCCATCAACTCCTCCAAATCCTTCATCTCGCCAATGAGTTTTAGTGGAATGGTCACAAAATAGATGCCCACGACGATGAGCAACAACACCGAGAGCCACGCAAACTTATTGAGTGGCAGACAGGTAAAGACCAAAACAACAAGGACAAAGCCGAAGAGTGCGGCGAGTGTGAAGATGACCTTGCGGAGCGTTTTGTAATCGTACATACGGTTTAATCCAAATTCAATCCCTCAAAAATACAAAAATAATTGGGATTTGGCACCATTTTTTCCAAGAAAATTATTTGCTTTGAGCAGTCCGCGCTCCGCAATTAGCAGTCCGCAGTCAGCTACATTTGTTAATCGTAGGTGAGGAACTCGCTTATCGCAGTGCAACGACCTAATCGCCCACAATCTGCGCTCGCTACTACATACGTTCGGGCACCTCTATACCCATCAACGCCATACCACGAGCAATAATGTCGGCCACCGTAGCGCTCAATGCTACACGGAAAGCACGAACCTCCTCGCGCTCCTCGCGGAGGATGGAGTGGTCGTGGTAGTAGCCGTTGTACATCTTCGCGAGGTCATAGACGTATGCGCCGATGACGCTGGGCGAATAGGTGGCGGCAGCCTGCAAGACTACTTGTGGGAAGTCGGAGAGGTACTTCACGATTTCCACCTCTTCGGGAATGAGGTTCAGTGAGCCATCCACCCTACCCTCAACGCCTGCCTCGGCAGCCTTACGCAACACCGAGCGGATGCGGGCGTAGGTGTACTGGATGAAGGGGCCCGTATTGCCATTGAAGTCGATACTTTCGCGGGGGTTGAAGAGCATAGTCTTCTTGGGGTCCACTTTGAGAATGAAATATTTGAGCGCTCCCAGGCCCACGATGCGTGCAATTTCGTTTTGTTCCTCGGCGCTCATACCATCGAGTTTGCCGAGTTCGTCGGACATCTCACGGGCAGTGGCAATCATATCCTCCACCAAGTCGTCGGCATCGACAACCGTACCCTCGCGCGACTTCATCTTACCCTCGGGCAGTTCCACCATACCATAGGAGAGGTGGTAGATATTGTCGCTCCACTCGTAGCCCATCTTTTTGAGCACGAGTTTCAGCACTTGGAAGTGGTAGTTCTGTTCGTTGCCCACAACATAGATGATACCATCGAGGCTCTCGTCTCTCTGTCGCGAGAGGGCTGTGCCCAAATCCTGTGTCATATAGACGCTGGTGCCGTCGCCACGCAGGAGAAGTTTCTCATCCAAGCCGTCGGCAGTGAGGTCAATCCACACGCTACCATCCTCGCGGCGGTAGAATACCCCCTTCTGCAAGCCGTCGGCCACAATATCCTTACCCAGAAGGTAGGTCTGCGACTCGTAATATACCTTATCGAAGCCCACACCAAGAGCCTTGTAGGTGGCATCGAAGCCCTCATACACCCAACCGTTCATTCGCTCCCAGAGGCCATACACTTCGGGGTCGTGAGCCTCCCATTTTTGGAGCATCGTGCGTGCTTGTTTCATAATTGGGGCCTCTTTTTTGGCCTCCTCTTCGTCCATACCACCTGCAACAAGTTCCTTAATTTCGGCCTTGTAGTGTTTGTCGAACTCAACATAGTATTTACCCACGAGGTGGTCGCCCTTCATACCGCTCGACTCGGGAGTTTCGCCCTCGCCATAGAGTTGCCAAGCGAGCATACTCTTGCAGATGTGGATACCTCGGTCATTCACCAAGTTGGCTTTGATGACCTTGTATCCTGCTGCTTCGAGAATCTGCGCTACGGAGTAACCGAGGAGGTTGTTGCGGATGTGTCCGAGATGGAGGGGTTTGTTGGTATTGGGCGAGGAGTACTCCACCATTACGGTTTTACCGTTGCGGGGAGCGATGCCGAAGGCCTCATTGGAGGCAATCCTACCGAACTCTTCGCGCCAGAAGTCGGCCTTCAAGGCGATATTCAAAAAACCCTTAATGGTGTTGGTGCTCTCCACGAGTGGACACTCTGCCACCAACGCCTCGCCAATCTCATTAGCGGTTGCATCGGGTGATTTACGGCTTCGTTTGAGCAGAGGGAAGACCACGAGTGTGTAGTCACCCGAGAACTCTTTGCGTGTTTTTTGGAGTTGGAGTGTAACTCCTTCGAGGGGTCCGTAGAGCCTCTCGACGGTTGCCGTCACAGCGGCCAAAAGTGTCTGTTCGATAGTCATTGTTGTATCAAATTTTTGCATTTTCAAACGGCTTCGCATTGTTTGGAGCGCAAATATAACTATTTTTGGGGCAAAATTTGCAAACAGTGAAGATAGGAAGTATAGATTTTGGCGAAAAGCCGCTATTTTTGGCTCCTATGGAGGATGTCACCGACCCTTCGTTCCGCCAATTATGCAAAGAGTTCGGGGCCGATATGGTCACCACCGAGTTCGTTTCGTCCGACGGGTTGTTTCACGGTGCGGAAAAGACCTTCCGCAAACTCAACGTCTCGGATGCGGAGCGCCCCGTAGCCATCCAAATCTATGGCCACCTTATTGAGCCTATGGTTGAGGCCGCAAAGTTGGCAGAGAGGGCTGCTCCCGATGTGATAGACATCAACTTCGGCTGCCCGATGAAGAAGATTGCGGGCAGAGGTGCGGGTAGCGGTATGATGAAAGACGTGCCCCTGATGGTGGAGATGACACGACAGATTGTGGAGGCCGTAAAACTCCCCGTAACGGTCAAAACAAGGCTCGGATGGGACGACGATAACAAGAATATCGAAGAGATTGCCGAGAGATTGCAGGATGTTGGTATTCAGGCTCTAACGATTCACGGCAGAACCCGCTCGCAGATGTATCGCGGTGAGGCCGATTGGACCCTCATCGGCAAGGTAAAAAACAATCCCCGAATCCACATTCCCATCATCGGCAATGGCGATGTCACCTCCGCCGAGAGGGCTGCCGAATGTTTCGAGAGGTATGGCGTGGATGCGGTGATGATAGGCAGGGCAACCTATGGCAGACCCTGGATTTTCCGCGAGTGCAAACACTTCATTACAACGGGCGAAAAACTCCCACAACCATCTGTACCCGAGAGGGTTGAGATTGCCAAGCACCATCTGGACCTCTCGCTTGCCGCAAAGGGCGATTTTGTGGGCATCATCGAGATGCGTCGCCACTTCTCCAACTACTTCAAGGGGCTGCCCGACTTCAAGCAGACCCGTATGAAGTTGGTGACGAGTTACGACCCCGACGAGATACGCGCCCTGCTGGACTATACCGCCGAGCGCTGGCACGACTACGATTTCTCGCAAGTCATCCCCGCACCACTCTCGCACGATATTTAATCTGGTGGCGCAGGTAAGAAGTTAGAGATAAACAAATAGGGAAAATAGTATGAAGGGACTGGTTACAATTGGTATGTTGGTGCTCTCGAATGTCTTTATGACCTTCGCGTGGTACGGGAACCTGAAATTGCGTGATATGAACGGTGGCAAAGACCCCTTTCCACTGATTATCATAATCCTATTGAGTTGGGGTGTGGCATTTTTCGAATACTGCCTAACGATTCCCGCCAACCGCATAGGCTTTGTGGGAAGCGGAGGCCCATTTTCGCTCTTCCAACTCAAAATCATCCAAGAGTGCATCTCGCTCGTGGTCTTTACCGTATTGGCTTTGGCACTCTTCAAGACCGAAACCTTCCGTTGGAACTACCTCGTGTCGTTTGGATTGATTCTGCTGGCGGTCTACTTCGCCTTCAAGAAATAACCGCCACTCCGCAGGTGGAAAAAACGACCCGCACTTGAAAGCAAGTGCGGGTCGTCTATTTTTTTAAGGGGGCGACTAAAAATTCATAGCGGTTAGGATGGAGGAGGC
Source organism: Tidjanibacter sp. (assembly GCA_045596685.1). Taxonomy (GTDB): domain Bacteria; phylum Bacteroidota; class Bacteroidia; order Bacteroidales; family Rikenellaceae; genus Tidjanibacter. Next base: position 11,915 of record JAZOCT010000031.1, on the reverse strand, counting down.
TATGAGTTGATGGCCGAGTGAGTTGGGATGGATGCCATCACGACACAGCAACGAGCGCCAATCCCCCGCATAGTTTTCAAACGGGTGTGTGATGTCGAGAATGGGGGTTGAAGTGGTAGTGGCGACCTCAAAAATCACATTGTTGTAACTCTCGTGCCAGCGCTCAATTGCCTCCACTTGTCCACCCATCCAACCGAGAATGTTGGCACGCCCCACCTCGTCGATGCCACGACTAAAAAAGTCGAAGTAGGAGCGCGAATTGATGGGTGGGAGGGAGAGTAATATGGGCTTCGAGCCGAGCGCGCGCACCCTGTCCAATAACTCCACAAGCAACTTGCGGAAGGCTTCGAGCGAGGTTTTCGGGTGGTGTTCACCCTCGGGATTGAGGGCTATGCGCTTCCAATAGAAGTCACAATCGTTACCTCCATATTCTATAAAGGTGTAGTTCGTTGTGGCAATATCCTCGGCGTGATGTGAGATGATGTGGTGTGCAAAGCCTATCGTGCAGCCAAACTTCCCGTAGTTATCAATCTCTACCCCTCGCTTGTTTTTGATTAGTTCCATAAAATTTTGCTCCAAAACCGAGTAGTTGTTCTCTTCGGTGAGCACCACACCTTTGGTTATCGAATCCCCGAGTGCGGCAATTTTGACTCTTTCCATTTGCTTAATCTTAATATTTTGTTGTTCTTCGAGTGCAAAAATAGAACCATACCCCAAGCCCTGCGAATTTATGTTACGGGGATAAGTGTTTAGTTACAAAAATGGCTTATTTAGGGATAAAATTGGCGAAATTGGGATGTTTGACAAAAAATTACTACATTTGTCCCAACCAAATTAGTGACATTTTACTATGGATAACAAACAGCAACTATTCTTTGGAGGTTACAGTGCGGTGCTCCACACCACTCTTGTTCCCATCTTCACCTTTGTTTTTGCGCTCCTGTATAAGCCCTTTGGTATTGTGGAGTCGTTGGAGATGGCGCACGCCTCCTACTCATTCAACCTCACCATTCTTTTTTGTATTCTTTTTGGGGTCACGGCCCTTTCGCGTTGGGTGCTTTTCCTTCTTCGTAAACACATCATTGCCTCCCCTGTAACGTGTGCTTTATGGGCTGTGGGTGAGGAGGTTGTAGGCGCGCTCTTTGCGGCACTCTACATCACTCTGATGTTGAAGGGTGAGCAGAGTTTCTTCGAGGTTGTGGGCAAGAGTTTTGGTGTACTCTTCGGCATCTGCCTCTTCCCCTATGTACTCCTCCACCTCGGGTTTGCTCTTCACGCCGAGCGCACCAAAGAGGAGGAGGGAACAGACCCCTCGTCACTCATAAAGTTCTACGATGAGTATAAGAAATTACGCCTTGTGATAGCCTCCGAGGCGGTTATTTTCCTCAAATCGGAGGAAAATTATGTGCAGATTCACCACACAGACAAGGGAAAGGTGAGGAAGTTTGTGCTACGTTCCTCGATGCGTGCCCTCGAAGAGCAGATGTCCCGCTACGGTTTGGTCCGCTGCCACCGCTCCTACTTCATCAATCCCGACTACATAAAGATGATACATAAGGAGCCTTCTGGGGTTGTGGTTGCCGATCTCAAAGTGGAGGGTTTGGAATCCATCCCCATCTCGCGCAAGTATCAAGACAAAATCACAACCCTCTTGTAACACAAGCCCACGCACATTTTTGGGTATCTTTTTTAATACCCGAAAATAAAAGGGAAAACCTCTAATATTAAAAGGGAACACCCTCTCATAAGTTAGGAGAGGGTCCGCGTAGCGGGGGTGAGGTCTGTCAAGCCTCCCCTATGATAGGGGAGGCTTGGAGGGGTGGTCGTAATTGTGCTCGGTGTCCTCACCGAGCAGTCCGCGTAGCGGGGGTGAGGTCTGTTGTTTGACGCGGGTATTAAAAAAGATACCCGAGAAGAATTGAGAGTTGAAAGTTGAGAATTTAATTATAAGTTCTATAAGCCATATATATTTCCCCAGGAGTTCCGTCCACTGTAAGGAAAAAAGTTTGGGATACCTCACGGTATCCCAAACCCCCCAACTTAAAATACTGATTATGAAAGAATCACTAAAACAACTATTTGCGCAAATTGCGCCAACCATTGCTTTGTGGAACAAAAGTAGTAATTTTTTTTGAGTTTCCAAACTTTTTCCCAAAAAAAGAGCGTATATTTGTGTGAAAGTTGCCCGCCAAAGTGCATAAATGAAGATTTGACGGGCGAAAATAACGAAGAACAGAAGATGGAAAAAAAGGAGTATAACCCCTCGGATGTGGGGTGTAATAATGGTAACTATTTCGGTATGCCTTTCACGACGAAAGAGGCAGAATTGGTGTTGGTGTCGGCCCCCTGGGGCGTGACGGCATCCTATGGTGGGGGGCAGAGTTACGCGCCCGATGCAATAATCGGTGCCTCGGTGCAACTCGATTTCTACGACCCCGTGAGCCCCGATGCGTGGAAAAAGGGAATCGCCACAGTCCCCATCGACTACACTATTCAGGATATGGACTCTCTGTTGAGAAGTGATGCCAAGAAGGTCATCAAGTATTTGGAAGAGGGGGGTACGATTTTTGAGTCGTCGATGGTTCCCACGCGCAGGGCGAGGGTCAATAGTGGCTCTGCGGAGATGAACTGCAAGGTCTATGAGCAGACCTCCGAGTGGCTGAAAAAGGGCAAGAAAGTGGGACTTGTGGGCGGTGACCACAGCACCCCTCTGGGTTTCATTAGGGCCCTGGGTGAGAAGTATCCGAAGTTTGGTATCCTTCATATTGATGCCCACGCCGATTTGAGGGAGGCCTATGAGGGCTTCCGCTACTCGCACGCCTCGATTATGTACAATGTGTTGCAGGAGGTGGAGGCAGTGGAGAAGATTGTGCAAGTTGGCATCCGCGACTATTGCGACGATGAGGTCGCATTGGTGAAAAACTCGGGTGGCAGGGTTGTGCAGTTTGACGATTGGATGCTCACCTCGGAGAGATTTGAGGGTACTTTGTGGGCGGAGCAGTGCCGTAGGATTGTTGCGGAGTTGCCCGAGAATGTCTATGTGAGTTTCGATATTGACGGTCTTTCGGCGGAGTTGTGCCCGGGTACGGGTACCCCTGTGGCGGGAGGTTTGTCGTTCCACGAGGCTGTCTATTTGCTCGATACGGTGTTGAAGAGTGGCAGGAGAATCATCGGTTTTGACCTTGTAGAGGTTGCTCCTCGTGGTGAGGATGACGAGTGGGATGCCAATGTTGGTGCACGAATGCTCTATAAATTGTGTGGATTGATACTAAAATCCAATTAATTGAGTTATATTTGCAGTCGCAAAAATGAATAACACTTAACAAATAAATAACAAAAGCAAAACTATGAAAAAAATCATTACTATCGCGCTTGCTGCTTTGGCAGTTGTTTCGATGACTTCGTGTGGTGGTTCCCGCGCAATGAAAAACGATGTTGATACCCTTTCGTATGCTATGGGTACCGACTTTGGTGCTTCGCTCCTTCGCCTTTTGAACTCTTTGGAGGACGATATGAATATGGACCTCTTCTATCAGGGTGTTGAGGACGCTATCAACGAGGAGGTTGTGATGGAGCAGCAGGAGGCTTTTGCATTCCTTCGCAAATATATGAACGTGGTGAATCCTATGAAGGCTGCCGAGAACTCTGCTGCCTACCTCGAAGAGATTGAGAAACAGGAGGGTGTACAGAAAACCGAGAGTGGTCTGTTGTATCAGATTGTACGCGAGGGTAACCTCGAAAAGAGGGCAACCCTTGACACCGATGAGGTGAAGGTTATGTATGAGGGCAAAACTCGCAAAGGCAAAGTTTTCGACTCGTCGTATGAGCGTGGCGACACCGCGAAGTTTGCACTCAACCAGGTTATCAAAGGCTGGACCGAGGGTATGAAACTCGTAGGCGAGGGCGGTGAGATTAAACTCTGGATTCCCTCGAACTTGGCATATGGTGCTCGTGGTACCCGCGATGGCGCTATTGGCCCCAACAACGCTATTACTTTCACTGTGGAACTCATTGAGGTTATTCCCACTCCTGCCGAGGAGGTGAAATAGTCGGTCTCGAAGACAAATATTAGAGGAGAGTGTCACACACTCTCCTTTTTTTCTCGCCAAAAAGTATTACCTTTGTTGGTGTAAAAAGACGAAAACAAAGAGTTATGAGCCTTCCGCCCCTTGCAGAACGTCTGCGCCCCCAAACCCTCGATGAGTACATCGGTCAGCGCCATCTGGTCGGTGAGGAGGGTGTCATTCGCCGCTTCGTGGAGAGTGGCAATATACCCTCGTTTATACTCTGGGGACCTCCGGGGGTGGGTAAAACCACCCTCGCAAAACTCGTGGCCCTGGCTCTGGGTAGGCAGATGTTTACCCTCTCGGCCATTGCGAGTGGTGTGAAGGAGGTGAGAGAGGTCATAGAGAGCGCCAAGAAGAGCCGTTTTTTCAACTCGGGCGCACCTATATTATTTATAGACGAGATTCACCGCTTCAATAAGGCACAACAGGATTCGCTCTTGGGCGCTGTGGAACAGGGGGTATTCACCCTCATTGGTGCCACCACCGAGAACCCCTCCTTTGAGGTTATCACCCCTCTGCTGTCACGCTGTCAGGTCTATGTGCTCAAAGCAATGGATGAGAGCGAGTTGCAAACCCTCCTTGAAAGGGCCATTACAAAAGACAAAGTGCTCGTGGAGAGAGGTGTGAGGGTGGAGCAGACTCACGCGCTCTTTGAGTTCTCGGGTGGTGATGCGCGAAAACTGCTGAATATTTTGGATATTATGGCGGGTGCGAGTGAGGGCGAGATTGTCATCACCGACCAGAGAGTCACCGACTGCCTGCAACAAAACATAGCACTCTACGACAAAGGTGGCGAACAACACTACGACGTAATCAGCGCCTTCATTAAGAGCATACGCGGTAGTGACCCCGATGCCGCCATCTACTACTTGGCGAGGATGTTGGCAGGGGGCGAGGATGTGAAGTTCATTGCTCGCAGGTTGGTTATCTCCGCCTCGGAGGATGTGGGGTTGGCAAATCCCAATGCCCTCTTGTTGGCCAACGCCTGCTTCGATGCGGTACATAAACTCGGTATGCCCGAAGCGCGGATTCCTCTGGCAGAGGCAACCATCTACCTCGCCACAAGTCCCAAGAGCAACTCGGCATATATGGCTGTGAATGAGGCTATGAGCCTCGTGGAGAAGGATACAACCAACCGTCCCGTACCCCTCCATCTGCGTAATGCCCCAACGAAACTTATGGATAAGTTGGGCTACGGCAAGGGGTATAAGTATGCCCACGATTATGAGGGTAATTGGGTGGAGCAGGAGTTTCTGCCCGAGGGATTGACGGGGCGCAAGTTCTACACCCCGCAACACAAACGCGAATGGGACGCGATGGCGTGGAAAGAGGCACTAAAAAAGCGTTGAGATTAGGAAATCTCAACGCTTTTTATCTCTCACTTCCCTGTCGCTCTATTTTGTGTATGCGGCATTAAGTGCGCTAACAATCTCTGCGGTGATGTTGAGTGCGGGATTGGCGTGGATGATGGGGCCGCCGGTGGTGGTGCTCGAAAGCACGATGTCGTAGCGAAGGTCGGCATTGAGTTTGGCAACAAACTCATAGACGCTATTGACAATCTGGTTGTTGATGACCATCTCCTCCTCGGCGAGTTCGCCACTTACCTTCTGTGCCTCCTGCTGGTGTTTGGCGATGCGTTCCTGAATTTTAGCCTCCTCGGCTTGGAGTTTCTGCATCTCCACCTCGGCATTTGCGCGAGTGATGAGCACCTTGTTAATCTTATCTTGGAGTTCCATCACCTTGTTTTGGAGTTTGGTGTAGTCCTTCTCGATGGCACTCTCGGTAGCGGTGAGTTTCTTGGTGGCTTTGTCGTATTTAGTCTGGAACTCTGCCTGTTTGTCTTTGGCAAATTGGTACTCTGCCACAATCTGGTCGATGTAGAAGTAGGCTACCTTACCGGTAGTTACGGTAGTTTCTGCACCTTCGGTGGTGTTCTGGTTGTTGGTGTTGTTGCAGGCGGTCATACCCAATGCGAGAAGTGCAACCGCAATCAAAAGTTTTTTCATAGGAATTGTTCTTATTTTTTTGTTTTTGTTTTGTCAAAATTGCTAACGAGTGGCAAATATAATAAATTTCTTGGGAAAGGTTAGTTTCTCGTCTCTTTTTATTAACTTTGTACGATTAAACTCATCAGAAAGTCTATTTAGAGAGGAACTATGTTTGATTATTTAAGAGGTCTTTTGGCAGAATTAACACCCACCTACGCAGTGATTGAGTGTGGAGGTGTGGGCTATATTGTCACCATCTCACTCCAAACCTACACCCAATTGGAGGGACGTGAGGAGGCTATGGTCTATGTTCATCACATTGTACGCGAAGATGCCGAGATACTCTATGGCTTTGCAGAGCGTAGCGAGAGGGATATTTTCCGTCTGCTCATTGGCGTTTCGGGCGTGGGTGGCGGTACGGCAAGGATGATACTTTCGACCTATACGCCCTCGGAGTTGGCCAATATTATCTCCTCCGAGAATGCCGTTTTGCTCAAAAATGTCAAGGGCTTGGGGCTCAAAACAGCACAGAAAATCATTGTGGAGATTAAAGATAAGGTGCTCGGCATCGAGAGTGGCTCGAAGGGAGCACAGAAGGATTTGTTGGAGAATATGTCGGCAGGTGGCGAGGTCTACTCCGAAGCACTCCAAGCACTCTCAATGCTCGGTTTTGGTAAGGCTGCCTCCGAGAAGGTGCTGCGCAAGGTGCTCAAAGAGAATCCCGCAGTGGAGGTTGAGGCCCTCATACGTCTGGCACTCAAACAGTTGTAGAACTTACAAAACAAACCTATAAGATGACAAAAAAGATTTTAGATAAAGGCAAAGAGGTCTATGGCAGGGTGAAAAGGCGCATAACCCCCGCATTTTTGGTTATGGTGGCTCTGTCGTTCATATTTTGGTATAGTGGCAAGTTGCAATACACCTACACTGCCGAGATACCTGTGACGGTTGAGATTGAGGGCGAGAGGGTGCGTACCACTTGTGTTGTGGAGGGTACGGGCCATAACATCATCTCGGCACGCTACTTTAAGCGTAAGACCATTAAGTTGCAACGCTCGGAGGTGGAGCTATTGCCCATTGATGGGGTGTCGAATACCTATGAAATCTCGCCAACCTCGTTGCAGAATATCATTTCGGTGCGTAATTCGAGCCTCAAAGTGCTCTCGGTAAGCCGAATGCCTTTTGTGATACTCGAAGATTTTTAGCCATAGTCACTTTTATTGGCCAATGAAACGTGTTGCCATAACGGGAGGTATCGGTAGCGGAAAGAGTACCCTATGCAGGGCTCTTTCGGCACTCTCGGGTGCCCCCATCTACGACTCCGATAGGAGGGCGAAGGAGATTATGGCCGAAGATGGCGAAGTGAGGGAGGCCCTCGTGGCGCTCTTTGGCGAGGAGGCTTTCGCGGGAGGAGTGCTCAATAGGCCCTTTATAGCCTCGCGTGTATTTGGCAATGAGGCGATGCTCCAAAGGCTCAATCGGATTGTCCATCCGAGGGTGGTGGCCGACTTCGAAGAGTGGGCAGAGAGCCGAGAGAGCGACTATGTGATTTTGGAGAGCGCACTGCTCTTTACATCGCCCCTCGTGGGACACTACGACTTGGCAGTGGTGGTGGATGCCCCGATGGAGATGCGCATCGAAAGGTGCATAAGGCGCGATGGCCTAACCCGCGAACAGGTAGTGGGGAGGATTGAGAGCCAAATGCCGGCACAAGAGATGCGCGAGAGAGCCGACTTTGTGGTGGAGGCCGATGGTCGTGACCTACGCCCCGAGGTCGAAAAAATAGACCGCTTGATAAGAGAGAAATGAAGATTGTTAGCCCATATCGTAAGGTGATGGCTATTCTCAACGTCACCCCCGATTCGTTCTTCGCCACAAGCAGGGCCGAGAGCGAGGAGGCTGTACGCACGCGCGTGGCGCAGATGGTGGCCGAGGGTGCCGATATTATCGACATTGGCGGCTACTCAACTCGCCCGGGCGCGTCGGATGTGGCAACAGATGAGGAGGTGCGCAGGGTGCTCCGAGGTGTGGAAATTGCCCGTAGGGAGGCCCCCCAAGTGACGCTCTCCATTGACACCTTCCGCAGTGAGGTTGCCGAGGCGGTGCTCTCCGGGTGGGATAATGTGATAATCAACGATGTGAGTGCCGGTGAGAGAGATGCGCGTATGGCGGAGGTTGTGGCCCATTGGGGTGCCCCAATGGTGGTTATGCACTCGCGCGGTACGCCACAAACGATGCAGAGCCTTACCCACTATGACGATGTGGTGGAGGAGGTGAGGGACTACCTCGCGCGACGTGCCGATGTGCTCTGTGCAAAGGGCGTAAGAGAGATTATTGTAGACCCGGGAATTGGCTTTGCGAAAGATGATAATCAGAATTTTGCACTCATCGCGGGATTGGAGCGTATAGCCTCGTTGGGCTATGCGGTATTAGCGGGAATATCGCGCAAGAGTTTTATGTGTCGCACCCTTGCCATCACCCCCGATGATGCTTTGGAGGCAACCACCGCACTGCATTGGGCGTGCCTCGAAAGGGGGGCTGCCATCCTCCGTGCCCACGATACACGCGCAGCACGACAAACTATCGCACTCTACGAAAAACTCTACCGACTATGACAAAACAAGAGATAATAAAGGTCGAAGACCTCCATAAATTCTACGGCTCCCTCGAAGTCTTGCGTGGCGTGTCGCTCTCCATTGCCGAGGGCGAGGTTGTGGCCATTGTGGGACCGAGTGGCGCGGGTAAGACCACACTCCTGCACGCCATCGGTGCGCTCTCCGAGTTTGATAACGGAAGGGTGGTGGTTGATGGTGTCGATGTGGGCGCGTTGGATAGCGATGGCGCTGCCGACTACCGTAGTCAAACGGTGGGCTTGGTATTTCAATTCCACTACCTGTTGCCCGAATTTACCGCCTTTGAGAATGTCTGCTTGCCGGGACTTATTGCAGGTCGCGACAGGGCCGAGGTGGAGCCTCGCGCGAGAGAACTCCTCGCCCTTGTGGGGCTCTCGGAGCGTATGATGCACAAACCCTCCCAACTATCGGGTGGCGAACAACAGAGGGTGGCTATTGCACGCGCACTGATTAATTCGCCTCGTATTCTGCTTGCCGATGAACCCTCGGGCAACCTGGATAGCCATAACCGCACCGAGATACACAACCTCTTCTTCCGACTGCGCGATGAGTTGGGACTGACGGTGGTTGTGGTGACCCACGATGAGGGATTGGCGGAGATGAGCGATAGGAGAATCTCCATTGTGGATGGTCTAACGTCTAACGTCTAACGCCTAACGTCGCGGGCGCGATGCGCCCGAGAAATAGACGGACCTCTCCTGCCCTTCGGGCATCCTCCCATAACATAGGGGAGGATAGTTGAGGTGCGGGCGATGAATCGCCCGAGGAATTATGAGTGAAGTTAGGGAATTTAGAGAGGTTAGGGAAGAACCCTAAATTCCTTAACCTCCCTAATTTCCCTAACCTCCCTAACCTCCCTAATCTCCCTAATGGGGTAGAGTATAGGTTACACTAAAAGTTTTTGGTGAAGCTTTTTACAAAAAGCTTCGAAAAAAAGGAAATTTTGAATTTTGAATTTTGAATTAAAAGAGATACTCGACGAGTTGTGGCTCCGCTACGACACACCCGACTTTATTGAGGCGGACCCCATCAGTGTGCCCCACTCCTTTGCGGGACAGTTGGATAGGGAGGTGAGCGGTTTTATGGCCGCAACCATTGCGTGGGGCAACCGTAAAGCCATTGTGAAGAGTGCCCACCGTATGATGGACTACCTCGATAGAGCGCCCTATGATTTTGTTGTGGGGGCCTCCGAGAGGGAGATTCGGGGACTTGCGAGTTATGTCCACCGCACCTTCAATGGGGAGGATTTGACCTGCTTTGTGAGGGCTCTGGGGCGTATGTGTCGCGAGTATGGCTCGCTGGGCGAATGGTTCCAGGGTGAGTGGGAACGACAGGGCGATATGCGCGTGGTGCTGCGTAACTTCCGCGAGGAATTTTTCGCCATCGACCACCCGGCAAGGAGCGAAAAACACCTCTCCTCGATAGCCAAAGGGGCGGCTTGTAAGAGGCTCAATATGTACCTTCGCTGGATGGTACGCCCCGATGTGAGGGGTGTGGATTTTGGCTATTGGCGTCGTATTCCATCCTCGGCCCTCTACTTGCCTTTGGACCTCCACTCGGGCAATATGGCTCGCGAACTCGGCATCTTGGAGCGCAAGCAGAACGATTGGAAAGCGGTGGAGGAGGTCACTGCCCACCTTCGCGAGGCAGATGCAGAGGACCCCGTGAAATATGACTTCGCCCTCTTCGGCGTGGGTATCAATAAAGGAATGTAGTGAGCTGTCAGTTATCAGTTATCAGTTATCAGTTATCAGTTATCGACCTGCCTCGCGGGTATGAAAAAAGATACCCAAGAAAGAAGAGAAGAATTCACCCCCTGCCTCACGGGTATTAAAAAAGATACCCGCGAACAAAATGGAGTGCAGGTTGGTGATGAGTATCAAAAAGAATACCGAGGAATCTTGAATTTCTCGGTATTCTTGTTATCAATTATTGTACGCTGTACTTTTCAATCACATCTATTATTTCTAGTTCTTCTTGATTTAAGTCAGGAATCGCAAATAAAATTTCATTGAAAGATGGATCAAAAATAAATAGCGCCTCACCAAGAGAAGGATTGCCATTCCTCGTATTACACCTATAATTCAAAGCACCTACCCAACCGAGGTATTCTCGCTGAAAATTAGCAACATACTCTTTAATGCCCTTCTTTGCCTCTTGAATTGCATTTTCATACTCCTTGATATTTTTCTTATACTCCGCCACCTCTGTTTTCGCTTGATTGTATTGTTCTCTTTTAAATGCAGATGAATAACCATCGGGTTTCCAAAGAGCCATAGATGATTGAGAGTGTTTTAAGCCCCTATGGGCACTTGCAAGTTTGGACTCTGTTTCAATAATGGTTTGTGCATATTTGCGAGGAATTTCCATTATAATAGGGGCGGTATATGCACTATCTATTTGAATCTGTATAGCCTCATAACTATTAAAATCATACACAACCGTTTGCATATATTTGTCTATTAAACCAAGTGCCTTATTCTCATTAGATTGGCACGATGTCAACACCAAGAAAGGAATCAACAATGAAAGGAAAGCAGTTTTTTTCATACGCTTATTATTTTTGAGTTAAACAAATGTGTTTTACTTACAACCAGACGACAACCGTTTAACTCAAAAAAGAGAAGCGTGGGTATGCTTACTGATAAGAAGGTACGACCAAGCACCCATACGAACATAAGCACAACCCACGCCATAAGGCGTGAGCATTTAGCGTGCCTATTGTGTGTTCGTAGTAATAATTGGTCGTTTTACTTATCAACAACAATAGCCTAAATGCCATCAAAAAGAATTGCGTATTCCGCAATCCATACGCAAAGATAACAATTGTTTCCCAATATCCAAACCCCACCAACACAATTATCCCCCCCCTGTTCTCGGGTATCCTTTTTGATACCCGAGATAAATTGAAAATCAAGGAACTCCCTAATGGTCTCGGGTATTAAAAATGATACTCGTGAATAGAGAGGGAGCACTCTTGTGAAAGTAAGGGAATACCCCAAAACTCTCGGGTATGAAAAAAGATACCCGTGATCAGGGAAGAAGAGTGATGGGGCTCGAGAGACTACGAGTGGGAGAAAATTGGTGTCAAGAGAAGCCGATTTATTCAAAGGGTTGTGGGTATTAAAAAAGATACCTATCTTTGCAAAAAGCAGTTACGGATATGGCTAAACACGAAATAAAAACACTCCCGGGGGAGAATTTGGTGGGTGAGTTTTTTGCGCGTT
>JAZOCT010000030.1:0-3701 GCA_045596685.1 Tidjanibacter sp. | reverse complement strand
CACTCCCTACACTCCCTACACTCCCTACACTCCCTACACTCCCTACACTCCCTACACTCCCTACACTCCCAGAAAACATTTCGGGCTCGGCAGATTCGTTTGCCGAGCCCGAAAACTTTTAATATTAGCCATCAACTATTTGTTGAACAAAGCCTTGCCATTATCCATCCACTCCACAAATGCAGGAACATCGAGGTTGTAGCCACGAGCGTCACCCAACTGTTTGCCCTCGGCATCGAGGATTACATAGTGGGGCTGTGCGTTGGCACCAAACTGTTCGAGTGCAAATGCCGAGTTAATCTTACCGAGGGTTTTGAGCGTCTTGCCATTGGCGGCCACCACCCAATCCTCCTTTGCAACCTGCTTTTTGTCATCCACATAGAGGGCGCAAATCACAAAGTCGTTCTCCAATCGTGCCTTCACGGTGGGGTCGCTCCACACCCTTGACTCCATCTCGCGGCAGTTTACACAGCCGTGACCTGTGAAGTCGAGGAAGATGGGTTTGCCAACCTTTGCAGCATAGGCTTTTGCCTCTTCCAAGTCGAAGAAGCCCTCCAAGCCGAGAGGCAATTCGAGGAAGTCGCCATACTTAACGGTGGTCAAGTCGCCACTCTCGCTACTCTCGCTGGTAGTTGTAACTGCGCCACTGCCGATAACGAAATCCTGGCTCTGCAAGGGGGGCATATAGCCCGAAAGACCGCGCAGAGGCGCACCCCACATACCGGGAATCATATAGACCACAAAGGCAAATACGCCAATGGCAGCGAAAAGACGGAAGGTCGAGATATACTTAACCTCCGAGTCGTGTTTGAATTTGAGTTTGCCCAAGAGGTAGAAACCGAGCAGGGTAAAGCATACAATCCAGATAGCCAAATAAATCTCCCTATCCAAGAGGCCCCAGTGGTAAACCTGGTCGGCAGTGGAGAGGAATTTCAGACCGAGGGCCACCTCCACGAAACCGAGGACAACCTTCACAGAGTTGAGCCAACCACCGCTCTTGGGCATCTTGTTGAGCAAGCCGGGGAAGAGTGCGCAGAGCACAAAGGGTACGGCAAACGCCAACGAGAAGGCCATCATCGCAAAGATGGGGGTCCAAATCTCGCCCTGGGTAGCCTTGATGAGCACCGAACCCACGATGGGACCTGTGCAGGAGAAGGATACCAAAACGAGGGTGAGGGCGAGGAAGAATACGCCACCCAAGCCCTTCTTCTTATCGACATTTTCGTCACTCTTATTGACAAGTTTCGAGGGCAATACAATCTCGAATGCACCAAAGAACGATGCGGCGAAAATCATAAATACGATGAAGAATACAATATTGGGGAGCCAATGTGTAGCCAACCAGTTGAAAATATCGGCAGTCACAGCGTCGCCACCCACAATGCGGGTGATGAGAATCAGTGCCGCGATGGGGAGGGTGTAGAGTGCCACGATGAACACACCGTACATAATGGCGCGGAATTTGGCTTTTGCCTTATTCTCCGAACCCTTCATAAAGAACGACACGGTCATAGGAACCATAGGGAACACACAAGGAGTGAGCAGTGCCGCAAAGCCCCAGAGGATAGCCTCGATAATCATTGCCCAGAAGTTGCCACCGTTAGCCTCCTCATTTGCAGGAGCAACTGCTGCCTCCTCTTTGGGAGCGGCCACAACCTCCTTGCCGAGTTTCACTGCGAGTTCCACCTCACCCATCTGGCAAGTCTCGTCGGTGCACTCCTGCCACTCTACGGTGACGGTAACTTTGGCGTTCTTCTTGTGCGCAGCAACCTTCTGTGTGAAGGTCACCTCACCCGAGTAGTCACCCATATCGATCATAAAGATGTCGTCGAAATATTCGTGGGGCTCGCGCGAGGGGATAACCTCACCTTCGAGGGAGATATTCTCCGACTCTACGGTTACCACTGTGGGGTTGTAACCACCAAGTTCACCCATTGCATAGATGTGCAAATCCTCGGGCACCTGTGCCGTTACGTTGATGTTGTAGTAGCCCTCACCGAGCGACTCCACCTCGGCACTCCAAGCGGTGCGGGTCTCCTGCTGTGCAAAGAGTGTGGTCGAGAAGAGTGAAAAGAGAGCGACCAACAGAATTTTTGTAAATTTCATACGTCTTGTTATTAATTTTAGGTTTATTGATAATTTGCCAATTAACCCACAAATATATCTATTTTTTCCGTATTAGAGCCATATTTCCCCATTTAGGGGAATTTTTTATCTTTTTTTTGCCCTTTTTCCTCATAATTTATCTTCATTGGGTACGTTTTATGCATACAAATCAATTAAACATTTCGTTATGAAAACCACGATGAAAGTTGCTGCACTACTTTTGGCGCTTATGATTTACACCCCTTTCACCTTTTCGCAAGCCCCGCGTGGCAATGCCCGCGACGGCAGTTTCTTCAACCCCGAGTCGCTCCCCAACAGTGTACTCCATATGAGGGAGTTTATGCCCACCACCAACGTGCCACGCGACAACCGTGTGCGCCTGACATCGTTCCGCTACGCCCTCGACGAGGAGGCCATCGACAAGGTGACCTTCACCCCCTGGGGCCGAAGCCTTCCTATGACGTGGCGCGAGAGTCTCGATGAGAACCACACCGATGGCATCATCATCCTCCATCGTGGGCGCATAGTCTATGAACGCTACTTCGGGCAGATGAACGCAGAGTCCGTTCACGCTGTGATGAGCGTCACCAAGTCCTTCACCGGCACCCTCGCTGCCATACTCGTGGCCGAGGGCCGTCTGAACCCCTCAATGAGGGTAGATTACTACCTCCCCGAATTGGCGGGGAGCGGCTTTGGCGATGCCACAGTGCGACAGGTGATGGATATGACCACCGCCATCCGCTACTCGGAGGAGTACACCGACCCCAATGCCGAGATTTGGGACTTCTCGGCTGCGGGCAACGCTATGCTTGACCACCCCGCAGGTAGCCCACAAGGCTTCCGCGACTACATCCCAACCGTCAAGAAGGATGGCAAGCACGGTGAGAAGTTCGGATACCGCACAATCAACACCGACGTGCTGGGATGGATTGTGGAGAAGGTGGGTGGTGCCCCTCTTGCCGAGCAACTCCACGAGCGCATTTGGAGTCGTATGGGTATGGAGCAAGATGCCTACTATCAGGTGGATGCTACGGGTGTGGCCTTTGCGGGCGGAGGACTCAATATGGCCCTACGCGATATGGCCCGATTCGGCGAGATGATGCTACAAGATGGCAGGTGGCACCGACAACAGATTGTGCCCCGCGAGGTCATCGAGGATATACGCTTCGGGAGCAACCCTGCACCCTTTGCCGCATCGGACTACGGCAAGAAACTCCCCGGGTGGAGTTACCGCAATATGTGGTGGGTGACCAACAACCCCAATGGGGCATTTATGGCTCGTGGCGTACACGGACAAGCCATCTACATCGACCCCACAGCCGAGATGGTCATCGTGAGGATGGCCTCCAACCCTCTGGCTTCCAACACTCTCAACGACCCCATCTCGCTACCCGCCTACCAAGCAGTGGCCGACTACCTGATGGGGTTGTGAGTTGATTTTAGTCCAACGTCTAACGTCAATAGTCGCGGGGCGCACCATAATGGTGCGCCCCGAAGATTTATTAGGGAGGTTAGGGAGGTTAGGGAGGTTAGGGGAAAAGCCCAGAACTCCCAGAACCCCCAGAACCCCCAGAACTCCCAGAACCCCCAGAACT